>JBQMRR010000001.1:0-794 GCA_052174495.1 Arsenophonus sp. NC-TX2-MAG3
CATCTTGACGGCCAGTTTGATTATTTTCGTAAAAATTATCCAGAACGCCGTGAATGGTCATCTCTTAGGGTGAGGTGTGATAATAGCGATGCTGCTAATACATTGAAAATACTAGGGATGCTGATATGTGTAATAAACTGATTGCCGATAATTTATGTTCAAATATAGACTTGGCAATAAGTACAATATTATAGTATGCAAATGCAAATTTTGATAATTTACCTACACAAAGTGGAAGAGCAATTCACCAAACACATGACTCAGCAAAATGATCCTTCTTTAAAACCACATCTAAATGTTGTAAAAACACATCTCAGTTATAGATAAACTTTGTATGACACCTGCTGAAAACATCGTTTACAAAGATAGAACGTATATTCAAAACTTTGCGTCAGATTTCCGATGATACGTCAGAGTGAGGATATTTTATCTGCCTGTCATAATATGAGTGGAATAGAAGTGGAGTTAAAAGGTAAGTGAAAGTAATCCGATGACATACGACCACAGCCACCTGTACCTTATTTCAATACCCACAGACACAGTGTTAAGCCTGTATTATTACAGAATAGTTTACTTCCTCCTGCAAATTCATTCATACAGTTATGACTTGACACCGGGAAGTGTCAGGTCTCTGCTAATACTAAAATCTGTGTAAGCAGGGTTTTCTGTGCAAAAAAGATTTTCTTGAGGTTTAATTAAAAAAAGACATTTGTTTACTGAAGACGAGTAATTAAAATTTCGTTTTGAATACTCCATTCATTTAAAGTATAATTTCAACATTGTCGTTTTGTTGA
>JBQMRR010000002.1:0-26552 GCA_052174495.1 Arsenophonus sp. NC-TX2-MAG3
CTAAGTGCTGATTCTCTTGGTCAAAAGCACGTGGAGACCTCCTCTGTCAAAAATCATCAGCAGACTGAAATAGTAATGTCTTAAATAGAAGAGGTAATATGCTGCTTGTGTGATTTAGCAATATGCACTATGTTTATTTCTTAGCGATGACATATACCAGCCTATCAGGCAAACTGATTATTTTTACATGCTGATCATTATCGGCGGTGATGAGCATGGATATAAAGAGCACATTGCGCTCGAATATGGTTATTAAGAGTTAGGAAGCAAACTGGACCGAACTTTTCAATGGACTGCGTTAGCATGGCTTAAACATATCTCTTAGATTTGCTAATGGAGACGGTGCCCTTGATTTTTAATGCAAATAGAAAATATATTTCCAGACATGTAGTTCAAACGCTCTTGGGTACAAAATAACTAATTACTAGCTTCACTCCAGAAAGGCATGTAATCCAAATTAAGGTGAGTTTCGAGAGATCTTATTAGTAGAGAACCATGATACCGCTAATAAAACCTAATGTTTTATGGGTAAAGTTTTTAGTGAAGCACTATCTCTTTTAGCGATGAAGATTCTGGTATTCTATAGCTTTATATCTAAGAATGACAAATTCAATTAAATTGGCTTTTAGCAACAATTAGGCTATGAAGCTGATAGACAAAGAAGTGTCGCTTAAAAACAACCATTTCAATAATATTTAAGTTGTTAAAATTTGTTCAAAAAAGAAAACGGACAAGGAGATTAGAACTTCTGATCCTGGTGCTAACCAATGTTAAATGTAAAATACAGAACAGATTCATGAAATATCAGAACGGAGCTTGATCGCCATACACCAGTTTTGCTAATAACTCGGAAGCACTTCAATCAGTACTTGGAGTAAAAAACTCTATTGCAATCTATTAAAGATTGGTTAAAAATTAAAACTAAATTATTCAATAAAACTATATTATCTTACTGAAACTGAAAACTAGATAAAATAATTTGACAAAATAACCAAACATTATTGTAATAGATGCATTTTATAAATGCATTTTGAAGAATGTAATAACCATATCCTAACCCTTTAACCATGCGGAATGGTCCAGCAGGTAAGTAGAATCTCGCAGACTTTCAGTATTATAGTGACCAGATGCCTAATCCTCCCTTATATAACTGGAGGATTCATGATGTGAAATAACACCCATATTGGTGTTAATATTGCAAATATTTAATACACATCTATTTTATTAATGAACATATAAATGACATATTATCAATAAACGAGTCAAGAAACATCCTTTATTTATTAGGATATTTAAGTAATCGTGATGAACTGAAAAACTGTAGCATAAAGCTTCCTTACTTCAAGATAAATTTGTAAAAGTATTTATAATTGGCAACGAAAATAATATTATGGATGTTCACGCTATCTAAATAACAGTTTAATAAAACTAGTAAAGCAATAGCTATCTAAAGCGAAGAGCGATAACCTGCACTTATCCCTAGATTAAGATACGGGCATGTCAGATGGTAAAGTTTCTTATGCCACAGATCAACGGGGGTACACGGATTATTATTAGAGTTTAGGAAAATAGTATATAAAGAATTTTTTGCCTACCGTCATTAAATATGAGTATATCAAAAGTGCTTAATCTATTAAAAGTAAATCTGCCGCTATTCCTAATTTACCAGATTGAATAGCAGTATCAACGACTCGTAAGCTTAATATTCAAATAGTTGACATAAAAAAGTAGCTAGTTTTAGATTAACAAAGCATAAACAAGAAAATTGTCATCGAATTATGCAAAATCTTCAATGTTGAGCTACTTATTGCACTACCAAAAGTTACCATAATGCGAAATGGTAATGCATATTCCCAGACCATGGTGATAGCTCTCTTCTTATTATATCGGGCTAGTATTTAAAACAAACTAGCACTGGCTAAAAGATACGAATACTGAGTTATCAAAACATAATAACACCTATCTCTGAAGGTTATTTATTCATAACTCAAGGGAAAAACTCTACCAAGACTGGTAATCAAAAAACTATTCACTCCATTTGCGTTTTTAACCATAATGAAAAGGCTGACCAATCAGCTTTAGTGTTGGCCGAGTGGGTAACAAGATAGCATCGTATAGTATTAGGTTTAATAATCCGTAATCAAAGTTACTATAAAACACCTCTCTCAGACTCAGATCATTTTGAGTAAAATGTATTTATAACGTTATATTAATAACACTTATTGATAAAAAATCCTCATTCCATAAGAATATTTTGCTATAGAGCTCAATATAAAAAGCAAACGGTCATACAAATCAAAGAAATTTTTTCTATTCCTGCAACATAAAGCTGTATTTTATTAGTCAGCTCGCTGATAATTTATCAGATGATATCAATTTATACATTAAAGAAACTCATTCTATATTTTATTCTGATCATATTGTTATAGTGAACATGTTATTCACTGGAGAGATTCATAATGGTTACAGCGATATCATTAACAAATTTCATAATTGCAGAAAATCATTTAACAAAACTTACTAGAAGTCTTATAGCAAAACTAAATTAAGAAGGATAAATATTTTAATTATCTTCGATGTATGCTGAATAGGTGAACTATACAGAAGTAAGCGAAACAAACAGGCATTGATTTGAAAATAAGCTTTAGATGGCAGCACTATTTTCTTACTTTATCCAACATATCAAGATAAGTTGCACTAACTGACATTGTTGAAATCGATGAATATTTTCTTTAAAGGATTTAAAGAAAATCATTATATTTCACATGGAAAATCTAGAAGAACTAAAAGAGTGTAAGATAAAAAAGAACGAATCGCACGGCCTTAATCAGCAAAATTGACATGGATCATTGTAATCGATGAGATCTTAAAGAGTTTAATGCAGAGTGTATTAGCCGTTTTCTGACTAATTATTGATAAAGAGTCAATCTTTTACTTAGATAGAGTAAAATCGTACGAAAGCTTTATTAAGAAAAATGAAATTAGTCACCATTATCTAATAAAATTAGATAATTATAGCGTTATTTGCAAGTAGTTCACATTTACAATGCGGATAGTGTTATATTATCCAATTAAAGGGAGATGGCTAAGTAGATTTCATGATGCATGGTCATTTTATTTACTGAATTCTATCTGATTGAAGAAGATTGTTTGAAAGCAGAATAATTGAATATAGATGTGCTTATAAGTTGCTCTGTAAGAAAAACAACAATCTTTGCTAAGATAGCCGTTAATGAACATTAATCATTTTAATATTAAAGATAAATACAAAAAATTATGTAGGCAAATAGTAGTGATGATAAAGATGATTGAAATCTAGACTTGTTAAACCTAGATTATTTCTAGCTTAAACCTCCTTAGGATAATAAGGAGGTGAGTAAACGGATACATAGAAGCCTGCCTGTAACGGCTGCAAATAAGGCTAGATACTAGGTTGCAATTCTGCTGTCAATATCTGAATTCAGATACCTTGCAAACAAAGATAGTATTTATCATAGCAAACAAAGAAGAAAAAAGTATTGAAATACCCCTAACAATGAGGTTATTGATTCTTTCTGGCAACCGGAAAGAAATTACCGCAATTACAAAGTCAAATAATGGATAATTTATCCTGGCAGCAATCTTTCCTCATTTGTTGATATTTTCTAGTGAAATGACAGTTTTTAAACTCAAATGATAAAATTATTGAATAATTAACCTTTTTGCTAAAAATGACTTAAATTATATTAGCACAAGTAAAGGCAGATAAAAATGGCGAAGAGAATAACCTCTATCGCTTCCGTCACTTTATTAAATAGTATAAAGTAGGCTTACTTATATGTAAGCGATACTGATTTAAAATGGATATTATTTAACCGATATTGAATCGGATTAACCTGTTTATGCTGAAGTTAATGACTATAATAGAATCTATCTATTAATGGATGATAGATTGTTTGATGCAACATTATTGGATCTAGACCTGGCAATTAAATTTAATAAAATTTGCACTTATCAGTCTGGCTGATTATCAGAAATATAAGATTCTAAGCTATTTTAACTGGACTTTTATTATTAATGAGGATGCTTAGTTAAGTTTTATTTTTAGAAAATCAACTATTTCAGTGATATCAATAAATTTTTTTTCATTATTGCGTCGCTGTTTATATTCAACCTTGTTGTCATCTAAATTACGATCACCGATCACGATGGTATGAGGTATGCCAATAAGCTCCATATCGGCAAACATCACGCTAGGTCGTTCTTTTCGATCATCAAAAATGACATCAATACCATTAGATTGCAAATCATAGTAAAGTTTTTCAGCAACTTCTTTAACACGATATGATTTATCCATATTCATTGGTAAAATAGCAACTTGAAAAGGTGCGATTGCATCAGGCCAAATAATTCCTTTATCATCATGACTCTGTTCAATTGTAGCTGCTACAATCCGTGTGATACCGATACCATAACATCCCATCGTTACCGTTTGATTATGGCCCTCTGCATTTTGCACGCTGGCCTTCATTACTTTAGAATATCTAGTTCCGAGTTGAAAAATATGACCAACTTCAATTCCACGTTTAATTTGTATAGTTCCTTTACCATCTGGACTAGGATCACCTTCAACTACATTACGTAGATCATAAACTTCGGGTAAAGGTAGATCTCGCTGCCAATTAATACCAAAATAATGTTTATGATCGATATTGGCAGCGGCACTAAAATCACTCATCATAGAAACGCTGCGGTCGATAATCGCTGGTATTGGTAAATTAACAGGGCCTAATGAATTTGGACCTGCTTTCAAGATTGCTCGTATTTCTTCTTCTGTTGAGAATTTTAGTGGGCTCGCAACTAGAGGATGTTTTTCTGCTTTCATCTCATTTAATTCATGATCACCACGGATCAATAAGGCAATGAGCTGATGACCACTCTCTTTTGCTGCACTGACAATTAAGGTTTTAACTGTTTTCTCGATAGGTAAATTATGTTGATCAACTAGCTCAGCAATGCTTTTTGTATCAGGGGTATCAATAAGACGCATATCTTCAGTTGGTGCAGCACGCTCTTCCGTAAGACAAATCGCTTCTGCTAATTCAATATTAGCAGCGTAATCTGAAATAGTAGAAAAAACAATATTATCTTCACCACTATCAGCTAAAACTTGAAATTCATGAGAAGCATTTCCACCAATAGAGCTAGTATCTGCTTGGACTACCTTAAAATTAAAGCCAATACGACTAAAGATTATACTATATGCCTTATACATTGCATCGTAAGTTTGTTGCAGCGAGTTTTGATCAGTATGAAAAGAATAAGCATCTTTCATAAGAAATTCACGGGAGCGCATCGCACCAAAACGTGGTCTTATTTCGTCACGAAATTTTGTTTGAATTTGATAAAAATTCAACGGCAGCTGCTTATAAGAACTCACTTCATTGCGAATGAGATCGGTAATTACCTCTTCATGAGTAGGACCCAACACAAAAGATCGCTCGCCACGATCAACGAAACGAAGTAATTCTGCTCCATATTGCTTCCAACGCCCACTTTCTTGCCATAGATCTGCTGGCTGAACTATCGGCAGAGAAATTTCAATTACACCAGCTCGATTCATTTCTTCACGAATAATATTTTCAATTTTGCGCAGTACACGGACACCGGTTGGCAGCCAGTCATATAGCCCTGAAGCAAGTTTACGGATTATACCTGCGCAAAGCATCAACTTATGACTAATAACCTCAGCATCGGCGGGAGTCTCTTTTAAAGTAAAGAGAAGATATTGTCTTGTACGCATTATTAACTTCCATCAAGAATGATTACTTCTAGGTTAGTATTAACAAACCATAAAAATTATTCTCTAGCTTATCAGCGATAAGATAATGTCTAAAGATATAATTTTAATTTATTAAGATATATAAAGCGAGAAACCGATAGTGATATTTACTAAAATTTGTCATTAAAAGTTAAAATCAAACAGATGGATAGTAGATATTTTATTAGCAACGTTTTATATAAGTCTGCCGCAAGATTTTGCGCTAACACACTTGAGAAATAAAGTACTTTAAAGAAAGGATAGAGAATCTATTACTCAATTAGCTATTTTGAGCAGTAGCAGAAAAAAATCATTTTCATTTCATTAGTTGACAGTAGGTAGAGGTTGAGTAAAACCAGAAACCGCTTTGATAAAAATTCATCAAACAACAGATAAGATTTTATATCATAAGAGTTGTGCCATTGACTAAATTCATACTACCTAAAACCAAAACTAATCCGTTATCATAAATAATTAAATTTTTAGTTTAATTAATGTATACCTATTAGATTAAGACGGAATGAGGAACGAATTGCAAAACGCCTATTTTAGTTTTATCAGTTAAACAAGTAGGGGAAAGACCTTGCCAATAGGATCAAACCTTCTTAGATGATTTGATGAAAAATGAAATAATCCAAATATAGCTAAATTGTTCTAATTCGCGAACAACATCAGGATAATTGTAAGACTGGAATAGTCGAAAATAATCCCTGTTAATTGTCAATTAATGCTGATTGTCTCGAAATAGCAAATTTTTCTTTATATAGTATATCTAGGTTATCTTAGAAAGAATTGTTAGTAGAAATCTCTCATGCTATAGAAGAATTTCCTACAGGGTTGCCATAAAAAAGAAAATAATATACAGATCGAAGAAATTTTTTCCTCCTTTCTTTGCAATATAAAGGTATAACTTATTAGTTATTTTAACGATAATCTGTCAAATGATCTCGATTCATGGATTGAATCAATTCATTCTACTTTATTCTACACCATATTATCATAATAAATATGTTATCTACTGGAAACATTTATTAGAGTTATACAACAATATCCTTGCGAAATCCTCGATTGAAGGAAAACATGTAACAATCTTTTATTACAAGGGGCTCTATCGAAAGTATATCACAAAGATAAATGGTTTAGTTATCTTTGATATATGTTTAATAGCTTAACTTTATGAGAGTCAGCAAAATAAACAGACGTTAATTTTAAAACAACGTTTTAGATAACGTCATTATTTTATAATTTTAATAGCAATAGTCAACTTAAATGCACTAAGTGCATTTAAAAATCGACAAAACATTTTTTCATAAATTCTTTAAATAGAAACATTATATTCTACATAAGAAAGCCAAAAAATACGGGAGAGGAAGGAAATAAAAGAAAGAATAAATTTCAATCTTTAATCGCTCGAATTGACAGAGTTATGCGAGCAATGAAAGTAGTGAAGAGTTTAATACACAGTGTATTAATATTTCTTAATCCGATCATCGATAAAGAGTTTATCTTTTTGTTTGGATGAAGTTAAATGGCACGGAACCTTTGCCAGGAAGCATGAGATTAGTTACCATCACCTAATAAGCCTAGGTAAAACCAGAGAATTATTAGTAATGAATTCCATATTTAAAATGTGAATAGTTCTATTAGCTGATTAAAAGGATGGCTGAGTAGATTTTATTCATGTAGGATCGTTATTTATTTACCGAATTCTTCGTTTAAAGACGATTGTTTAAAATCACAACAATTGAATATAGACCTAGCTACAAATAACTCTGCAAGTAAAACAGTAACCTTTTCTCACATAGTTTGATTCTATCACCTCTCAATCACGTTTAACTGAAAATTATTTATTAATAATATATTCAGCGTAAAATCTTCACAAATGACACCTTTATAACAAAATGAATATTTTAAAATGATGGATTAATACCATATTTAGCGACAAAAAGAAGTCTTTTTAGTATATTCTCTTATTGGAATGCTCCTTATCCTTACATCTTATCAATTAGATTGACATGAAATACCGGAAATTAATATCCAGATTCTTAAATAGATTATCCAGTAATGCTTCCGTTTCTGTTTATTAAAAATTTTTATTAGAGTTATGCTTATTTATGTATGGAGTTTTGAAGATGGTATGGCGTATCCTATTGATTAATTTCATGAATAATTTCAATAATATAGCTATTATATTTTATGAAAAATCTACCTAGATGTAATATACTAGACCAGATATTACCTGTGATACCCCTTGTATGAACTCATCCGTAATTGGTGTGCCAGGAAGGTTGATAGGCAACCTTACTAAGGAGTTTTCTAAGCCATGCTACGATAACCTGTTCAACTCCGTCTTGTCGACGAACAGGCATATGGTTACCATCCGTAATGGTTATTTATTACCATAAAAAAAATTATATAAATTGCTATTGGCGATATTAAGATTAAAATGATTAAGATCAGGAGATCACAACAGCAATGAAATATGCTTCAAGAGATTATTGCTACCACTCTCACCTTAAGCGTGAAAAATAGCAAAGAGTTTCTAACCATAACTATATCTGCAAGGTTATCTCTACCGGTGATTTCATCAAGATCTGTGCAATTCTTGTGAGAAGTATATGATCCCTCTGCTATCACCCAACATTAGCAGACTGAAACAGCAATGGCTTAAAGAGCACAGACAATATCAGCTGCGTAATTTAAGAGATATGCGTTACATTTATTTCTGGGCCGATGATGGCATATGGCGTCCTGCCAGAGAAGTTGACTTCTTTTATCTGATAGGTTATTATTGAGGAAATTGCACATTGACATACATTGACATAAAGAGTTCGTTGCTGTCAAAATACTTATCAAGAACTAGAAATAAATTTATTTGAACTTCTTAATAACTAGAGTGAGCTCTGAGCTTAACCATATCTTCCAGAATTACTACAAGAGATTGATGCTCTTAATTTTAGATGGAATGGCAAGATATTTCAGAACACACAGCACTAACGCTGTTAGATATATAAAATAAATATATTATGCCCCGCCTTTACTCTCCAAAGGCATATAATCAAAATTAAGATGAGTTGTAGGAGCTCTAGATATCAGAGAGCTATGATTCCCCGATCATTAAGCCATATATATGTTTTATTGCAATGTTTTCAGCAAACTATTTTAAAACGATTAGGAAAATAGAGAATAATCAAAAAGAACTGCTGCCATTTTATGGTTTCCAGTTAGCGCACTTGGCGTTATAAGAATAACTAATCCGATTAAATTGGGTTTATGACAGCGAGTGAGACTATGAAGGCGATATCTAAAGAAGTATGATTTGAAAAAATAATCCTTTTGTGGTATTTAAGCTACCTCTGTCTGATCAGAGAAACCTGAAACCGGCGGCAAGGCATTTTATTTTCTGACGTTGTTGGTGCAAACAACGTCTAAGAAAATCACGAAGCATCAGAGTGGAACGTAGCCATAACAGTTATACACTAGATCTTATAATAATTTAGGTGATAAAATCAATGATCGATTTTATTTTGTCAGTTTTTTATAATATATTTTTGTAATAAAATTGTTCCAAAAAATAATACCATAATGATAGCTAAGAAAGTGTTATTTATTGCAATTGGTAGCAGTAGTATCTAATCCTCTTAGGATACTAATATCGACAATAGTGCAACTAAAAAGTATAATAGTAGCATATACCCGTTTTTTTAGGCATAATAGCCTCGGTATTTGTCTTGTAAAAACAGATAAAACCCATTGAGTTGCACAATCCCCATGCCTATACGAAAAGATAACATCATTAAGCTCCGTTTAGGATTTGTGGAAGATATTTTATATCTACGTACAGGTTAACACCCAGGCTCGTGGATTTTAAATGCTTTAGCTTCGAAGTTTTCATCTTACTCCACAGAAATTCCATACTTCTAGTCTGCATAAATAGCGATCCAGTTCAATTCTAGATAGAACAAAGTTCAAGAACTTGAATACGTCTGCCAGCAGACCATACATGAAGATAAGAAAACTTTTTTTGTAAAAAACGACTATAATTTCCTGAACGGGAAATAGTCTCGTCAACAAATAATAGAGGAATATGGCTACAATCATCAATATCATCTTATTTTTATTCTTTCCTTTAGCAAACATAAGTTTAGAATACCATAACGATTAGCTAACGTAGACAAAAGCTTCTCTGTTGTTTAAAGAGAAGCTCTAATTTTATCTGTTGTAGTTACCTGACAATAGAGCCTCATTATCATGATATTTTTATCATCTATATCATTCAATAGCTATTTCTCTATTAAATAGAGCGGTGCGCGACAAGGATTTATATAATGATCTTGGACAAAACAGCAATGATTATAAAGATTTCTAATCCATTTCCAATTCTTTTACTATTATTTAATAATTATTGTTATTGATCTATCAAAATAGATAATTAAGTCATCAGTAAACTGATCATTCTCTTTAATTTGTAGTAAACACAAAAGTATTAATCAATCTTTTCATGATCAGATCATGGTTTTCATTGTTTTATAATGCTATGACATTTAATAAATTTCATTAGTATAATTTATGAAAAACAGTAAAATAGTGAAGTTAAGGTTATGGATACCGATTTTAATTACGATTTATATACTGTGATTGTTCTTACATTATTAATAATGTATTCTTTCTTTTATTTTCTAAGTATTATGTTATCTTAACCGTCTCTTTTATTGCTGTAACGATTTTACTTAACCAAAATAATGTACAGGAGGCTTGGGAGAATCCCCATTCTTCTACTACAGCTTATATAATAAATAGGAATTACATTCTTTCTACCGTTTCAATTCCTAACGTGTCTAAACCAATTTTTAAGGTTTTTTGCGTTAAAAATGCCAGTTTTAATCGGCTTTCTTTTAAGTTGTTATTTTCTACATCTAAAACTGGACAATGTTCATAAAAACTAGAAAATAATTTAGCTAAATTATATAAATAAGCGCACATAATATGTGGTAAACCTTCACGAGCAACGATTAATATCGTCTCCTCAAATTGCAATAAACGTATCGCTAGGGCTCGTTCATACTTATTTGTTAAAATGATCGGATCGCCTAGTGCGCTTGGATCAACATTATCCCGTTTAAAAATAGAAGTAATACGGGCATAGGCATATTGTATATAAGGCGCGGTGTTGCCATCAAAAGTTAACATATTGTTCCAGTCAAAAATATAATCAGTTGTACGATTCTTTGATAGATCAGCATATTTTACTGCACCAATACCAACTACCTGACTAATCAATTGTAACTCCTTTTCTAGGATAGCTGGATTTTTTTTTCGGATAAGATCAGTCGCCCGCTCAATTGCTTCATCAAGTAATTCGATAAGCTGGATCGTTCCGCCGGCTCGAGTTTTAAACGGTTTACCATCTTTACCTAGCATCATACCAGACATGTGGTGCTCTAATGACATTGTATCGGGAATATAGCCAGCTTTACGTACAATAGCCCATGCTTGCATGAGATGTTGATGTTGGCGTGAATCTATATAGTATAATACTCGGTCAGCATGTAATATTTCATAACGATATTTTGCACAGGCAATGTCTGTTGTCATATAAAGAAAACCACCATCTTTTTTCTTGATGATAACCCCCATGGCATCACCATCTTTATTCTTAAATTCATCCAAATAGACTACTATCGCACCATCATTTTCAACAGCTAAACCTTTATCTGTTAAATCAGCAACAATATCAGGTAGCATATTATTATATAAACTTTCACCCATCACATCGTCTTCTGTCAAAGTAACATTCAAACGATGATAAATTTGTTGATTTTTTACCATGGTAATATCAATCAATTTGCCCCACATTTTACGACAATATTCATCACCAGATTGTAGTTTAATTACATAATTACGCGCAATTTCAGCAAAGTCTTCATCTTCATCATAATGTTTTTTAGCTTCACGATAAAAAGTTTCTAGATCAGCTAAAGCCATATTGTTAGCATTTTCTTCTTGAATTTTTTCTAAATATGCAATTAGCATACCAAACTGGGTCCCCCAATCGCCTATATGATTAGCACGTATTACTTTATGACCTAAAAACTCTAATGTACGAGCAACTGCATCACCAATGATAGTGGAACGTAAATGACCAACATGCATCTGTTTTGCTACATTTGGAGCTGAATAATCAATAATTACAGTTTGTGGTTTAATAAAACTAATTGCCAATTTTTCATGTTGCAAAGTAAGTTCAATTTGTTTAGCTATCCATTGTTTATCAAGAAAAATATTAATAAAACCTGATTCTGCTATTTCAACTTTGCTGGCAATATTTTCTAGGTTTAGTAGTGGCAGAATTTTTTTAGCTAATTGACGTGGAGGAATACCGATTTTTTTAGCTGCAGATATGACACCATTAGCTTGATAATCACCAAATTTAGATTTTGTTGAAGGGCGGACATATGCCTCACTACCTTTAGGAGCCCCTACGGCAGTTAATGCATTATTAATTTTTTTTGAAAGAATAGCATGAATATTCATCTGATTACCTTAATGATGAAATAGCGGTCGCCTTGATCTTAGTAAAATATATAGCTATAAAAATCATGATAAAATAATTAGCTTTATACTAAAATTAACCATTTTCTTGGTAGAATCAAGAGTTATTAGCAAAATCTAGTTCGTAGCAATCAGGATACGTTTCACTTTAATGCCTCGTGAATCTGTTCTTCAATTCTTAAAATTTGATATTGTTTAGCACTAGGATAAACAAGGTTAACTCTCCTAGATGGTTACAGCTTTTCTGATCAGATGTAAGCACCTTTAATACCATTCAAATAGTTCCTTTTCTTGAACCACAGTGCTTCTAATATTAGCTTTATAGCCTCACACTATCACGCAGAAGTTAATTCAATTAAATTTGTCGTTTTTATTGACGCCCGTGCAATGACGGAAAACATAGAATCCACAACCATTCTTCTCAATCTTTTTCTATCTTCTTCATCGTTGCAGGATACGCTAAAAACCTTAACAATAAAATATCAAAAAACTTTATTAACGATATTATGGCTTCCTCCTACCCAGGAGGAGAGCTGTACAATTAACCTTAACTTTCGGTTGTATGACTTTAATAAGTGAAAGCAGCATATTAGCTATTTTGTGTAACTAATAGCGTTGATGCTCTATATCCAAGAATATCTTTATTATATTGCATTCTAAAAACTAATAATACCGAACTGTGTGATGGGGCGAGCCGGCCCCCCCACACAGCAAGCCTAAAATACAATTAAGTCAGATGTTCGCAGGCATTGAGAAGTTTAATCTAACTCGTTTCTGACTCTCAATAAGCATCTTTAAACGCAATGAGCTCCTTACATCCATTACATCCATTCACAACCCCGTCGATAATGAACAGCAGCCAAAGGCATCAGCCTATCCTGACAGAACGGCATATGCTTCCCGCAAAAAATAAATGTTAGGCATATTGCTTAAAATCACGTAGATACAATTCTCTATGTTTTTCAAGACATTACTTATTTCAGTCTGATGCTAACACCTTTAGAGAGAAACTATGTACTTTTCACCAAATAGCGCCAAGATAGCTTTATAAAAAAACATCACTGGATATCTGTAGAATACCCATACTAGCAATCATTTGCTTCTTTAATGCACGCTTCAGACAAAGAAGGGATAGAAAATGAGCTATTGAAGTATATTCTGTTCCCCTTGCGATCTCCTCCATTAACCTTAGGCACTTTAATCTAAACATCGCTAATATTAGTCTTGCATGGTTAACTGTAGCCAAATAATCGTTATGGACGACTACATGAGACCTGGTTCATAAAGCGGCGTTGTGAAGCATGTTCTTGCAGTATGATGGCTTCGAGCTGCAGTTCAATAGCGGTGTTATCAGTCTCCTGTAACACCATTATGAATAAATTCATGAAAGGAGCAAGATAATATCTGCCTTCTCGGATATTTGTAGGGGGGTAGACCTTATTCATGATATATTATCTCTCTGTTGTTGAAATCATCCACGAAATCAATCAGCAAAGGGGATTATACCCCCTGCCATTTCCAATCCAAAATCTCATACATCAAAAAATGAATATAATTCATCACTATCTTTTATTATTTTGTTAAATAACAATAGAACATTTTGATTTATTTAACTTTAAAAGTTATACTTCTGTAAAATTGTAATTTTTATTAGAAATTTTAACTTTAAAATAAGCTATATTAAGTTTCTTTAGTTTCTATATAAAAATTTATCTTTAAAGATAGAAAGTTCAAAATATATTAAAATTTATTAGCAATAGTTAATGCTTTTTAATAAAAGCTATTCTTTCCCATTAAAGTTAATTAATCGTTTTAATTAATCTTTGAAAAGGCCATGTTGGAAAGGTTGTTAGTAAAAATCTCTTATACTGTAAGAAGGATTTTCGCTACAGCGAATCCCATAAAAATAAACAGTCATGTAGATAAAGAGATATTTTCTCGCTCTCTGCCAAGATAAAATTGCATTTTATTAGTTTAGCTCGGTAGATAATCTGTCAGATTATCTAGATTCCATGTATTTAAAACTTATTTCACTTTATCATGCTCATATTATCACAGTGAAGATGTTATTCGTTCTTGCATTCATTAGTGTTACAGCGATATCGTTTTAAAATTCGCTATTATAAGAAAACATTTAACAATTTTACTGGAAGTTCTCTGCTGAAATTAATCACAAGGATAAATGGTTTAGTTATTTGCGATGTATATTGAATAGATTGACTTTACAGTGAAGTCGTCATAATGAAACAAAGAGATATTAATTTGAAATCAGCATTTAAATGGCAGAACTGTTTACTTATTTCATCGAAAATACCTAAAAATCCCTAACTAGTGTTATTGAAATCAACAAAATATTTTCTCTGAATCATTTGATAGAAGCATTATATTTCACATGGAAAAAGGTAGAAAATGCGGGAGAGGAAATAAAAGAAAAGAAGGAATCGCGATTTTAATAGGAAGAAATCAACAGGAGTTATTGTAATCGATGAGATCTTAAAAAGATTAATACAGAATATATTAGCTGTTTTCTTGAGCTTATCATAAATAAGAGTCCATTCTTTACTCAGATAAGACCTAAATAGTACGAAAATTTTGCTAGCTAATATGAAATTAATTACCATCGCCTAATAAGGTTGGTAAAATGAATTCTATATTCTAACTATGAATAGTTAGATCAGCAAATTAAAAGAATGGTGAGTTATGATAATTTCTGGTGTATGGAGTTTTAGGGATGATGACATGTATCCTGCCTAATTAATATTATAGTTGACTCCAATAATATTGATATGATATGGAGTTACCTCCAACAGATTTTACAAAACTAGATATTACTTACAATCCCTTATATTAACTTATCTGTATACTAATACGATAGCTATGATAGGCACTCTTGTTTAGATGGAAATCGAATCCATGATGTAACCAAGATGCTGAACACTAATTTTATCAACGAAACGTCACATGCCATTGTTTATAACAATTATTTCCATAGCGTATTATAACAGATCGGTATTAGCAATATTGAGATTAAAATGCCGAAATTAAGGAATCATAACGTAAACGGAATATCCTTTAACAACTCGTTGCTATCGTTTAATCTGAAATATGTGAAAAGTAGTAAAAAGTTGCTACTATTACCTATATATGCAAGGGAGGGATATTCATCGATAATTTCGAACCTACTGAGACGCTTCTCGATGAGAAGTACATAATCATTCTCATCAATAACATCAGAAGATTGAAATAGCAATGACTTTAAAATATAGATAATGGGATTCCTGCGTGATTTAAGTGATATGCGATACCTACTATACTTTATTTTTTTGAGAGATGGCATTATATCTAGCCTATCAAGCAAGATAATGCCCCCTTTTGCTGCTGGTCATTATTAGTAGTACTGCATGAATATAAAGAACTCATTGTAATCAAAGATGTTTATCGAGAGTCAGCAGCGAACTTTAACATAACTTTTTAATGGCTGATGAGCGTATTGCTTAAGCATATTTTCAGGATTTCTACGGAAGACTCTGCCATTCGTTTTAAACACAATGGCAAAGATATTTTCCTGAACATCTAACATCAATACTGTTGGGTACTATAAAACAGCTAATGTAACGCCTTCACTCGTAAAGGAATCTAATCGAAAATTTAATGGTGAGCTGCGGGTGAGGTCTGCCTAGCAAGAGAGGCTATGCTTTTAATAAAACCTTTGATGTTTTCTTGATAAAGTTTTCAATGTACTTTGCAGCAATGAAGAAGCTGAAGAAACAGCGAAAAGAAAGAGCTGGCATTCTACAACTTCCTATTAGTACATAGATGTCAGTAAAAACAACAAATCCGATTGAATTGGTTTTGTGATAGTGAATGAGCCTATGAGGGCGATACATGAGAAAGTGTAGTTAGAAGAAAACAATCCTTTATGGTATTCAAGCTGTCTATCATCTGCTCAAAAACTAGAACCAACTAAAAAAATTTTGATCTGTGACCATACTATTAACAACGTCAAATCTAAAGATGAATAATAGATTCATGAGGTTTCAGCTTTAGAGCTTCAGCTTCAGAGCGGAAGTAACCTGATCATCATAAACCAGATTTGCTAATAACTCAAGGATAGCTGAGTAGCTTTCATGGTCTAGGGTCTTTTATTTATTAAAATATCTGATCTAGAAAAGATTTTTTAAAACTAGAATAATTAAAATAGAGAGATGGCTACAAATTCCTCTGCGAACAAAGTAACAACTTTTGCCAACATAAATTTGAAATAAGTATTTTACTTGCAAAATAGCATCTTTATTAATTGATAATTAAAAATAGAAATAACAATAATTAATTGGAGGTTGCAGTATTATGATAACCCTAGAAATTTGTTGCTATGGAGCTGAATGCGCTCTAATTGCAGAAAAATTTGGCGCAGATCGTATTGAACTTTGTTCTAGTTCAGCTGAAGGTGGATTAACGCCTAGTTATGGTTGCCTAAAGCAGGCTATAGATACATTAAATATTTCCGTTCATCCAATTGTACGACCAAGAGGAGGGGATTTTTATTACAGTGATAGTGAGTTTGAAACCATTAAACATGATATTAAATTTATCAAACAGTTAGGTTTTATTGGTGTAGTATATGGCATATTAAATCGAGATGGGCATATAGATATACCACGCATGCGTATTTTAAAGGCATTATCTGGTGATATGGCCGTTACGTTTCATCGTGCTTTTGATATGTGCATTACCCCAAAACAAGCCTATATACAGCTGACAGAGCTAGGTATTACACGTATATTAACTTCAGGCCAGAAGCAAAATGCAGAATTAGGTTTACCATTATTAAAAGAATTAAATGTATTATCTGGAAAAATTCCAAATGGTCCCATAATCATGGCTGGTGGTGGGATAAAATTATCAAATATCCAGAAATTTATTGATGCAGGTTTACCGGAAGTACATTTATCTGCTGGAAAAATAATACCATCAACTATGAACTACCGCAAAGCAGGAATAACGATGAGCTCCAATATGGAGATAGATGAATATACGCACTATTGCGTAGATAGTGATGTTGTGAAAGATATAAAAAATTTATTAGCTATTGTCAGTAATGACTAATAATAACCTTAGAATAAGGGAATGGTATTGAATATTGTTCTGTTTAGCTTTTTTTGGCAATTAAAGTAACTCGTAAGGGAGAGGGATAACCTTCAACTGTCAAATGTATATTATATGGATCAAGAAAATTTGCTAATGATTCATTTTG
Organism: Arsenophonus sp. NC-TX2-MAG3; assembly: GCA_052174495.1. GTDB lineage: Bacteria > Pseudomonadota > Gammaproteobacteria > Enterobacterales > Enterobacteriaceae > Arsenophonus. The sequence continues at coordinate 17,607 of JBQMRR010000002.1, forward strand.
CATCCAGACAGTTTTTCGCTGTTCCTGTATGGTTGTTACAGTTTGATCAACAATATGCACATTACAAAAACCACATCTTTCTAGCCAAATTTTAAGCATTTTTGCTGAGGGAATAAAATAGATGTTACGCATTTTTGCATAACACTTATTAGGTATTAAACATTGATTTTCATCACCCTTAATAACTAAACTCTCAAGTACTAGCTCCCCACCGGAAACTAATTGATTTTTTAGTTGATAGAGATGATCTAACGGTGAACGTCGATGATAAAGCACACCCATTGAAAATACAGTATCAAAGGCCGCTAGGGTTGATAGTTGCTCGATACTTAGAGGCAATAGATGCGCTCGTTGATTATTACCAATTAATTTACGTATGGCTTCAAATTGGCATAAAAAGAGTTGAGCAGGATCAATACCGATAACAATTTTTGCCCCTTCACCAACCATTCTCCACATGTAATAACCATTACCACAGCCGACATCAAGTACCCGTTTATCTATTAATGGTGAAAGATAAGGCAAGATACGTTGCCACTTCCAGTTCGAGCGCCATTCAGAATCAATATTAATATTGTATAAGGAAAATGGGCCTTTACGCCATGGCATTAAACTTTTTAATAAAAAAGTAATCTGTTTCTTATCTTTTAAAGAAAGCAGAAACTCATTTTTAGCTATCACTGCAGTTTTTAGATCTAAGTAAGTTGGGGTCATATTAGGAAGACTTTGCACTATTTTTTCCCAAGTGTTGAATTGCCCATGTTGAGTAGTTTTTTTCCATTTTTCAATTTGGTATAATAGTGTTTCTAGCCACTGCCTCAGGGGTTCGATTGCGATTTGTTGATAAACATGACTAAAATCTATCATCAAGCTTATTCCTTGATAGCTAGTAGTGAACCGAAATTAAAACATTGAAACCATAAGTCACAATGATGAAACCTTGCTGCGAGCAGACGTGATTTGTGTTTGTTAATAGAATCTGTTAACATGCTATTTTCTAATATATTATGTTTTTGACTTATTTCTAGTTCACTATAACCATTGGCACGCTTGAAATCATAATGCATATTAAACAGTAAATTGCTAATTTTTTCGTCGCTAAAATTAAATTTTTCTGATAACACTAAAACACCACCAGGATTTAGCCCTTGGTATATCCGGTTAATTAATTTTTGTCGAACGGTTGGTGGAATAAATTGCAGGGTAAAATTTAATACTACCATTGAGGCATTTTGTATCTTGATATCAAGAATATCACCTTTAATAATTTCAACCGGTGCATTCCCTTTGCAAGCATGAACATATTGTTGGCAGCGCTCGATCATTTCAGCTGAATTATCAATAGCAATTATTTTACAATTTTTATCCTTAATATTACGATGAATCGATAATGTTGCTGCACCTAAAGAACATCCGAGATCATAAATAGTGCTATTAGGTGTAACAAAACGTCTCGCAAGCATACCAATCATAGTAATAATGTTTGAATAGCCAGGAATAGAACGCTTAATCATATCAGGAAAGACTTCGGCAACTTTTTTATCAAATTGCCAATTACCTAAATTTGCAATAGGAGTTGCAAACAAAGTATCTTTCTGTTTATCCAAAATTTGACTGGACATATTCCATGTGAATTAATTCAGAAATAGTAAATAGTGGTTGATTCTAACAGATTTTATCTTATCTGTCACTTCTCTGGAAAAATAGTATAGCATAATTTTTTAAATAATTTATTTTTAATTTTGAACTAATCTTTAATAAATTGCAATAGAATTTTACTATCTAATACTGATTGGAGTAATTTCTGATTATATAGGCAATCATATTAATACAGAGTCATCTCGAATCTCTTGAGCAGAATTGAAATGATGCATTTGAAGCTCATCTTCATGGCTCATTAAATTGTTAGGCCATGCCATTTATTTAAAAATACATGGGTAAGATAAATCGGTGTTTTATATTAATCTCTGCACACAAACAATTGAATTCATATTTTTTAGTAGCTGGGCTTTTTAATAGATCAAAAAAGCGGTCTGTAATTTTTTTTATTATCTGTAAATACCCAATAGATAATAGCCCTGGGATATACTCGATTAAGATCACGTAATTAAGTGTGGAGCATTAGCTGCGATCTTTGATCTTGTAAAAGCGAATAAACCCATTGAGTGACTTAATCTATATTTATGAAAAGATAACGTTATAAAGTTTCGTTTGCTATTTATGGAAAACATTTAAGACTAAGTGCAAATAATAATGCTCGCAGCTTTTAAACGTTTTATGGTTTCTACTTCGGATTTTTACTTCGCTTTATTTCAAGTAAATTTTTCGTATAAGCCTGCATAAACAACAATCCAGGTCAGATAGGAAATACCTTTTGAGTTTAGAAAATTTGCGTACAACGCTGCCAACAGATCAGCGAGTGAGAAATATTTTTTAGAAGAAAAATGACTACGGCTTTCTAAGCGAGTAATAAGGTTATTAAAAAATGTGGAATATAGCTGTGATCATCAACATCATTACCGTTTTTACCATTTAGTAACGGATAAGTTTAATACACTATAACGCTTAACTAAAGTAGACACGGCCTCTTTGCTATCCTCTGAATAGCAGCTCTAATTTTAGATGTTGTAGTTACTGAAAATGAAGTCTCATCATCATAATATTTTGCTCTAAAATATATCTCTAAGTAACCATCATCTTACCATGAACATGGTAATGGATGAGTTACCAGACAATCTGGTATATGACAAATCGGGCTACTACACTCTAATACTTCGTAAATTTCTTCTCTATTCTTAAATTAAATGTTGTTTACCAGAATGGTTAGTAGATTAACCCTTTAAGGCGATTCCAGCTTTTCTGAATATACGGGGGAGCAGCTTAAATACCATTAAAAGAGTTGTTTTTCTTAAGCCACACTGCTTCGCCTGTTATCTTCGTAGGCTCACTGTCACAAAACCAGATTTAATTGGATTTGTCGTTTTTATTGACACCCTAATGCACTAACGGGAAGCCATAGAATGACAGCCATTCTTTTCAATATTTCTCTAACTTCTTTATCGCTGCAGGATGCCACTAAAAACCTTGTTAACAAAGTATAAAAAGTTTTATTAGCAGGATTAGGACCCTCTCTACTAACCTGAGCTCCTAAGAAGAAATTAGCTTTAACTTTTAGTTGAATGCCTTTTAAAATTAAAACCAGCACATTAGCTATACGTAAATCAAAAACATTTCTGCTGCGTGCTTAGAAATACCTTTGCTTATTGCATTAAAAAAAACTAAAAGCGTCATCTTTCGTAGCAAGCATGGAGATATAGTTAAACCCCGTTCACAAGGAATTAGAATTTAAGTGCAGCTCCTTTCTTACTATCGATAAGCATTTTGAGCACAATTGTCTCCTTACGTTCATGGATAGTAAGGTTGATTCAATTAGCAGGTGAAGGAATTAATTTATCTGACAGGACAATATATATTCATAGATCAAGAAATAAACATAGCGCGTATCGCTTTAATCACGTAACCGCCATTGCCTATGCTCTTTAAGGTATTGTTGTTTCAGTCTACTGATGGCACTTGAGAAGATACCATATGATTTTCATCGAAAATCTCTACAGGACTTCATGAAAATCACCAGTAGAATACCTTATAGCGGGGTCATTGCAGTTACGGGTGGTAAAATCTTTCGATGCTTTTTAGATGTTTTAAATAAGCTTGAAATAAAAGGTAGCAACGAGTTGTTGACCACATTATTCCATTGTGGCTAAGAGATTCCCCCCCCCTTGACTTTAAGCACTTTAATCTTACTATCCTCAATAGTAGTTTACTATAGCTTGTTATGACAAATAATCATTACGGATGATGATATTTAATACTCATTGATAAAGGCAGCGCCCCAGCATATTGTCCTAGCATGGCTTCTAATTTCGTCTTAATAGTAGCGCCTATCAACTGGCTGTCAGCATTACGGATAAATGCATATAATGGATCACAGGTAATATCTAGTTTTGTAGATATCTATAAGGTATATTTTACAGCATATTATCTCTATAATATTGAAATTATTCAATAAATTAATCAGCAAGATATACGCCAGCATATCCAAAACTATATATACCAGAAATAAACATAACTCCTATACGACGAGGGTCTATATAATGTCGGGATCAAACAGTTAGTAGGTAAAATAAATCGTATTAATACGGCAAAGAGTATAAGTATAGCCATGTTAATGAAATTAATTTTGACTCAAAGATCAAATGAGAAAATTTGTATCCAAGGCAAATAATAAATATTAACTAATATCATTAAAATCATAGAACTAAAAGTAGTTATTTGACCAAAATAACTCCAAGTGCGTTCTCTTTGTTTTAGACCAAAGTAATGAAAAATTCTAGCGATAATAAAAATTAACCCACAAAGATGAATACCCCAAACAGGTGCACCATTCATCTCCATCATTAATAATGACAGCATAGAAATAGGAATATACTCAATCGCATTACTATGAACGCGTATTGCTGTTTGTAACTCATAAAATCCACCATCACCATAAGTAACTTGATACTGAGTTCTAAGTTTAATGACTTCCAAAGATAACTTAAACAATATTAAAGCACTAAATACAATATATAGAGCACTAACCATTTTCCCTCCAATTTTTGGACTAAACAATAAAATAATGATACATCTAAAAACTTTTACAGTTACTATAAATATAGTATTTAAATTAATAAAAACTTTGAGATTACGAACATGATAAAAGTTATCTAGCCATATGGATAAGGCATACTTATTTCTCAATAGAAATTTCTGCAAAATAACGGTATTTTAATGCTATTTGAATTAATAGCACTAAACGATTAGTATAAGCGACTCTGCAAGTTGAGTATTATAAGTAAAAGGTTATTGTTATGCGGACAAATTATTGTGGGCAATTAGGTATTGCTCACGTTGGACAAAAAGTGACTCTCTGTGGGTGGGTTAACCGCCAGCGTAATTTAGGTAAATTAATTTTTATTGATATGAGAGATCGCGAAGGTTTAGTTCAAATTATTTTTATACAGGAAGATCATGCTGAACTTTTTATCCAAGCGTCACAGTTACGCAACGAATTTTGTACACAGATAACAGGTATAGTGCGAAAACGTAAACAAATCAATAAAAAAATATCAACCGGTGAGATTGAAATTGTTGCACAAACATTGACGATCATTAGTCGTTCTAAACCATTACCGATAGATAGCAATAAAGAAAATTCCGAGGAAATTAGATTAAAATATCGTTATCTTGATTTACGGCAATCGCAAATGGCGATGCGCTTGAGAGAGCGAGCTAAAATTACTAGTTTTGTGCGTCGTTTTATGGATGCGGAAGGTTTTATTGATATTGAAACACCTATTCTGACCAAAGCAACACCAGAGGGTGCTCGTGATTATCTTGTTCCAAGCCGTGTTCATAAAGGTGAGTTTTATGCTTTACCGCAATCACCGCAACTTTTTAAGCAATTATTGATGATATCTGGTTTTGATCGCTATTATCAAATAGTAAAATGTTTTCGTGATGAAGATTTGCGTGCTGATCGCCAACCTGAATTTACTCAGATCGACGTAGAAACCTCTTTTATGACTGCTGAAGAAGTTCGTGAAGTGATGGAGCGTTTGATCCATCAATTATGGGAGGAAAACAAAGGTATTGAATTAGGCACTTTTCCGGTAATGACTTTTACTGAAGCCATGCAACGTTATGGTTCAGATAAACCAGACTTACGGAATCCTTTAGAATTGGTTGATATTGCTGATTTAGTGAATGCAGTTGAATTTAAAGTATTTGCTGACGCGGCCAATGATTCAAAAGGTCGTGTAGCTGCACTTTGCGTTCCAGGTGGAGCATTATTAACACGCAAACAACTTGATGATTATGCTGAATTTGTTGCTATTTATGGCGCTAAAGGATTAGCCTGGATGAAGATCAATTCATTAGCTGAAGATCAGGTAGATATTCAAAGTCCGATAGCTAAGTTTTTACCACAATCAGTGATTAATAATCTATTAGCACGCACTCAAGCTAAAGCAGATGATATTTTGTTATTTTGCGCGGGTAAAAAAAATGTTGTCAACGGTGTGATGGGAGAATTACGGTTAAAAGTAGGACGTGATTTAGCAATCACACAAAATAATACCTGGAAACCGCTATGGATTATTGATTTTCCAATGTTTGAAAAAGATGAAAACGATGAACTTAATGCTATGCATCATCCTTTTACTGCACCGAAAGATTTTACCCCACAACAATTGCAAGCTAATCCATTAGCAGCCGTTGCTAATGCCTATGATATGGTTATTAATGGTTATGAAGTTGGTAGCGGCTCAGTACGTATTCACCATAATAAGATGCAAGAAGCTGTTTTTGAAATTCTTAATATTAGTCAATCAGATCAGCAAGATAAATTTGGTTTCTTGCTTGAGGCATTACAATATGGAACCCCTCCGCATGCCGGTTTAGCATTTGGTTTAGATAGACTGGTTATGTTATTAACAGAAACAGAAAATATTCGTGATGTCATTGCATTTCCAAAAACAACCGCAGCAGCTTGTTTAATGACCGATGCGCCAAGCGTAGTTAATCCAATCGCATTAGCGGAATTAGCAATAACGATTGCTCAACATACTAAATAAATATTTATCCAAATAAACGCCAGGAATCAGTATTAATTGTAGCTTATGTGCAAGCAAGTCGCTAAATACTGATATATCAACAGTGTGCTGATGTTAATTTTTAATAATTAGTTACTGATAGTTTTAAGAATAATAAAATTTCAAGAGAGATGAATTACGTGAAGTTAAATAAGTTAAATAAATAGATAGAGACATTAATATTATTAAACAGAATTTAGCCTTAGTTAATCTGCATATTAAATAATTTATTCACAATAATACACCGAATTTAATTAAATGTAAAGAGTATTAGTTTGCTTTATGGGACTTACCACAAGAGAAGGATATTTTATTGAAATAATTTTTGGATTTTCGTTAATTCCCTGCTACTCAATTAGAAAGCATTAATCAAATCTAGAAAGCATTAATCAAATCATGGAATAATTGTCAGGCGATTGAAGAATTTTGTTCTAAAATGATTTTTATTAAAGTATTTTTGGAGATATTTCAATGGCAGGTCATAGTAAATGGGCTAACACCAAACACCGTAAAACAGCGCAAGATACTAAACGAGGTAAAATTTTTACTAAAATTATTCGTGAACTGGTAACAGCGGCTCGTTTGGGTGGTACTGATGCTACATCAAATCCACGATTGCGGACGGCGATTGATAAGGCATTATCTAACAATATGATGCGAGATACATTAAATCGAGCAATTATACGGGGTGTAGGTAGTAATGAAAATGATAATATGCAAGGAATCATTTATGAAGGTTATGGCCCAGGCGGTACAGCTATTATGGTTGAATGCTTAAGTGATAATCGTAATCATACAGTTTCTGATGTACGCCATGCCTTTACTAAATGCGGTGGTAATTTAAGTACCGATGGTTCTGCTGCTTATTTATTTACTAAACGTGGCGTGATTTCATATTCGGCAGGCATTGATGAAGATGATTTAATAGAAGCGGCATTAGAAGCAGGTGCAGATGATCTCAAATCTTATAATAATGGGGCAATCGATATTTATACTACCTTGAAAAACTTTGGTCATGTAAAAGATACTTTAGATAAAGCTGGCTTTAAAGCTGAAATTGCCGAAATAACAATGATCTCGTCAACTAAAGCAACTTTAGATACTTACACTGCACCTAAACTTTTGCGTTTAATTGACATGCTGGAAGATTTTGATGATGTACAAGAAGTCTATCATAACGCGGAAATTTCAGTTTAAATTGCAATTCAATTATAATTGAATCATCTTTTTATCTTAAAAGATACTGATGTTGATTATTTAGATAGGGTCGCATATATTACTCAGGCAGGAAATCCGCTAACACGTTTACAATGTATTTATGGAGGTGTCATTAAAATAACTATTAAGTGTCAACCAAATACTCTTCCTGTTGAGCAAGGTATTTATGGCAAAGAATACCGATTCTGCTTTAAAATTAAGCAAGCAAGAGGGATTGGAAATTTTAACTGTAATTAATAATCATCAATTGACGTTTTCAAATATGGTAGCACCATAAATAAAATAATCTGTTATTGGAATCGGAAGCAGTAAAAAAAATAAGTTCAGCATATAATTTAGTCTCTCCGTATTAAAACTATTGTCGCATCCTCAAGCTAATACTAATTTAGTCATTGCGATCACGGATTATCATTTTAATTAAAATTTGATTCGAATAGAGGTAGTAAAGGAGGGGAAGACACTGGGTATTTTTAGCTAAAAGATGCTTGCGTTAATAACTGAATATAAATACTATGTTAGTAACAGTTATTTCTTTACGAGAAAATTACAACAACCTTTGCTAATGCAGCCTTTTTCTCCTAAAATTGCATTAAAACCGCATCATTCGCTTGGATGCGGAATTTCTATTCCATTTCGATTTTAATTAGGCCGTACAGGAATCGCTCTCCCACACGACCAATAATTACCGGTAGTGCTCTACTAATGGTGATAATGAAGCTGATCTTATGCATTATTACTCTAACATTTCTTAAAAGAAATGTTTACCTATGCATTGGTTAAAACGATTTAAATGTAAAATCAAATAATCTATTCATTAATTAGTAAAACTAATTAATGATATTTATTTATTCTTAAGTAACTCTTCTCTTATTAAGAGAATAGATTTTACTTAAAGTAAAAATATATTTAACAGAACAAATAAGAATTTTTTAGATATTTTAATAAAAAATAAAAATTTTTATGCATATAAACCATATAATTTTAATAAAAATCTTTATAAGAAATTTATTTTTTGATGCGCATCAATAAAATTTAT
>JBQMRR010000003.1:0-38115 GCA_052174495.1 Arsenophonus sp. NC-TX2-MAG3
GTATTAGCAGCTGATTGAGTTACAACAGTATCAACCGCAAAAATCATAATAAGTGAACCAGTTTTAACTTTGTCACCCTTAGCAACTTTAATTTCTTTAACTTTTCCAGCAAAAGGTGCTAACACTTTCATCGATGCATTTTCACCTTTTACAGTAATTAAGGATTGCTCGGCGGAAATGTTATCACCAACATTAACGATTATATCCGTAATTTCAATCTCATCATTAGCGATATCCGGTACAATAACTTCCTTTAATTCACTTTTTATTTGATCTGTATCTATGCTATCTGTTTTATCCGCGTTTTTGTATAAGGTTGTTTTAACGCTAGTTTCTTCTACTTTTTCCGCTGCATCAAAAACCATGATCAACTTACCGGTTGTCACTTTATCACCAACTGCAACCTTAATTTCTTTCAGAATTCCAGCCTGTGGCGAAGGAACTTCTATTGACGCCTTTTCACCTTCTACAGTAATTAATGACTGCTCAACATTAACTTTATCGCCAACTTTTACCATAATTTCGGTAATTTCAACTTCATCTTCACCAATATCAGGAAGATTAATTTCAATAGACATTAATTTTACCTCTCTTATGCCAAACGCGGATTAATTTTTTCTGGGCTGATATTATATTTTTTGATGGCTTCATTCACCAATATTACATCCATTTCACCATGTTTTGCTAATTCACTTAACGCTGCAACTACCACATAGAAAGTATCAATCTCAAAATGATGACGGAGGTTTTCACGGCTATCTGAACGACCAAAACCATCAGTACCTAAAACACGATATTTACTTGTCGGAATATAGGAATGAATTTGTTCTGCAAATAATTTCATATAATCTGTTGAAGCAACTGCAAGCATATCATTCATGATTTGAGCAACATAAGGTACACGAGGCTTATCAGATGGATGTAACATATTCCAACGCTCACAATCCTGTCCTTCACGAGCTAATTCGGTAAATGACGTTACACTATAAACATCGGAAGCAATAGCGTACTCACTAGACAAAATTTTTGCAGCTTCACGAACATGACGCATCATTGAGCCCGATCCTAATAATTGAATTTTCCCTTTTTCGCCTTTTAGTGACTCAAGTTTATAGATACCTTTACAAATACCTTCTTCAACACCAGCAGGCATTGCTGGCATATGATAATTTTCGTTCAAGGTAGTAATATAATAGTAAATGTTTTCTTGTTTCTTACCATACATACGAACTAAACCATCATGTATAATTACAGCAACTTCATAAGCATAAGCTGGATCATAAGAGATACAGTTAGGTATAGTTAGTGACTGAATATGACTATGCCCATCTTCATGCTGCAAACCTTCCCCATTTAATGTAGTACGCCCTGAAGTTCCGCCAATTAGAAAGCCACGTGCTTGCTGGTCTCCAGCTGCCCATAACAGATCACCGATACGCTGAAAACCAAACATAGAATAATAAATATAAAATGGAATCATTGGCAGGTTATTTGTGCTATATGATGTAGCAGCAGCTAACCAAGAGGCTCCAGCACCTAATTCATTAATACCTTCTTGAAGAATTTGACCTTTTTCATCTTCTTTATAGTAAGCAACTTGCTTACAATCTTGGGGGGTATACTGCTGTCCATTTGGACTATAGATTCCAATCTGACGAAATAAACCTTCCATACCAAAAGTACGTGCTTCATCTGCAATAATTGGCACGAGACGATCTTTAATCGAATTATTTTTTAACATTAAATTCAAGGCACGTATAAATGCAATCGTAGTAGAGATCTCTTTATTTTGTTCTAATAATAATTGACTAAAATCTTCTAGACTAGGAAGATCTAATTTTTCATCAAATATAGAATTTCGTGCTGGTAAATATCCACCTAATGCCTGACGACGCTCATGTATATATTTATATTCGTCTGATTCTTTTTTAAGAAGAAGAAAAGGTAATTTTTCTACTTGATCATCCGATACCGGCACATTAAAGCGATCACGGAAATGACGAATCCCTTCCAAATTCATTTTTTTTACCTGATGAGCAATATTTTTACCTTCAGCAATATCCCCCATTCCATAACCTTTAACTGTTTGAGCTAAAATTACTATTGGCTTACCTTTAGTTTCTTGCGCTTTTTTAAAGGCAGCATAAACTTTTTTCGGATCATGCCCGCCACGATTTAACGACCAAATTTCATCATCAGTCATATCTTTGACTAGGATACATGTCTCAGGGTAACGATTAAAGAAGTGTTCACGAACATAAGCGCCATCTTTAGATTTAAATGTTTGATAGTCGCCATCTAAAGTTTCATTCATCAACTGAATTAGTTTACCTGAAGTATCTCTACGGAATAATTCATCCCATCGTCCACCCCACAGTACTTTAATAACCTCCCATCCTGCGCCGCTAAAAATACCTTCTAATTCATTCACAATCTTGCCATTACCAGTAACTGGCCCATCAAGGCGTTGTAAGTTACAGTTAATCACAAAAACAAGGTTATCTAACTTTTCACGAGTCGCAATCGTGATAGCACCTTTAGATTCAGGTTCATCCATTTCACCGTCACCAAGAAAAGCATAAACTGTCTGATCTGCAGTATCTTTTAAACCTCTATGTTGTAAGTATTTTAAGAATTTTGCTTGATAAATGGCACTAATTGGACCTATTCCCATCGATACAGTAGGGAATTGCCAAAACTCAGGCATCAATTTAGGATGAGGATAAGAGGAAAGGCCTTTGCCATATATTTCTTGTCGAAAATTGTCCATTTGCTCTTCAGTGAGCCGACCTTCCAAAAATGCACGTGCATAAATACCAGGCGAAATATGTCCTTGGAAATAAACTAAATCTCCACCATTTTTATTATTTTTTGCCTTGAAGAAGTGATTAAAACAGACTTCATATAAAGTTGCAGAAGATTGGAAGGAAGCCATATGACCACCTAATTCCAGATTTTTTTTAGAAGCTCGTAAAACCATCATTACAGCATTCCAACGAATCATAGAACGAATACGACGCTCTAAATCTATGTTGCCTGGATAATCAGGCTCATTCTCTACGGAAATAGTGTTGATATAATCACATTTTCTAGAATCTGCTGCGATATTAACACCGCACTTACATGCTTTTTGTAAAAGTTGATCAATAAGATATTGAGCACGATCAACACCTTCTTCACGGATGACTGATTCGATCGCTTCTAACCAGTCGCTAGTTTCGATCGGATCCACGTCATTCTTTAACGTATCTGGCATGATATATTCCTTTATCTATTCTATTATCTGTTTCTAATGTAGTTATTGAGATATCTTTTGAAGATATTTACTAAACCAGAAAAAAAGATAGTTCCTATTGCCGAAACTTTCTCCTTAATTAAATAAGAACGGTAATGTAGAAATACAGCGGAAATAAAAATCTCCACTACTAAATTAAATTTTTATATTGTTATACTCGACGTAAAGAACGCTCACAACTTTATTCAGCAAAATCTTCTCAATAAATATTAAATAATAATGTGAATTCTTATATGCTTCTTCAAGTTAACGTGTAATAATAATTGATTCAAAAATTTAAGTTATATTTTTATTTACTGCTGCGTACATTTTTTACAGATAGGATAAACACTCAAAATTTTACTTAACATTTTGCTATAATATTGATCCAATCAATAAAGTATATGGAATAATTACCATATTATGAGCCGTTCAGTAATAACTAACTGATGTTGTAAAACAGCCTGAAACTTTAGCATTAATATCCTCAGATTCTTCAATACTATGAATTTTAAGAAGACTGATCTTAATTCAGGCAAGATTTTCATTGATTCCTTTTAAATCATCATAATAAGCGCCAATGCCTTAAAACTGACATGATGTATTTCTAATAGATAAAATTATGATTCCATATACCCAAATAATCTAGGTAATTAGATCACTAAAGCATTGGTATAGATTTCTTTATATGAATCCCTTTCTCGGCAAAATGCAATTCTTTACTTCAAGTCTCTAATAGCCTCATGTAAAGAGGAACAAGAACATAAAATTGCTTGGTCAAGACTTCAAGTTCAGATAAGAATTTTTCTCCAAAACGCATTTAATTCCTTGAAGAATTAAATTCTCAAATAACTGTTCAATGACAGCAGATAATTTAGATAGGCGAATTTTACTATAAACTATATCTACAATAGACCACTTATTTTTAGTAAAAATTTATTTAACGCTATTAAAGTTAATTGATAATACCGATTTATCTTAGATGTTTATTACAGTAACAAAGTATTTAATAACTGTCTATAATAGCTTAAATTTAATTTTAATAAACTCGCATTTTTGATAAGGATTTTAAAAATTAAAAAATAATATTTTTTGTGCACATAATGGTAGCCATAAAAAGCAAACAGTCATTTAAATTAAAGAGAATCTTTTTTACTTCATGTGAAAATGAAGCTAGATTTCATTAGCTAGCTCGGCAAGAATCTACTTGATGATATCAATTAATACATTGAAATAACTCAATCTCCAAGATTATTATAATGAACATGTTATCTCCTAGGGATTCATAGAGTTGCAGCGATATATTGAAAACCTCCAATTATAAAAAAGATTTAACAAAATTACTGGAATTTCCTCTAGCAAAACTACACTACAAAGATAAATAGTTTAGTTATCTGCGATATAGGCTGAATAGCCTTGACTTTACAGGAATTAGCAGAGTTTTATTAATAAATTTGCTGTATAATGGAAGACTACAGCTCCGCTCTAATGCTTTGTGAATCTGTTCTCCATCTTTAAATTGGATATTGTTTAGCAGCACAGGTCAAGTAAATCAAAGTTCCCTGATCTGCTTCCAGATTTCTAAAGAAATTGGAGCAGCTTTAATACCATTGAAATGGTTATTATTCTTAAAGGATAATTTTCGCAAGTCGGATTTTCATAGCCTCACTGTCGTAAAAAGTTAATTTAATCAGCTTCGTTGTTCTTATTGACGTCCAGTGTGCACTGACGGAAAATGATAGAGCGTCAGCTATTCTTTTAAATTTTTTCCAGTTTCTTCATTGTTGAATGATACGTTGAAAACTTTACTAATAAAATATCAAGAGGTTTATTAGTGGCATCGCAACTCTTTGCTAATATAACTCCCATAATCACCCTTAACTTTCTGTGCCGCATGCCTTTAAAGAGTGAAGCTTTTAAAGAGTGAAGCTAGTATAATTAGAGATTTTATCTAGCTAATGGTGTTAGTACTGCATATCCAAGAATATTTTGGCATTGTATTTTAAAAACCAAGAGCATCATTTTCCGTAGCAAGCTTGAAGATGCGATTAAGTCTCTGTGCTTCTAGACCATTCAGAAGTTCTGTTTAGTATACTTCTGACTTTTGATAAGCATTTTCGACTGAAACAAGTTTTTACCATCTATGGAATGACGCCGATGATGATCAGTAGGCAAAGGCGATCGTTTTCTGACAGGAAACGGGCTATGCCATCAGCCAAAAAATAAACGTTATAGGAGTATCACTAAATCACGCAGATAGCATTGCTAACGCTCTTTAAGGTGTTATTGTTAAAATCTGTTGATGGTTGCCCCCTGACAAAAAGATCATGTGCTTCTTGTTGAGAACTGCTTCAGAGTTTCGTAAAAATCATCGGCGGTGTACCCTCACAGTTACAGACATGTCAACAACTCTTCGCCGCCTTTTACGTTTCGGATAAGGCAAGAGGCAAACAATGAGCTGTTGAAGAATATTCTGTTATCACCGTGATTCTCTTACTTTAAGCACTTTAATCTCAATATCGCTAATAGCAATCTATATGATTTTCTGTAGAAAATAACCGTTACGGATTACGGGTTGACATCCGTCAGACAAGCCGCGTTCAGTACATTATCGCAAGATTCCTTATATCTCACCCTCAAAGAGGGTGCCTACCAACTTCCAGTAGGATTAAGAATGAGTTCACGTAAGGGATCATAGGTAATACCTGGTTTTGCTGATACTTGTTAAGGATAAAATTTATATGGCATATTATATTTATATTGTTGAAATTATTTATGAAATTAATCATCAGGATATGTCACTTTCTCCAAAATATCATACAGCATACACCATAGATCAGAAATCAACATAATTAGATCAAAAGCCATCTCTCATTTTAAAAAATAGACTAGGTTTAGTATAAGTTATTATAAGTTAAGATTTAATCGAAGTCTATATTCTTTGACCTAATGTTCTAATTTAAAAACATTAACCCTAAATTTTAGATTAATAATTAATAACTATTGTTTTTCTATTTTATGCATTTTTTATCAATAATTCTGTTGCTTGTTCTAACAAACTGAGTGTTGATAAAAAGTAGCCTATCGGGATATATAGATATATTGTATGAATCTGTGCACAAAATTTGTGTATCAGACGATTACCGGGAAACACTCCCCCATGAATTTTTTAGTTTTTTGAACTATTATATCAAGTAACTTACTTATACACCTTTAGTAGTAATCTCGAAGTTTTGAGTAAAATACACGGTGAGCGTTTAAAGTGGCGCTAGAGATATTTCACGTTATCACGCTCCATTTCATATTTTTAACGAAGTGCACTTTTCCAGTAACCTCCCTATTTTTCCTCAGGGTGATAACGCACTACTACTGGTTCTTGGTGCGGATATATTGCACAAGAATAGGAATACAGTGGATTTATCAGGTTATAGTTGTAGTTATAACGCAGAAGTCGGATAGCGCCTCGCAAGATTTTTTCAACCGCTATTTTTGAAGAATAACTTAAACCATGCATCCTATTTAATATCATGATAATCATGACTAATTAAGATCTAAATGAATAGATATTAATTGAGTTATCAACCAATTAAGTATACAAGAATATTAAGTATACAAGAATAAAAGATACTAATTTTAATTATCTTATTTGTAGGCCACTTGGCATACCATGGGTTGTACACTAGTGAGAAACAAACCATTAAGTAGTGGCTAGTTCTTATTTAAGAAAAGCTAAAGGAGATGAGCTATAGTAAAAGTAATCTGTTGCTAGTACGAGTGCAGATAAAATATAAACCTGTTATGCTAAAACCACTGTTCGGTAGTTTAAAACCGCATAAATTACAGACTTTTGACTTATAGCTTTGGTAACAAAGATAGCGGTGGGGGAACCGTTCAAGGTTCAAAATAGACGAATCAGTATTATAAACCTAGAAAACCTCAGAGCACAAGTGTTAGAGCTAAACATTCGCTCTATAACTATAAATAGACGAATCTATAAGTTGACAATTTTACCGTGTTTTCAATACATTTACTTCAACTATTATAAAATAGTGAAAATAATTTAGTTAAGGGATATAGATCTTAGGTAAATTATCCTCTTAATATATATTTCCAGAGAAATAGAATTTCTTATCCTGTCCATATTTTATTAGGACATTAGGCCAATTCTTTGTCTTTGCCTAGAATGAAGCTAAGAAAACGGGGGAATTATCCTTAGTTTTCTATAGATGATGAATTCATTGCCAATTATACTGTCATTCATTACCCCTAAACGCAGTTATATCCAGCGTTACCGGGTTACCTTTAGGGACTTCTTAAAACTCCAGATAATCGTGATTAGAAGCGGAGATAATATTTTTGTATAGAAAAATGGGAACTTGGAATCTAGACACATTGCTATATGACCTCTTTTAGTGTCATAAAAATTCAATTTATCTATTTTCATTTATTTCGGTAGAAAAATCATAAATTGATCGCTTCGGATATACAGGCAATGTAAAATTTAAGTCGTGTTTTATCTTCCTGATTTTATTCAGTTCACTCTTTCTAGTAGATTTACTTCGAGCTATCTAAATGAATCCCTAAAAATTATAAAAATTAATATATCGTAAAATATATAGTAGTATTCATATCATAAATATTCCTAAGCAGCCTAGCTAAGTCGCTTAACACCATAGTAAGCTAGATTCATTCAATCATGTTTAATTTATTTTTAGAAAATTGATAATATTGACCTCTATCTACATTAGCAATTTGTTATCAATATTGGTTTGAGCAAATACTATAAGCCGATTGACATCCTCTTTTCCAGACTGATTTTTAGTTTATTGCAGATGACGATATACCCACTTGAGACTATGGTGTACCGTCAATCCTCATGCTGCAACGCTGACTACTATATTGTTAGCATTTATCATGAGTGCATTTTGTCGTAAATATAGACGTAAGCATTTATATAGATTTTTCTGCAATATAATATGTTGTGGTCTAACAGCATTCACTCTGCCTGGCAGAAAATATTTGGTCTGAAGAATTCTTGATCGAGTAAATTATTTATAATTCTCAAGGATGGTTTGGGTTTACTGTTATAATTGCTGTAAAATTTCGATGGATTTTTAAATTGCCCTTTAAAATTCGATAATAACAGTAATACCATTCTCTATATTATGCATGGAAGTCAGATAATTAGTAATGAGTGGGTAGATATGAGGATATTATTAATCAAGACTGCAGCACTCCTATTACTTAGATCCCTATAGATCATATTGCTAGAATAAATATCAGAAGAAAAACTTAAAAACTATCAAGTTCTTCTACCAACTAAAATAAAGGTTACTTTTACCCAATAATATAGCTGTTTTAGGTGAACGGATAACTTTTTATTGTTGATTAGTATCTTGATGGGAATATTAAAAATATTATTTTATTCTAGTAATTTTTAAAAAAAATAATAGATGTTTTAACTCTTCATTTTCTACTTAGCACTGAAGCGCTTCAATCTTATTAGAGCCTCACAGACAAAGAGAGAATTTAAATACCTCTAATTAAATAATTAACTAAATCAGCATTAGCGCTCAACTTGATATTCATCTTACTCAAAAGCTTACTATAGATAGGCACAATGACACCACTAAAAACATTAAGGTCTAAACCAATAATTTTGAGTTTGCAAAATCCGCCGATCGGAACGTCATTTTCAAGTTGTAACTAGTAAAAAATACCAGAACAGGATATTGTACGAGATTAAGAAGAAGATTATCCATCTTATTGCATACTTAATATAAGATACGTCAAATTAGTTAGAAAATCAAAGATTGTATACTTCAACGCCTAATAGAGACGGTTTATCCACTTATCTGAGTTGATGGTATTTACTATAAAATTCGTGAAGAGGGTCGCTACCTTAGAAAAGCTGGTATACCCGTGCTGACACTAAACCTTAAAGTAAAAAAGGAGATACTGGGATTATATCTGTCTGAAAGTGAAAGTTCAAATTTTTAGCTGTTTGTGTTAAACGATCTATAAAATCCTGACATCATGTACCCTAATTATCTACACTTATAGGCTAATCACCTTTCCAGAACCGATAAACAAAATGAAATCTCTACTAAAATGCAGTTATGGATTACTCACTAGATCTGCAATTCCATCAAATACATACCCTAAAAACAGCATAAAACCTTCATGTTCAACCCCGAAGGCAATTTAAATCGTATAGTAAATCAAAATTGACGGTAAAACAGCGCTGGGTAAGTTTAAAGCTAGATGAGATCAGCAGGATAACCGATGGTTATCCAGTTATATGGTGTTGAATAGAAAAATCTATCGAAATATTTTTCTACTATCCAGTAAATATCTATAAAATGATCTATATCATCAATGCCATCAAATCAGTTCACCAGTAGTTCTGTAAACTAACAAAAACTAAAGACACTTATTCCCTAAACGGGAATAGTCTATTAAAGTTGCTTTAACTGGGGTTGATGAACGTAAAAGATGAATAGATGATGCCTATTCATAAGTAAAATTTTATATTATTGCAGTTAGCTATTTATTTTTGATGAGCGATTTAATAACATGATTACCCTCTAATTTTTCTTATTGTGATACGAATTTCGAACACTCCTATTCAACTATAATGATCCATTTTCTCTTTATATTTTCTGAATATTCTACACTATTGATTCTGTCTATCATTCTCATTGCTCATTGAAGCCCTCATCTTAAGGATAGGAAATAATAGTTATTTAGATTCATATCCTAACTCAGATAGATTATATTTCAATAATCGGTCAATTTTACTGATAAAATACTTGTTTCGGTATGTGTACTTAATCACTTTAACTTGTTTAAGGTAGATTCGCATTTATCAGATGTGTTTCCTATTTAAGGATTTCACATCCTATCAGTTAACTAATTTTTCTTAATGCCAGCATTACAAAATCGTCCCCCCTTAAAAAGGAAGTTTTCATGGGTATATCAGGGTATGTTAGTAGTAAAAGTTGTACTTTTCTTGTAGAGAAATTTGTAGCTACATTTGCATTTCAATTTTTTTGTGATTTCAAACAATTTTCTCCAAGACGAGATCTTCCCAATGGGTAAATAAAATAATCCTATATCATAGAATCTACTTAGCCAGACTTTTAATTGACTGATATAACTGTTGACATTTTGAATCTTGAATTCTTTATCAATAACTCCTAAGTATCCAATTTTAATTGGGCGAGATGGTGATTAATTTATGATTTTTAACAAGTATTTCATACTATTTAGCTCTATCCAAGTAAAAGATGAATTATTTATCAATAATTAACTTAAGAAACGGCTAACATATTCTGTATTAAACTCTTTAAGAGTTTCTTCTATTACATGACATCTTGTCAATTGTCAATTAAGAACGCAATTTATTCTTTCCTTTTATTTCCTTCCTCTTCTGTATTTTTACCTTTTCTATATGGAAAATAACGCCTCCCTTTAAAGAATTTAGAGGAAATGTTTCATTGATTTTAGAATACCACTTAGATTTATGTTAGCTGTCACCGCTAAAATAAGGAGAAGCGACGCTATTTAAATGTTGTTTTTAAATCAATATCTATTTTTTACTGACTCCTGTAAAGCCAACTATTCAACATATATCGAAGATAACTAAATCATTTATTCTTCTGATATAGTCTCGCGAGAAGGAAGACCTACAGTAAGATTATTAAATGTTTTTCTGTAAACATGGATTTTATAATAATATCGTTAAACCCTAATGAATTTCCATAATGGGGAATATGTTCATTATGATAATATAGGAAGAATAAAGTTAAAAGAGTTGTTTCAATGTATAGATTGACATCATCTAACATATTGTCGCCGATTCAACCAATGAAATGCAATTTCATGTTGATAGGGAATGAGGAAGAGTCTCTTTGATCTGTATGACTCTTTATTTTTCATGATAATCTCTGTAGGAAAAATCCTTCATGTAGTATAAGGGATTTTTAGCGATAACCTTTACCAACATAGTCCTATATCATCAATAGTTAAAAAGCAAGATATCGATGAAAAAACTGAAACAGTGAATTCACTCACGATAAATATCGTTAGCTAGCATAAAGATTATTTATAAATTGATATTATTATTCTCCGCATCATTATTATATCTAAAGATATTTTTCCTGTAAAAATTAATTGTGACACTAAAGCTATTTATCATTCAGCTATACGGCAATATATACTAAAAAATAGTGATCCCAGAGTGGGTTATAGTTTACTTAATGCAAAAAAACAATAATACTAAGAGGGATCCAAAGTATACAAAGCTTCAATATATAGCGTTAATAAAGAAAAGAGCGTGAACTCCATAACGTGCATCATTGTTATCGTCAGGCAACATAAACACTACTAAAGTGTAAATCAAAGAAAATCGGTGAATAAAAATCATATTTTATAAATTAATTCTATCTGAATGTCAATTATTTAGGGAACTTAATTACTCTTTAATTGAAAAGTAAAGAGTATTCATTTTTTGCTAAAATAGATAAAATCGGTTTATTTGATCTGTTTTAAATTAAAGCTTTTGAATAGCATATTTTTAATATAACTGCATAATTTTATAGATTTAACCATAGTTTTATTTTAGTAAATCTCGTTTTTTCTATTTTTTATACATTCTTTATTGACAATAATTTCATTACCTGTTTTACTCCTTTTTTAAAACCGCTAAAAATATCCTATCTACAGATATAATACATTTGTATAAATCTGTTTGCAGAAATCATTTTATCAGCACGTGGGAAAACCCTGGTTTTCGGCTTTTATAGGTCTTCATCTCCAGTCCCTTATATATCTTCGGTAATAGCGTTATCAGTTTATAGTTCAACAAAAAATAAATAATGCACCATATTAAAATACTTAGCCGAAATCTGACTAATATAGTGACAGATCATCTCTGACTGCATCAGAGTCTGCTACCAGATTGTTAAATACGGTGTGGAGTTATAGTAATGATGTACAACTACTCCGCTCGATAATTCCGTAGTTTTAATGTTAATACCGGGATATTTAAGATAGTACTTGAGGTGTTTTACACTATACCATTCTCACTTTCATATTTTTAGAGAAGTTCATTTTTCTAGTAACATCCGTACTTGTGATTTCAGGTACACTGCCACTTCTTCCTGGTGTAGATATGCAGCAAGACCAAAAAAGTACCTGGAATTTATCAGATCATAGTTATGACGTAATAGCCAGATAACAGCGCTTTACAAAATTTCTTCGACCGCTCTTTTTTTGAAAAACACTTCACGCTATACAACATATTTAATATCTAGGTAGGCAGGAGGTGACCAAAGATATAAACATGCCGATGTTGATCAAATTGTTAACCATAAGTATAAAAGATATAAAAGATACTAATTTCAATATTTGTTTGTGTTCCTACTTTAAGGATACCACGGATAAGTGTGTGAAATAAGGCGTCAAGTCGCAGCCAGTTATTTTAAAAAAGCAAAGAAGATAGACTAGAGTTAAAGTAATGTGTTTTAAGTTACAGTCGAACTAAGAGATAATCCTGCTCTACTAAGCACTGCTTAGTAACTTTGATGCCGCATGAACTGCAAGCTCTTATTTACAATTTTATCAGAAAAATAGCAATAGAAACATTCATGAAGAGGTATACCAGTAGTATTGGACACTCAAATGATGCAAGTTCATAGGCAAGCATGCGCCATGCAGATAAATTCGTCTAGGAATTGGCGCTTTTACCTTATTTTTAAGAAATTTATTCCAGATATTATCAATAGTAAAAATAACTTATATGCGGGAGAGGTAATATATATGAGGATATTATCCTATAGATCTTTTATTTGCTAATGAGGAATAAATGCTAATCTTGTTTACATTACTTAGGTCTGTTAGTTCAGTTATCCTTATGTTTGCAAAATAAGGGGCAAAAAATGGGAATCATCCTTTAGTTCTATCATAGGTGATGAATTTTTAGCAGACATATTTAGTCACTGCCTCAGTATAATTTGTATTTAGATATTATTGGTTTTGGCATGAGAGGGTGGTGTACTGCTCTTAAAGTCATGAATAATCGTTACTATAAGTCAATATAATATTGACTGATGAGAAAAATTGAAGTTCAAAAGTCGGATACATTGTTATATGCCTACTTTTGATGTCATAAAAATTTAGTGACTTATATTATAATCACTTTTAAGATAAAAAATGATTATAAAGTCCTTTGAATAAATAGGTATATAATATGAGAAATTACAAATAGTACCAATAATTTTCTGGTTTTATATTTTCGAAAAAACTTGTTACTAACCATTTAGATTATTCCCTAAAGAAATTAGGATCTCTTGAAAAAAATTGTTGATATAAACCCATTATACTGTACAAAAGATTTTGCTACAGTGATTGCGCATAAAACAACCAGTTATACAAATAAAAAAGACTCTTTCCTCACTCCCTACCAACATGAAATTGCATTTCATTAGTTGAATCGGCGATAATATGTTAGATGATCTCGATCTATGCATTGAAGCAACTCACTCCACTTTATCCTACTCATATTGTCACACTGAATATCTTATCCGATGCTGATATTCATAGGGTTACAGTGATATCGTTGCAAATCCCTAATTGCAGAAAAACATTTAATAATTTTATTGGATGTTCTCTGATAAAACTATATCAGAAGGATAAATGGTTTAATTATCTCCAATGTATATTGAATAGTTTAACTTTACAGTGAATCAGCAAAACAAAGAGGTATTGATTTAAAAACAATGTTTAAATGGGGTTGCTTCTCCTTATTTATTTCGGCAGCGAGATTTAATATAAATCTAAATGGTATTCTTAAAATCAATAAAACATTTTCTTCTGAATCTTTTAAAGGGGAGGTGTTATTTTTCATATAGGATACAGTAGAAAATGCGGGAGAGGAGGAGATAAAAGGAAAAAACACATTTCACTTTTAATTAAACAGAGTGCTCGTAAGCGATGAGATTCTTAAAAAGTTTAATGTAGAATCTGTTAGTCGTTTTTAGTCGATTTTTGATAAAGAATCCATCTTTTTTTGGATGGAGGAAAATGATACGAAGGCTTTGCTAGCAAGCACAAAATTAGTTACCATTGCCTAATAATATTAAGTAACCAGAAAGTTATTGGTAAGGAATTTCAGGTTCAAAATGTGAATAGTTATATCAGTTTATTAAAGGAATGTTTGAATAGATTTCATAATGTAGGGTTATTATTTACTAAATCATCTAAGCTGAGAGTAGATTATTTAAATCATAAGAATTAAAATATAAACGTGGCTATAAATTGCTCCGATAACAGAGCAACAACCTTTGATAACATTATCTAAAATAGATAAAATATCTATTCTAATATTGAATTTATCTGTTGTACCCACATCTTGATTACATCTCTTATTTATATTTAATTATATCTAACTTAAATAGTAGATTACTTACAGGTTGTTTATTATGATAAATCCGTTACTAACAAAATCTGTATTACCCCAGTTTTCAACCATCACACCGCAAGATGTGATACCTGCTATAAAAACCGTATTAAACAGCTATCGGCAGATAATTGAGACCCTACTTAAAGAAAATAGCACTTTTAACTGGAATAATTTATGTCAACCATTAGAAGAAGCTAATAATAAACTATCCCGAACCTGGTCACCAGTTGTTCATCTCAATGATGTAAAAAACAGCACTGAATTACGACAAATTTATGATACCTGTTTACCTATGCTATCAAAATTTAGTACCTGGGTAAGGCAACATACTGGTCTTTACCAAGCTTATAAATCACTAAAAAATAGTGCTGAATTTGATACACTCAATGCAGCACAACGCAAATCAATTGAGAATACATTACGTGATTTTGAATTATCTGGTATTTGTTTATCAACAGAAAAAAAGAAACGTTATAGTGACATTGCTATTCAAATTGCCGATTTAAAAAATAAGTTTAGCAATAATGTGTTAGATGCAACGATGGGTTGGATGAAACTGATCAAAGATTGCAATAAGTTAAATGGTATACCAGAAAGTGCTCTTTTAGCAGCAAAAATATTAGCTAAATCTAAAGGAGAAGAAGGCTGGTTATTCACGTTGAATATGTCGAGTTATCTGGCAATTATGACTTATGCTGATAATCATGAACTACGCCAAGAAATGCATTACGCCTATAATACCCGTGCTTCTGATCAGGTACCAAATCCTGCTAAATGGAATAATAGTGATATTATGGACAAAATTTTAACGTTACGTCATGAATTAGCTCAATTACTTGGTTTTAATAATTTTGCTGAAAAATCGCTAGTTACTAAAATGGCCGAATCACCTAAACAGGTTATAGATTTTCTTACCAATCTCGCCCAACGAGCCTATCACCAAGGTAAAAAAGAGCTTACTGAATTGATACAATTTGCTAAAGATCAGTACGGAATTAAGAAACTTGAACCCTGGGATCTAATTTATTATAGTGAAAAACAAAAACAGCATAAATTTTTAATTGATCATGAACAACTACGAGCTTATTTTCCAGAACAACTGGTTATCGACGGTTTATTTAAAGTCATTAATAGAATTTATGGTTTAACAGTTAAAGAGCGCCATGATGTGCAGGTATGGCATTCCGATGTGCGTTTCTTCGAATTATATGATGAATGCAGTAATTTATGTGGTAGCTTCTATTTAGATCTTTATACCCGAGAACATAAACGTGGCGGTGCCTGGATGAATGCTTGTACAGGCAGATTAAAACATGCTGATGGCAGTTATCAAAACCCTGTGGCTTACCTAACTTGTAATTTTAGTCAACCAGTTGGTAATAAGCCCGCGCTGTTTACCCATGATGAAGTAATTACGCTATTTCATGAATTTGGCCATAGTTTACACCATATATTAACTAAAATTGATGTAGCGGATGTTGCTGGTATTAATGGGGTGCCATGGGATGCTGTCGAACTACCCAGCCAATTTATGGAAAATTGGTGTTGGGAGCCTAAAGCACTTGCTTTTATATCAGGTCATTATGAAACAGGTGAACCTTTATCAAAATCAATATTAGCTAACATGCTAGCAGCTAAAAATTATCAGGCTGCAATGTTTATTCTTCGTCAATTAGAATTTAGCTTGTTTGATTTTCGCTTACATACTGAATTTTCTCCAGGAAAAGAAGGCCAAATTTTATCAATATTAAAATCAGTTAAACAACAGGTTGCTGTGGTACCTTCATTTGAATGGGATCGTCTTTCTCATACATTTAGTCATATTTTTGCTGGTAGTTATGGTGCCGGTTACTATAGTTATTTATGGGCTGCTGTTTTAGCCGCCGATGCATTTTCACGATTTACCAATGAAGGTATTTTTAATCGCAGTACTGGGTTATCATTTCTTGATAATATTTTAAGTCGTGGTGGTTCAGAGGAACCTATGGTTCTCTTTGAGCGTTTCCGAGGAAGAAAACCTAAGCTGGATGCAATGTTACAAACTTATGGTATTAACGAATAAATATGACAATTGATATTCAATTAATTTGTGAACCTGGGCTTTTCTCAGGGTGCCTTATTGCTTATTGCTGATAAATGAAAACTTAAACATATACCTACCGCATTAATGCATTAGTACTAACACCCGAGTATTTATAACTAAAAAATATATGAACCTAAGTTAGGCGGCATCTATGTTGATTTTGTTTTAGGGGCGATGAGATGTCGACGTAAATTTGGTGGGGCGTAATGAATCTATTGCAAAAACAGTTAGCATTAAAAAATTCTATTACCCACGATTATTGATGCTACTGCCGTCTTGGCAGGGACGCTTTTATCCTTTGCAGTACTAGGATCTGAATACGGCTATATGAACGTCATGCCGTAGTTGCAGCACTTCTTTATGACGGATTACAACAGAGGTTTTATGCTGATCCTGAAATAGGAGTTTAGTTAAAACAAAGAATGAGATTGCTGCACGCATCAAGCATTAATATATTAACAATACTGTCACCCGAACCAGATGTAGTTTATCTTGATCCGATATATCCTCATCGACAAAAAGTACCTTAGTAAAAAAAAGAAATGCCAATTCTTCAAACTCTTGTTGATAGTCATTAAGATTCTAATAACTTTTTAATTCCATCAATGACGATAGCTAAACGTCGTGTTGTGGTTAAACGACCAAATTATGCATCTCCACTAGCAGGAATCTCTCCGCAAACAATGCTCAAAACTAAAAATCATCGTTTTGATATTTATCTATTTTAGACTGATTTATTCTGTTAAATTTTATTTAACATAAAACAACTAAAATTTTAATAAAAAAGCAAAATATTATTTTGATAAAAACTCTTCTATAAAAATGCTTCCTATTTATTTTTATAGTTCTAAAAATAGAATGTTCATTATATTCATATAATGAACATTAAAATAAATTTGCGAAAACCTTAAAAATAGTAATTTAAGGAATCTTTTTATTAAATGCATGTATTAATATTAATGGAGATAATTTATGAAGAGTTTATTAGTAATCTGCTATATTGACAGGTCCAGGCTAAGGATCTTTGCTCTGATGCTTCATGAAATCTGTCTACCCCTTATAAAAAAGGGGGGGGACATTATTTACCATCAGAGTCATAACAGGTCAAATCTCCTTAGCCAGCTCCAACTTGCCTGAGCAGATGAGAATAACTTAGATACCATTGAAAGGCTTATTGTTCTTGAACAATAGTACTTCGTGCATCAACTTCGTGCTTTCACTGTTACAGAAGCTGATTTAATTAGATTCATCGTTTTTATTGACGCCCAGTGCCTAATGAAAAGGTGTAGAGTATCAACCTTCTTCTCCATCTTTCCACAAGTTCTCTTTATCGTTACAGGATACGCTGAAAACCTTCCCAACAAAATATCAAAGGATTTATTATCGATATCAGAATTCTCTCTGCTAGTATAACTCCACAGGTCACCTTAACTTTCTGGCTCCCTGCATTTGAAAGAGTAAAAAACACATCAGCCATTTTGTGTATCCAACAGCATTTGTGCTGTGTGTTAGGAAATATCTTTAGGATTGCATGCCAAAAACAAAGAACCCCATATTCCGTAACAAGCCTAGGAGATATAGTTAAGCTATGTAATCTAAGGGATTGTGATAAGTTCGAATCAGTTAACTTCTGACTTTCGATAATCATCTTCTAGCGCAACAAGCTCTTTATATCTATCTACAGTGATATCGATAAATTAAGTAGAAGACAAAGGTGATTATCTTACCTGATAGAACGGCCTGTGCCCGGCATAAAAATAAATATAGCGGCATTCAATTAAATCACATAAGTACCACATTACCAACACTCTTTAAGCCATTCTCGTTCCTATTTACTGATGGTATAGCAAAAAGAGATGATATACTTTTTTATTGAAAAACACCTACAGAGATTCATAAAAATTACTGATATATATGTCTCACATATATAGGGCAGAGTAGCAACTCTTCGTTGTTTTTGCATGCTTAGATAAGGGAATAAGGAGTTGTTGAAGCATACTCTATCGCTACTGCAATCTCCCTTTCTTTAATCTTAGGGACTTTAAATCTCAACATCGCCAATATTCATCTTGCAGGTTCTGGGCGACACATAATCATTACTGTCGACGCCTTTAATGTCCATCGAGAAGGCCGGGGTGGGGTTGAGTATGTTCTTGCAGCATGTCCTAGAACTCATCCTCAACTAAGCTACCTATTAGCTCCCGGTATAGGATTACGAATAAATTCATGCAAGGGGATTACAGGTTATATCTAGTTTTCGCGGATACCTATAGGATAGGTTTTCATGGCATATTATCTCTCTATGTGTTGAAATTATTTATTAAATTAATCAGCAGAATACGTCATCATCTCAGAAACTCCATACATCAGAAATAAATATAATCCTACTTTAATGGGATTTAAGTATTAAAGGATAATTCCTAATTTATTAGGTTAATTTATATTGAAAGCTAAAAAAATGTACTAGCTTTGGGAATATTTAATTTAAAGTTAAAAACTGAAAATAAAGAATCGAATTGTCATCATATTATACCATAATATAGCTTATAATCAATAGCTTACAAATAATAACTTATAATTGATAGCTTATCAGAAAATAATGAAAAAAAGAATGGATTAGCAATTCAAAATATGGAATGATAAACATCAAGTTATTTTAATGTTTTAATTCATTGATAGAACTATTAATAATTATTCACTTTTCTCAGAATTATTAAGCTAGGTTAATTTTTTTAGTTTGCTATTTATTTAGTATATTTTACTGATAAACTTGTTATAAAGGTTGTTAAAAATCTATCAACCATATTTACATTAGCATATTGTATTTAGGTAACTTGGAAAAAATGCAATTAAAAAAAGCGACAAAAAAAGTTAGCAAAGCAGTTATACCTGTCGCTGGATTAGGAACTCGTATGTTGCCGGCAACGAAAGCGATTCCTAAAGAAATGTTGCCTTTAGCGGATAAACCACTTATTCAATATGTAGTAAATGAATGTATATCTGCTGGTATTCATGAAATTATCTTAGTTACTCACTCTTCAAAGAATTCAATAGAAAACCATTTTGATACTAGTTTTGAACTAGAAGCGATTTTAGAAAAGCGAGTTAAACGGCAATTATTAAATGATGTACAATCTATATGTCCAAGTCATGTCACAATTATGCAAACAAGACAAGGTATCGCAAAAGGTCTTGGACATGCTATTTTATGTGCCAAACCGTTGGTAGGAGAGGAGCCTTTTACTGTAGTTTTACCTGATGTAATTATTGATCAATATTCGTCGGATTTAAAACAGTATAATTTAACTGCGATGTTGAAACGTTATCATGAAACATCAGCCAGCCAAATTCTTGTTGAGCCTGTGCCAAAGGAATCCGTATCTAATTATGGTGTTGTGGATTGTGATAGGTATGAATTAAAACCCGGTGAAAGCAAAATTATTAAAGGTGTTGTTGAAAAACCTAAAATTGATCAGGCACCATCTAACTTATCTATTGTAGGTCGTTATGTATTTTCAGAGAAAATATGGTCTTTATTAAAGAAAACACCACTAGGTGAAGGTGATGAAATCCAGTTAACTGATGCGATTGAAATGTTAATAAAAGGAGAAACCGTTGAAGCTTATCATTTACAAGGTAATAGCCATGATTGTGGTAATAAATTAGGTTATATGAAAGCATTTGTTGAATATAGTATGCAACATGAATTTTTAGGCAACGAATTTTCCGCATGGGTAAAAAATATATTAGATTGCTAATTATTAATTATAATTGATAATTATTCAATTTAATAAAAAATTAATATGGTTTTATACAATATTGTTTATTATTTTATATAAATTTATTATAACGAGTTTTTATTTATGCATAAAAATAAGGAAAGTTATACTCATTTTTACTGTATATTAAGTTTCGGCGATCCTGGTATAGTATCCTATTGATTGATTTAGTGAATCTCTCTAACAATAGAGAGATGATGTGCTATAAGAATCTATCTTATCAGATATCCTCGAAAACAGGTATTAGCTTGTTCATTGCATGAACTGATTCGTAATGGTGATAGTGCAGCTGAGATACCTTGTTGAAACTGATCTTAAATCCA
Organism: Arsenophonus sp. NC-TX2-MAG3; assembly: GCA_052174495.1. Lineage (GTDB taxonomy): Bacteria > Pseudomonadota > Gammaproteobacteria > Enterobacterales > Enterobacteriaceae > Arsenophonus. The sequence continues at coordinate 20,924 of JBQMRR010000003.1, forward strand.
TGCTGCAAAAATATTGAATGCCGCTTTTTGTCGACAAGTGTACCCTATACTTTATCCGTAACGGTTATTTGTTACAAGAAAACCGTTATTATGGTCGACAGCATAACGTGATCGTCAACAAGATAGTCTTACATATTGTCCAGCATGGATTCGAGCTCCGGTTTACAGCGGTAGCTAGCACCATTACGAATAAATTCCTGTAATGAACACAGGTAATATCTAATTTTTTGTGGATATCTGCTATGGTAGATTTTTTATAGCATATTATCTCTATATTGTTATTGTTAAAATCATTCATGAAATCAATCAGCAGGATATTCTATTATATCCAAAACTTTTACACCAAAAATAAGTTTAATTTATTTAATCATGCCTTATAAAAAGAATTTTTATTAAAGTTGTAATCATTATACGCGTTTCTTCTATTGGTTATCTTCATCTTTCTCTATTTTTGTTGAACGAAATATTATTTTACGCAACCTGTTTGATTGATACATCTCAATCTTAGGTATTAAAGCACGTATTTAGAGGTAGAATTACAGTTAAAATATGAAAACTATTTCTATTCATCAATAATGGATGATACTAGTTTTACATAAAATTTTTAGTCATTTGAGATAAACATAATTTTAGTAATCTTAAGAAACTTAAGATGTTTTAACTATAACTCATAGCAACTTAGCAGTTAGGCGCATATACTGGATATATAGATAGCTGCTAAAGCAGAAATCATGTATGAAGCCATATAGGCTAAACTATTTATAACAATGAATGTTAAGATATTTAATATAATTATCAATGATAGTTATTACAAAAGTGATGTTTTACTACTACGCGAATTTCTAGTATTCAGATAGTCTAAAACTTCAGATCTGATGCAGCTTTTTATCTTATATTACTCAGTAAAGTGGAGATTTACTAAAAGTACAAATAAGCGGTAATTGTATTTTGATTGAGTGATATTCTCGGTTATTAGGTAAAACTAGCGTTGAAATGGATGATAGGGATTAATCTCTCCCGTATTAACTATTTATGATGATATGGTATAAAGCAACGCAAAATATGGTTATTAGCACTGTTAGATTATTGAAAACGAGGTAAATCCGTGGGATTTTAAGGTAATAGAATGATTAAAATGATTCTTTTAAGTCTATATATTAGCACTCATCGATAAATTAGAGTTAGAAAGTTACTATTCTACGGTAGAAAAATTTAATAAATTAAGCCAAAATGATGATCATCTTCATTAGTGCTAGAAAATAAAAACTGCTTTTGCAGTAAATTATATCTTTTATAGTTAGCTAATTCATTAGCTGCAGGCGATAAAATTATATTTTTCACTGAAAACGAGAAGATAAATAGTAACCACTACTAATTATAATAAGAAGCAAATTTTAATATTGATAAACAATATGAATTATTAGCACAAAGCTATGATGATGTGATAGTTATTTTACTGGTAAAGTGCATAATCATAACTTTAGTGATAGGATTAATATCCTCATTCTTGAACATGATTCCTGTCATAACAGGAAAAGCATTATAGGATACTGCCAATGAATCGTGTTGTCATTAGTTATTGTAACGTATCTATATTATCTTGTAAATTAACATTTACAGCTTGATAAGGAAATTATGTTTATCGATGTTAGTAAAGGCAGGCACACCATCGTAGCAATGTTTTTATCCGCAAAATTTATTATGGATAATATATAAAAATAAACTAGAGTTTTAAAAAAGCATTTAACTCAATGGAAAAATAGCCGTTGAGTTGAGGATAGACTGAGTGATTAAGCCGAATTTCAATATTAATAACATCATTTTATGGAGTTTATTTTAATTTATTGGAATTCAGCTCAGCAAAATAAAAGTAATGTAAAATCTTTTCTTATTTTTGCATAGTAACCGATGCTTTTAGCAAAAAATTATGATAAACTTAATTTAAGTTTACTGAGTTATTTAACTAAATAAATAACTTTATCTTTAACAAAAATGATGAGGATAATCATCATGGATCAATTTGAACGTCGAAATGATTCGATTGTCCAGCGCGCTGGTGCAGGTATTCAAACCTATATGACACAAGTTTATGGCTGGATGACGGTAGGTTTGTTATTAACAACGTTTGTTGCTTGGTATGCGATTAATAATAGTAATATTATTATGTATATGGCAACGCATAGTTGGGTATTGATAGGCCTCATTATTGCTGAATTTGGATTGGTTATAGGATTAACATTTCTGTTGCCTAAATTAAGTGGAGCGTTGGCAACAACAATGTTTATGCTCTATTCAGCGCTAACAGGATTAACAATTTCCTTAGTATTAGTTGCTTACACTGGTGCTTCTGTGGCCAGCACCTTCTTTATCACTACCACTATGTTCGGAGCACTTAGTTCTTATGGTTATACAACTAAACGTAGCTTAAGTGGTATAGGTAGCTTCTTATTTATGGCTCTAATCGGCCTGATTATTGCTTCAATGGTCAATATTTGGATGCAAAATTCTGGCTTAACATTGATTATTAGCTATGCTGGTGTATTAATCTTTTCAGGTTTGACGGCTTATGATACACAGAAACTAAAAGACATGGGCAGCCAAATTGATGGTCGTGATCAAGAAGGTATGCGTAAATATTCTATTCTTGGTGCATTGACACTCTATTTAGATTTTATTAACTTATTCTTAATGATGTTACGTATTCTTGGCGATCGCCGTTAATTTAATCTGATTTATTAAAAATCTTGCTAAGCGCAGCTTAGTGGGATTTTTTATTTTATTATTTAGACAATTTTTACCTGAATAACCAATAAACCGGAGCTGTATATTGCTTGTGTGTACACATAATGAAATAATGAATATAGCTCAAGTTTATGGTACCCATAAACAGCAAAAAATCAGAATTTTTTAAAATTTTTTAAACTCAATAAAATGTTGAATAGGAGATTTATGTAGCTATATTTTATAGTCAAACCAACAATATTTTATTAGCGAAATCATAGTTTGATAACAATACTGATGATATCATAAAAACAAATACACCAATAAACGTTTCTTGTTGAGTTGAGAAAATGATAGATATCAGTAAACCAAAATAACTAATAAAAAATTATATATCCTTAATCGTAGGATATAAATAGATAATTAACTAAAAATAAAATTTTTTAACAGAAAATGCTATTAATTATCACTATTATTGCTTGAAGGGCAATAATAAGTAATCCTAGTATCACTTTACTGATAAAAATTTTCTAGGCAGAGTTTAGCAGTAAAAGCAGTAACTATAGTCTACTGAATTTTATTTAGGCTACCAAAATTGACAATGAAATAACTAACTAAATACACCAATGGTCTTAATTAATGCTATCAGTGATATGATATAATAAATTATCTATATCAAATATAGTATATCTTATATCAATGGCGTGAATGATTGATTCGTTATTATTTTGTGCTATTTGCTTTTTAGCAACTGTTATTGATTGCTTTAATGAATTGGTTAACTGTGTTAATGGGCGCTAAAACCTCTATGGGCTCTATTAGAGTTTTTAGCATCAAGAATAAAATCAGTTAAACCGGCATTGTTTTTGCAGCACCGCAGCTGGCAGTTATTAAAATTTTGTTAAAATGTATCTCTAATAATGTCTCACGGTTATTAATTATTTCAGCAACTTGCTGATTGTTATCAAGTAATAATATTTTAGAAAAGTCGTTAATTTTAACAATTTTCTGTTAATTCAATAAAGTTTTAGCTTTATTACTGTTAATGATAAGTATTGTAGTGTTAGTTTTATCTAAAGTAATACGACTAAAGAAATAAGATCATTTAAAAATAACAGACAGGATAATTAGGATTGCGCAGATTTTTGACTATTCTAGTAGTACTATAATTCTTTGATAATCAGTGTACAGACACTGGAGCATACTCTCTTTAATCAAGTATGCAGCACATTTTAATTCAGTAAACTTAATAAATATTACGAGAGTGGTGGAAAAAGAAATTAATTAATAGGACAAAATAAATATCACCGGCCAGAAATAGGATTTGTAAACTATTAACAAAATAATAAACCGGGATTAAATAAGGTGGCCACTTCATTGAATAACTACCGGAACAACACTATCATTTTCAAAATAAATTCTGATTTTTATTGTTAATAAAAAAGCCATTATAAGGAATGAGAGCAGCGTTAAATTGGTTACAGATTTAAGATAGAAATTAGTAATTTCATACTAATGGTTTTAGCTAGATAAAGACTGGTAATAATAAATAACAACTAAAGTAAATCATAATTAAAACTGTTCTAAAATAGATATTTTTACAACTATCTAAAGTAGTACAATATAGGAGCATAATAGTTAATAGGGTTAAATACAGCTTAAAAGCTGCACCTCTCCTCTCTATGCGCATTATTTTAATGGAAAGTAATGAAATCTTACATATTATTTGGTTGCACTTGCTGATCATTATTACCGTAGTCACTATAGCACTGACTACGGTAATAATGATATTGATCACACCTGAATAATAAAATGTTAGTTACCGACTCTGAATTAAACCAGAAGTTTAATTCAGTATTAGTTAATATTAGTATTATAATCGCTATTTTAACCTTGATGTTACTAAGTTTCCAAATTCCTTTAGTATAAATCCTTAATAAAATAAGTTATGTTAGTAACAGATTTTTTGTTTTTCAAACAAAGCAATTTCAGCTATGACAATATTTCAATTATTGTGGTTTAAATAATTTTCTTCAGTCCAGATATAATTTGATAAAACAACTCTCCACCATGGAGAGTCTACTCAGTCATTCTTTTAATCAGCTGATATAACTTTATATTTTTGATGTGTAACCCCCTTATCAATAACTATCTAATTATCTAGTTTTATTAGACGATAGAGTAAGTAACTAATATCATCTTCGCTGATAAAAGTTTCATGCTATTTAGTTTCATCTAAGAAAAGATGGACTTTTATTAATGATTAACTCAAAACATCTAATATACTCTGCATTAAACTCTTAAAGAATCTTATCGCTCACACGACCCTATTGATCTCATATAATTAAAATCGCTATTTGCTTTTTCTTTTATCTCATCCTTCCTCATCTCTCCTACATTTTCTAGTTTTCCTATATGAAATATAACGCTTCATTTTGATAGATTTAGAAAAAAATGTTTCGTTAATTTCACTAATATCACTTAGTGCATTTATGTTTACTGTAGAAAATCAATCAAGGAGGCAGTAATGACATCTAAACGCTGTTTTAAATCAATGCCTATTTATTTTTCACTCCCCCACAAAGTCAATCTATTTAACATACATTTAGATAACTAAACCATTTATTCTTGTGATATAGTTTCCTTAGAAAACTCTTATTAAGATTGTTAATCTTTATCATATAATTGTCGATTTTGCAACAATATCGCCGTAATCCTAATAAATATCCCAAGCGGATAACATGTTCACTATGATAATAGTGAGTAGGATAATAAGATGCAGTTTTATGTTAGTATAGGAATAAAGGGAAAGAGTCTATTTGATCTGTATGATCTTTACTTTTTTATAGTAATCGCTATACTAAAATCCTTCATACAGTACAATGTATTTCTACTAATAATCCTTTCCAACATAACCGTTTATTTACAATTTCGATCTGTAACCTTTACGCATTCGATCCTGCTAAAACACCTTAATTGCCACCGGCCTGTAATGAATTTCTTTACTAGATTAAGACGAATGGCATTATACTAACCAAGTCCTCTGGTCAATCGACAGATAGACTATGAATGGCTATTCTCAGGCATAAATTTCTGAGTTTCAAGCGGGAAACTCTGAACAGGCTACTGAAAATAGCGCTGCCCTGTGTCTATTGGCACCATCACTTCGGTACTAGCGATGCTCTTCTTTCTCGTATTTAGGTCTCTAGAAAAGAGACGGTTAGTGAGAAACTATGTCCATGAGATTTTCACGTTAGGTCAGAAATAAAGCCTGCTTGGCACTGACGATGGTAACGCTAAATACAAGCAGGTTGTTTTCATCACCTTGAGAAGACAGCAATAAATCAAAATAATGTCAACACTGAGAAAGCAAAAGATAGCTAATAATATTAAGCCAGGAATTATTGAGAGTTAATTGTGTTCCTCAGCTTGTGCTCGACTGATGATGTCATGAGCTAAGCACGGACCGAGGTTTTCGACAGTAATAGTACTAATGTTATTGCTTGCACTACTCTCCCTGAGTGTTTACTTGCTATTTATTTTCGGCTTCTCACCCATAAGAGAACTTAATACTAGATCTACAACCCGCGAAACTGTTGAACTTTGGAGTCATCATTAAACTTATTTACTTATAATTGTGCTAGCTGAAAATCCACTTACACGCGCTATTTATATAGCTGATACACGCGCTGGATTGCGGGGGAACTCTGACTATCCTTTTCTCGATACAATCAGGTAGAGAGGCGTTTTAATGCCCGTCTGCCTCGCGTTAGAAAATCGACTGGATACCTTCCGTCGATATAGATAGTGCAGATCCCATAAAAGTGGAAATTACTGATGCGTAACTATTTAAAAAAGAAACTCTGCTAGGTATAGGCAGAAACGCGTTAACTAGAGTTACTGGTGGAAAACCCTTACTAAAAGTAGTTGACGCATAATTTGGAATATTTTAACAATAAAAACAACATCTGATCATCATAGTGTATGCATTAAATAATTATCACAGTGAATTAAATAATCGGTATTACACCATTATCTCTCAGCCTATGACCATAAGGACTCACGTAATCATGCATGCATTCTACTTAACTTGGTTGGCGGGGCAAAAATCTGTTACAGCTTAATACCTTAGTTGGTAACTCTAATCTGATGGATAATCTGAATATACGCGGATAATATATTACTGAAAGCAGCGTAAAAACTCAGGAGAGGTTACACCCATTTTGGCGTTAAAAAATTGTGCAGTGTTATGGTGGCCGACATGGAAGAAAAACATTACGCATACGTGCAAGCTAAGTAAAGATTGATTTATTACTAGCAGATATTCATAAACTCTTATTTGAGATACCGCAAGAAATACGCATTGCTTAGTTATAGATTGTGGAAGATATTACCGGCTAACTACACAAAACAAACAGATAACAGTGGATTTACTTGAACTGCATGAGGGGGTGGGCCTTCCCCCATCTCACTGATGAACTAGATAAGAAAACAATCGGCAAAATCTCACGGTTAATTATAGAGATTAGGCGCTTTACTGCCGTTAAATAGGGGACACGAAAATCCCAGATTACCAAATTAGAGTAAACGATGGAAATCGAGATTAATTTTATCAAAAACCATACTTTGAGTCGTGGCCCTCTAGTATTTTTTAGCATACTAAAATAAATCATAAACATGATAAAATCATACGACTATAAAGGGGGGCTCCCCTTATTGCAAAGGAATTAACTATAACTAGCGTCCAGTACGTCTTACATTGGCATAATGAGCGCTAAGCTACAGATGGAAACCTAAATCTGCAATATTTTCCTGGATAAACCATGTAACACCTAACTATATTCAAGATAAATAATAAAAAAACGTTTCACACTATAGTATAAAATCAGCGCAGTTACATTGATTTGCGAATATTCATGATCTGAGTACTTGTTTTTACTCTGCGATATGTTAATGTTTATATTTATTCAGATAGTTAAAATAAATCCTCCTCCCTTAGGAAAAGTAAATCCAGTAAATCAACAAAATAAGACGTAACTTTACATATTATACCATCTATTTACCCGAAGTGCTTTATGATCTTAATCCTGAAATCAATAATGACAGAACAACTAAATGTTTTATGGTGCCCAAAAGAAGTTATATAACAATATATTTGATTAAAGTTTGATTCTAAATTTTTTCTAGAAAAGTATTATTTGACTCTACTCACGATTTATTCAGGATTTTAAGCAACCATATAAAACTCCAAGGTTATGAGGATAGATTAATAACTGCATTTAGGGGAAATGACTGAAAATATGCTTGATGATGAATCTATTGGCTATAGATAACTAGAAGTTATGCTCATTTCTGGTGTATGAAGTTTTAAAGATACTGGCGGTATCCTTAATTAATTTTATGGATGACTTTAACAAAAGAGAGATGATATAGCATAAAAAGTTTACTCTACAGGTATTAGGAAAATCAGATATTACTCCTGATTCCCTTGCATGAACACATCTGTAATTGTGCTAAGTAGCTAATAGCACCGCTGCTGAGGTGGAGCTCAAAACCATAGTTGAAATAAGATGTTAAACGCTACCTTATCGACGGGTATTATGTCGTAGTCCATAATAGTTTTATGATAGAAAATATACAGACTGGTATCGATAATCTTGAAATTAAAGTGTTTAAAATTAAAAATCACAGTGGCAACAGAATATCTTCCAACAACTCGTTTTGCCGTCTTATCTAAGACATGCAAAATGACGAAAAATTGCTACGCATGCTTGGTTACTTGTTAGGTATCTGCATGGGTGATTATTTAACGAAGTTCTAGCGGGATTCTTGATAAAAAAGCACATGTTCTTTCTGGAACATCATCAGTAGACTTAAAACAGCAATACCTTTAATAGTATAAGGAATGGTGGTGCATGATTTAAACGATACGTGTTACATTTATTTTTCTGCTGATGGCACATAATCGTTCTGTTAGGGGGTCATTGATTGCCTTTGCTTAGTAGTTATTATCGCGGCACTTGCATAATGCCCATAAAGGAGATTATTGCACTCAAAGATGATTATCAAAAGTTAGAAGAGAACTGAGTTTAACTTCTAATGCCCTACGCGAGCATATAGATTAATCGTATCCTCCAAGTTTGCTATTTGAAACGGTACTTTGATTTTGAATGCAATGAAAAGATATTACTATGCGCGCAGTAGCAATGTTGTTGCATATATAAGATAGCTAATGTATTGGTTTCACTCCCCTAAAGATATGTAATTAAAACTTAAGGAAGTTATCGGATATTTTCCTAACAGCGAGGATTTGATGCTGCTGATAAAGTTCTTAATATTTTTTAGTAAAGTTATCAGCCAAATATACTGCAGAGATGAAAAACTGAAAAAGATCGAGAAAAAAGATTGGCATTCTATAACTTTCCGTCAACGGTGCTGGGCGTCAAATGAAAATGACAAATCTAAATTCAATTGGCTTTTATGATAGTAAGGATACTAAGCCAAGACGAGAAACTCTGTGGTTCAAGAAAATAACTATTTATAGTATCTAAGGCTACACCTTCATTAGCCAGAAGAGCTGGAAGTCTCTAAGAGGATCTAATTTGCTAAACTCTGATGCAACAAAAACGTCCAATTTAAGAATAGAGAATAGATTTATAAAGCATCAGAGCAGAACCCTAGCCTTACCCTGATACATGAACTTTCCTAATAACTCTAAACTAGTGAATTCATGTTTTTCAGTAGCTGACTTTTTGCAAACTAAAAAGTAATCTATAAATTCTTTGGCAATATTTATAAATATTCTATGATATTAATAGAATATACTCAGTTAAGATCATACAAGAAATGCCGAACATTAAGCACAATTTTAACCTTATAAAGATAGATAAAACCCATCGAGTAGCACGATCTCTATATTATATCTACGAAAGATACGTCGTAAAGCTCCGTTTAGTATTTGCAAAAAATATTCTACATCTACGTGCAGAAAGGTCTAGAACCCACAAGCTTTTAGCTTTTTAAAACGCTTTATGCTTCACCTTAGGGTATAATTTTCGTCTTATTTTCACGCAAATTTCCCTCTATGCCTGTATAGAGGGAAATTTAAGCCCGTTTTGAGATACAAAATAGAGTTCAGAAATTTACGTACAGACTGGCTAGCAGATTTGTCGAGAAGGAGAAAAACGTTTTTCGCATGGAAACAATTACAACTTCCTGAGTTAGCGACAGTTCCGTAGATAAACGATGGGGGAATATGGCTATAATCATCAATATCATCTCGCTTTATCCGTTAACAACGATAAGTTAGAATATCCCCTACTAACCTTTAACTAAAGTAAAGGTAGGCTCTTTGTTAGCTTGAAGACAGTGAAGGCAGATATAATCTTAGGTGCTATAATTACCTAATTATAGAGCTTTATAATCATAATATATTGCTTTTAAGTAATTGCTCAGCAGAGATCTTGTCATGATTAGGTCTGTGCGATCAGAGTCTTAAATGATCTTGAACCAAACAAATAGTTTATTAAATTAATGTTAATAACAGATCTCAGATCTGGTGTCCATCCCACCTTATCACAAATTAAGCTTCAATACTAAGTTTTCTATCTAGAATTAATATAAATAATTTGTCAATAATGATTTTTATTATTTTAAGAAAAGCTGATATATAGATCGTAGTAAAAATAAATTCTTTATTTTATCCTATCAGCTATTATTTAACACTTATTCTATTCTAGCGACTGAATATGATTATGCCAGTTTGATAATCACCATACCGGTCGATTAATAAAATGATACCACTCCAACCTTTATAATTTAACAGTTAATTAAATAAAATCCAATCTACGATGCGGGTAGCTAAAACACCAAAAATCCCAATAGCGAACATAAGCAATAGAAAGTTTAATATCCATTATCGCTTTAGTTAATGCACTAAAGGAATCTAAAACGTCAATTAAGATAATACGCCTAAATATAGTTTCTTAAATTTATTTGATAATTTTAAAAAATATTAGCTTTTTTTCTAAAAAATGTTTAAAATAGAAAAACACCATATCACCGTTGATAACCCACTAACATAGTATGTCTCCTATTTGGCAATTTTAGTCATTTCATTAAACAGCTTTTTTATCATAATTTTCCTATTATATCGAATATAATCCGCTAATTTTAGTACTTAATTTTAGTAACGGCTATAATACTCACAATAAGTAAGTTAATCCAATAAGTTTCATTAGTGAATAATTCATTAAATGATGGGATACTAATGTAGTTATAAAATTCATCTCAATACTTTCCTCCCATAAGAACATAAGCTACTATATAAGAGCAACTTTTGCTGCTATTTTCAGTAAAATATAAGATGAAGCGATAATAAAATACATTATTAATAGATCAGTAATATTATTTGCTGGTGGTGGATTAGTTCATTGATAAAGTACCAATTACCTCCATTAAAATTGTTAATGCTAAAATATCCAATAAATGATTATATTTTCTGTTATTGTCAATCATCAAAAGAATTGATAAATACCTAGATTGGTTATCATAACTAAATAATGATTAAAATTAAAATCCAATTTACGCTAAAACTGATTAGCAACAGAAGATATTACAAAACATTACGCTAGTAATGTTCATTAGAAATAATAGATATTCTGATATGAAACGATGATATCAACTACGTTGATTTTAACGCTTTTAACGTTATACATGAATTTTATTCATGCATTAAACGGTCAATCCGTATGATATTACTATTAATTCTCACTATTGATAGAATGAATATAAAGAGTTTTTTATATCACAATCATTGCAATTCTCAAATATTTATAATAAATTTCAATTAAAATACAAAAAACTATTAAAACTAGGGTAATATGCTTTGCATATTACCCTGTTAATTAGATATAAATTATTCAAGTTCACTCCATGAACGGCCATCTTTAGTAATCATTGAATTAGAAGCCTCAGGCCCCCATGTACCTGCCTGATAAAGTTTAGGTGCTTGATCATCTATTGCCCAAGCATTCATAATAGAATCTACCCATTTCCAAGCTTCTTCTACTTCATCTCGACGGACAAATAGTGCTTGTATGCCACGCATAGCTTCTAATAATAAACGTTCATAGCCATCAGCTAAATGGCTTTGATTAAAAGTTTCAAAAAAACTTTGATCTAATTTTGTTGTCTGTAAATGATGTTTATGGTCAAGACCTGGCGCTTTATTTAAAATTTCAATATTAATTCCTTCACCAGGTTGTAATCGAATAGTTAATTTATTTTGCGGTAGATTCTGATAAGAATCAGAAAAAATATTTAAAACCGGTTTTTTAAAATAAACTATCACTTCAGAACATTTTGCTGCTAATCGTTTGCCAGTTCTTAAATAAAATGGCACATCAGCCCAGCGCCAATCATCAATATCAACTCGAATTGCTACAAAAGTTTCTGTTTTACTTGATTTATTTGCCATTTCCTCTGCAAGATAGCCGGGGACTTTTTTGCCTTTAACAAAACCTGATGTATATTGACCTCGGACGGTTTTTTCACGTACATTATGATAATCAATGCAACGTAATGAACGTAATACTTTAACTTTTGCATCTCGTATGTGATCTGTAGTTAAATCTGTTAATGGTGACATAGCGATCATGGTCAGGATCTGTAATAAATGATTTTGAACCATATCTCGCATCTGGCCTGTTTGGTTAAAATAATCCCAGCGTCCTTCTATACCAATCTCTTCAGCAATCGTAATTTGTACATGATCAATTGCTCGATAATCCCAATTATTAATAAATAAAGAATTAGCAAAACGTAATGTTAATAAATTTAACACTGTCTCTTTACCTAAATAGTGATCAATACGATAAATTTGACTCTCTTCAAAATACTTAGCAACTTCATTATTTATATTTTGAGAAGAGACAAGATCACTACCTAATGGTTTCTCCATAACAACCCGATTGGGGTTCTTATTAAGACCGGCATGACCTAAGCCATGGCAAACAGTTCTAAAAGTCCTTGGCGGCATAGCTAAATAATATATGGAGGGTTTGGTATCACCTTCAAGATATTTTGCTAGTGAATTAAATTTGTTCAGATCCTGAACATCTAAATTAAAAAAATTAAGACGGTTACTTAATTTTTGCCATAAACTATGCTCAACTTTTTCATTTAAAAAAGTTTCTAACGCTTCTCTAGTTTCCTTTATATAAGCGGCAGTATCCCATTCATCTCGAGCAATCCCTATAATACGCATATCAGGATGAATATAGCCTGTTTTTTCCAATTGATAAAGAGAAGGCAACAATTTGCGATGAGCTAAATCTCCTTTTGCGCCGAAAATAATTAAATTACATGCCTGAACAGCTTTATTAATTGCCATAATATGGAATTCTCCTTAAATACCAATTCTGTAATACTATTACAGCATCAATCGAAAAAATAAATATACCTTTTGATTCGATCAGATAAGGAAAGCCACGATATTTTCTTCTTCTTAAAAAGAATTCGCAACTAATTTTATTAAAAATATGTAATTTTTACTTTTTCATATTTTTTAAAACTAAAATAAAAAGTAAATTAGACGTTCGTCATATTTTTAATAAATATTCAGCTAATAACTTTTTATTTATTTTCAACTAAATAACACGTAGTTTATTTTATTTAAGTAACAATATTCTACCTTTAGAGATTTTAGTAAAATAAGTAGCTTTTAAGTATGAAAGTATTAGAAATCCTAAATAATAGCTTTAAATACTTTAATAAATCAGAAAAGAAAGTTGTTAATTCAGTACTTGAAATCTTAAAGCAGTTCACTTCAGTATTGCAACCTTAGTTAAATTGATTAAGATTAAGCGACCTTACTATAAATTATTTTATCGTAAAATAGGTACACCAATAGTTTTCCTAATTTTAAACTAGGATTAATACAAAACTTTGTCAATGGAATATTTTATGTTAGTCGTTTTATTGAGCAGCATAAACTTTTTAACTCCTATGGCTAAAAGTTTTTGAATCAGATATCACTGAGTTAGGTACTGCACAATATAACCTAAACATCACAAATATTAATTATCCTGTCAATCTATTAAACAAAGCAAAGAAGATCGATTTTTTATTTTAGGTTTCTAGCAGTAGTTATCATGACACTATTAGTAAATTTTTGGTTAATATCCCTGTAGTTTATTTTAATGATATTATCTTATAATAGATACATTGTATTCACTATCTAGATAGTGACGTTTCGGTTTTCACTTGGTATAGGAGTTTGGTCCCAACTAATAATTTATTTAAATAATCTAAACTTGCTAAAACCAATAATGCTATAGTCATTGCTATTGCTGCTTAAATTCCCCCTCTAGTATAAATAACATTCTTATTTATCAGGATTAATAAACCTAAATATACCAATATTTAGCTGTCAATAGCACCACGGTTAAGTATAATTGACATTAATAGGAATAGATATATTGACAACTGGCTTTATTTTACGTCAAGAGCAAATTTAAAGATAACTTAAAGCGTATAAGAAGATATATATATTACATATGATGCATATCCTGATAAAATTTAGTGCTATCTACATTTAGTAGACAAATCAATATCCACGAACTGTAGATCTATTCGTTTTACTGCAAAATATTCTCTCTATCTGAGGCATTTAAATGATACAACAACAATACCATTTAATAAAGAGATAAATTTCATTTCTATCTAATAACCTATCAACCAATACTAATTTTAATAAGCCAACGGAGTCATAAATGTCGAGACGACTTAGAAGAACGAAAATTGTTACTACTCTCGGTCCTGCGACTGATCGTAATTCTAACTTAGAAAAAGTGATTAAAGCCGGCGCAAACGTTGTTCGTCTAAATTTTTCTCATGGCTCAGCGGAAGATCATTTACAACGAGCAAAAAAAGTACGTGAACTTGCGAAATTTTTAACACAACATGTGGCCATTCTTGCTGATCTACAAGGACCTAAAATTCGTGTTTCTACATTCAAAGAAGGAAAAATTTTCCTTCATATTGGCGATAAATTTATCTTAGATGCTAATTTAGCTAAAAGTGAAGGTAGTCAAGAAAAAGTTTACATTGACTATCAAGGTTTACCTGATGATGTAGCATCAGGTGATATTCTGTTACTTGATGATGGGCGCGTTCAATTAAAAGTAATTACTGTAAAGAATCATCAAATTTTAACTGAAGTGACTGTTGGTGGACAACTATCAAATAATAAAGGGATTAATAAACTTGGTGGCGGGTTATCTGCAGAAGCACTAACAGAAAAAGATAAAGCCGATATCATGATCGCAGCTCAGATAGGTGTCGATTATTTAGCAGTTTCTTTTCCACGCTCAGCAAAAGATCTAAATTATGCCCGTCGACTAGCTCGTGAAGCGGGTTGTGATTGTCAAATTGTTGCTAAGGTAGAGCGAGCTGAAGCGGTTGCCAATGACAAGGTTATTGACGAAATTATTTTAGCTTCAGATGTAGTCATGGTTGCTCGAGGTGATCTTGGCGTTGAAATTGGTGATCCTGAACTGGTCGGTGTACAAAAGAAATTGATACGTCGGGCGCGCCAACTAAACCGGATTGCCATCACTGCCACACAAATGATGGAATCGATGATTACTAATCCTATGCCAACCCGGGCTGAAGTGATGGATGTTGCTAATGCTGTTCTAGATGGCACTGATGCCGTTATGTTATCTGCTGAAACAGCTGCAGGCCAATATCCAGCTGAAACCGTTGAAACCATGGCTCAGGTTTGTCTTGGAGCAGAAAAAATGGCTGGTATCAATATTGCTAAATATCATATCGATGATATATTTGACAACGTTGAAGAAGCAATCGCTATGTCAGCTATGTATGCCGCTAACCATTTAAAAGGAGTAAAAGCCATTATTGCAATGACAGAATCAGGCCGTACCGCTTGCATGATGTCTCGGATTAGCTCAGGTTTACCAATATTTTCCATCTCTTATCATGAAAAAACATTAAATCAGTGCGCTCTTTACCGGGGTGTAACTCCAATTCATTGTAATAAAGATACTAACACGATTAATGCTGTTAAAAATGCCATTAAATGCCTGCTAGAAAAAAATTATATTAAACTAGCTGATTTAGTTTTAGTCACCCAAGGTGATCAAATGGGCCAGATTGGCAGCACCAATACCTGCAGAATACTAAAAGTTGAATAATTTCATATTGTTAATATATTTATATCCTGTTATATATATGGGTTTTTATAAAAAAATTACTATAGTTTTTAACGAATTTTCTGATCCAGATCTTTTTTCTAAAAATTAATTAGAAAGTAATATAAAGCAATTAAATACTAGATTAGTTAATCTAATAACTTTAGATGTTAATTGACAAAATTAACAATTTTTTACTTTTTTTTACTAAAGAAAAATAATTCCTTTAGCATTTATTTATTAAAGGAATTTAAAGAGATGCACAAAAATAATTGGCTACTTTATTAACTATTATCTTATTATCAATCCTAATATTAGGATTCAATAAATAATTAATATTATATTTATAATAATTAACTCTTCAAGAGAAAATTAAATGACAATATTTTATCTAGGTAAGATTAATAGTTAAATTAACGTATTTCATAATAAAGATATATAAGATAATGAACATTTGCAATTTAATATTAATAAAGGTCTAATAGCATTACTTGATAACTATCAAATAAAATACTCTTTTTAATGATAAAAGAATAGCCAACTTGATTATTAATCAAGTTAATTCTAGAAAAATAAATTATATAATTTACTAAAAATAAAATGAATTTAAGAAAAGTTGTTATTGTTAATAACAATGCTATTACTTTGCATGACTTCTATTTTAGAAGAATTATTGATATTGATTTAGTTCTTAGTAAAAGAAATTTATTATATCACAATTATCTATTAGATAGATAAGGAAAAATATTTTTACTGGTTTAAAAAAATTGAAAATGAAATCTATTTAATAGATAAAAAGAAAAAGTTTTTATCTAAATTTGATTTATGCGCAATAAATATTTGTTTTAATAATTGTAATAAATTAATCTATATTAGATATAATCTGCTAATAATAATATTAAGATTAAAATCTATACTTATAGTAATAGAAAAGTTTTAAACTTAACAGGATATAAAACAAATATATACTTGTAGAAAATAACCAATTAATCCTTAATAAACTAAAGATCTTCAAGAGCAAAAACTCATCTATAAATAATATAGATAAAATTTTCTTTATTGTTAATAAAGAAAATATTGACTCTATGTCAATTAGAACAGACTATATTTATAGTATATATAATTGCAGCTTTTATAGTTATTAAAGATAATTAATATATTTAGTGCATTTTTAATAAAAATTAAATATTTAATTAACTATTAATTTAGTTAATAAAGTATTTTAAGATATTATACACTTGAGATTTATAAAAAAAA
>JBQMRR010000004.1:0-19794 GCA_052174495.1 Arsenophonus sp. NC-TX2-MAG3
GAACTAGCAGGTGATCGTGCTTATGGTGATGATAAAGCTATTGTTGGTGGATTAGCTCGATTAGATGGACGTCCAGTAATGGTTATTGGTCATCAGAAGGGTCGTGAAACAAAAGAAAAAATTCGGCGAAATTTTGGTATGCCAGCACCTGAAGGATATCGTAAGGCTTTACGATTAATGGAAATAGCTGAACGTTTTAAGTTACCGATTATTACTTTTATCGATACACCAGGAGGATATCCTGGTGTTGGAGCGGAAGAACGTGGTCAGTCTGAAGCGATTGCCCGTAATTTACGTGAAATGTCTCGGCTTTTTGTTCCTATTATCTGCACAGTAATAGGTGAGGGTGGGTCTGGTGGTGCTTTAGCGCTTGGCGTTGGCGATAAAGTTAATATGCTACAGTACAGTATTTATTCTGTTATTTCACCCGAAGGTTGCGCTTCTATTCTTTGGAAAAATGCAGATAAAGCACCGTTAGCTGCTGAAGCGATGGGGATCACTGCTTTACGTTTAAAATCACTTAATCTGATTGATAACATTATTGAAGAACCGTTAGGTGGCGCACATCGTAATTATGAAGAAATTGCGCATAATCTTAAACAGCGTATTTTAAATGATTTAAATGATATCGACTTATTTAGTCCTGAAGAGTTAAGAAATCGCCGTTATCAACGCTTAATGGCGTGTGGTTATTGTTAATTTTATGCTGATCAATAAATAAAAATGAAAATAAGTATTAATGATTATTTTCATTCTTTAATGCTTAAATTTGATCATTGATGGTCATTAGAAAATCATGGATAAAAATTTATCA
This sequence comes from Arsenophonus sp. NC-TX2-MAG3, assembly GCA_052174495.1. Classification (GTDB taxonomy): domain Bacteria; phylum Pseudomonadota; class Gammaproteobacteria; order Enterobacterales; family Enterobacteriaceae; genus Arsenophonus. Next base: position 815 of record JBQMRR010000004.1, read on the forward strand.
TTAATTTTTTAAAAAAATTTATTTTAGACAATAAAATATAGCAATAATAATTCTAATAGAGGTAATAAGAGTATTATGAATGCTAATGAGTTTGCATTACTGAACAAAATTATAAAAACCATCGGCTCTACACGTCGAATATTGATAGGTTTCAGTGGTGGACTAGATTCAACAGTTTTATTACATGCCTTAGTGTCATTACGTCAAACTACAATACCAAACCTTAACATTCGTGCGGTTTATATTCATCATGGACTAAGTGATGAAGCTGATGATTGGGGTATTCATTGCCGGAAAGTTTGTTTTGACTGGCAAGTAGAGTTTTATTCACAGCATATTTATATTGACCCATCTAAAAAAGGGATCGAAGCAGCGGCGCGTAATGCGCGATATCAAGTGTTTAGTGAAATGTTATTACCAGAGGAAATTATTGCTACTGCTCAACATTTAGATGATCAAGCGGAGACTTTTTTATTAGCATTAAAACGGGGAAGTGGGCCAGCAGGATTATCTGCCATGCCAATTTCTATTCCATTTTTTGATACTTATTTAATAAGACCTCTATTATCATTCAGCCGTCAACAATTGATTGTTTATGCTCAAAAAAATATGCTTTCTTGGATAGAAGACGATAGCAATAAAGATCAACACTATGATCGTAATTTTTTACGTTTAACTATAATGCCACGTTTTAACCAGCGTTGGCCGCACTTTTCTCTATCAGTATCAAGAAGTGCCAGTTTATGTGCAGAACAAGAATCCTTACTAAATGAATTACTGCAAGATTATTTATCTCAGTTAGTGATAGCAGAAGGAGCTTTACAGCTTAATGTTTTAAGCAGTTATTCTGAAATAAAACGTAATGCAATATTACGTCGTTGGTTGAGTTTACATCGAATTTTGATGCCTTCTCGTGTTCAATTAAAACAGATTTGGCAAGACGTGATCTGTGCGCGTCCAGATGCAGAACCAGAATTTATTTTAGCTAATAACAATGTTATCCGACGTTTTAAACAACAGCTTTGGTTGTTACCACAATTTAACGATCTAACTAAAATTTGTTTAGTATGGCAGGTCCCTACTACAATTAAATTGCCAGATAACTTAGGTGAGCTATCCATCTCAGATGAAGGAAAGCAGTTTCGTGCGCCGTTACCGAATGAGAAAGTTACTATTCGATTTGGATTAAAGGGAAATATTAAAATTATTGGTCGGCAACATTCTAGACAGAGTAAAAAGCTTTGGCAGGAGTTAGGTGTAGCACCTTGGTTAAGGGAGAGAACACCTTTGATTTATTATAATGATGAACTTATTGCAGCTATTGGGGTATTTATTACTCAATCAGGTCAATGTATTCAAGGTCAGCCTGAATTAAAAGTAAAATGGATAACGAATAAAAAACCCTTATCTTATAAATAAGAGTTACTCTTATGCCGGTATAATCATAACTCTTTTCATGATTCAGAAAAAAAGATGAGAATTTTACTAATTTTAAGATAACTAAAATTAACAAGATAATCTAATCACAATTGCTTTTTCATTAGCAACATTAACAAGTAGATATTTAATCGCATCTAATGCGGATCAATTTATCCAGTTTATGATTAAATAGAAGCCTGCTGCTGACAAGGGAGTTCTAAATAATCATAATTATCGTAGTTGATTTTTGTATTCAGTATCTTTAGATGTAATCTGTCATCACTATTATTAAGTAGCAGTTATTTACTGCCTTTAATATTTATAATTATAAGAATTTTGCCTAAAGCGTATAATAGCACTATAAGTTTTCAACTAAAAATGAAATAGGATGAAATACCATCCCGCTAATATTTATTGTATGCGAATTATTGGGGAACGTATGCTTCAAGTTAGTAAATTTGCTACTAATTACTATTAGTAAATATAAAATTTAACAAAATTAAATAGTTAAAATGATATAAATTTTACAGTAAGAGCTTAATTTCTGTCTAATGATGGGGGTATCCTTTTATTTAATTTGCTAGAGCAAATTAAATAACATTGAAAGAATAATAATGTTAGCGGATATCGCTTAATATTAAAGTAGTGAATAAGGGCGGTTGACTAATAACGCTAATTTGATTAATTTTTTTTAAAATACTAACTATAATCATCTTTTTAAGATTATGAAGAAAAATTAAATAATTACTCTTAGTGCTAGATCTTTATCTAGAGTGGTTACTTATTTATCAATAGAGATATTTTGTTCTGAGTCTAGCATGAGAATAAGTATAACACTATTTGCTTGAGCTTTTATATTATGGATAATTGTACAATAGCACAATAAAATTCAAATGATTAAAGATCAGTTCATAAAGCTTTATTACTGGTTTTATAATTCATAGTGGATACCTTTCTCTCTCGCTGTTTTTATAATGTTTTATCAGAACATTATGATATTCCCTTTTCTGACACCGATAAAACGATTGAACATTTTTTACCTTTTGAGAAAAAGTAATTAGCTAGGTTGTTCGGCAAAATAAATTGAATGATATTTAGCGTAGTAAATCTGATAGCAATCGTTAAATAGCTACAGTTATTAGATTCTAATATGGGTAACCATAATTCAATATAACTACATGTTTGATAGATAAAATTATGCACTTTTGTATATCGATTAAGAAAGGCTGTAATAGGACGGTAATTGAGATCTGTGATAGGGGGTAATTTAAAATCCCAATGGATTGGGTAAAGAACACACATTAAATACATAATCTGCATCAATCGGAATACCATATTAAAGCAAAAGATTTTAATACCATGGTTAATTCAGGTTCTTGTTTATCTAATAAACAAGTTCAAAGCATTTTAGTTATTTTATTTACTGACATTTTATAGGTATTAATAACTAGATTGGTACGTGAGTAGAGTGGTTCTTAATAGATTATTTTCCTAATTAATAGAGAATTTTCTAATGATAAATTTTTACTGGATAGTGCATGTAGATGGTGTATATATGATTACATCTTCTAATTAATGTATTAGGATCTGCATCAAAAAATAATTGCAATGAAATTAGCAGATAGAGTTTTTAATGCTTTTTAAAAAATTGCTGAGTTATACCATATTAAGAATATTAATGCTCATAGCAGTAGAAGTTTATTGTTCAGCAAGTGTATTGTTAATTCTGACAGTAAAATAACGAGCAGATTGTTAATACAATAAAATCCATATCCTCTAAGTGCTCGCAGAGTAACTGATTTATCTGAACTAGAACGACCATTGATCATTATCAGGATCATAAGTTGTATCCCTTAAATTTCTTCATGATAAAAATTATTATTTTGGCTTAGATTTTTTAGAAATATTTATTCAGTAATAATTTTATAGAGTTCTTTACTACTTTGTGCAGTGCGTAAACGACGACATAAGTTCTTATCAGCTAATCGTTTGGCAATTAAAGAGAGTGTATGTAAATGTGTTTTACATTGTTCTAAAGGAACTAATAATGCAAATAGTAAATCAACTGGCTGATTATCAATGGCATCGATAGCAATCGGTTTATCTAAATGGAGAAAAACACCAACTGCGCTAGATGAATTATTTTTATTTAATTTTCCATGAGGGATTGCAATACCTCCACCGATACCGGTTGTGCCGACTTTTTCACGGATTAATAATGAGTCAAAAATAATATTTTCAGGTACATTCAGCGCAATTGCAGCAACTTCACTAATAATTTCTAATGCTCTTTTTTTGCTCGTGCAATGTACATTATTTAATGTACATGATGGGGTTAATACTGAGCTTAACGATAATTTTTTTTTATTGTTCATTGGATTTATTGGCTTATGGCAATTATAATAGACATCCATAATAAATATCTGGTATGAACGATACTAGCATTAATAATCTACATTTAGTCTAATGGTGCTATTATTGTTTAACAATTATACTTCTAAGTGGATAGTATAGTTTTTTAATAATTCAAATTTAACTTTAAACAAATTTAAATCTTTCATAGATTCTAATAAAATTTTTAGAATCCAATGTTGCTTGGGATAATTTCTAATTGTACAGCCAAACATATTGATGCAGAGTAATCTCAATCTCTTGATTAGAATTAAAAGAGTAGCTTTGCAGCCCATTTTCTATACGTCCACATTAAATCTGCTAGACTTATATCATTTATTTGAGGATAAATCGGCAGCTAAGAGTTGGTGTTCTAGCTAAGAGCTCTGTATACAAACGGTTGAATTCCTGTTTTCCAGTAACTGAACGCTTTCGTAGACTAAAAAAGTAATCTGTAAATTATTTCCTATTGTCGGTAAGTATCCAATGGATAGCCATGGGATTATGCTCGGTTAAGATTACGTAAGAAGCATTGAGCATTTAGACAGTTTTTATCTTGTAAAGACAGATAAAATCTGTCAAGTAATACAATATCTATAACTATTAAAAGATAACGTTATGAAATTTCGTTTAACATTTTCAGAAGATATTTTGCACTACGTATAGTTTTAAGTAGTCTCGGGGTTTTTAAAGACTTTATGATTCAGGTTATGAGCAAATTTAGTGGATTACGAGTCAGACTAGATTCCACTCTAATGCTTTATAAATCTGTTTTGCATCCTTAAAAATTGGATATTGTTTACTACGGTAGGCTCAGATCAGCAGATCAAAATTCCCTTAGTTAGTTCCAGTTTTTAGCAGACTATAGTAGCTCAAATGTCATTGAAATAGTTATTTTCTTGAATTACAGTGTTTCGCGCGTATCAGGTTTGTAGCTTTACACTGTTGTAAAATTTGATTCAATTAGATTCGTCGTTTTATTAATGTCTACTACACTGATAATAAATCGTATAATGCTAGCCATTTTCTTGATTATTTTACAACTTCTTCATTCGATTCAGGATACTTCACTGATAATGTTGTCAAAAAAGCATTAAAGGTTTTGTTAATAGAATTACGACTATCTGCTAGCTAGAGCTTTCCCCGTAACTCAACTTTAACTTTCAGTGTTGGATGTTTTAGGAAGTAAAGGAAGTGCATAAGCCATTTTGTATACTAAACAGCATTGATGTTTCGTATCTAGGAGTATCTTTACATTGCATTCCCAAAGTCAATGGCACCCCCATTAACTGTAAAAAATTTAGAAAATGCAGTTAAGCCACGCGCTCGAGATCATCCAGAAGTTTGATCCAGTTTAGTTCTGATTCTTGATAACCATCTTCAATCTCAATAAGCTCTTTATATCCATCCTCAGTACCGCAATAACAACAAGAAGATAAAGGTAGTCATTTTGACTGACAGAACGGTATATGCCTATATGCTTTCAGCTAAGAAATAAATATAGCGCGTATTCCTTAAATCATGCAGCTATTATTGCGTATCTTATTCAAGGCATTTTCTTTCAGTCTGCTCATGGTGCTTATGAAATAGATAATGTAATTCTTATCAAGAAAGCTCCATTAGATTTTTATAAAAATTACGAGCTCAGATGTCTTGTAAGGTATACTGTCATAGTCCAACTATTAAATAGTTTGCATATTTCAAATAAAGCGACAGAGTAACTAGGTGTTTAAGGATATTTTGTTGTTGCTGCGATTCCCTTTGACCCTTAGGCACTTTAATTTCAACATCGTTAATAGCAATCTCTATAGTTTGCTATAACAAAAGCGTTATGGTTGACGAATGAGATGTCAATCGACAAAGTAATGTTCAGCAGGTGTTATTGGAATATTGTTTAGAACTCTATCTCAACAGCAGTGCTATCAGCTAACTGTCAGCATTACGGATGAGTTGATGTAAAAGTATAGTAGGTAATATCTGCTTTCGCGGATGACTGTAGAGTAGAGTCTTTATGATATATCATCTCTCTGTTACTGAAATCATACACGAAATCAATTAGTAGAATATACCAGCATATCTAAAACACATGCATCAGAATAAGTGTAATTTAAAGTAAATTGTCTATTTGACATATTATTTTATTCAATTACTTTAAAAATATCTAGTTTTGTTACCTCATTATCATTAATATCTGTTGTTTCAACTTCTTGATAAAAGATCATCTTTTCTTCAAGTAAAGTATTGGTTTCAAAATTTTACTGAATTTTATTTTTAAGTTTTAATGTTAAAAGTTGCAATAAATAAATATCTTGTTGTAGTTATGATATTAGCTCTAGCTATTAATTGAGTCAGAGTTGGAATTTTTATTTCAGAAAATTGCCCAAGCCTCTTGAAAATAAAATAATAAAAAATTTACTAACTTTTTAATGAATCACGGTTATAGGCGGAAACCTTCTCCTAAATAGACACGTTTGACTTGTTCATTTTCTAAAATTGCTTTAGGAACTCCATGAGCGATAAGACGACCTTGACTTACAATATAAGCACGTTCACAAATATCTAATGTTTCTCTTACATTGTGATCGGTTATTAATATTCCTAAACCATAATTCTTCAAGTGTTGTATTATTTTTTTTATATCTAATACTGAGATTGGATCAACACCGGCAAAAGGTTCATCTAAAAGAATAAATTTAGGATTAGCAGCCAATGCCCGGGATATTTCTACTCGACGTCGCTCACCGCCAGAAAGCGATTGACCGAGGTTATTTCTCAAATGAGAAATACTAAATTCTTTCATCAATTCTTCCACACGTTGTTGTTTTTCTTTAAATGTTAAATCTTTACGAATTTCTAATATTGCCATCAGATTATCGTAAACGTTTAACCGGCGGAATATTGATGCTTCTTGTGGTAAATAGCTTACTCCTCTACGAGCTCGTTTATGAAGTGGCAGAAAACTAATATCTTCATTGTCAATAGTAATTTTTCCACTATCATGAGAGACGATACCAACTACCATATAAAAAGTTGTTGTTTTACCTGCACCGTTTGGCCCTAGTAAGCCAACGATTTCACCTGAACTAATCTCCAAGCTAACGTCTTCAACAACCTTATAGTTTTTATATGTTTTTGCTAGATGTTTCGCAGTTAATTTCGCCATTTGTTATTTTTAATATTATTATTTATACTTTTCACTACAGGACTTTTTTTTGTAGTTGGAAAGGTAATAGTATGGTTGTTACTCGCTTCCCTTTTTCACTAAAGGCTTCCATTTTCTTAGTTGGAATTAAATAGGTAATTTTCTCACTTGCAATATTATAATCTAATTGTTCAAGGTAGGCATTACCTGTTAGGGTAACTAGCTCCTTCTCCATTTCATAACGTATTTTATCACTATAACCTTTAATCTGTTTACCATCATCTTGTAATTGATAGAAAGTGACTGGTGTACCATAGGCTTCGATAATTATCTTTTTGGTATCGCTGTTTGGACGAGTTACAATAACTTTATCAGCTCTAACATCTATAGAGCCTTGTTTTATAATAACATTTTTTGTAAATGTAGTAATATTTTTTTCTAAGTCAAATGATTGTTTAACTGAATTAATCTGAATTGGTTGATGAGAATCATTACTTTTTAGGGCTACTATTGGAAAGCTCAATATGAATATTGAGCTAGTTAGTACTAGATTAATGAAGATTTTTTTTGCCAATATCATTTAGTTATTTCCTTCGTGAGCTGTTTGCTGATTGGGGATTTCATAATAGGTCTTAACATCTTCAATTAATTCTGCGGTATGCCTTATCATATTGCCGCGCATTTTCATACTTACTGAACATAAACCAATACCAATTACCGTAACTTTATCATCAGATGATACATCCTGGGTAGTTAAATTAACGATGGCATTTTCCGTCAAAATTTGTTGTAAATCTGAAGTTGGATTCAAACTATTTATTTGAACATTACCATATAAATAAAGCATATTGTCATTTGTTAATTTAGCTTTATTGGCGCGTACGGTCCAAGTAGGAATACTATTTATGTTATAAGTTGTTAATACTGGATTAATGAACCAGCTGATTTTATTATTTGAAAAGTAATATGTCTCATCCGTTATTAGCTTATAAGTCAATTTACCTATGAGATCATAAACATGGGTAATGGCATTTCTAGTTTGATAATTTGGTTGACCGTTATTAACAATAACAGGTGTTTTTGTTTGATTAAAATCAGCTAACTTCCGGCCAATAAGCACTAAAATAATCAGTATTAATATAATGTTAAGCAAAAACTTAAGCTTACTCATCGCTGTTTCATTTTTGCCTATATTGATAGGCTCTAGGCATTTTCTATTTGTTTTGAAAAACCAGGATTAAGATCACAAATTTACATCCGCGCCTACTTTGTCACCCTGTTTGATATGTAGCATAATACCCTTTATTTAAAGCATTAGATGCTGATCTACTATAGCAATCGAAAATTCTATCTCCAACATGATAGAGGAATCAATTAAATCATAATCATTATTAATAATCTGTTAAAGTTGAAGTTTTGATCGGGTTATTAGATCATTATAAGATAATTTTTCATCTTACTTATTGGTAAGGATAATTAATACCGAATATTTTAGCACGATCTTCTAATAATTTATCTTTACTCTAGTAATAATAGAAATTTTAATCACAGAGATCAGTAAACAACGGATACCCTACCCATCCTTTATATTGAAGGCTTTTAGTTCTTGATCATTATTTACCATATAAATTAAAGTATCTATCATGATGCTATCAAAATTACAATTAGTAATTTTATAAAACACTCTTTTAAGATATGTTATTATATAGAAATATAATAGGTTGTTATTTAATTGTTATCATTCATCTATTCATCATAATAATTATATGAGGCCAGCCTGCAAAAGATCATGCAGATGAATAACACCAATAAGTATATCTGTTTTTGCAACCAATAATGAAGTAATATGATGTTGTTGCATCAAATTTAAGGCGTCAATTGCTAGCATATCGGGTTTTACCCTAATACCACCGGTTGTCATCACATCGGCAATTTTAGCATTATTTAAGTCAATATTCATCGCAAAGATGCGTCGTAAGTCACCATCGGTAAAAATACCTTCAATTTGCATTTTTTCATTACAAATCACAACCATACCTAGCTTTTTGCAAGTAATTTCCATTAATGCTTCTTGTAATGTTGCATGTTTCATGACATTAGGAATATTTTTCTTAGTATGCATTAGGTTGCTCACTCTTAATAAAAGTTTACGACCTAAGGTGCCACCTGGATGCGAAAGTGCGAAATCTTCAGCAGTAAAACCACGTGCTTCAAGTAAAGCAACCGCAATAGCATCTCCCATAACTAGCATCGCCGTTGTACTTGTTGTTGGCGCTAGACCTAATGGGCAAGCTTCTTGTGGTACTCTGATACAGAGATGAATATTTGCTGCTTTACCCATACTACTAGCAGGGTTTTTTGTTATACAAATTAATATAATGTGTTGACGTTTTAATACTGGAATAAGTGCTAATATTTCATTTGACTCACCGGAGTTAGAAATCGCTAGAACAATATCTTGACTGCTAATCATACCTAAGTCGCCATGACTAGCTTCTCCTGGATGGACAAAAAAAGCAGGTGTTCCTGTACTAGCTAATGTGGCCGCAATTTTATGGCCAATATGGCCTGATTTTCCCATTCCCATAACAACGACTTTGCCAGTACATTTAAAAATTAATTCACAAGCATGGTTAAAATCATCATTGATATATTGTTTTAGATTAGCAAGCCCACTACGTTCAATTTCCAATACTTTCTTTGCTATTTTTTTAAAATTAATTTCAGACATTTTATTTTTAAACTTAAAATAAATAATTTAATTATATTGGTTAATAGACCCTTAGTAAGGCTCGTTTTATATCACTAGCTCTGTATATTAGTGTTATCAACATATTATATCTGTAGGTTATATTTTTACAAAAAAGCATTTTTACTATGGATGACAATTGCAATTTATTTATTGTGATGATGTAATAAACAAAAGTAAAATTAGAATATAATATATTTGTAGTGAATATATTATATTCTAATTTTACTAGTATATTCCTAGTGAGAACTATATACTTAAATGATAATTAGACAAAAAAGTATTTCTTCATGAAGAAATTTGTAGATAATTCATAGAAATTAAAGATATTTTTATTCTGATTGTAGGCTAACTTTTATCGATATAAGCTTAATGATTTCACAAAGAAAAATTTATCTTAATCATGAGATCTCATGTATTGGAAAATAACTTAGTTACGTTATTGTGAATAATTTTATCTAGATAAAATGGAAATTTAGTTTGATGGTGTGTTAATATTCCAATATTAACACGTTAGAAGTTTTATCCTGCTAGTAAGAAATGAGCATGTTTTTTAATTTAATGTCTTGTTTACTGATATGAATCTTTTATGAAGATAATACTTTTCTTTAGGTGAACATACTTTTTTCTGCAAAAATTATTCAAATACTTTTCGTGATGAAACTATATGATGAAACTATAGAAAAATGGATTGAGTGATAAGGCGAATCTTTATATTTCCTGAACTATCGAGTAGTATGGCATGATAAGCGAATTAGTACGTCCTGTTGCCATTTATTATTTACAATTAATTTATTGTATGAGCTTTTATTGGAGCAATTATGTTTATTTTAATGTTATAGGGCTTCCGAAGATGCTGGGCATATTGTATTGATTAATTTGTAGATAATTCAATAACAGAGAGATGACATATCATAAAAAAGTCTACCCCCTACAAGTTAGGGGGTGAAACTAGATATTACTTTAATCCATTATATGATATGAACTAATTTGTAATGACGCCAGAGGCAGCTAATAGATACCGTCGTTAAGACGGTGTTCGAATCCATCCTGAAACAATATCCTGAACACTAGCTTGTCGATGTTCATAACGGTTATTTGACACAGCGAACCATATAACCTGCTATTGGTAATATTGAGATTAAAGTGCTTAAGGTCAAAGATCAGGTCGGAAATAGAATATACTTCAACAACTCCTTCCTTACAGTCTTATCTAAGACGTGCAAAAAGTAGCAAAGAGTTGCTACTATGGTTTTGTATCTCTAAGGAAGCATATATTTATCGATAATTTTATCAATCCCTAACCCGCTTCTCGATAAAAAGCACAAAGGGGTCTTTTCCACTACCGAAGACCACATCAATAGCACTAAAGCAGCAACACCTTAAAGAGCATAGGTAATAGTGCCAGTATGATTTTTAAGCGATACGCATTATTTTTATTTCTTGGGTGAAGGCACATTATATGTCATTCAATTAAGCAGAGCTGATCGTCTTTGCCTGCTAGATGTATTGGTGATATTGCGCATAAAGATAAGGAAATCTCATTGCGGTCGAAAATACTTATCGAGTATTAGAAGCAAACTGCAGGCCTAACTTTTTAATGGCTGATAAGTACGGTTTTTAACCGTAGCTATATGCTTGCTACGTGGATATAGTACTGTTTATTTTTTGAATGTAATAGTAAAAATATTCCCTGACATATGGGAATATGCTATTAGCTACACAAAATAGCTAATGCACTGGTTTCGTTTTATAAATGAAGTGCCAACAGAAAGTTAATGCGGGTTTGTTGCCGGAGGTTTGGCTAGCAGAGAACCGTGATGTCACTAATAAAGTGATTGATGATTAGAAAATTGAATTACTATTTAAGTAAAGAACAAAATCATGTTTTTGCTAAAAGAAAACAGAAATCGGTTTACTGGATCTATTGTAAGTTAAAATTTCATCAGAGTATGTATTCTTCGATCTAATGCTTTAATTTTAAAGATATTAACCCTAAGTTAGGGTTAATGAGAATCGTTTTTATTTTTATGTATTCTGTTAACAACAATTCCGTTACTTACTTGCTAAGTAGAGCGTCAATAAAAAGTAGTTTATTATTACATAGAATGAATTTGTACAAATCTGTGCTAAGAAATTCTTTCATCAGCACAGCGCGGAACCTCGGTTTTTCGGTTTTTTGTGAACTATCATCTCCAATGCCTTGCACAACTTTTGGTAATAGTGTACCTCATTTATTTTTGATAAAAAACCATACTAACGTATCATTCAAAATATCTAACGAAAGAATGCAGGTATAGCTCCTAATCATCTCTTCCTGCATTAGGATCTGATGCTGATACTGTGCATAGTCTTGGGTAGTCATAGTAATTATGTGCAACCCTTCCTTTCCTCGATAAAGCTGCAGTTTTGATGCGAATATTAGGGCGTTTAAGATAGAATCCAAGGTGTTTTACGTTATATCCGGCAATTTTGTTTTTTAGCAAAATATACTTCTTTTCAATAAAGAAAGTACTGAGTCTTCAAGTAACATTACCACTGCTTCCTTAATGCGAATTTCTTCAAACAAGAAAAAATATCTGAGATTTATCAGGCTATAGTTGTGACCCAGCAACTAGATGACAGTGTTCCGCTCCGTCTCTTCGACTGCTTTTTTGAACAGAAACTCAACACCATGCACTAGTTATGCTTAATATTTAAACTTCCCCAGGGGTGACAGAGATATAATATCTAAATATTAATTGAGTTCTCAACCAAAATCTGTAAGGCACAGAAGATATCAATTTAATATCCTATTTACGTGTCCACTCTGATATAAGTATGAGTAGTAGTCTGAAAAAGAACATTGAGTATCGTCTAGTTATTGTCAAAAAGACAAAATAAGATAAGGAATAGGAATAGTAAAATTAATGTATTGCTAGCTGTTGCAAAGTAGATAAAATATAAACATGCGTTGCTAACTATTGCTCAGTAGTTTTGATCCCGCAAAAACTGCATGCTTTTAACATAACTGGAGATTTGGAAGAAAAATGGCGCGACAGAGAAAACTTTAAGAATAGGCGCCAAGGAGTATAACGTCGTCTGCATATTACTAGTGGCATAAGTGCTACAGACAAGATTCTCACTGCAGATAAACAATCTACAAGTTGATACTTTCACTGTATCTTTAAAAGATTTACTCCAACCCTCATCAATGGTAAAAATAGTTTAGTTGTGGGGGGGATAATTTCAGTTTTGATAAATTACCTTCTTAGGTGTATCTTTTCAAAGAAATAGAAATTATTATGCTGTCCGCATTTATCAGGTCTATTTGCCCAGTTATCTTTATGTTTGTTCTGGTAAGCGAAGGAGATTAGTATTATTCCTGTTATCTATAGCTAATCAATTTTTCGAGAATCATAATATTATTCATTACCTCTTCAATACAATTATATTTTAGCATTATCAGACTTGCCTGAGCGTTTTCAAAAATTTAAAATAATCGTGACTAGAAATGGATAATACTTAGATGTTAAGAAAAAATTTGAAGTTAAATCGAACGCATTTCTGTATAGCCTTTTTTGGTATAATAAAAAATTAATCGATCTATCCTCATTAATTTCAGAGAAAAATGATAAATGGCTTCGGATAGCTAGGGAGTGTAATACCTGAAGTTGTATGTTATCCTCCTAATTAGGAGGTTTAGGCTTTTCTAGGGGATTTATTTCAAATCGAGCTATCTAGCTAAATTCCTAAAAAATTAATATATTGCAGAGTATAAAATAATATTTAGATCATTAATATTACAAAAATAATATAGCTGCGCCGATTTCATACCATGATTGAGATAGATTAATCAACAAAGTGCTTTCGCGCGTCAGTTTCATAGCCTCATTATCACAAAAATCGACTTAATTGGATTCGTTGTTTTTATTGACGCTCATTGATCTGAAAGGAAGTCGTAGAATGCCAGCTATTCCTCTTGATTTTTCTCCAACGTCTCATCACTGCAGTACTTTCTGAAACTTTTTACTAAGAAAAAGCATTAAAGGCTTTGTTATTGGCATAACAGCTCTCTGTAGACAAACTTCTACCAGCTCACCCTCTTAACTTTGGTGCTGCATATTTTTAGAAAGTGAATGGTAGAATCTTAGTTATCTTCTAGAGCTAACAGGTTAGCGCTGTATCATCCAGAAATATTTTTACCATTTCATTCCAAAACAACAGCAGCACTTCTCTCTTATAGCAAGCTTGTGAGATATAGTTAAGTTATAGACTCACTAGTTATTGAGAAATTTAGGTCAGTTTCGCTTTTGATTCTTGATAAGCACTTTCAACCTAAACTAACTCCTTGCATCAATGAAAAGTACCGACAATAATGAGTAGCAAGAAAAGACGATCAGCTTTTCTGATAGTACCTCATATATCATCATCGGCCAAGAAATAAAAGTAACCCATATTGATCTCGTAAATTACGCAAGCACAAAACGCCTGTGCTCTTTAAGGTATTTTTGTTTGAGTCTGCTGATGTTACTGGTAGCGAGATCATATATTTTTTCACCAAGAATTGCTATAGAGCTTTGTAAAAATCACCAATGGAAATGCCTCATAGATACAAACAGCCTATAGTAAAAATTCTTTGCCGCTTTTCTACGTATCAGATAAGACAGTAGTTAACAAGCCTCTAAAGGATATTTTGTTGTCGCTACAATCCATCATCTTAACGACTTTAAATATAAACATTGTTAATGTTAGTCTATATAGTTTTTGGACACATAACCGTTACGGATGATATTATAGACAGGCTCGTCGACAAGACAGCGTTCAGTACGTTATCGTAGCCATGACTTTAAGTTTAGTCTAAATAACAGTGCTATCAGCTTCTTAGTAGCATTACGGATGAGTTGATGGAAGGGATTATAGGTAATATCTGCTTTATTGAGTACCTATAGAATAGACTTTTCATGACATATCATCCCTCTGTTGTTGGCATTATTCATAAAATCAATTCCAGGATATGACACTATCTCTGAAACTCGATGCATCAAAATAAATATAGCTAGGACAGTGGATGCATTAAAAATACTAAAACAGCCATAAAATTAGAATATTTAGTTGGATAATTTCTATTATAGAAATGGCAGATCCTAATAGTTAAAATAGAACAAGAGAGGAAACTTAATTTTCTGAAATAAATAAAATCTTTCACAATACACATTATGAATATCTTATATTATAAGAAAAGAAAGTTGTTTTTTATTTAAATATTTCTTAATAGTTTCTTTGTTAATGGTTGGTTCTGGTTTTTGTTAGCGATAGATTAAGAAAACTCATATAAACTAATACAAGAAGCCATTGTAAAATTTTTATGCGATTAAAAAATAAGCAACCCGTGATCATATAAAATCAAGATTACTTATGCAGTGTTGTTAGTTAAGAGTTTTATGCCTTATCTATAAATTAAGTATGCAGGAACATTATCTTAAAATCTTATAATGCAAAATACCTTCACCTAGTTAGATATTTATTTCAGGCAGATTAAAAAGCCTATTTAGAGCAAGATTATGGCAAGTTTTAGAAAAATATTTCTTATAGGAAGTATCACAAATTAGGTAGAAGAACTACTGGGTGATATAGGAATGTGCTTGTTATTCGATTAACAGTTACTAACTTATAAACCATAAACCCAACATCCACTTATGCAGCTTGATTTTCAATTTCGTAAAAATAGTACGATAGGATATTAAGAAGCTTATGCTATTATCACTGAAGATGTTAGTGTAATTATAACTAAATAAAGCAAATGGGTTAATATTTTAGGTACCAAAGGTATTGACGGCTTAACGCAAGAGTTACTCAGTATCGTAAAGATTGTATTTTTCTGAAAAATAAAAAAATCATGATACCCCCATATTAACTTTCTTCCAGAAAGTTCAAACATTTATTTTAGTTGGTTAGCTTGATAATAATCTCTGCTTCCTTTTAAGAGATAAAGAAATAAGTTGCTAAAAAGTATTAATGTAATTAATGTTTCTAAGTTGTTTCAGATTGACTTTACCGATTTCGATATATTTATTAAATTAAATAAGAACAGCATTAGAGGATAAATGCATATTTAAAGGATTAGTAAGCATTTTAATACTCTTATTAATCTTTATAAGCTTGAAAATTTTATGAGTTAATTAGGTTATAAATTTAAAAAATAGTTTATATGTAATCGCTCTTGTGCATCCTTGATACCAAGGGCGTTTCCTTTAATTTTCAATATATAATAAGATCGATTAAGATAGATATATTATTTTTTAATGTTTAAATTGAATTAAATTATGGATACAAATAAAATAAAGCAAGTATTAATAGAACAATTGAAACTTGATGAAGTAATTGTCAATGGCGATGGTAGTCATTTTCAAATAATTGTTGTTGCTGAAATGTTTAATGGAATGAGTCGAGTTAAGCAACAAAAAGTGATTTATGCGCCACTAATGGAATATATTGCAGATAACCAGATCCATGCATTATCAATTAAAGTTTATACTCCTGCAGAATGGACAAAGAGATCATAAGCTTAAAGCTTTTCAAGCTATAGTTTTGTATTGATAACATAAATATTACTCATAGAGAATTTTTTTTGATGGATAAGTTTCGATTAAAGGGGCCAACTCGTTTGATAGGAGAAGTCTCTATTTCTGGTGCGAAAAATGCGGCACTACCGATATTATTTGCATCATTATTAGCAGAAGAACCTGTTGAATTACAAAATGTTCCAAAGCTAAAAGATATTGAAACAACAATTGAGTTACTTAATCAGTTAGGTACTAAAGTTGAGCGTAATGGTGCTATTTTTGTTGACGCACGTGGCATTAATAAATTTTGTGCTCTTTATGAATTAGTTAAGATGATGCGTGCATCTATTTGGGCTTTACCACCATTAGTTGCTCGTTTTGGTCAAGGTCAAGTGTCTTTACCTGGAGGATGTGCGATTGGTGCACGTCCAGTTGATTTACATATTACCGGGCTTGAGAAACTCGGTGCTAAAATTACTTTAGATAAAGGTTATGTTAAAGCATCAGTTGATGGTCGTTTGCAAGGCGCTAATATCTTTATGGATAAAGTTAGTGTCGGTGCCACCATATCTATTATGACTGCTGCAACTTTAGCAGAAGGAAAAACTATTATTGAAAACGCAGCTCGTGAACCTGAAGTTGAAGATACAGCTAACTTTTTAAATCTATTAGGGGGAAAGATTACGGGTGCAGGCACAAGTAGCATTATTATTGAAGGGGTAGCACGCTTAGGTGGTGGTGTTTATCAAATTTTACCTGATCGAATTGAAACAGGTACTTTTCTTGTTGCAGCAGCCGTCTCTAGAGGAAAAATAATTTGCCGTAATACTAAACCAGTTATATTGGATGCAGTTTTAGCTAAATTACGTGAAGCGGGTGCAGAGATTAAAATTGGTAAAGATTGGATCGAATTGGATATGCATAATAAGCGACTAAAAGCAGTGAGCATCAGAACAGAACCGTATCCTGGTTTTCCAACAGATATGCAAGCGCAATTTAGTTTACTTAATTTAGTGGCTGAAGGTGTTAGTACAATAACGGAAACTATTTTTGAAAATCGTTTTATGCATATCCCAGAGTTGATTCGTATGGGAGCTCATGCAGAAATAGAAGGGAATACCGTTATTTCTCATGGTGTTGAACATCTTACAGGTGCTCAAGTCATGGCTACAGATTTGCGGGCATCGGCTAGTTTAGTACTTGCAGGTTGTATTGCAAAAGGAAAAACAATTATTGATAGGATTTATCATATCGATAGAGGATATGAGAAAATAGAAGAAAAACTATGTAATTTAGGGGCAAACATAGAGCGTATTACTGCAAATAAAATATAATAAACTATTTTATAAATTAAAAATTAATAGTTTAGTTTAATATTATTAATTTTAGTTATTGTAAGAATGATTTACCTTTATTTGTACTTTTAAATTTTAATGTGAGCAGTTATTATTTTCTTCGTTGCATATTATTAAACTGCCACATGATACTGCCTAAATTAATTTTAATAACTTGGCTCATTATATCTGTAAGTAAAGATAACTGGCTAACTATTTAGAGAAATAATAATATTATAACCGATTTAAAAATCGATATTTTCTTCTTGGCACCGAGTTTGTTGCAATCTAAAAATACGTAATCGTTTAATTTTATTAAAATTATTATTATGCGAATATGAGGATAAGTCTATGTACAGTAATGATACTAATAAATCTGCAGATTACTCGCCTATCATGAATAAGCTTTTCCATAATTTAATTGCTAAATCAGTTAGGATAGCAAAACTTGAACTCCTTAATCATAAAAGCATTTTCTAAATAATCAAAAAAGAATGTATAATTCTCATTAATTCACATTTAGTATTAATTTAGTGCTCTGCATGAATTTTATGATTAATATATGTATTTATGTGTAAAAATTATGTCGGAAAAGGGTGAAAATCCTAGCTCTACAACACATTCAGTGCCACTAATAATTCCTTAAATTAGCATTTCTTCTAAATTATAGAATTACCAATAAATGACATGATATCATCAACCTCTAATTTATAATGTGAATCAATTAGAGTAATGAAAGGATTTTTAGTGTTTTTTAAAGATAGGGATCTTAAGCTATCTATAAGCTGATAATAAGTGCGTCAAAAATTAATTCATCATATAATGTAATCTGAATTTAATTCAAATTATTAAGGATATTCCTGTCTGTTACAATATCACTGTTACTATTTATAATAACACAGAGCTTAATTGTGGTTAATTTAGTATCCATTTTAGGAAAACTAGCGATGCATCCGCTGTTATAAATATAGACAACTGCTATTGGTTTATGTGTGCCGTTTTTTATTATAAAAAAAGCTAATTATCTTTTTAGCATCAAGGAGGTAAAAAGATCCCTTTAGGTATATAGATGAAATAGTCATTAGAAAGATATCAGAGATAAGAGGCCCTAGAATAACTGCATGAAAAATTTTATAGTTAGAACTGGATTGCTCTTCAAGTAAAAATTAAAAGGTACTCCTTTTCTTAAAAGGAGATAGGAAAATCGATTTACTGAGTCTATTTAAATTAAAATTTTATAGATGTGTATTCTTTGATCTAATGCTCTAATTTTATAGATATTAACTATAGGTTTGGAAAATAACCCTTATATTCCAATTTTATGCATCCTTTCTGATAATAATTTCATTGTCTGCTTTATCAAGCTAAAGGTTGATAAAAAATAGATTACGCTGTATAGA
>JBQMRR010000005.1:0-1930 GCA_052174495.1 Arsenophonus sp. NC-TX2-MAG3
AAACGGTTTTTTATTAGATGGATTCCCTCGTACCATCCAACAAGCAGACGCAATGAGAAATGCAGGTATTGCAGTGGATTATGTATTCGAATTTGATGTGCCAGATAAAATTATTCTTGAACGTATTGTTGGTCGTCGAGTTCATACACCTTCAGGTCGTGTTTATCATGTAAAATTTAACCCCCCGAAAATAGCAAACAGAGACGATCTTACCGGTGAAGAACTAAGTATTCGTAAAGATGATCAAGAAGATACGATCTACAAGCGATTAGTAGAGTATCATAACTTAACTGAACCTTTAATTACATATTATCGTCAAGAAGCTACTACCGGTCACACTAAGTACTTTAAATTGAATGGTACCCGCAAAGTTATTGAAATTAGTGAAGAGTTAGCTAATATTTTAGATTAATTATTAGTTGATAAACTAGGGACTCAATTTGAATAGCTATTTTATTTAGGGGTAATTAGTAGAAATAAAAATATTTAATAAGTTATGATAAGGTTTGAGTTATCACTAAAATCTAGTGTTATGACGATTAGGGTTCCTGCTCTAATGTTTCATAAATCTATTCTCTATCCTTAAATTGAACATTTTACTAGCATGGTCAGTAATGAAGTTTACCACACTTAGCTGATTCTTGTTTTTCTTCGCAGAAAACTAGAGCAACTTAAATACTATTGAAATGGTTATTTTTCTACGATACAGTGCTTTGTGCGTCAGCTTCATAAGTTCACTATTGCAAAATCCAATTCAATCAAATTCTTCGTTCTTATGACGCCCAGTGCGCGCTAACAAGAAGGTATAGAATGCAGCGTTATTCTCAATTTTTTTCAGATTTTTTATCGCTGCAGAATATTTGCTTAAAGCATTACCAATAAAATATTCAGGCCTTTATCAGCGACATCAGGCTTCTCTTGATAACCAGATCTCCTGTATTTAATCCTTAACTTTTGGTTGCATACCTTTAGGAAAGGTATGCAGTGCATTACTTATTTTATCTACCTAATAACATTGGTGCTGCGTCTCCGGAAATATCTTTGGCATTGTATTAAGAAACCAAGATCACCATCTTCCATAGTAAGTTTAGGAAATGCAGTTAAGTCGCGCTCGCGCGGTCATCCAAAAGTTCAGCTCAGTTTATTTCTAATTCTCAACAAGCATCTTCTACTGCAATAGCTTTTTACCCTTCATGGGGTGAAGTGCCGTCAATGATGAGCAGCAAATAAAGGCGATCAGCATTCCTGACAGAATGGGCATATATTCCTTCAGCTAAAAATAAACATAACACGTATTGATTAAATTATATAGCCCCCATTGCTTATACTATTCAGATATTGCTGTTTTAGTCTGTTATTGGTTGGCAGAGAAAAATCATGTACTTTTTATCGAGAAGCCATCATGCCTTCATAAAAATCAACGGTGGATATACCTCGCCGAGTATACGGGCTAATGGTTAATAACTTTTCGCTACTTTTGCACGCTTTAAATAAAGTAGCAATGAACTTTTAAAGGATATTCCGTTGCCGCTCTAATTCCTCTACTTCCTCTTAATTTTGCACTTTAATCTCAACATCACCAATACCATTATATATAGAGATTTTACTGTAGCATATAACCGTTATGGATAACGGCATAATGATGTTTATCGATAAAGAGGAGCTGAGCAGGTTATTGCAGGATGCCGTTGAAGCTTCGACTCAACAGTGGTATCCTTATCAATTATTTACCACTATTACAGATGCGTTCATACAAGAGATTAGAGGTAATGTCTGGTTTTGCAGATTATCTCTAAGCAGACTTTTATCTCATATCATATTTTTCTTGTTGATATCATTTACAAAATCAATCACCAGGATATACACTTCTACATCATCGCAAATTCCATACGCCAGAAATTAGCATAATTTTAGCTGAATAGCTTAAATT
>JBQMRR010000006.1:0-474 GCA_052174495.1 Arsenophonus sp. NC-TX2-MAG3
GTCGAATTACAAGCATTAACGGCAGAATACTTTAACCGTATTTTAACTGAACCAAATGCATCTTTAACTATACAATATAAAGCATTGATGGAAACCGAAGGTTTAAATATTGTCTTTAGTGATGATGATGATGATGATGATGATGATGATGATGATGATGATGATGATGATGATGATGATGATGACTTATTCTAATGTATAGTTTTATAATTGAATCTTGGAGCTTTTGGAAATTTTCTTTCAAAAGCAATGTTTTCTGATTTTTATCTAAAAATTATATATTTGAATGATCCTATTAAGAAAATAAATAGATGTATATTTATAAATGTCAAATTTAATTTAATAATAAACCTATAACTAAAATGTATAAACTATATTTATAAATGTTTATTTATAATATAAGGTGCTGATAGAAAAATAGAAAAAGAGAGAGGCATACAAAGATAACAAGCGGAGAAAAAGAGAAAGCCAACG
>JBQMRR010000007.1:0-306752 GCA_052174495.1 Arsenophonus sp. NC-TX2-MAG3
GGCAAAAAAATAAAAATCCAATTTTGATTTATGGTTATGGTGCTTATGGTATTAATATGGATCCAGTTTTTAGTTCATCTTGTTTGAGTTTATTAGATAGGGGTTTTCTCTATGCAATAGTACATGTTCGGGGTGGAGGTGATTTAGGTAAAGCTTGGTATCAACAAGGTAAGCTTGAAAATAAAGCCAATAGTTTTAGTGATTTTATTGATGCAACTAAGATATTGATTGAAAAGGGCTATGCTGATTCAAAACGAGTATATGCGATGGGTGGCAGTGCTGGTGGTTTATTGATGGCGGTGGTAATTAACCGGGTACCGGAGCTTTATCGAGGAGTAGTTGCTAAAGTTCCTTTTGTCGATGTTCTAACGACAATGCTTGATCCCTCTATCCCATTAACAACTGGAGAGTATGATGAATGGGGTGATCCTGCTGAACAAGCTGTTTATTTTCGACTAAAATCTTATAGCCCCTATGATAATGTTAAATATCAACGTTACCCAAATTTATTAGTTACGACCGGTTTTTATGATTCACAAGTCCAATATTGGGAGGCGGCCAAATGGGTGGCTAAATTAAGGCAGTATAAAATTGGTAATACTGTTTTATTGTTAAAAACAAATATGAAAGCAGGTCATGATGGGAAATCTGGTCGTTTTAGCCGTTTAAAAGATACCGCATTAGAATATGCTTTTATTTTGATGCTAGATAATAATAAAAAATATCTCCCTAATTTTGATATTTAATAAATTTTATTTAGCCTTAGATAATAAATTATTATAAAGTTAATAAATATACTTTTATAAGTAAAAATTTGTTTGAATTAAGTAATTTTATTAATTAATAAGATTTTACTTTCAAGCCAGCCGTCTTGTAATCGAGTTTTTAACTTTTCTCCGATATGTATTTGTTGTGTTTTGCTTAAAATCTGTCCATTAGATGTTTCGCTAATGCTATAACCGCGCGCTAATGTTGATAATGGACTTACTGCTTCAAGGTGAGAGCAGTTGATACTAAATTTTTCACGATATTGGCTTAGTATTTGAGCAATTGATTGGTTTAATTGAAATTGTTGCTGAATATAACGTTGACGACAATTTTGTAATTGTGGACGCGGATCACATAGTATTAAATGTTGTTCAAGATTATATTGCTGACGATTGGTTTTCTGTAAATATTCTTGTGTGGTGATAACAAGCTTTTGTTGTAGTTTGATTAGATAATTTTGTTGGCGCGTTATCCGCCATTCAGGATGTTGTTGCTGTAATTTATTTTGTAGTTGACTAAAAACACGTAGTTTGCGCGCCAGAAAATAGTCCATTGCCATTTCTAATCTCTGTTTCTGTTCAAGTAATTGGCGAAGTAACTCTTGTTGGTTACGACTTACTAATTCTGCTGCAGCTGAGGGTGTTGGGGCTCGTAAATCAGCTACAAAATCGGCAATAGTTAAATCGGTTTCATGCCCAATCGCAGCAATAATTGGTAATTGACTAGCAAAAATTGCTCTGGCAACTTTTTCATCGTTAAAAGCCAATAAATCTTCTAATGAACCACCCCCTCGGCCAACAATAAGTACGTCACATTCTTTACGGTGATTAGCCAACTCAATAGCACGAATAATCTGTCGTGTGGCATCTTCTCCTTGTACAGCGGAGGGATAAATAATGATAGGTAATAAAGGATTACGGCGTTTTAATATATTTAAAATATCATGTAATGCAGCACCTGTTACTGAGGTAATGACACCTAAGCATTTTGCCGGCACCGGTAGTGCTTGTTTATAATGTTTCGCAAATAATCCTTCAACTGAAAGTTTTTGCTTTAATATTTCAAATTGTTGTTGTAATAATCCGTCACCTGCAAGTTGTATATTTTCGATAATTAATTGGTATTCTCCTCTTGGTTCGTACAAAGAAACGATTGTTAGAACTAGTACTTGTTGACCATTTTGTGGTTGAAAATTAATTCGTATATTTTTGCCACGAAACATCACAGCTCGTACCTGTGATTTTTCATCTTTTAAAGTTAAATACCAGTGGCCTGAAGCCGGTTGAGAAAAATTAGAAATTTCTGCATTAAGCCAAATTCTTCCAATTTGAAGTTCAAGTAATTTCCGAATTGATTGATTAAGTTGGCTAACAGAATAAATTCTGTTGTTTTCTGAAATTAACATGTTAAGGTAGTAATATTTTTAAATAAAGTTAATGAATAAATATTATCATCGATTATTTCTAACCTATAGATATAGAATTAAAAAACGACTATAAGTTATTATTTATTCATGTTGTTTAATTTTAGCGCTGTTCATTGGTACAGTAATGTTTTATCATCTTCAATATAATTACTATCTTTTAGTAAATTGGAATATTGGTAGTGGTTAGAGATTCAGTTTAATATATTTTATATATTATATGAATTTTATCATTAGTTAAAAATAAAATATTTTAAGGATAATCAATACTAGCTTGGTTCTTTAGTGCAAAAAATAACTAAGCTTCTGTATATTGTGCTATTTGCTTTTAAATATTTAATATCTAAAATTTTTCACTTCACCTCGATAAAGTGTTGTGAACAAATTTATTATGTTGATTAGTAATATAGCTAATCGCGTTATCGATTGCATTAATTATTTAAATAAAGGATGATAATTAAATTAGTACCTAGTTTCATCATACTATTTAAATAAAGATAACTACTATATAATCTAGAATAGTATGCAATTGATAAAACTATATTTTTATAATCACCCTCTAATTGATTTTTATTAATTCATTTTTCTGATCTAAAATTAATTTTACATTTATTTTTAATATGATCTAGATCATATTAAAAGTGATATAGAGTGAATCCAGGAATTAATATCTTGTTTTAATAAAAGAAAACAAAAAGAGCCTCTTTGTGTATATGATGAGTTATGCTCATTTATTATTATGTATGAGATTTCGAAGATGCTAGCGAATCCTCCTGATTGATTTCGAAAATGATTTTAACAATATAGAGATATATGCCATGAAATATGCCACCTTATAGATATCCATAAAACTAGATGCTACCTCTGATTCTTTTGCATAATTAACTCATTAATAGTCTCAGGCAGCTGTAGAGATGCTAACTGTTAAGACTGATCTAAAGTCATAGATGCAACAACATGCTGAATGCGATTTATCGATGGATTATCTATCATTCATAACGGTTATTTGACACAACGAATCATATAAAGTCTGATATTATCAATATTTAGATTAAAGTTCTGAAGGTTAGAGATCACCGTAGGAACGGAATATACTTCAATAGCTCATTATTACAACCTTGCTTAAAACGTGCAAAAATGTTGAAGAGTTACTACCATGGTCTGTATATATGAAGCATTATCCGCCAGTGATTTTCACTAACCCTTTGAGCGTTTCTTAGTAAAGATACATAATCTTGCGGCAGGAAATCATAAACAGACTGAAACACTGATTCTTTAAAGAGTATAAGCATATAGTGCCTACGTGACTTAATCCATATCGCTACGTTTATTTTTGCTGAAGGAAAAACTGTTCTATCAGGAAGCTGATCGCCTTTATCTGCTACTCATTATCGGCGACGCTGCATAGATACTAAGGAGCTATCTGGAGTCAAGTATGCTTATTGAGAGTTAGAAACAAACTGATCCGAATTTCTCAGTGGCTAAAAAGCGCGTGGCTTAATTATATCTCTTAGGATTAGAGATAGAATGTGATTTTTGTTTTTAGAATGTAATAGTAAAGATATTAGCAGAGATGTACTATTAACGCTGTTAGTACATAAAACAGCTAATATATTGGTTTCACTGGCTAAAAGTATGCAATCGAAAATTAATAGTAAACTACGGTAGGGGGAGTCGGCTCATAGAGCCGTGATGCCGCTAATAAAGCCTTGATGTTTTTTTGAAAAGTTATCAGGATAAATATTCCTAAAGAGATGAAGAACTTGGAAAAAGATCAAGAAGAACGGGTCAGCACTCTATAACTTCCTATCAGTGCACTGGGCATCAACAATAAGAGTAATGAATCTAATTGAATCAGCTTTTGTGATAGTAAATCTATGAAGCTTATGCGCGAATCCGTACTGCTTCGCGGAAAAAAATCTTTTCAATGGTATTTAAGCTGCTATAGTATTCTCAAAAACTGGAACTAACTAAAGGAATTTAACTTACTGACTTTGGTGATAAACAATATCTTATTTAAGGAGAAGAGAACAGATGCACAAAGAGCATTAGAGTATAGCGTAGTCTAATTTGCTCATATACTAGATTTACTAATAACTCAATTGAGCCTGATGGTTATTTAGCATCAGAATTAGGTCTACTTTTAGCTGAAGTTAGAGGAATAAAAAGATGGGAAAAATTATTATCTATTAGTTGATATTAATTTAATAATCTAATGTGTCCTACTATATAGGGACATTATTATCATTATATTTCTATTTTTTTGACAGCCTTGACAGCGGATAGTTGTAATTTTACTGATGGAAATTTACGTAAATACTAGTTTCTGATTTCTATGTAAATCTGCTGATCTTTTTACTCAGATAAAATTGGCGTTGTTGTTCCTCGTTTATTACCTGAAATTTATATCTGGGAGATTATTTAATCTTTTATGATATACTGGTGCGTATGATGTAATGTCTTCTAACTAGAAAGAGCTGATTGCTAAATGCTAAGATAATATATTTAAACGAAAAACTAAAATTAATTCGTCTACATGAAATATTGGAATAATTATTAGTATTGAAAATATATTTGATAAATAGTGATTAGATGTCACTTTTGGAAGATCCTACGATATTATTAATAATATAGCTTTACCTTTAAAGTAGGTTTTCATAGACTACAATAGAGTTTTACTACTCAATACTGATTGAGTAGTTCTTGATTATACAGCTAAATATATTAATCCAAAGTGACATTAAGCTCCTAACTAGGATTAATTTGATGCTAGTTTACTAAACTAAGTCAGTGTTCTATATCAAGTTTTGTATATAAATACTCGAATTCTTGTTTTCGGTAGTTAAACATTTTTATAGACCAAAAATCGCTGTAAATTTTTTGCCATTGTTTATAAGCATCCAATGAATACTTATAGAAATACCAGAATTAAGATCACATTAAGAAGCATCGAGTATCAGCCGAGATCTTGCCTTTTAAAGAAGGATAAAAGCAACTACATTAGTAAAAGTTATTGCTTTGTGCACAGAGAAATTTATAGCAACTTTTGTATTTTAGTTCTTTTGAATTTAAACAATATTTTAAAGATCAGATGATTAAATAAATAAAAGGATCCTGTAATTGTAATATAGAATATACTTAAGTATCCTCTTAATCAGTTAAAATAACTGTTCATATTTTAAATATGAAATTCTTTACCAATAACTTTATAGTTACTTAACTTTATTAGACGATTGTGACTAATTTCATGTTCGCTAAAAAATATTTTTTATCATTTTTCTTCATCTGAGCTAAGGATGAACTCTTGATCGACTCAAGATAACGGCTAGCATAACTCTATATTAAGTTCTTTAAGAAGCTAATTCCTGACATGATCCTCTTAATCTCGAGCGATGAAGATTACGATTCGTTTTTTCCTTTTATCTCGTTTTCTCCCGCATTTTCTACCTTTACTATATGTTAGATATAACAATTTTCTTTAAAGAATTAAAGGAAAATCTTTTATTAACTTCAATAATGCCACTTAGTGAATTTAAGTTAGTTGTCGTCACTAAACAAGAAACCAAGAACGCCCATCTAAACGCTGATTTCAAATTAATGCCTGTTTATTTCGTTAACTTTCGTAAAGTTAACCTATTCAACATATATCGCAGATAACTAAATTATTTATCTTTCTGATCTAGTTTAACCAAAGGACTTCTAATCAAATTGTTAAATATTTCCTTGTAATTTAGAATTCTTCAATGATATCGCTGCAACCCTAATGAACGAATTGCCAGCAGAAACATGTTCACTGTGACAATATGTGCAAAATAAACTAGATGAGTTAATTTAATGTATGAATCCATATTGTCTAATAGATTATTCTCGACTTAATTAGGTAATTAATAAGATGCAGCTTTATATTAGTAGAAAGTGAGGAAGTGTCACTTTGATCTAGTGACTGATTGCTTTTTATAATAACCTCTATAGCAAAAATCCCTTCATACAGTACAAGAAATTTTTACCAGCTATTTTGCTTAGATAGCCAAAAGTTGTATCATATATTCATCACTACTATATAGTGATGTTATTTTATCATTTCTTTTTCTATTAGCTGAATTAAGATATGAATTACTTTAATATGAATTTCTTGGATTCGATCAGCATAGCCAAAATGAGCTACTCTGATCTCAATATCAGAAGTTCCTGCCATTTCCCCGCCATCTTTACCTGTTAAAGAGATCACTTGCATACCTTTAGTACGTGCAATCTTAATTGCCTTAATAATATTGCGAGAATTACCTGATGTTGAAAGTGCAAATAATATATCCCTTTTTTTAGCTACAGCCTCTATATAACGAGAAAAAACATAGTCATAACCAAAATCGTTACCAACGCAAGAGAGATGACTAACATCAGAAATCGCAATAGCTGGATAACCTGGCCGATTTTTACGATAATATCCAGTTAATTCTTCTGCAAAATGCATAGCATCACAGTGCGACCCACCATTACCACAAGATAGTACTTTCCTTCCTTCTTTAAAAGCATTTGATAACATAATCGCGGCTTCTTCAATTGCTTCGATATTTTCTCTATTATTAATAAAATTTTTCAATGTCAGTGCAGCTTCTTCTAATTCAGCGTAAACAAGCTCCTTGTATATCACTCTTCACTCCTAATAAAATATTTTTTAAAATTTAAATGTAACTGATTAAATTTTATGAAAGAAGTATCAATATTACTTATAATAATAAGTGAGTTAACCTCAATAAATAATTTATAAACTTCATTGTAATTAATATGTAAATATTTTAATAAATAAAATTAGCTATTTTAGCAAAGGTTTTTCTTTGTGGCACAGAATAATTTATAGCAATATTTGTATTCTTAATTCTTCTGATTTTAATTAACCTTTTCAAGATTAGATAATTGGGTAAATAAAATGATCATACAACATAGAATCTACTGAAGTACCCTTTTAATCAGTTTACAAATCTGATTAGATTTTTAATTTGAAATTTCTACCAATAATTCTCTAATTAGTCAGCATTATTATATAATGCTGACTAATTTAATGCTTATTGGCAAATATTTTGTACCATTTTATTACATCTGAGCAAAAGATAGAACTTTTATCAGTGATTGGCTCAAAACAGCTAATATGCTCTGTATTAAACTCTTCAAGAATCTTATTGCTCATATGATTCTCTTAATTTCGAGAGATTAAGACTACGATTCGTTCTGCTTTTATTTTCTCCTTTCTCTGGGTTTCTACCTTTCCTATATGTTAGATATAATAATTTTCTTTAAAGAATTAAGGAAAAATGTTTCATTAACTTTAACAATACCACTTAGTACATTTAAGTTGGTTGTTATCACTGAAGGAAGAAAGTAAGGAAGCAAGGAAAGAAGGACAACCCTATCTAAACGCTGATTTTAAATCAACGCCTGTTTATTTCGCTGAATTCTGTAAAGTAAAACTATTTAAGATAAATCGCAGATAACTAAACCATTTATCCTTATGACCTAGTTTAACTAGAGGACTTTTAAAAGATTGTTAAATATTTCCTGTAATTAAGGATTTTATAGCGATATTCACTGTAAGCATAGATGAATATCTCCAGTGGATAATATATTCATTCATAACAATATGATCAGGATAAAATGGAATGAGTTGCTTTAATGTATAAATTTATATCATTCGACATATTATCACTAAGATAACTAATAAGATGTAGTTTATGTTAAATGAAGTAAAGAAAAAGTTTTTTTGATCTTTATGATTGTTTGCTTTTCCATGACAAGTTCTGTAGTGAAAATCCTTTTATAGGAGAATGGATTTCTACCAATAACTTTTACTAAAATAGTAATAATTTTATATAGATTAAAAGATAATAAAATACAGATATAACCTCTAATGAGTTAGATTAATTATAATCAATAATATTATTATGACTCTTCAGTATTTTTTATTTATTGATTAATCGAAATTTTATTATCACAAAACAAGGCTACTATTTAGTAGCCTACTTCATACTTACTTATTCTTTAATTATAGGTAGTGTACTTATTTATGGTATTATTAGAAGTTATTGCTTGCAATTGCAATATATTATTTCCGCTAATTATATCTTCTGTCAGTAATTTTGACATTCTTTTTTAGAAAAGTTTTATAAATTTTCAAAAATTATTCTTACCCAGGTTAAAAAATCGGAAAGAAGCCAGCAAAGTGCTCTTCCCTGCTGCTAGGAAGATGATTTTTTAAGGTTTATGGTCATGACTGGAATAAATTAGGTGATGACAACAATTCTTAGTAGAAATTCCTTATACTATAATGAAGATTTTTTTACTACGTGATATGCTTAACCGTTTCCTATAAAAGCAGGATAAGATCAAATACTAGGAACAGATAGCGAAACAATTGTTTATCTATCAGCTTCAAGGCGATGGTACAATGGATGAAGTGACGAGAGGGGAAGGGGTGAATACCTAATCAAGATGCACGATAAGTTCTAATAGACTAAGATTAGAAAAAGTCAGAAAAACGGCACCGGAAAAGGGGGAAGCTATCGAAAAAGTGTATACGGAGCCCTGGAAGTGGCATAATGAATATTAACGGATAGCAAACCTTAAAATTAGCATGTAATATAGGGATTAATCTAAGTTAACAGCTACCCCTTGAGAATTTTGATCCTCTTTACCGAGAGTGAATTATTATCGAAACTAGATAAACTCTTTTCTAATAAAGTAATTACATCTGTAAATTGACGTTGCGTTAGGGCTCCATTGCTTATCTGAATAGGAAAAGCATTTTGGGTAGAGAATCCTGCTAGAAACAGCTGATGGGATAAAAACCAATTGCATTAATTCATTGATACTTAAACCGGAAACAACCATAAAAGGGGGGCTGCATATTAATGATTAGCACCGTGAATAATATTGGTTATAAAACATCCGCGTTCAGATTTAGTTACCCACTTATGATAATCTGCGTATTCTCTAGTTATCGATATTATAACAAAATAGTTAAGATAATAAGAATTATGGCTACCCAATTTTGGCGAATAGATGATATACTGTTACATATATGTTAACGACCAAGATAGCGTTGTGTTATGGGAGCATTATATTGGAGATTAACTGGCTAAAACGGTAATGAACTGCGATAAACAGCGAGTAAATTTTGCTGTTGGAACCTTTGTCGAGTATGACTAAAAATCAGGTGATAGGTATCGGGACGAGAGGGGGATGATAGCTGCTGATTAAGACATAAATCAGGAGCGTGTATAGCTACGATATTCTTAACTTGAATAGACATAAAAGCATTGGAATGGATAATTTTATTGTATAAGAAACGATTAACGTATCAAAAGTATTATCTAGGCGCACTGTGGAACAATATTGGCAACTCAGTAAGGATTAATGGATATTCAAATTACAGAAGATAATAATTAAGACAGCAGAAATATCCGTTCATGCTCATACCATAGTAATGCATGATAAATATAAGCTGTTATACCTGTTTATGCCAATTGAAATTTTGGACCCACACTGACAAAGCAAAATTGTCACGTACTTCTAGTTGTGCTATTCTATACCGTAGGGTGATGTGGTAGTGCTTAAATTAGCACAACAGATAAGTTTTGGATATGGTAGGGAGATAATGGAGGAAATGGTGCATTTTAATTAACATTATGACAAGGCTTTTACTCAAAAACTACCAACTCGCATTTTCCATACACCAGGTGAACGGGTTACTAGCGTTGAGAGATTCTTAGTAGTATAAGACTGACTCTAGTTATCTAGAGCAGTAGCGAACACCTTGCTAGGATTTTGGCAAGAATCTGATGCTATTGAACATCTCAACTGAGAGCGCGAGATTTTCCCAATATGCTCGAGGTAAAAACGGTCGTTGGGATCCCCGATACAAATTACATCAGATCACGCTGAATTCTAGAATAAGCGAATAAATCTTCTGCTGCGCTGTCGTCTGGCAGCGCAGTTAGCTCACAAATAAACAGAGGTTAAGTGGCATTAAACTTAAAGAAGCTGATTTTTATTTAATTGAATGCGCATATCATTACCACGAGATGATTACATCCATAAGTAGTATGGCATTGGAAAGACCTTCTATCTAGTTTCGGCATGAGCAGTTATTGATTAACATCTCTCCTACCGAGAGACTTTTATAGGATAGTACTATTTAATCTGTAGTCTAATGAAACCTAGTAGCCTTTTCCAAGTTTTATGATGTCGAGAAATCTGGCTAAAGCTGATTGGTACTTACTGTCTACCAGCACAACCGCTACGCACATGGTGTAATTTTGCTGACGTGATCTCGTCTCCTCTCTGTGACGATACTGATATTTTTAAGCATACGCCTAAGCTGTAGGGATATCTTGATATTTATCATCGACAACGACGATAAGCTAATACCAATGATAAGTATCAAGTATCAAGAGTAGATAGGATATAGCGCCAATCTTCAGCTAAACGGGAGAAAATAAGGTTAATGGCTAGCACCATTCTAAATTATTATCTGATGGAAACCATCAATGATGAGAGATTCAGGTCGATAAATATCACGCTGAATACGAATGAGCTATAAACGCTGAGGATCATGAGCATTTGGCCAAAGTGGGGATCCCTCCACCTTTTTAGCACAGCAAGTTTTATGCAAAACATACTGTTTTTATCTATGAGTGCTCATTTATAGATTTGTGGTGTAACAGTGATCCTGTTTAAAACTAGCAATTATCAATCTATATCTTCTTGTTAACCAAGAGCTGTTTGTGAACAGCTATACTCCAGTCTGATGATACGTTGCGCTTGGAAGACCAAGTGCGTTAACTTAACGATACGGTGCAAGTGCTGGGTTATGAAAAGGTTAACATACGATTTAGTATATAACTGATCTGTTATGCTAGCCAAATAGGGCAATGCAGTACTTAAACAGGCTAGTATTAGGCGACAAGCAGTATGCATTTTGCCAAGCTAAACAGATTGAGAGCAATATATCCCCCAGAATAGATGTCCTCATTTTCCTGTACTGATCTTTATCGGGTGCAACTTACTAGTTTTAATATCATTAAGTTGACGATTCTTGGTAATCCTTTAATTGTCGCATTATACCGATATTCGGTTTATGATTTAAAGGATGGACTAAATAGATTTCATGGTGAATGATCGTTTTATTTACTGAATTATTGATTCTAGAGAAGATTGTTTAAAATTATAACAATTAAAATACAGATTTTACTATAAATTGCTCTACGAACAAAGCAACAACCTTCAGTAACATACTCCATATTACTGCAAGTATCAAATAAATTAATTCCCTAGTATGGGCCAATATATAGCTAATAAATTCACTACTTGATTAACTTATATCATTTAAGATCTTTGAGTAAATAGCAGGATATCCTTTAACACTATCAGAAATTTTTATTTGTTCAAGAATAGATTCTTGTTTACCTAAAAAACGAGGTTCACTTTTTAATATATAAATATCAATCAGAGCATTAATACGAGCAAAAACCTCACGTAAACGAACTTTAAGGATTTTTTTTGGTGAAGAAACCGCATAACATTGTGCATCTATTTCTTTTTTTATGGCGATAAATAGTGCTCTCTCACAATGAAAGCGTTGTGTAATAATAGTAAAATTATTGGTAGTAAACACTTTTTGAGTTCGGATAACAGAATCTAATGTTCTAAAACCAGCAAAATCTAACACAATTTTTGTTGCTGGGATGCCTGCTGAGATCAGGTCTCTACGCATAATAATTGGTTCATTATAATTATGATGGGTATTATCACCACTAACAAGCAAAAATTTTATTTTACCGTTATTATAGGCATTGATGGCGCCTTGAATTCGATACTTATAGTACTCATTAGGTAAACCATTAGAAAAATATTTTGATGTGCCTAAAATCATACCAACAGTGCGAGTTGGTAATTTTTTTACATCATCATAGATATAGTTAGCAGTTTTCCAGCTAATCCAACGATCGAATGCAAGAGTAGTAACAACTGCTATTACTGCAATGGTAAGTAAGCTATAAATAAGAAATTTCCTCATCATCTATGCCTATATTTATATATCGAAAGATAGAATATGTTTTTTGAATAATTCAGGTTTAACCTTGAATCTATATTTTATAGACTGTAAAGGAATTTTACTATCTCAATACTGATTGAGTAGTTCTTGATTATACAGCTAAATATATTGATGGAAAATGATCTCAAATTCTTTACCAGAATTAAATAATAGCTTTGCAGAACATCTTTTTCCCATATGCCTATTAAATCGCTCGACCATTCCATTCGTTTGAAGATCTATCGGCGGTCTTTAAGTTGGTGTTCTATAACTAAGCTCTGTATAGAAAACAGTAAAATTCCTATTTTTCAGTAATTGAACGTTTTTGGAGACTAAAAGGCGATCTATAAATATCCAATAGATCGCCATGAGGTATCCTTACTTAAAATCACGTAAGAAGCGTCGAACATTGGGTGAGATTGATATATACCTATAAAAAATAATATCATGAAGTTTTATTTGGTATTTGAGGAAGATATTTTAGACTATGTGCAGATAAATTAACTCGTAGATTTCAAACGTTTTCAGCTTTGACTTCAGTGCTTCCTAGTTTATTTTACAAAAATTTTCTATTTCGTTCCTGCACAAACAATTATTTATGCCAGTTCGAATGAACGGGATTTAGGAATTCACATACAATTGTTAGTAGATCATTGAAAGGAAGAAAATATTTTTCGCAGGAAAATGACTATAACTTACTGAACAGGCAACAGCATCGTCAGAAAACGATAGAAAATATGGCTCTGATCATTAAACTATTTTTGCAAAAGTTGTTACTTTTCTCGCAGAGGAATTTGTAGCCACGACTGAATTTCAATTATTGCATTTTAAATAATCTTCTCCAAACGAGATAATTCGATAAATAAAGACCCTATATCATAAAATCTACTCAGTCAGCCTTTTAATAGGACGATATAGTTTTACATTTAAAATGTAAAATTTCTTACCAATAACTTTCCGGTTATCTAACCTTGTTAGGTTAGATTCACTAATTTTATGCTCGTTAGCAAAGGTTTCGTACTATTTAGCTTTATCCAAGCAAAATATGGACTTTGATCGATGAATCAGCTTAAAAAACGGCTAACATACTCTACATAAACTTTTAAAGAATCTTATCGCTTACACCATCACCTTATTAATTTTGGGCGATTAATACCGCAATTTATTTATGGTTAGAATTTTATTGTTCCTTAAGTAAAGAACAAAAGGCATTCATTTTTAATAAAAGAAGATAAGAATCAATACTACTAAATCTATTGTAAGCTAAAATTTCATCCTAGTGTGCATTCTTTGATGCTAATACGCTAATTTTATCGATATTTAATCCTTCCTAGTTTTAAATTAATAATTATCATTTTTATTTTATACATTGTTTCAACAATAATTCATTGCCTTCTTGCTAAGCTGAACGTTGGTAAAAGTAGCCTGTCGCCACACACAAAATACATTTGTACGTATCTGTGAGCAGGAACTCTTTTATTAGTACGTGGAAAAAAGAAGGGCCATGTTTTTGAGTTTTTTAGAATCTTCTATTTTCCAGTATTTATAGAGTAATAACATACTACAATCCATTCCTCCTAAGTAATGGCAGAGTTTTTGACACGGATATCGGCATTCAAGGTAGGGTTCGAAGTATATTTCACGCTATCTTAATCTCTTTTGTCTTTTTAGCAAAGTTGGACTTTCTCAAGTAACCGCCCTTACTCTGCCTCAGAGTACGCGCCACCACTCCTTTTTGTGGCAGATATGTGCACAAGAACAAGAATACGCTGAGATTTATCAAGTTATAGTTATAAAGTATCATCAGCTAAATATATAGAGCCTAGCTAGATTTCTTCTACTGTTTTTATTAAAGAGCAGCTTTCATCATACAGGACATTTAATATCCAGCCCAACTCTAGCTGAGGGAGATATGAATATACGCATTTTAATTGAGTTATCGAGCATAAGTCTACAAAGGATAGAGGGATAGTAATTTTAATATCCTGTTCCATGCCTATTGCGGCATTAGTGTGAAGAACAACCCAAAATAGAGTCTTGAATCGCATAAGCCAGTTATTGTTGAAACTCCAGAGAAGATGGAGGATAGTGAAAGTAATGTGTTGCCAGTCGCAATCAGATAAAAATATGAACCTGTTGTGCTAAGTACTACTCGGTAGCTTTAAAACCGCATAACTGTATGCTTTTAATTTATAGATTTAGTAGAAAAATAACTGTGAGGAACATTCAGGAGAATTGCAGTAGTAGTCGTTTCGATACCTATGATACAAGTGCTGTAGATAATTACTAGCATATAAATAGATGTGTCCATAAGTTGACAGTTTCAGCGTATTTTAAGAAATTTATTTCATCCGTCATCAATGGTGAAAAAAAGTTTAGTTGAGCAGAGTAGAATATATGTGGGTAAATTACTTTTTTGAGATCTTTTTAGAAAAATAGAAATCGTCATCCTATTCGCATTGATCAGGTCTTATCGGCACAGTTATCTTCATGTTTGCTTCAGAGGATGGGCCAAGAAGATGGGGATTATTCTTAGTTTCATATAGGTGATAAATTTATCAGCAAGTATACTTTAGTCATTACCTCTTGATGCACTTATAGCCAGCATAAGTAGATCTTGACATTTAGCGTTTCACTCAAAACACTAAATAATCATGATTATAAGTAGATAATACTTTCTGTTAAGAACATTAGAGGTTAAATCAGGCGAATTTGCTATATAACCTACTTTTTATGGTGTTATAAAAATTCAGTCGGAGTTTTTCCTCTGTTATTATTAATTTCAGAAAAGAAATAATAAAAAACTCTTCGGATAAGTAGCTGATTTTAACACCTGAAGTTGCATATTTTTTCTTGATTTACCTACTTTCTACTTTTTAGTAGATTTCTTCCAAGTCAGCTAAATGAATTCTTAAAAATTAATAGATCGCAGAGAATAAATCAGTACTCAGTTCATTAACATCCCGAAAGTAGGATATAGCTACGTCGTTCATACATAATGTATACCAAGTTCTTCCCTTTTATTCCTATTCCTCTCCCGCGTGTTTTCTAGATTTTTATGTGAAATATAATGTTTTCCTTTAAAAGATTCAAGAAAAATATTTTCTCAACTTAAGCAATATCATTTAATATATTTAAGTTTTCTACCCACTAAAACAAGGAGCAGTGATGTCATCTAAGCGCTGTTTTAAGTCAATGTTTGTTTGTTTTGCTAACTCCTGTAAAGTTAAACTATTTAAGATAAATAACAGATAATTGAACCATTTATCCTTGTGATATAATTTTGTCAGAGAACTTGCAGTAAGATTATTAAATATTTTTCTGCAATCTAGGAGGATTTTGCAATAAAATCGCTAACTATAATGAATATCTTTTAGAGGATAACATGTTC
Source organism: Arsenophonus sp. NC-TX2-MAG3 (assembly GCA_052174495.1). Lineage (GTDB taxonomy): Bacteria > Pseudomonadota > Gammaproteobacteria > Enterobacterales > Enterobacteriaceae > Arsenophonus. The sequence continues at coordinate 15,670 of JBQMRR010000007.1, forward strand.
ATTGTAACAATATAGGTGAAATAAAATGAAATAAGTTTTTTCATTCCATGAATTTACATCATTTAACAGATTGTTAAATATCTCAACTAATGAGATGCGGTTTATGTTGACAGAGGGTTAAGAAATAGTTTTTAATCTATATAATTGTTTTTTCTAGATAAAAAACTAGAATGAAATCCCTTATATAATATAAGGGATTTCTATCACAACTTTTTTCAATTAGTCTTTTAATTTTAGTTCATTCATGGCAGTAATACTGAAGCCACCGTCAACATGTAAAATTTCACCGGTAATACCTGCCGATAAATTAGAGCATAGAAAAGCGGCACAATTACCAACATCTTCTGTTGTTATCGTACGACGGATTGGGGTTACTGATTCACAATGTGAAAGCATTTTACGAAAATCTTTAATCCCCGATGCCGCTAAAGTTCGAATTGGACCAGCTGAAATTCCATTAACACGAATAACTTCAGGTCCCATTGCATTTGCCATATAACGGACATTTGCTTCAAGGGAAGCTTTTGCTAATCCCATGACATTATAATTAGGGATTGCGCGCTCAGAACCTAAATAACTTAAGGTAACTAGGCTAGAATGAAGATTTAATATTTTTCGACAAGCTTTTGCTAACGCAACAAAGCTATATGAACTAATATCATGAGCAATACGAGAGCCCTCGCGTGTCACTGCATCAACATAATCACCATAAAGTTGATTGGCTGGAGCATAGGCAATTGAATGGACAAAACCATCAAATTTTGGCCATACTTTCGTTAACTCAAAAAATAATTTAGTAATAGCCTCATCAGAAGCTACATCACATGGCAAAACAATACTAGAGTCAAAACTATTTGCCATCTCTTCTACGCGAGATTTCAGTTTATCAGCTTGATAACTGAAGGCCAGTTCAGCACCTTGCTGGTGCATTGCTTGTGCAATGCCGTGAGCTATAGATAATTTACTGGCTAAACCAGTGATCAGAATGCGCTTACCGCTCATAAAGCCCATAATCTCGTATCCTTATAATTTTTAAAATACTAATGTATTCATTATAAATTATCCATTATAGATAGTATCTATATCTATTCATTTTTTTTGATAAACATTTAGAAAATTTATCATAATAGAATAAAGTATGTTGTATAATCTTATTGATTCGATCAGTTTTTCTGCTTTTATACTAGTTATAAATCTTGCCTCCAGGCATCCGCAGATAAAAGTTCACCAAAATGACTAGCGATTAAGCGTTGGGTTACTTCATGTAAAGGCGAAGCAAGCACTTCAGCCGTATGACCTCTTTCGACTACAACACCATTATCGATTACTAACACTTTATCGCTAATATGTTTTATAATACCTAAATGTTGAGTAACGTAAATGTATGAAATACCTTGTTTTTCTTGTAGTTCAAGCATTAAATTAATGATTTGAGAACGCATTGTCATGTCTAATGACGCCAGTGCTTCATCAGCAATAATAATCTTTGGTTTTAAAATTAACGCTCTTGCCAGCGCTACTCGCTGTTTTTGACCTGCTGCTAACATATGTGGATAATAGCTAGCGTGATCAGGTAATAGTCCAACTTCACGAAGAGTTTGTTCTATACGATCTTCCCGTTCGTGAACAGAAAGGGAAGTATTTAGAATTAAAGGGATTTCAAGAATTTGTCCAATACGCTGTTTAGGTGTCAAGGAAGTATTTGGATCCTGAAATATCATTCGGATGAGTTGACTGCGATAACTATAATCGCCAAAGTTAAGTTGATGGCCATCAATAAAAATTTCACCCCCACTAGCTTCAATAACACCCGATAACATGCGGGCAAGAGTTGATTTACCTGATCCGTTAACACCTATAATAGCTAAGGTTTCAGCAGGTCTTAAGGTGAAATTCAAAGGTTTTACCGCTTCTAATTGTTGTGTTTGAAATAACCCTGTGCGATAATAAAAAGTTTTAGTCAGCTTTTTTATTACTAGTAACGGTATTGTCATGATATTTCCTCCATGTTAAGAGGAAAATGACAAGCAAAAGCTCGATTTTTTATGCCGCGTAGCGGCGGTGTGATAATGCATGTTTTTTGTGCATAGGGACAACGAGGGCCAAGACGGCAACCAATTGGTAGGTGATCTATAGAAGGAATAGCCCCTGAAAGGGTGTTTAGTCGACTTTTATGTGGAAGTGGGCTGCCAAAATTCGGTATAGAGCGTATTAAGGCTTGCGTATAAGGATGATGAGGTCTGACTAATAACTCTTCAGGTGTTGCACTTTCAACAGTTTGTCCACAATAGAGTATATTAATACGATCAACTAGCTTGCTCATCATTTGCATGTCATGACTAATTAATAAAATTGTCATATTATTATTTTGATTTAAACTATCAAGTAAGCGAAATATTTGTGCTTGAGTTGTGGGTTCCATTGCATTTGTGGGTTCGTCTGCAATGAGTAAACGTGGTTGGTTTGCTAACGCAATGGCTATCATCACTTTCTGACATTCACCTTCCGTAAGTTCATAAGGATAACTGTACATAATATCATCGTGATATTTAATTCCAACTCGATGAAATAATTCTATAGCTCGTCGCTTTCGCCAGCTAAATCGGTGCCACCAACGACCTTTAAAAGTCCATTCTGGTATTGACTGAATCAGTTGTTTACCAATATTTTCAGCCGGATCTAAGCAAGATTGCGGTTCTTGAAAAATCATTGAAATATTATGTCCTATCACTTTACGTCTTTGGCGTGCAGTGAGCTTTAATAGGTCAATGTGAAGAAAATAAAAATGATCGGCAGTCATTTTTAAGTTATCTTTTGTAACACCACAAATAGCCTTAGCAATTAAGCTCTTACCTGAACCAGATTCGCCAGCTAAGCCACGAATTTCGCCTTCATTTAACTGCAAAGAAACATTATCAACTGCTTTAACTAGACCTTTGGCAGTCATAAATTCAATAGTGAGGTTACGGATATCTAATAATGTCATTATTTCACTCCAGCATTAATGGCCCGATGTAAGCCGTCACCAAATAAGTTAACAAATAAAACACTGATCATAATGGCTGCGCCAGGAAGAAAAACTGTCCATGGCGCTACATAAATTAATTCTAAACTATTACCGAGCATGGTGCCCCATTCAGCAGTTGGTAATCTGGCACCTAAATTAAGAAATCCTAATGCAGCCATATCTAAAATAGCTACAGAAAGAGTCCGAGTAATTTCTGTTACTAAGATAGGTGTAATATTTGATAATACAGTATACCAAAGGATATAAAAGTTTGATGCACCATCAAGTCGAGCAGCAAGAACATATTCTGTATCTAGTTCATCACGAACAGCACTGTAGATTGTTCTAATAATTTTTGGTAATAAGGCTAACCAAATTGCTATTATTGCATTTTCAAGGCTTGAACCGGAAAAAGCGATAATAATAATTGCTAAAAGCAGCGAGGGAATTGATAATAGAGTATCTAACACATGATTTAAAATAGCTGATTTTACTCCATGAGTAATACCGGCTAAACAACCTAACATTAATCCGATCAGCGTTGTAGTAATGGTAATTACAAGTGCAGAGCCGAATGTAGATGCTGTACCGATAAGTAGTCGACTTAAAATATCAGTACCAAGATCATCAGTACCTAAAAAAAAGGCTACATTACCATAATGCGACCAGGATGGAGGTAATAGCTGATAGCCTAAAAATTGTTGGTTAATTGTATAAGGAGCTAAATAATCGCCAAGTAAAGTCAAAATCAAAAGAAAAATAATGCCATAAAATCCGGTCATAGCCGGAATATCATTAGAAAAAAACCGCCAGATAATCTGCATAGTAGATGGCATTTTTTGTTCACGATAACAATTATCTGAAGACATACCCATCCTTATATTTAGGAGAGTTCATCATAGCACCTAAAATATCCGATATGATATTAACAAAAATAACTAAAGTACCAATAATCATTACGCCTGCAGAAATTGCAGAGTAATCATTTTGTTGAGTGGCTGTTATTAACCAGCGGCCTAAGCCTGGCCAATTAAATACAAGTTCAGTGATCATTGCTAGTGTGATCATAGTAGAAAATTGCAAACCAAGTTTTGGAATAATAGGAGGAAGTGCGTTGTGTAATATATGACGTTTAATTATAGTAATACGAGAGAGTCCTCTGGTTGCTGCTGCTTTAATATAATTTTCACCCATAATAGCTTCAGTACTATTTTTCATTAAACGTATTATTTCAGAAATTGGCGCAATAGCTAATGTAATAACTGGTAAAATTAAATGCTCTAAAAGATTAATCAACATTTGATTACGATAAACTGAATCCGATAACCACACATCAATTAGAGCAAAACCAGTAACAGGTGCAAGATCATACAGTAAATTAATTCGTCCTGATACCGGTAACCAGGCTAATTTCAATGAAAAAAGCAGAATAAATAATAAAGCCAATACAAAAATTGGCATAGAAAAACCGATGAAGATAAAAATTTTAATAATGTAATCAATTGGTTTATTGCGCCAAACACCAGCAATGATACCCATAGGGATACCAATTATTAAAGCTAAAATAAACGCTAAAAAACATAACTCCATAGTAGCAGAAAAGGTGGCATTTAATTGATCGCTAATGGGTTGGCCATTAATTTTAGAAAAACCAAAATTCCAATGTAATAAACCGGTTAAATAAAAAATATAGGCATTCCATAATGATAGTTTACTTAACGGAGCATCAATAGTGAAATAATTCAAACTAGAACTAACGAGCGTTAGTAAAAATAAGGTAATAATTAAAAGTAATAATTGCCTTAATGCGTAAATAATCACCATGCAACTCCTTCTTCATTATTAAAATAGGAGTCAGTCGGTAGTGGGATTTTACTGGACCTATCACGATAAACTTCGGCAAAAGAGGAAGTACCAAAGGCGGTAATAATAAGCCCTTTGATATCGTAGCGATAAACCTGTATATATAATGAATAAGCTAGCGGTAATATCGGTAACTCTTTTGCTAGTAAGAATTGCGCTTTATGATAATAATTAATCCGAGATGAAATATTTTGGCTTACTAGCGCCTTGCGTAAAATTTCATCAAAATAAGAATTACACCATTTACTCCAATTAGTATGTAAATCAATTGCTTGGCAACTTAGTAAAGGGCGGAAAAAACTATCTGGATCATTACTATCGGTCGACCAACCATTAAGCACCATGTGATAGTTTTGATCACTGAGCTTATTTTTTAATAGGTTGCCTTCTACAGGAAGGATATTCACTTTAATGCCTACTTTTGCTAAATCTGCTTGAATAAGTTCTGCAGTTTTTAACGGGCTAGGATTATAGGATTGAGAAATAACTGGAACCAAAAGATCTAATTTCATACCAGATAATCTTAACTCTTTCAGCATTTCTTTAGCTTTTTCTGGGTTATAGTCTGTTACTTTAATTTGATTATTATAAGCCCATGATGCTTTCGGTAAGATAGAAGTTGCTATTTCAGCGGCACCATAGTAGATGGATTGCATTAATCTTTCATTATTAATTGAATATGCAATAGTTTGTCTAACTTTTAATTGATCAAATGGCGGGTTACTGGTATTGAAGATCAGATAGGCAATATTCATGCCAGCACGCATCGATAATCGAAAACGGGCATCTTCACGTAAAATCTTTAATTGACTAGGAACTGGATAAGCTAATACATCACATTCGCCAGTTAATAGCTTAGATATACGTCCTGTACTGCCGGTGCCAAGATCAATCACAATTTGCTGCATTAAAGGTTTGCCCTTCCAATAATTATTATGCCGAGTTAGCTTGATAAATTGACCATTTTGATAACCTACCAACATAAAAGGACCTGTACCAACAGGTTGCCAATCAATAAATTCTTTATGATTAATTTTATTGAGATATTGCGCATACTCTTCTGAAAGAATTGGGGCATAGCGAGTAGCAAGATGCCAGAGAAATGACACATCAGGTGTATATAATTTAAATTCAACAGTATAATTATCAATCTTACGAATACTACGAATATTGTTAGCTAGTTGCAGACTATCGAAATAAGAGTAATTACCACCACCGACATAATGATAAGGATGATTTTTATCAAACATACGGGAAAAACTAAATATAACGTCATCGGCATTGAGTGTTCGTGTCGGCGTGAACCAATTTGTTGTTTGAAACGGAATATTACGTTTTAGATAGAATTGATAAGTTACCCCCTTATCAAGGGACTTCCAGTGTGAAGCCAATTCAGAATTTAGTTTAAAGGTAAATGGGTTAACTTCTAATAATCGATTATAGAGTTGAGCAGCTAGTGGATCTATAATCAGTCCAGTACTGGCAATTTGAGGATTAAATGTAGTAATAATCCCATTAACACAATATATAAAACTAGTTTGACGAATTTGTGGTGGAAGAATGGTGTTTGCTAAAGCATTTATTGTCCCTATATTTATTAAAATGATCCATAAAATTAAGTACCGCATATAAAAACCTATTATAAGTGCCAATAGCTTTATTGTAGCTTAACTCTTTGTATGCAACAAAATAGAGTTAATAAATTATTAGTTATTTTTGAAAAAATTCTTAACAAAGTACTTTGAAAACGTTATTAATTACCATTAAGATCAATTATCTAATAAATAGATTATTGTCAAATAGTAACTTTACTATACTGCTGTAGATCAACATTGATTACATTGCTTTCAGTGATTTAATTTGTTTGATAACATTAAAAACACTAGCTATTTTCTATATTACTTATATGTATTTGTATTTTAGTTATCTGGAAATTATGTTTTTTAGTAGTCATCTTAATTAATAAGAGATTAATTTTGATTGCGAAGCAGGATTAGAATTAGCTACTAATTAAACTGCTTTATTTATAATTTATTCGAGTAAAATATTCTTCGTCGTATGCTGCCGTTCTTTTAAATAAATAGGAAGTTCAAATAGCTTATCATTTTCTTTTGTTACTATTGATACTATTAGTTCACTAGCAAAAGGATTGAAGATAATTAAATCTAATGTTTTAGTTCTAACGTCATAACAACAATAGACAGAATGTTCAATGACATTCTTTAACTCACGCGCATTTTCCTTTAAGAGAAAAATAATAAAGTTTTATGTGTTTTAATAATAAATTCAGAAAAAAGAAAGATTGAGCTTGTGGCACATTTTTATTTGCTAAATACTTAGCAAATAATATATTATCGACTAATCGCTCATGTAAAGCCAGAATATGGATGAGATTAAAGGCTAGATAGTCAAGTAGATCGATATGAAATAAGCCTAACTATCACATCCAATCCTCAGGAAATATTATTTTTTTGAATAATTAAGGTTTAACTTTGAACCTATCTTCATAGATTGAAGCGAAGGTATACTACCCAATACTGATTTGGATAATTCCTGATTGTATAGCTAAACATATTGATGTAGAGTGATCTCAATCTCTTGAAAAGAATTGAAAAGATAAGTTTGCAGGTTATCTTTTGCGCGCCCATTAAATCGCTCTACCATACATTTTCTTTTAAGAATCGATCAGTAGGCTAAGTCGGTATTCTATATCAAGCTTTATATATAAACAGACAAATACCTGTTTTTAGTGGTTAAACATTTTTGTAAGCTAAAAGGCTGTCTGTAAATTCTTTGTTATTGTCTGTAAGTATTCTATGGATAGTCAGGGCATGATTGATTAAACTCACGTAAAAAGCGTTGGAGTTATGCTTATTTCTGGCATATGGAGTTTTGAGATTGTGACATACCCTGGTGATTAATTTCATGAATGAAATCAATAACAGAGAGATGATATGAAATAGAAAGCTTACTCGCAACTATCAGTAAAACTAGATATTACCTGTGATCTATCTATTACAGGAGCGTATCCGTTACTGACAGGCAGCCGATTGATAGGCACTGCTGTTGAGGCTAAGCTTAAAGTTATCCTACAATAACGTGCTAAATAATGACTTTATTGACAGGTATGTCAATTATTGCCAGTAACGGTTATGTGTTACAGCAAACCATACATATTAATATTGCTGATATTGAGATTAAAGTGATTAAGATTAAAGGGGGAATCAGCAGTTGATAATAATAGAATATGCTTCAAGAGCTTTTTGCTGCCTTACCTAAGGCGTGGAAAATTAGCGAAGAGTTGAGTTAACCAATGCCTGTATACTTAACGAATCATCTCCACCGCTGGTTTTCAGCAACTCCTAGAGCGCACTTCACGGAGAAAGTGCATTATCTTTTTGCCAAGTACCTATCAGCAGACTGAAATATCAATGTTTTGAAGAGTAACAGAATATTGAGGTAGGCTGTCTGATTTAAGCGATACGCTCTACATTTATTTTTTGGCTAAAGGTATATGTTGTTCTGTCAGGAACACTGAACACCTTTTCTTAGTTGCTCATCATTTAGTCAGTTAGCGTAGACATAAGCAGCTTATTACGCTCGAAGATACTTATCGAAAGTTGAAGCAAGTTTGGTCAAACTTCTGAATGACCTGCAAAGCCCGTTGCTTAACCGTATCTCAGGCTTGATGCGGGAGCCTTATACCTTTGGTTTTGGAAAAGATATTCTTAGATATACCAGTCCAAAGATATTGGGATATAGGTATACAAAATAGCTGATGTGCTAGCTTCACTCTCCAAAGGAGGCGAACCAAAAGTTAAGAGGGTGCTTAGCTGCCAGAAGTTTAGCTAGCAGAGAGCTATAATATCGCCAACAAAGCTCCTTTAATGCTTTGTCGACAAGGTTATTAGCAAAGTATCATCTCCAGTAATGAAGAAACTGGAGAAAGATCAAGAATAACGGACGATTTCCTGTTAGCCGCAGTGGACTATTCAGAATTACCAATTTGATTAAATCAGATTTTGCGACAGTGAGCCTATTAAGGTGACGCACGAAATATCTTGGTTCAAGAAAAGAACCATTTTGATAGTATTTAAGCTACTTGCTTTTGCTCAGAAAAGCTGGAACCAGTTAATGGGATTTAATCTGCTAACTCTTGTTATGGTAAAACAACATTCAATTTAGGTATAGAGAACAGATTTATAAAGTCTCTTCGTGAACATAACTTAATCGTCATATACCATATTTGCTAATAATTCTTATCTGATTTATTATATATCTATAATAGGATATATTACCTCCTATTTCTGTTAAAATTATTGTGATGAAAAATAAACGTATACTTTAATCTTAATTCTTAAGATAGAACCTATAGTTTTTTGTAAAAATGAATTGTTAGATAATACTAAGTATAAATTATATCACCATAACTTTATTTCATTAATTAATATGATTAAATATTAGAGATATAAATTATTATGCTATATTATATTGCTCTGCCAAAATTTTATATCTGGATTCCGAGCAGCGGCGATATGTTAAACGTGCTACCTACAAATAAAAGTGTTAAGTTTAATACTTTAAATATTTCTTCAGACACTCAGTCATTTTTATAAAAACCTTATATTATATTTGTCAAATACCTATTTTATATCATTTAATTAGATTTTATATGCACGAGATAAGCCAACCAAAGAGTGCAAAAATATTTGCTTAGCTAATGTTTTGGCTGATTAATTAAAATATTATCTATTCAAGAAACTTATTTACCTTCCAGTAAATATTACTTCCTGAAAGATAATATAGTTTTTGAATAATTCAGTTTAATTTTAAATCTATTTTTCATAGACTGGAATGAAGTTTTACTACCCAATACTATTGGGATAATTTCTGATTATATAGTAAAAGATATCGATGAAAAATGATAGAACCTACCACACTATGATGTGTGTGGCGCAGCTATAGTGATTCCAGGAAGTTTATAATCTGAGTACTGTTTATATTCTGGAATATGTTAATTTTTAGAAATTTATTCAGATGAATTAGATAAATTCCTATAAAAGATAAACTAAAAAAATTAGGAATATAATACGTAACTTAACGTGTTATAATAAGCCTATTTATAATGAATCGCTTTATAGTTCTCCTTAAAAAATTAATGATGATAGACCGATTTAATTTTTAATAATACTACAAAAGAGATCATAGAGAAATATATCTGACTTTAAATCCTAATTTTTTCAACACGCAAGTATTATTCTCTTCTAATCACGATTATCCAAAGTTTTGAGCAAGCAGCTCAAATAAATCCAATTATAGTGAATATATAACTGTATTGAAGAGGGGGATAATACTATAAAGTATGGTTGCTGATGAATTGATTATTTAGGGAAGTAGCAATAATTCTCCTATCTTTCGCTTCTTGGAAAAATACAAAGATAATTGGGCCAATAGATCTGGCAAATCCTTATAAGATGACGATTCTATTTTCTTATAGAAAACTTAGAAGATAATTGCCTAGATATATATTCCATTTCCAACTAAACTATTTTTATTATTGACGACGTCTGAGATAACTTACTTAAAAACACGGTGAAAGTATTAATTAATAGTTCCGTCTAGTTATTAAGCGAATAAACTTATTTTGTAGCACTTCTGTCATATGGGATTGTCTGGACGCTATTGCTGTGCCTCTTCTAAATATTCCTACTCACGTTTTTCAAAGGTGTAAGTGAAAATTGCAGTTCATGTGACGTCAAACCTACTGAGTAGTGGTTAAAAAGCAGATTCATATCTTGCTCGATTGCAACTTACAACACATTATTTCACTATCTCTCCATCTTTTTGATTTTTTTTAATAATAATTGGGATGTGCGACTTATAACACTCTATTTTGATCGCCACTCACACTTGTGACGCAGTAAGATACGCAACATGGTATTAAAATTGATATCTTCTATCCTTTCGTATATTTAGTCTCGACAACTCAATCAAATCTACATATTCATATCTCCGTCACCTGAGGTGCTGAATATTAAATATGTTGTATGGTGGAAAGGCTATTTTCTTTAATAAAAAATTGGTCTAAAAAGTCTGGTAAGGCGCTACCATCCGGTGATGCGTTATAACTATGATCTGATAAATCCCAGTGCCTTACTGTTCTTATGCACATATCTGCCACAGGCAGGAATGGGGGGAGGTGGTGGTGTTGCGTTATTTTGAAGACGCAGTATAGAGACGCGTTACACCGAAAATACACTTCTCTAAAAACAAAAGAAACTAGGATAGTGTGAAATATCTCTTACAATATCCCATTAAATGATTACAGTATCAATATAAAAACTACTGCATTAATAAGGGGGGGGTGGAGAGTGTTTGTGCATAATTATTACGATCATCGGACTTCAGTATCATTAATAAACCCTCATGCAAGAAGAGATCATCGAGCACTATATTAGCTATATTCCGAAAGGCATCTCAACAAGATGATGCGTTATTATGATTTCTTCTCGAAACGTAAATGAGTCATGCTATTACCGAAGATGTATAAGACGCTGTAAATGATTTATAAAAATTAGAGTTCGCTACCTTAATTAAAGGGAATTTCTATAAATAGATCTGTACAAATGCATTTTGTGTGGCAACAGGCTACTTTTACCGATGCTCATCCTTTGGCAAGTAAGCAATATAGAATTGTTCTCAGAAAGAATGTATAAAATTGAAAAACGATGTTTATTAAGATAAAATATAGAATTAATATCACTAAAATTAATGCATTAAGTCAAAAACCACATACTCTAATAAAATTTCACTTACAATTATCTAGTAAACTAATTCCTGCCTGCTTTTATCAATAAAGAATTGCCTTTGGTCTCTTTTAAAGTGAGAGGGAATTTCCTAAAGATCAAGATCTTGATTAACATTAAAATGTTAGTTTTGCAGCTCATCTTCCATGCACCGATTAAATCGCTTGACAATATTATTTGTTTTAGGATGAGTTGAGGTTAATCGGTGTTCTATGGCAAGCTTTGTATATGATAGTCGAATCTCTGTTTTCCAGGAGCTAGATATTTTGCAGATCGAAAGATGGTCTGTAAATTCTTTGACATTATCTATAAATATCTGATAGATATTCATGTAATATCTTTGGTTAATATCATGTATAAAAAGCGTCGAGCATTAACCGCAGTCTTGACCGTATAAAGGCAAATAAAAAATCCATAGAGTGCTGCATGATCTTTTTCTATATTAAAATAACGTCATAAATTTTTGTTTAGCATTTGCGAAAGACATATTTAACTTCTATATGAAGATGACCTAAGTTCATAGCTTTTAAGTGTTTTATAATTCGGCTTTTAGAATAGGATTTTCCTGGCTTATTTTATGTATTTTTCCCATTTGTACCTGTGTAAATAGAGATCCAGTTAAGATCTATATACAACAGAGTTCAAGAACTCGTATACGATTGATGGCCAGTAGATTGCCAAAATAAAAAAACATTTTTTTGCAGGAAAACGACTACAACTTATTGAGCGAGTAATGGTGTCATTAGTAAACGACGGGGATATAGCTGTTAATTATCAACATCATCTCGTTTTTATCCTTTAATAATGGTAAATTCGAATGTACTATAAAGCTTAGTTTTAGAAAAGTGTATGCAGATTTTTTACTTATTTAAAGAGTAGCACTGATTTTAGGTATTGCACTTATCTGCAATGGAGGCTCATTATCATGATAATTTACCTCAACGTAAATCTCTCAATAGCTATCCTTGCTATAAATATAGCTGTGCGACGAGGATTTATATAATGATTCGGGACTAACAAGTAAAGATAAATTTTTAGTACTTATTTTATCTCAATTACAACAAAATTCAGCGGCTAATACCGCTTTAATCTATTTGAGGTAAGAGTCGGATATATAACATACCTCAAAACATAATTTATTATGCTGTATAGAAGGAGTTAGGATATCATTTAGTAAGTAGTGAAAGCAATTAGGTTTTTTAGATTCCCTAATGAAATTATAATAAGATAATAGTAGCCATCAGGTAGGTTTTAATCTGGATATATTTTTTCATTAAATTTTATTAATATGGCAAAATAGTTGCTTTCTATCTTATAGAAAAGCAGAAAACGATGGGTTAATTTTGATAAATATAACTGGGTATCAGATAAGTGAAAATATTGGTTGACGAAAATATGCCTTATGCAACTCAATTGTTTGAAACAATTGGTGAAGTAAAGGCAGTTTCTGGTCGTTCAATTTCGTTGGTACAGCTAGCAACAGCAGATGCTTTAATGGTGCGTTCTGTTACTCAAGTTAATGAAGCATTACTTAAAGAGAGTAAGGTAAAATTTGTTGGAACTGCGACAGCTGGATTTGATCATGTTGATAGGCAATGGTTATCTCAAGCAGGCATCGCTTTTTCTTCCGCACCGGGTTGTAATGCGATTGCGGTGGTAGAATATGTTTTTTCTTCTTTCTTGTTACTAGCTGAACGTAATTGCTTTGATTTGCGAGAAAAAACAGTCGGTATTGTAGGGGTTGGTAATGTTGGGAGTCGACTTAATGCATATTTGAAGGCTTGGGGGGTGAATACCTTACTTTGTGATCCTCCTCGTGAAGACGCTACTGATAATAGTGAGCAATTTTTGCCATTGGAAGAATTAATTAATCAGGCGGATATTTTAACTTTTCATACGCCATTAAATAAATCTGGCCGCTATTCATCTTATCATTTATTAAATGAAGAACTGCTTGCTGCTATGCCGGATGGACGTATTTTACTAAATACTAGCCGCGGAGAAGTTATTGATAATCAGGCATTATTAAAAAATTTAGAAGATGGTAAAAAAATCGATGTTATATTAGATGTTTGGCAACATGAACCAAACATTTCTCTACCTTTATTAGCTAAAGTTAAAATTGGTACACCACATATTGCTGGTTATTCACTGGAAGGTAAAGCACGTGGTACCAGTCAAATTTTTGCCGCATTTAGTCAGTTTTTAGGCCAAGTGCAGCAAATTAAATTATCTGATTTATTGACTATTCCAGAATTTAATGAAATTACCTTTAGCGGTGAATTAACGCAAACTAGTTTAAAGCGTTTAGTGCATTTAGTTTACGATGTACGTCGTGACGATGCAGCATTAAGAAAAATTGCTCATCTTGACGGCCAGTTTGATTATTTTCGTAAAAATTATCCAGAACGCCGTGAATGGTCATCTCTTAGGGTGAGGTGTGATAATAGCGATGCTGCTAATACATTGAAAATACTAGGCTTCAATACTAAATTAATTTAATTAAAATGTTAATAAGATTAGAGAAAATAACATAACAGAAAATTGCAATCTTGCACTATTAGGTGCATATCGGTGACTGCCGATCAGAGAACATATATTAAGTTTATTTATTTGATTCAGGATTATTATATAGATACTGCACGTACAGTCATATTTATGTAATATGGCTTATTAAGAGATATAGTTGAAGGAAAATATCGTGATAATACTTAATAATCAGGTAACTTTAATACCTAAAATCAGTGCTACTTTTTAAATAAGTAAAAATCTGAGTACACTTTTTCTAAAGCTAAGCTTTATAGTATATTTGAACTTACTATTTCTAAATTGCAAAAAGGGGATAACGTTGATGATCATAGCTATATTCCTACTCTTTCCTACGAAAAAGTTTTCTTTCTTGCTGATCTTCTGGTAAAGTCATACCAGAATTCTTGAATCTCGTAGCATCTTGATCTGGATTAGATTGCTATTTATGCAGACCAAAAATAAGAAATTACGTAAAATAAAACAGGGAGGAGCTTCGAGAAGCTAAAGGATAAAACATTTAAGAGCTACGCGTCTGCTTAGTTGTACGTAAATATGAAATATCTTTCTAAGATATCAAATAGAATTTCATGACGTTACCTTTCATATGTATAGATTGCGCTACTCAATGAATTTTATCTATTTTACAAGGCCAGATTTTCGCCGTGATGCTTGACACTTCTTACGTGATCTTAATCGAACATGTTTCCATGAACATTCATCAGATACTTATAGGTAATAGCAAAAATTTACAGATCATCTTTTATGTTTGCAAAAAGATTCAACCACTAGAAAACAAAAATTTGACTATTTGTGTACAGAGCTTGGTATAAACACCGATTTAGCCAGTTGATGCATTCTCAAACGAATGGTATTATTCAAGCAATTTAATCAGTATATAGAAAATGGGCTACAAAGCTATATCCCTTCAATTTCGTTCAAGAGCTTAAAATTATTCTGCATCGATATGTTTTACTGTATAATCAGTAATTACTCTAATCAGTATAAGATAGTATAAAACTCCATTGCAGTCTATGAAATATTAGTTCAAATTTAAATTATTTAAAAAACCATGCTATCTTTCAGCATAGTGAAAACTAGCATTTAATTGATTACCATTATTAAATGATTGATAATGAAAGGGCTCTTGTTCGCAAAATCGCAGTTTAGTTAGTTAAGTACGTAAAATTTTAAAAATGATAGGTTATTTATTATTGTAAATTATATTTGCAAACACCTATTTTATGATTATGAACAAGTGGTTTATTTGGAAACATTACGTTCAATGAACGTCTAAGGCGACTGGAAAGAAAATGTTAAATTTAATGATCTTTAGTAAGTTTGCGAAGATGACTTTAACTCAAATAACAGATGTTTCAGGCAGTGGTCAATTAAGTATTAAGTTGTAGGTGTAATGATTATAGTTCACCTGAGATATTATAGTTTTAGTTGATTACCAATAATATCCGATTTAGCAGTGCTCAAATGTTAATAGAAATTTTGGAGCGATTAGTGCAGGAGCAATATTATTAATGTTGAAGAAACAATCTCCTTTGTTGATGACTAAAATCGCTTTAGGGATTGAGTATAATGGTACTCATTATTATGGTTGGCAGCGTCAACAACAGGTAAAAAGTATTCAAGCTTGTTTGGAGTTGGCGTTATCAAAAGTTGCAAATGAGTATGTCAATATTTATTGTGCCGGACGTACTGATGCAGGTGTACATGCTACTGGTCAGGTGATTCATTTTGAAACATCGGTCTTACGTAAAGACTCAGCCTGGACGATGGGAGTTAATAGTTATTTACCATCAGATATTGCAGTGCAGTGGTGCAAAATTGTTGAGCCAGATTTTCATGCTCGTTTTTCTGCTACCGATCGTCAATATCATTATATTATTTTAAATCATCGATTTCGACCTGCGATATTATCTGCAGGCGTAACGCACTATCATGCGCCATTAGATGAGAGAAAAATGCATCATGCCGCTCAGGCATTGATTGGGGAACAGGATTTTACTTCATTTAGATCTGCTCAGTGTCGATCTAAATCACCTTGGCGTAATATAAAGCATATTCATGTTAACCGTTATGGTGACTATATTGTAGTTGATATTAAAGCTAATGCCTTTGTTCATCATATGATACGCAATATTGTTGGTAGTTTATTTGCAGTAGGGTGTGGTAATCAAGATATTGGTTGGATAGCAGAGCTTTTAGAATTTAAAGATAGAACAAAAGCAGCGGCAACTGCAAAAGCAGAAGGGCTCTATTTAGTTGCTGTGGACTATCCAGCAAAGTATAAGTTACCTAAAACAACTGCAGGAGCATTTTTTTACTAGAATGATAAATTTAATTATGCGTTTAATTACGCAACGCTAAAGTTATTAATCATTGAATTTTTATGGAATTTATTATTTTTTATTATTGATTGCATTATACACATCGATCTTCATTTAGCTAAGTTGTTGCTTAGAGCATGGTGTTTAGCTATATGCCATTCTATTTTTAATAGAATTTTATGAAACTAGATTAATTATTACGCCTTTTGCTGTGGGTGATTCACTATTATTTATTTCAGGATGAACATTAACGACACTGAAGATAATGATCTTAATGTTTATTTAATAGTAGTTAATAGTTATCGCTAAAATTATTGGTGATATGGTTAATTATACTATTGGTTGCTTATTCAGTAAGTATCCTATTTTTTAGGAATCCAAATTTTAAAATTTTGGTAATTTTTTTGCAAAAACTTCACCAATGTTATAAAAAGCATGGTGATAAAGCAATTACTTTAGCTAGATTATATCTATATATTATAATATTTACTTTATTTCTCACAGACAGAAATAAATCTCGTATTAGCATTAAATTATGCTCGCTCATTTCTACTGTGTGGAGTTTTTGGATATAGTGGCGTAAGTATCTTGCTCATTAATTTCATGGATAATTTTAACAACAGAGAGATGATATGCCATAAAAAGTCTATTCTCAGGTATCTGCAAACTAGATATTACTCTTGTTTATTCCATGAGTTCAGCTATAACCCTATTAGGAAGCTGATAAACACCGCTGCTAAAACGCGGTATTCGAAGCCATATTTCTCAACATGGTTAACGCCATTTTGTCGCCGCGCAGCAACCCCGTAGTCCGTAACAGTTATTTGCTGCAGCGCATACAAACTTCTATTGGTAAATGTTGATATTAACCCTACCTAAGGTTTAATAAGGGGAGAAGATCACAGTGGAAACTGAATATATTTCTAAAACTTCTTGCTGTGCCTTATTTAAAGAGTGGAAAATCAGCAAAGAGTTGTTATCATGGCTTTTGTACCTACTAGGCATCCTTCCCCCATTGCTGATTTTTGAAGCCTTGAGTTGCTTCTTGGTGAAAAAGTACAAGTTTTCTCTGTCAGTACCCCATTAGCAGACTGACACAGTAATGCTTTTAAAAACATAAGCAATGATAGATTGATCATTTAAGCGATATATGCTATATTTATTTCTATACTTATAACATAATCGTTCTGTCAGGCAAGCTTACCCCCCCTCTTTCCTGGTGCTTATTATCGGCGCCACTGAGCATGGATGTAAGAGGTAGTCCTAATAAAAGATGTTTATCGAGAGTCAGAAGGAAACTTGGCCGAAATTCTTAATTGCCTGTAAGCACAGAGTTTAACTGTATTTACTATACTTATTACGGGAGAGGTAGTGCTTAATTTTTGAATGCAATGGTTAAAGATATTTCCGGGCGTAAAAATACCAATGTTGTTGGTAGATAAAATAGCTGATGTGCTAGCTTCCATTTCCAAAAAAGTATGTAACCAAAGTTATAAACCTTGATCTTCAGAAGATTTGGCTAGCAGAAAGGGCTAATACTCCTAATAAAGCTTAATGTTTTGTTAGTAAAATTTTTAGCGAAGTGTATTTTACAGCGATGAAGAAGCTAGAGAATAATCCAGAAGAATGGCTGACATTCTATGTCTTTTTGTTATCGTACTAGGGTCAATAATAACGACGAATCCGATTAAAACAACTTTTGTGACGTGAGCCCACGAAACTAACGCATGAAGCACTATGCATTAAGAAAAGCAACCATTTCAATGCTATTTAAGCTGCCCCTTCTGCTCAGAGGGTTGGAGCAGAGTAAGAGAACTTAACCTACTTTGATTCTGGTGATCAACAATATCTCAATTTAATGATGGAGAACAGATTCACAAAGCATCAGCGCTGGACAAGATAACATGAGTATCATACACCAGATTTGCTAATAATTTTGACATTTGTTTTATAATGTAGCTGAGGCTTTAATATAGATTAAATAATTTACTTAATTCGAGTTACTTTTTGATGTAATTTACAATTGTTCAGTAGAATTTAAAATTATTAATTGTAGCAATTGTTTTTAATTTCTATTCTGCAAGATATAGTTAAGATTTTTATTATCGTTGAGCATCAAAATAAAAGAAAACAGCTTCTTAAAAACTAAAAAATAGATGGTTATTAGCAGATTTGCTCAGTTTTTTATCCACTATGCTTTGGTATTATGCTTTAGTAATTAATATAATAATGAGACTGATAATGTAATTTTAGACAAAAAGGTCTATTAATGAGCTGGATTGAAAAAATTCTTAATAAAAGCAATATTAGCCAAACCCGAAAATCGAGTATCCCTGAAGGGGTTTGGACAAAATGCGATAGCTGCGGGCAAGTACTTTATCGGCCTGAATTAGAAAGTAATTTAGTCGTATGTCTAAAATGTGATCATCATATGCGTATTACGGCTCGTCAACGTCTTACCTCTTTTCTTGATGAAAAGAGCATGGTTGAATTAGGCAGTGAATTAGAACCTAAAGATATTTTAAAATTTCGTGATTCAAAGAAATATAAAGATCGCATATTAGCGGCACAGAAAACAACACATGAAAAAGATGCTTTAATCGTCATGAAGGGAACGCTTAAAGGTATGCCAGTTATTGCAGCCGCTTTTGAATTTGCTTTTATGGGTGGTTCAATGGCTTCGGTTGTTGGTGCACGTTTTGTATGTGCAGTTGAGCAAGCACTGGAAAATAATTGTCCGTTGGTTTGTTTTTCTGCAAGCGGTGGTGCTCGTATGCAAGAAGCATTAATCTCGTTAATGCAAATGGCAAAAACCAGTGCTGCACTGGTGAAAATTCAGGAACGAGGGCTTCCTTATATCTCAGTACTTACCGATCCAACAATGGGTGGTGTATCAGCAAGTTTAGCCATGCTAGGAGATATTAATGTTGCTGAGCCTAAGGCACTAATTGGTTTTGCTGGACCACGGGTTATTGAACAAACTGTACGTGAAAAATTACCATCAGGTTTTCAACGAAGTGAATTCTTGATTGAAAAAGGTGCGATTGATATGATTGTTAGACGTCCTGAAATGCGAGATAAATTAGCTGAAATACTGGCTATACTTACTCATCAAACTCCTCAAGACGCAAGTCAAATTGATGTTATTACCTTAGTTGACGATGATCTGGAGCCGCCAGATGATAAAAAATAAAAAATTAATAACAAATTTGATCAAAAATAAGAAAATATCTAAACCATTAATGATGCCTGATGTGAGCTCTTCTATAGATACCTGGTTAACTTATATAACTGATCAACATAAAAAAAATATTGATATGGGGCTTGAGCGGGTTAGTATTGTTGCTAGGCAACTTGATCTTTTATCTCCTGCTATGATAGTGATTACTGTCTCAGGAACCAATGGTAAAGGAACCACCTGTCATATATTAGAATCAATTTTAATTGAAGCTAAATTAAAAGTCGGTGTTTATAGTTCTCCTCACCTATTGAATTATACTGAGCGTGTTAGGATTCAAGGTAAGATGTTACCTGAAGCAGAATTTTGTCGAGTTTTTTCGTATATTGAATCTAAACGTGGTGTAACCACATTGACCTATTTTGAATATAGCACCTTAGCTGCTTTACAATTATTTAAACAAGCTAAACTTGATGTGGTTATTTTAGAAGTCGGTTTGGGTGGGCGATTAGATGCAACCAATATAGTTGATGCAGATATTGCTGCTATTACTAGCATTGGATTAGATCATATTGACTGGCTTGGTGTTGATCGTGAGCAAATTGGCTACGAAAAAGCTGGTATTTTTCGCTCAGGTCGCTATGCAGTTGTGGGTGAACCAGATATGCCAAAGTCAGTTAATGATGTAGCCAAAAATATTGAGGCAAAATTATTTCGTTGTAAAGTAGATTGGAATTTTAAACTACAAAATGATCATTGGGATTGGCAATCTGAGGATCACAATTTTAAACAATTACCTTTTCCAAAGGTTCCATTGGCTAATGCTGCAACTGCATTGGCAATTATTAATTGTTTAATCAAGCATGCTGATGCTATTAGGCGAGCTATATCATTACAAACTATTCAGCAGGGATTAATAAAATCAAAATTACCAGGCCGTTTTCAAATTATCAGCGAGCAACCTTTTATAATTTTAGATGTTGCACATAACCCCCATGCAGCGGCTTTTTTAGCTGAAAGACTAGCTCACTTGCCTAGACAGAAAAACACTAAAGTTTACGCTCTGATAGCCATGTTAGCTGATAAAGATATAAAAAGTACTTTATCTTATTTAGCTCCACAAATTGATAAATGGTATTTAGCTTCTTTAAGTGGGATACGTGGTGCTAATGCAATGCAATTGGCACAGTATGTTGAATCACCACACCAATTTGCTACGGTTAGAGATGCCTGGTTGCAAATTATAACCGATATTAACAAACAGGACATTGTGCTAATTTGTGGCTCATTTCATACTGTCGCTGAGGTAATGAGAACTACAGATAAAATAGAAAAGCTTAAATGGCCAGTAAATTTCAAAACTGTTTCCTAGAAATAGTTATTATTGCAGCTGGTATTATATTATTATCAATATTATTAGATGGTAATAATTGTATCTTCCGAAAAGATAATATGTTTTTTTAAATAATTTAAATTTAACTTTGAATGAATTTTCATGGGCTGTAAAGGAGTTTTAATACCCAATGTTGATTGGGATAATTTCTAATTGTATAGCCAATTATATTAATACAAAGTAATTTAAAGCTATTCACCAGATTTAAAAAATTGACTTTGCAGTCCATCTTCCATACCCTAATTAAATAGCTCAATCATACTATTAGTTTAAGAATACAGTAGCGAGCTAAGTTAGTATTCTATAATCAAACCCTGTATAGAAACAGATGAATCCCTGTTTCTCAGCGGCTGAACATTTTACAGATCAAAAACAGTAGTCTGAAAATTTTTTGTAATTATTAGAAAATCTGGGTGTATAGTGGTCAGATTACATTCTACTCTGATACTTCCTAAATCTGTTTTGCATCGTAATATCAGCAAGTAAATGACTTGTTCCCAGTTCAAGCTTTCTATGAGCAAACGGAATCAGCTTAGATAGCATTTAAAAGATTGTTATTATTAAACAATAAATTTTGATTTTCGGCTTCATAGCCTCACTGTTGCAAAAACTTGATCCAATTTGAATTCGTCGTTCTTATGATACTCAGTACGTTGATAAATGTATAGAATGTCAGCCATTCTTCTCGTTCTTTCTCCAACTTATTCATCGCTGCAGGATAGTACTTTGCTAAAACTTTACTAATAAAACATTAGGCTTTATTAGTAGCATCGCGCTCTCTGCTAACGAGATCTCCCGAAACTCACCTTAATTTTCAGTTGCTACTTTTGCAGAATGCAATTAGCACATCAGTTATTTTATATTCAACAAGATTGGTACTAGGTGCCCGTAAATATCTTTGCCATCGCATTCAAAACCAAGTATTGTCTCCGATAGCAAATCTGGAAGGATAGCTTAAGTAATATGCTCATCAGTTGTTAAAAAAATATGCAGAGTTTGCTTCTAACTCTTGATAGCATCTTCTACCAAAACGAATTCCTTACATCTATGCAGTATAGCCGCTTTAACCAGCAGGTAAAGACGATTAACTATTCTGATAGAACGGCATATGCTTTCCGGTAAAAAATAAAGGTTAAAGCGCATTGCTTAATCACCCCCAACCTACCATTACCTGTTTCTCTTTAAATTATTTTTGTTTCAGTCTGCTGATACCTCTAATAGAAAACTATCTGCTTTCACCGAAAACGTCTTATAGATTCGTAAAAATTTGCGGTGTATTTGCCCTGTAGGTACAAAGCTATGATAACAACTCTTCGTCGCTTTTCATGCTTCAGATAAGGCACAGTAAGGAGTTTAAAAATATATTCAATTTTTTCTGTAATTCCCTTTTTAACTTTAGGCACTTTAATCTAAAGATCCCCCACACAATGCAAGTCTGTATGATTCACTGCAGCAAATAACCGTTACGATCAACGATATAACGCCCATTAACAAGATAGCGTTGAGGATCTTATTGCAGACATGGCTTTAAACTCGTTCTCAACAGCGGTGTCTATTACCTTCTTAATAGAATTATAGATGAATTCATGGAATGGATAAGGGTAATATCTAGTTCGCGGGTAGATTTATAAGGTAGATTTTTCATGACATATCATTTATATATGATTGAAACTATTCATGAAATTGATGAGTAGGATACGTCACCTATCTCTAAAACTACATGTATCAGAAATTAGTATAACTTAATTTTTTCTGTTTATCTGTAAGTATCCAATGAATAGTTATTGGATATGTTTGATTAAGATCTGGTAAGAAGCATTAAGCATTAACCACAATCTATCTCTTTATAAAGATAAATAAATTTATCGAATCGCATGATCTATAAATACGAAAAGATAACATCGTGAGATTTTATTTGGCATTTACGGAAGATATTTGCATCTACGTACAAATAACTAACCTTGTAGGTTTTAAACCTTTATGGTTTCGACTTCGATACTTTCAGTCTCATCTCACATAAATTCCTCTCTGTGGCTGCGTAAACAGAGATCCAGATCAGATTAAGATGCAATGAAGGTTCAGGAATTCTCGTGCAGAGAGCAGGAGATCATCAAGAGGGAGAAACGTTTTTACAAAAATAACTATAATTTTTAAGTGCGCAACAGCGTCATTGAAAAACGATATGATATAGTTATAATAATCACGCTATATTGGCAAAGATTGTTACTCTGCTTGCAGCATATTTGTATCCACCACAGTTTGTATTTTAATTGTTATGGTTTTTAATAAACTTTTCCAGGCTAGATAATTCAGTAAATAACAATCCATATCACCCTCATGTGAAAGCCATTCAGCTATCCTTTTAATCAGCTAATATAATTGTTCATATTTAAAATATGGAATTTTCTTTATCAATAACTCCTCTGAGTATCCAGCCTTATTAAGCGATGGTAGGTAATTTATACTCACTGGTAAAGGTTACATACCATTTACTTCCATTCAAGACAAGAAAATGGTTAATTAAACTTTAAGAATAGCACTTAGTGGACTTATGTTATCTGGTCGTTTCTAAAGCAAGAAAGCAGTGTCGCCATCTAAACCCTGCTTTGAAATCAATGCCTGTTTGTTTCGCTTACTTCTGTATAGTTCAGGTATTCAGCATACATCGAAAATAATTAAAATATTTATCATTCTTAATCTAGTTTTGCTATAGGACTTCTAGTAAGTTTTGTTAAATGATTTTCTGCAATCGAGAATTTTATAATAATATCACTGTAACATTAATAAATGGCCCGAGAGAGGATAAATATCTTTGCTGTGATAATATAAGGTGGGATAAAGTAGAATGAATTGCTTAATGCATAGATCGACATCATCTAACATATTGTCGTCACCAAGCCGCAACTAATGAGATGCAACTTTATCTTGGTAGGGGAGTGAGAGAAGAGTCTTTTTGATCTGTATGGCTGTTCGCTTTTTTATGATAATCGTTATCGCAAAATCCTTCATACAGTAGAATGGATTTCTATCAACAACCTTTACTAATATAGTTGATGATCAACAACATCTCGTTTTTCTCTCTAAGAACGCTTAGCTAAAGGAGAGTAAGCTCTATTGCTTCTATGAAGCGCAACTCTAATTTTAGGTGTTGTAGTTTCCTAATGATAAAGTCTCATCATGAGTTTTTATTTCAAATATATTTTCAGTAGCCTTATTCCAATAAATAAGGTTGCGCAACGATGGTTTATATAATAATCAACTTAGGAAGAAAAAATAAAAATATAATAAGATTGAATTTAGAGCGCGGTCTCTTTAGCACCTAAACCCAACAATAAATATAAAATTGAATCTATTTTTCATGACCAAAAAAAACTAGTGAAACATCCTCAGAAAGTCTTGCCGAAGTTATAATTTTTAGGTCATTTCTAATTTAAAGGCCAAATTAGCAAATAAATAGTATATGCATTCAACAAGGATATAATAAAATCTTGCCGTTAAAATTAAAATCTTGCGTTAATTCTAAAATAGACTAATAAGTCAAATTAGAAAGTTCAAACATCATAGAGACAGGCTTATTTTATTCAGAGTTAGCCGTACTTAAAAATATAGCAAAAATAGAATAGATTTTTGCTAAATTACGTTTGTGTGGCTATTAGAATTATACAGAGCTATCATTACCAGTGAATGATCAATTAACTCGAATCTTTATTGATTTAAATGTTTAGAAAAAAATTACAGTACAGTTTATTAAAGTTAAAAGATTTAACTTGCTTAATAGGATTAAATACGTAGCTTTAAAGCTTTAAATGGGTATTTATTAACAAATAAAACATATTGATAATAAATAGTTATATGAATTATTCATGAGATGATTATGATTTATCTTTTCTCCAAAATTTATTGCTACTTTCAATAAAGTATCTAACAAAAACGTTTTTCCGCTAAAATACGTTTGACTGTTCTAAAAATTTAATTTTTGGACCCAAAATTATGGTTTGGATTGATTACGCTATAATTACCATTATTATTTTTTCTACTTTAGTTAGTTTAATTCGTGGTTTTATACGAGAAGCTTTATCTCTTATTACTTGGGGATCCGCCTTTTTTGTTGCTAGCCAATTTTATCCTTATTTAGGGACTTATTATCTTACTCGTGTCGATGACACGCTTATTAGAAATGGTATTGCAATTGCAATTTTATTTATCACAACTTTAATCGCGGGTACCGTAGTCAATTATGTGATTAGTTCGTTAGTTGAGAGAGGGGGATTATCAAGTACTGATCGCATGTTAGGCGTCTGTTTTGGTGTATTACGCGGTACATTAATTGTATCGGTAATTTTATTTTTTTTAGATACTTTTACATCCTTACCAAAAAGTGAAGATTGGCAACGTTCTGAATTAATTTCTCAATTTAGTCATATAATTAGGTTCTTTTTTGATTATTTAAAAAATGTATCAAGTTTTTTACCTAAAAATATCATTTACTTTGATTAATAAGAAAAAAGTAGATATGCAGTATTATCGGTATTGCTGTTTTTATAACAGTTTAGTTAATCAATTTATGTGAACTAATAGTGCTTCAGCATCGTGGTAAAATATTCTAAAGGTATTTCTATAATTAATGAAAATAAATAATTTCGCCTAAGTAAATTAAATGATTTAGTAAGAGATGTGTTTCCTTGGCTAGGCATACATTGCGGTTGCAGGCTAAATGAGAATTAAGCATACCCGTTATCTAACTGTTAGTAGATAACAGCAATTTCAGAATATAACTTTTTATATGTTAATTACTTTTAATATTATATTAATATATAATGGTAATTTGATCAACGCAGATAAATTAAAAACGTTATTTAAAACGTTTCGTCGTCATATGTAAATACTTCTTCTAATTTAGAAGAAGTTTCTCAATATATTTGTTGATAAAGTGAATAAATTTAATCTTTTCTGATCATTAAAATAACCTATTTACCGTTATTGCTATAATTACTAGCAAGTTCGTGAGAGCTTACACAGTTATATTGTAATGATTATTGGCTATGAGGTTCGTAATCCATTTAGTATTTGAATTCTAGTGTTTGACAACCGCACATTAAAAGAAGATTAAATAAGTATATGCTTGCTTCAAAAGTGTCGCTTTAGATATCTTTGGTTTTGAGTTCTAGTGTGATATCATTCTTGATGAAGCGATGTATATATTACTGTATAAGAATAATTTTTTATCTATTGATATGTAGAAATTCATCAGTGATTTCTTGTCTATTTGATCTTGTATATTTATATAAGATCTCATTCTTTTTTATAAAAATCAGTTAATAGGGTACGTTTTTGCATGTATAAAATTCTTAGCTGCTAAAATTTTTGCCAATGACAAAATTTAGATAATGATAATGTGGTTTCTTATTCCTGAAAATTCCTGCAATAGCAGGAACTAGAGTAACTTACATCATCTTAGGGTAAGATTTATCCCAATGTTTTATAAAAATTGTTACGTGGTTCATATTTTATCATACCTGGAGCAGGGGAGGTGTAAGTCGATATATTATAAGTTAAATGTCAATCGTGTGAATTCTGTAGTAAAATATTTTATTAGTTGATAACTCTATTATTTATAGAATATTCTCTGAATAAATTGTTGAATTACTATAAGAAACAGGTAGTTACTGGAAAATTGGTATATAGCAGATCAGGCTACCATACCATTTTGATACCTCAGAAATCTATCTCCATCCTTAAAAATTAAACATTATTTACCACTAGAGTCAGCAGGTCAAAAGCTTCTTAGCTAGTTCCAGTTTTTAAATAGACGGGAGCAACTCAAAAAGCATTTAAAGAGTTGTTTTTACTTAAACTACAGTACTTCGTGTTTCGGCTTCATAGCTTTAACTGTCACAAAAGCTGATTTAATCGAATTTTTTACTCTTATTGATGTCCCGGAATACTAATTGAAAGACATAGAATATCAGCAGCTCTTCTCCCTCTTTCTCCAGCTTCTTCATCACTGCAGGGATATATTAAATCTTGTCAACAATGTTATTAAGGCCTTTATTAGCGCATTACAGCTCTCTGCTATCTAAATCTTCCAAAGTTCACCTTTTAACTTTCAATTGCATGCTTTTGGGGGAGTGAAGGCAGTGTATTACCTATTTTATATATCCAACAGCGTTGGTGCTGCATATTTTGGAATATTTTGGTCATCGGTATTCAAAAATTAATCATACTAGGCCTCTCGTAACAAATCTAGGAGAGGCGGTTAAGATTCGCGCTTGCAGGGAATTAAGAAGTTCGTCTAAGTTCGTTTCTCATTCTTGATGTTATTTCCAACTCTAATCAACTCCTTACGTTTTCATGCTCACTGTGCTTCTGATAATGAACGCAGCAGAAAAAAAGGGGGGGGATCATCTTTCCTGACAAAACGGTATATACGCGCCATTGTTCAAGAAATAAACGTAGCGTATATCGTTTAAATGACGCAAGCGACTATTGCCTATGCTCTTCAAGATATTGGTATTCAGTCTGTTGATGATGTACTGTAGCAAAGAGACCAAATATTTTTCATCGAGAAACGTCTAGGACGACTTACTGAAATCTCCAGCAAGATGCTTGCAAGGATAGGTATGGTAGCAATTTTTTGCCAATTTTTCCATGGTTCAGATAAAGGATAGTAAAGAACTTTAGAGTTATATTTCGTTGCTGCTGTAATTGCTTAGATTTTTAGGTACTTTAATTTTTAATATCGTCAATAACCCCTTCTTATATGGTTCGCTGTGACGAATAATCGTTACGGATAATGGTATGGTAAAGTCAGTCTACAAAAAGGGCGGGCTTGTGAACATATTGTTACAACCTCTGGCTTAGAGTCGATCTAAGCTTCAGCAAGCGGTGTTTATTAGTTACCTGACACTATTCTGGATAAGTTCATACAAGGGAATCAGAGGTAATATCTAGTTTTACGGATACCTCTAGTGTAGGCTTTCATGCCATATATCTCTATTATTCAAATCATTTATTAAATTAATATGCATGTACGTAATTATCTTCAAAATCCTATATATCAGAAATAAGAATAACCTAAGGGAAGATAAAAAGATCTATTTTCTTTGGTATCACTTAAAATTCATTTTTTAAATATTTATGGCATTGATATATCGTCTTCTAATGAATTGATTGCCTATATATGTTAAGTGGATGAAACTTACAACTTATTGGTGCGAATAATTTAATTGCTACAGTTAGAGAGAAAAATTCTGATATCAGTACTTTAAAATGTTTAGTTTTTAATAGATTTATGTCACTAAAAACATTGATCTAGATTATTTATCTAAAATAATCAGTTAAAGAACATAATGAAATTAAAAATTTAGAAATTTATAATGAAGGATAACTTGTTGTTATCGTTTAAATTAAGTTAAACTTTAGCGGATATCGTTAAGCTTGCAATACTGAAGTCTATTTTATCGTTGTTATTGAGTAAAAATGATGCAGAGAATAATTATCGGATTAACAGGCGCCAGTGGTACAATTTACGGTATTCGTTTACTTGAAGTTTTACGATCTCTTGTTGATGTTGAAACACATTTAATTGTTAGTTCAGCAGCTAAGCAAACTATAGCTCTTGAAACTGTTTATCGTCTACGTAATGTTCAAGCAATGGCAGATGTTGTTTATGAAGATAGAGATATTGCCGCGCCGATTTCTTCTGGTTCATTTATTACTTCTGGTATGATTATTATGCCGTGTTCAATAAAAACATTATCTGCTATTGCAAATAGTTACAACGATACATTAATTACGCGAGCGGCTGATGTGGTTTTAAAAGAAAAACGTAAATTAATTCTGGGTATCAGGGAAACACCTTTACATCTAGGTCATTTAAGATTAATGATAAACGTTATAGAGATTGGTGCGATAATTTTTCCACCGATACCGGCCTTTTATTATCAACCAGAAACCGTACAGGATATTATTGACCAAACTATCAATCGAATATTAGATCAATATGGTATTACCTTATCGCAAACCTTATTTACGCGTTGGCGAGGCGCTAAGTGATTATCTTTTAGAATGGCTTCTTATCCACTTAACATTAATGCAGAAGTTCCTCTCATAATCAATTTAATAACAAATTCTGGAATTATGCTCATTTCTGGTATATGGAGTTTCGAAGATCCTGATATATATCCTGCCCTATTTATTTCGTAAATAATTTTAACAATAGAGGAATGATATGTCATCAAAAGTCTACTCTACAAGGTATCTACAAAACTAGATATTATCTGTAATCCCTTCCATGAACTTATCCCTAATTGTTGCTAAGTAATTCTCCTAAGCTTACTACGAAAGACGGCGCCTTTTGTTTTAAATGCAATAGCAAATATCTTTTAAAGATGTAGTGATGTAGACTGACTCCATTAGCTATACAAAACAGTTGATGTGCTAGATTCACTCCTCCAAAAGGATATGCAACTGAAAGTTAAAGTAGGTGCTGTAAGCCTGGCTATCAGAGAATCGTAATACCATTAATAAAGTTTGATGTTTTTGTAAGGTTTTTTAGTTAATGTACCCATGCAGCGATGAAGATGCTGAGAAAGAGCGAGAAGAGATATTGGCATTCTACGACTTCCTATCAGTGACTGGGCATCAATAAGAATGATGAATCTAATTTGAATATTAGATTTTGCAACAGCGACCTTATAAAGGTAACGGGTAAAAGCACTGTGCTTCGAGAAACAATCCTTTTAATGGTATTGAATCTATTTTCGTTTGCTTAGAAAATCTAAAACTGGTAAAAAATTGATCTGCTGATACTAGTCTTAAATAATGTTAAGTTAAAGGTGAAGAATAGATTCATAAAGTGTCATATCAAAGTCTAACCGTCATATACTAAATTTACTAATACTCAATGTGCTAAATACTTGGCCTACAATTTTTTCTTGACACACAAGTATTATTCGCCTCTAATCACGATTATTCTAAGTTTTAAGAGAATCTGCACCTCAGACTAAGGAAAAGGGAAGGCTAGGCCAGGTAAAATAACGCTGCATACAACAACATTGAAGGGTAATTAATAAAAGTATGCTTTAGCGATGAATTCATTATCTATAAGGAAATAAGTATAATTCCTGTCTCTTTTGCTCCTAAAACAAACACAAAGATAACTGAACCGATAGATCTGACGAATACAGACAGGATGACGATTTTTATTTTTCTAGTAAGATACTTAGAGAGTAATTTACGCAGATGTATAGCTTCCGAAACTAATTAAATTGCTTTATATCATTGATGATGTATGGAGTAAATTTTTTAAAAACATAGTGAAAATATTAATTAGTAAACTCCTTATCTGTAGAGCGAACTGTTGCCTGTAGGACTTTGTGTAATGTGGTTTATCTCGTCGCTCTATTGTTTGCCTATCTTGAATGTTTCTATCGACATTTTTTATTAAAGCTATAAATCAAAAGCCTGAATTTTATATGGATTCAAAGCTACCAAGCGTTATTAGGATGACAGGTTTATATTTTATTCGACTGCAACTAACAACAGCTTACTTTTATTATCTCCATTCTCATTAGGCCTTTTTAACAATAACTTGCCGTTACTCAACACTCTTTTTAGCACTTCACTCACCTCATCTTGCCCCTGTAGTTGGCACACGCAAATAAGGTATCCAAATTAGTATCTTTATGTGCCTTGCAACATTTATGGTCAACAACTCAATTAATATTTACAGGCATGTATTCCTTACTCGTGTGGGTCTAAATATTAAATATCCTGTATTGGCGTGAGCTTGTTCTTAAAAAGAGTGGCTAAAAAAATCTAACAAGACGCTATTATCCGTGCTATTGTATTACAGCTATAACCTGATAAATTTTAGTCTATTTTTAGTCTTAGAAGTATCTTTATCAGAAAAGAATAGCAGTGCACCCCCTGAACTACAGTACAGACGTTACCGGAAAGTGGCTTCGCTAAAAAGACGAAGTGGTCCAGTTATAATATAAAATAGATGAGTCATTAGTAAATTTGGTATATGATGGTTAGGCTTCACTCTGATGTTTCATAAATCTATTCTTCATCTTTATGGTATTATTTATCACCAGAATCAGCAAGTTAAATCTCCTGATCCGGTTTAAGCTTTCTGAATGGACGGGAGCAGTTTAAATATCATTAAAATGCTTGATTTCTTCTAATTACAGCGCTTAGCACATCAATTTTATAATTTCATCATCGCAAGAGTTAATTCAACAAAATTTGTAATTCTTATTGATACCAGTGTGTTAACGAAAAGTCATAGGATACTCAGCAGCTCTTTTCGATCTTTCTGTAGATTCTTCATTGCTGCAGGATACGTTGAAACCTTATTAACAAAACATCAAAAGCTTTATTAGCAGGATTATAGCTTTTTGATAGCCAGACTTCTCCTGTAGCTTAGTTTTAACTTTTGATGTTGAATGCCTTTTGTGAAGTAAAGATAAGATATTAGCTGTTTTATACCCACAACATCATTTCTACTGCATATCTGAAGAATATCTTTTACCGTTGCATTCTGAAAACCAAGAGCACCATCTCCCATAACAAGCTTGGAGATGTTTATTAAATACATGCTCACCAGCTAGTAAAAAGTTGGGCCAACTGCGCTTCTGATTTTTAATAATCTTTTTAGAACGCAGCTCGCTCCTTGCAGTCGTATGTAGTACCGTCAATAATGAATTAAGGAGGCAAAGGCAATCAGTTTTCCTGATAGGCTGATATATTATATGCCAACGGTCTAAAAATAAAGGTAGCGTATATCTCTCAAATCATACAGCGTGATCGCTTATGCTTTTTAAGTTATTCCTGTTTCAGTTTGTTTATGGCATTTGGTAAGATATCCTGTGTTTTTCACCGAAAAAGTTAGAGCTTTGTAAAAATCACCACTGTAGATCCCCTCACAGCTATGCAGCCATACTAGTAAGTTTTCGCCCTTTTCATACTTTAGATAAAGCGGCAGTAATGTGCTTTTGAAATATATTCATTGTCAGTTTATTTTCAGATATGCGATAACCTTCAGCACTTTAATCTTAGCATCGCGCATATTCCCACCTTGTAGGTTGCTACGATAAATAACCGTTACCGACAACGACGGATTGGCTCCCATCGACAAAGGGGGGGTTGGTTGAGCATATTATCGCAACCATGACGTCTAACAGCGTTTTACAGCGCTGCGTGCCTATCATCTGTCTGTCCCATTACAGATGTGTTCATGAAAGAGATGAGGCTAATATCTAGTTTTTAGATACTTATAGCATAGACTTTATGGTATATCATCTCTTTGTTGTTAACATCATTCATGAAATTAATCAGCAGGATACGCTACCATCTCTAAAATTCTATATACCAAAAATAAAGATAACTCCTAGGATAAAAGTTTCGGAAAAAGAATACGATAAGATGATATCTCATCATCTGCAGGCAGATAGATAGGTTCATTATTTCCTTTAATTAAACGTGTGCGATACTTTTTTTCAAAAGAAATGCTAAAAATCTTAATAAGATCATTATAATCATGTTTTTATGTAAACTATATTTTAAGATTAAAAATCTAATTCACCACATTGAGCTCGATAGCGTAAAAAATGATCGATAAGCACAATTGCCATCATTGCTTCTGCTATCGGTACAGCTCGAATACCAACAGATAGATCATGACGTCCTTTTGTTACTACTTTGACCTCATCACCTTGTCGATTGATCGTTCTACCTAGTATACTAATGCTAGAAGTTGGCTTTAAAGCTAAATGGGCAATAATTGGCTGGCTACTACTTATGCCACCTAATATGCCACCGGCATGATTACTGATAAATCCATCACGGGTTATTTCATCCCGATTTTCATTCCCTTTTAATGTGATCACTTTAAAACCAGCACCAATTTCAACACCTTTAACCGCATTAATACTCATCATTGCATGGGCAATATCTGCATCCAATCGATCGAAAATAGGTTCACCTAATCCAGCTGGTACATGTTCTGCAATTACGGTTACTTTAGCACCAATAGAATTACCTTCTTTTTCTAATGAACGTAATAAAACATCCATTGCTTTTAATTTTGTTTCATCAGGACAAAAGAAAGGATTGTGTTCAACTAAATTCCAATCTTTTAGTTCGCAAGAAATATCTCCAATTTGACTTAAATAAGCTCGAACAGTTATACCTAGTGTTTGTTGCAAATATTTTTTTGCAATAGCACCTGCAGCAACACGCATTGCCGTTTCACGTGCTGAAGATCGACCGCCGCCACGGTAATCACGTAAACCATATTTTTGTTGATAAGTATAATCTGCATGTCCAGGACGAAAAATATCTTTGATATTAGTATAATCCTCTGATCGTTGATCCTGATTTTCAATCAACAAACCAATAGGTGTTCCTGTCGTTATACCATTAAAAATCCCCGACAAAATTCTAACTTGATCAAGTTCACGGCGTTTAGTTGTATAAGGAGAAGTACCAGTACGACGACGATCTAAGTCAATTTGCAGATCTTTTTCTGATAATGCCATACCAGGCGGAACGCCATCAACAATGCATCCTAACGCTAAACCATGCGATTCACCAAATGTAGTAACACGGAAAAGCTGTCCAATTGAATTTCCTGCCATCTCCTTTATTTCCTGTTTTTCATTGATATTTAATAAGTTATTTCTGTGTTAGAATAACACCTTATAACTGTCATTAGTGAACTTCAACCAAGTAAAAAGTAATATATAGATATTGTTTAATAAGGTGTAACACCCTATTACTAACTTCCTAAATAAGCACTTCGTTTTCCGTTAGGAAAACTGAGGTATTGGTTAGAATTCGTCTGACAAGTTTTAAACCATTATAGCCTGCTATAAAAGAGCTAATTTAAGTTTTATCAGGTATTCAGCTGGTAAATTAGAGATATTCTTAGCATCTACATAGTAAAGACTAGTAAAATTATGTTTGGAAAATTTGTTAATAAAAATCTCTTATACTATATGAAGAATTTTCGCTATAGAGGTTAGCATGAAAAGCAAGTAGTCATATAGATCAAAGAGATTCTTTCCTTGCTCCCTACCAACATAACACTGCATCTCATTAGGTAGCTAGATAATAATCTGTTAGATAATCTCGATTCATGCATTGAAGTAACTTATTTAATTTTATCCTGCCCATATTATTATAATGAACATATTTCCCGTTGGGGAAATTTATTAGGGTTCAGCGATATTATTGTAAATTCCTGATTGCAGGAAAGCATTTAATAATCTTACTGGAAGTTTACTGGCGAAACTATATCATAAGGACAAACAATTTAGTTATCTGCAATATATTTTGAATAACTTGATTTTACGGAAATCAGTAAAATAAACAGGCATTGATTTTAAATCAGCGTTTAGATAGTGTCACTGTTTCCTTGTTTTAGCAGTAACAGTCAACTTAAATGCACTAAGTGCTATTATTAAAGTCGATAAAATATTTTTCTTAATCCTTTAAAGAGATCATTATATTTCACATAGAAAATCTAGAAACATGGGAGAATAGAAATAAAATAAAAGAACAAATCTTGCTATTAATCGCCCGAAATTAAGAAGATCATGTAGCGATAAGATTCTGGAAGAGTTTAATATAGAGTATGTTATCTCTTTTCTTAAGCCGACTATCAATAAAGAGTTCATCATTTTCTCAGATAAAGAGAAAAGATAAATGATGCAAAATCTTTTATAGCGACCATAAAATTAGTCACTATCGCCTAATAAGGCTGGGTAATCAGAAAATTATTGGTAAGGAATTCCATATTTTAAATATGGACAATTATATCAGCTGATTAAAAGGATATCTAAGTAGATTCCATGGTATGGAATCAGTTTATTTACCAAATTATTTGACTTATATAAAATTGTTTAAAACCACAATAATTGAAATACAGTATGGCTATAAATCGTTCTGCGAACAAGACAATAAGATTTGTTAATATAGCCATTAGTAATCATTAATAATATTTAATCAATGAAATACTCAAAAATGAGTTCGAGCGCATAGAATAAATTCAATTCAATTGAAGAATTTATTAGCGATAATATTTATTTAGTACTCTAAATACATCAACAGAAATATTAACTACATCAATTTATTCTTGCGGAAATACATGAATACAGGCAATAAAAATACATATAGTGCCACTATATATATCTAAAATATTTATTAATAAGTTACCGGTTCATAATGAATGAGCCAGAAAAATATTAATTAATTAGTTCTTCTACGATAGGAAGAAGAGATTAAAATACGCTTATTAACATAAAACTTATATCTATAAAACTAACCTTTATAGGTTAAATAAGCAAAAGGAATGTATCAATTAATATTAAGTAACATTCGTTCAACAATACGATAATATTTACTTAAAGTCAGTTAGAAATCTAAAATTGTTCTCTGGATATCTCTAAGAATAAAAATGATGGGAAAATAAGTTGTAAAATCTTCATTCTAATAATTATTCATGCTCCATAAGCGTAATAAATATTTTCTGCATTAAATAACTTATTACCAAATGCAACATATATTGAATTATATGTAGTTTCGTAAATGCTTAATTAAGAAAAATCATCTCTAAGACCCCCTTCCTGGCTAATACAAAGTTCATATATTTAATTATCGGATGCTTTTGCTAAGATAAACATTTAATAAAATAAGGTTATTGTTAAGAAATTTTATACCAATCACGTTAATTAACGTTAAAATATTAAGAATAGTTTATAACCTTGCTGATTATAAAGGAATACAATGACAGGAAATTAAGATGAACTTAATAGAGTAGTTGACTAACAGATTAATAAAATAACAATGAAAATAAGTTTAAATTAACTAATAAGGAAAATTTTTTATGATTAAATAATCGATTACAGAGGTTAATCCTTTAATATATAATATTATTGGTTATCAACCATCATGCCATTTTAAATAAAATTAAAACTTGTAATAAAATATTTGCTATGTAAGAAAAAACTTGATACTAGTTATTATTTTATATGAATATTGACCGGAACTAGAATCAGATGGACTGGTTTAATAGTTATAAACCGATATTAATCTTTTTAAATTTAAAAAGATGTCAAAGTGATTATAGTTGATTGTAGTTTCGAATTATTTCTTAGTTATATAACTTATCAAAATAATAAACTGAACAAGAAATTAAAAAACTATTAATCGCAGTTTACTGCTAAAGATAATATCTATTATGTCTGTATTATGCAGGGTATAAGAAAGCATATTTTAAAATAGAAAATTTTCTTTTGATTTGCTCAACATTTTAAATATTATTGCTTTCATGAAGCCTTTAAAGTTTTAGGTAGTAGCGCTTCATTACTAATCTTGATCTAAGCAGATGAAATTCAGCGCAGACAACACATGAAATCAAAACTAAAAATATGACCCTACTTTATCAACACTTTGCCATATTTGAGAAGGTCTCCGTTGCCATCTATATTCAGCATGCTGCATTTCTGTATTCATCTCTACGCAAGCAATTGTAGATGTAGCAAACATGGGTGGAATTTTTTGTGGACATAAAGCTGATATCAAATAACTAACTAAAGGCAAGTGAGAAATAATCAATGTTGTTTTTATACCTATACAGGAAAGTAATTGCAAATAATTAGCAATAAATTGTGGATCTCCATTAGGAGTAAGTTCTGCTAATACTTCATGTTCACCTGAACAGAGTAATAATGGCTGCATTGCTTCATAAGTTTGTACTGCTCTTACGTAAGGGCTAGTAAAAACTTGTTCAAACACTGAATTTTGTTGTGTTAGCCACCTGGCCATTAATTTAGACTCATCTGTTCCTTTAAGAGTAAGTTTCCTTTCTTTATTATTAATTCCTGCATTTAGCGATGCGTCACCATGACGCATAATAAAAACTTGCATATTCCTCCATTTTAGTAAAATTTTTTTACTAAAATTAAAAAATAAATCATTTTTTATAAATGATTTTTATGAAATTAAATAGAAATTATATTTAATGACATGATATTATTAATGTTTAATAATGTTATTAAAAATTAATTACTGATTAAATTTTTTATTTAATTTAGTCATTTAGACTAGTGATTAACATCAGAAGATAATATGATATTTTTAATAATTCAAGGTTAATTTAAACCAATATTTCATAGGCTGCAATAGAGTTTTATTAGCCAATATTGATTGAGGTAATTTCTGGTTGTACAACTAAGTATATCGATACAGAATGATCTTAAGATCTGTACAGAAAACGCATTGAATTCCTATTTTATAGTAGCTGAGAATTTCACAGACCAAAAAGCAATTTGTAAATTCTTTAGCATTTTTTATAAATATCCGATGGATATCTATAAGATATGTTAAATTAAGATCACCTAAAAACGTCAAATATTAACTTCAGTCTTTGCCTTGTAAAAATGGATAAAAATCATCAAGTGCATATGATGCGGTCTAGATCTTTACCTATAAAAGATGACGTCATTAAATTTTATTTAGCATCTTAAAAAGATATTTCTGTCTTCTTGAAGACAAGAAAGATCGTAGATTTTAAATGCTTTATGCTTTGATTTCATAGCTTCTTCCTGCCTTATTTTATGTAAATTTTCTCCCGTGTCTGCATTAAATAGCAATTTAGACTAGATAGAGATCAATACAAGATTTAGGAATTCGTATAGGGGCTACTACTGCCAGCATATCGTGAAGAGGAAGGAAAATATTTTTTTAGAAAAACAACTACAGTTCTCCCTAAGCTGACGACAGGGTTGTTTATCGCTAAACAATGAAGAATATTTCTGTGATAATTGACATCATCTTATTTTTACCTTTTAAAAGGTAAAAATAAGATGATGTTGACGATAGGTTATGTTAACAAAGGTTATTATTAGGAAATCTATTATACTGTAAGTAAAATTTTCCCTACAGAAGTTATCATGAAAAGCAAATTGTCATACAGATCAAAGAGACTCTTTTCTCACTCCCTACTAACATAAACTACATCTCATTAGTTGGCTTAGTGATTATTTGTTAGATAATCTTGATTCATGTATTGAAGCAACTCAATCCACTTTATTTTGTCATATTACTAGAATAAATTATTCTCCGTTGGAGAAATTCATTGGGGTTCAGCGATATTATTATAATATCTTCGATTACAGGAAAATATTTAATAATCTTACTAGAAGTCTGATGACGAAACTATATCACAAGGATAAATAGTTTAGTTATTTGGGATCTATATTGAATAACTTAATTTACAGAATTCAGCGAAATAAACAGGCATTGATTTAAAAATAGCGTTTAGATCCCGTAATTACTTTCTTGCTTCACCAGAGACAGTTAACTTAAGTACACTAAGTAGTATCGTTAAAGTCGATAAAATATTTTTCTTGATCCTTTTAATGAAATCATTATTTCTATATAGAAAAGTTAAAAGACGCGGGATAAGGAGGAAATAAAAAAAAGAATAAGTTGCAGTTCTAATCGTTCAACATTGAAATGTTCATATAAGCGATCAAACTCTTGAAGAGTTAAATAAAATGTGTAGTGTTAATTATTTTTTAAAATTATCTTTAATAAAGAGTTCATCCTTTTGTTGAGATAGAACTAAATGATAGCTCACTTTGCTAGTGAGCATGAAATTAATCACCATCGCCTAATAACGATGGATAATTGGAGAGTTATTGTAAGAAATTCTATACTTAGAATGTTAATAAGTTATATTAGGTAATTTAAAGGGTGATTAAGTAGATTCTATAGTGTAGTATTATTTTATTTATTGTATTTCAATGAGAACGACGAATCTAATTGAGTCGGCTTTTGCGAGACATCTAGCCTATGAAGCTAATCTGCGATGCACTATGATTGGTAAAACAACCCTTTAATGGTATTAAGCTACTACTATCAGATAAGTATAACTGAAACTAGCCAAGGGATTTAAGCTTCTGACTTTGGTGGATAATAATATGCAATTAAGGATGGATAACAAATTCACGAAACATTAGAGCAGAATGGTATAGCTTGACCGTTATACACTAGATTTGCTAATAACTCTGATATTTTTTGAAATAAATTATCCTATGGCTTCTTTTGTTAGAAAGAAGAAGTAGTTATCTTGTTCGCATTAGTCAGGTCTATCAGTTCAGTTATTTGCATTTTTTCCTATGGAGCAGAAGAAATGACAATAATCCCCAGATTCCATATAGATGATGAATTCATAGGCAAGTATATTTTCCGTTATTCCTCGCACCTTAATACAATTGCACCCATTGTCATTGCCTTGAGCTGATTCGGGTTGCTCAAAACCCCTGATAATCGTGACTAGAAGTGAATAATACTTGCGTATCGAAAAAATTAAGAACTTGGGATTGGACGCGTTACTGTTAATAGATTTCTTTTGGAGTGTTATGAAAAATTTAATCAGTCTATCCTTATTCTATTTTATTTATAGAAAGATCTCATAAACCGCTTCAGATAAACAAGCATTATAACACATGAAGTTACGTGTTGTCTTTCTGATTTACCTAGCTTACAATCTCTAAGAGATTTATATTTATTATAAGCATCTTGCTGAATTCCTTTAAAATTAATATATTGCAGAGTATAAAGCAATACTTAGATCATAAAGATATCCTTGAAGCAGTAGTATGTACCCCGTTGCCGGTAGGTACCTGCTGCTTATATTATATATATTCTATGTGATTGCATATTTTAATAATACTGGTAAATGTATCAAGATTCGTAAAAAGACCTGCACAAATTACGTAAAAGATTTCCCAGAAATCTGCATAAAAATGGGTCACAACGTTAAATATAACTACTCATAAATATTGGTCAAAAAAGAACAGCTTAAACATGAACTTAATCATTTATGTAAATCTGTTTGAAACAGTTAAGTTTTAGCGAATAAATTACCTGTTTTTAAACGAAAAATAAACAGTAAAATTATATCACACTGTGTACCATGAAAACAAAACAAAAATAATGCACTGAGGCAGTAATATTCCTAATGAGATTAAACGTAAAGGTGTAAAATTGGTAGTGTGATAAAAATGCGTGAGGGAAATCCCTACAGTAAAAAGTGTATCTGAATGAATAAGAAGGGTGATAAGCAGGGATGATTTAGAACAAAAAAGTAATAACTTGTGAATTAAAAATTAGAGCGCAATGAGAATAAAGCCCATGCTGTTTGATAAGCTAAAAAACGATCTGATGGGTTACCACTCGAGCAGTCATTGTAATAGTGCGGTTTCTCTCGTTTAAAAAAAAAATAATAAGCTACGGTTAAATTTTAAAAAACAAAAGTAGAATATTCACGTTGGGATTTTAAACTTTATGAAAATAAAGTTAAGGCTTATCCTTCAGGATAAGATTTATTAATAAAAACAATTTCTTACCATGTGATAGTTTGTTTAAAACGTTCCTTGGTGATAGCATTTCATTGCAATAAATTTTTATAATTTTTGAAAAACTTTGTAAGTTCTATGAACTTAATTTATTAGTAATGAAATCGACAGCTTTATTTAGCTAAATCTGCATAACCACTAGTTAGTGCTCAGATATACTATATTCAGTGAAGATGATATCAGAAATTATATCTCTACACCGTTATCGAGCACTAGAGCTTCTCAAAAAACCTAATGACGTTTAAATTTTTTAAGATATGTGATTTCTGTCATGCGACGGCAGCTAGAACAGAGTAACAACAATTTGTTGGTAGTGGTGATACTGGTGTTGTTTTTCAAGATATAACTTCGTTATGTCCTTACAGGACAAAGTTATTGGATTGTTTTCTTGATCTAGAATTGGCAAAAATCTGTCTATACCCAGGAGATTCCTATTGGTTGATATCACGACAATTTCGGACAAGGGAGGATATCATCCATCAATATATTACACTTATGGGAATGATAATGAAGCATATTTATATCCGAGATATATTAAAATTAAGTTAGTAGATAACAGGTTTGCTCAATGAGTGTGGGTATTGTAATCTGAGCTATTCTAAGGATTAATCTTTTATTTCAGAACGAGAAAATACTTTTGATGGAAAGTAATTTAAATATTGTGGATGATATTGATGATTGTTGAAGAGCAGCTATGACAAAAATAAAAGAAACAAGGTACCTAAAAAGACTATTAGAAAGTATCAAATTTGGTAAACAAGGCAAAAATTACCCAGAACTATCATGTCTACTTTTTAGTCAACAGCGTTGATTAGGTATGCTAATAGTCCAAATATTAGCTGAGCTGTTTAATGCTGAGATCAATACAATTATGGATTAATTGATGTCTACTGATGTTATTTTACCACGCTCATTTTATGAGCGTGGTACGCTTTGTGTAGCAAAGGATTTACTAGGAAAAGTTTTAAAGTTTGCTGACTTTTACGGTGTTATCAACGAAGTTGAAGCCTATATAGGGCAGTATGATCCGGCCTGTCATGCCGCAAGAGGTTGTACTCCACGAACAATGGTCATGTTTGGTGCCGCCGGGTTTTCCTATATTTATCTTATTTATGGGATATATTATTGCTTGAATATTGTGACTGAACATGAAGGCTTTCCAGCTGCAGTTTTAATTCGAGGCATTGATTTATACAACCCTATCCGTCTTTCTTTAGATGGACCGGGTAAGTTATGTAAAAAGTTAAATATTACGAAAAATAATAACCAGGTTGATTTAACGCAATGTCATGATTTTTGTGTTTATAACTCTACTATTCAACCAAAATATATTGCAACACCAAGAATAGGAATAAAAGTTGGCATCGATAAATTATGGCGTTTTAAGACAATATAAATTTTTAACATAATCTTGAAAATACACTAACTTCACATTAAGATATACTTGCCGATTTTTCATTAAATCATCACTATAATACAAGTGTTAATCCTCGATGAATTATTGAGGATGGGAACCTGGTGTTTTCCTTGGCAAGGAAAAGGTATTTACGTCTTTTATATTGTAAAGAGACTAGTATGCCTGTAAGTCAATGATACCTCAGGGATCCGGACACCATAAGATAGTTATTATCCAAGAAATCCAGTTTCTTAATCCTGTCTGACTACCACATCTAGTATAAGAATTTAGTGACAGGGCGTCCAATTATTCCTTTGAGTTGCATTAGTAAATCTGGTGTATGGCGATAGGTTTCCGTTCTGATGTTTCAGAAATCCTATTTCCATTCTTAAATTAGATATTGTTTATAAGGCTAGGGGTTTAGGAGGACTCAAATACTCTTAAGTTGTGGTTTCAGCTATTATAGGAGATGTAGCAGCTTGAGATAGCATTAAAATACTTATTTTCTCAAAATACAGTGCTTCGCACGTCAGCCTCATAGTCTTGACTTTTACAAAAAACTAATTTAATTGAATTCCTTATTCTTATTGATACCCAGCCCGTTGATAGCAAGTTATAGAATACAATAAGCTCTTTTTTAATCTTTCTTCAGCTTCTTCATCGCTGCAGGATAGTACTTTTCTAAAAACTTTATCAATAGAGCATTAAAAGCTTTGTTAGCGGCATTACGACTCTTTGCTAATCAGACATCCAGAATCTTACCCTCAACTTTCGGTTGCATGCCTTTGTAGAGTAAACCCAACACATTAGATGTTTTATGTATCACTAAACAGAATTTATGCTGCGTACCCGAAGGCATATCTTTGCCATTGCATTGCAAAAATCAAGGGCAGAGTCTTCCGTAGGTAAGGATGGTGATATAGTAAATTACGCGTTCGCAGTCATCTAGAAGTTAGAAGTTCATTTCAGTTTGGTTCTTACTTTTAATAACCATCTCTAGCTATAACCAACTCCTTACATCCATGCGCAGTGATATTAATAAATATCACCAGAGAAAGGTGATCACTTGACTAACAGGACGGTTATGCTATCTCCTTAAAATAGAGATAATATATATCGTTTAAATTAGTAACCGTTATTCCCTATACTATTTAATCTATTGTTGTTTTAATCTGCTGATGGTGTT
This sequence comes from Arsenophonus sp. NC-TX2-MAG3, assembly GCA_052174495.1. Taxonomy (GTDB): domain Bacteria; phylum Pseudomonadota; class Gammaproteobacteria; order Enterobacterales; family Enterobacteriaceae; genus Arsenophonus. The sequence continues at coordinate 58,800 of JBQMRR010000007.1, forward strand.
GGAAGAGGAGATATGTACTTTTTTATCGAAAAGCACTTATAGAGATTCGTGAAGATCGTCGTTGAATTAATGCCGCCTTCTTTGCAGGTAGAAAACTATGATGGCAGTTCTTCGATATTTTGCACCCTTCAGATAAGGCAATAGTGAGCTGTTGAAGAATATTCCGTTTTTGCTGCGATTCATATAACCTTAATTACTTTAATCTCAACATCGCCAATATCCGTCTATATTAAGTTTGCTACAGGAAATAATCGTTACGGATGAAACAGCATAACAGCAATCGACAAAGCAGTGTTCAGCCTGTTATATTGCAGTATATCTTTAATTTCCGCTTCAACAGCGGTGTCTATTAGATTAGATGCCTGACTAACTATTACGGATGACTTCATACAATGAATCATAGTAATATCTAGTTTCGGGGATAACCTGTAAGGTAGATTTTTCATGCAATATAATCTCTCTGTTGTTGAAATAATTCATGAAATTAATCAGCAGGATACGCTACCTTTTCCTAAACTACATACAATATAAATAAGCATAACTCCCCGTTACAATCTGTCTCGTTAGGTAGATTTTTTTAAGGTCAAGGAAAAAATCCCTTGAAAAAAAATCATTGATCCTCATATAGGTTAGTAACTAGATTGATTAAGAATTCGTTTTGGAGGCTGTTTAGATGGGTAAAATTATTGGAATTGACCTGGGTACAACTAATTCTTGTATAGCTATAATGGATGGTACAAATGCCCGGGTATTGGAAAATAGTGAAGGTGATCGTACCACACCTTCTATTGTTGCATATACCCAAGATGGTGAAATTCTTGTTGGTCAGCCAGCAAAACGCCAGGCAGTGACAAATCCACAAAATACTTTTTTTGCCATTAAGCGTCTGATTGGACGTCGTTTTGAAGATGAAGAAGTTCAACGTGATATTTCTATTATGCCTTATAAAGTTATTGCCGCAGATAATGGTGATGCTTGGTTAGATGTTAAGGGGCAAAAGATGGCCCCTCCTCAGGTTTCCGCTGAGGTACTGAAAAAAATGAAAAAAACGGCGGAAGATTATCTAGCTGAACCAGTTACTGAAGCTGTTATTACTGTACCAGCTTATTTTAATGATACTCAACGTCAAGCAACTAAAGATGCAGGCCGTATTGCTGGGTTAGATGTAAAACGTATTATTAATGAACCAACAGCGGCAGCGCTTGCTTATGGTTTAGATCGTGAAGTGGGTAATCGTACCATTGCAGTATACGATTTAGGTGGTGGTACTTTTGATATTTCAATTATTGAAATTGATGAAGTTGATGGTGAAAAAACCTATGAAGTACTGGCAACTAATGGTGATACTCACTTAGGTGGTGAAGACTTTGATAATCGTCTAATTAATTATTTAGTCGATGAATTTAAAAAAGAGCAAACTTTTGATCTACGCAATGATCCGCTAGCAATGCAACGCTTAAAAGAAGCTGCAGAAAAAGCTAAAATTGAGCTTTCTTCTGCTCAGCAGACCGATGTCAATCTACCTTATATTACCGCAGATGCAAGTGGTCCTAAGCATATGAATATTAAAGTGACTCGAGCAAAACTTGAATCACTGGTTGAAGATTTAGTTAAACGTTCAATGGAGCCGCTAAAAGTTGCACTGCAAGATGCTGGCTTAAATGTTAATGATATAAATGATGTCATTTTGGTTGGTGGTCAGCCGCGCATGCCAATGGTGCAAAAAGCGGTTGCTGATTTTTTCGGTAAAGAACCTCGTAAAGACGTTAATCCTGATGAAGCAGTTGCTATGGGTGCGGCGGTGCAAGGTGGTGTATTAGCTGGTGATGTGAAAGATGTCTTGTTACTTGATGTAACTCCACTATCTTTAGGTATTGAAACCATGGGTGGTGTAATGACAACTTTAATTGCTAAGAATACCACTATTCCAACTAAACATAGTCAGATATTTTCAACGGCAGAAGATAATCAGTCGGCAGTAACTATTCATGTGTTGCAAGGTGAACGTAAGCGTTCAATTGATAATAAATCATTAGGACAGTTCAACTTGGATGGTATTCAAGCAGCGCCGCGTGGTATGCCACAAATTGAAGTTACATTTGATATTGATGCTGATGGTATCTTGCATGTATCAGCTAAAGATAATAATACTGGCCACGAACAAAAGATTACCATTAAGGCATCTTCTGGTCTAAAAGAAAATGAAATTCAAAAAATGTTAAATGATGCAGAAGCAAATGCAGAAGCGGATCGTAAGTTTGAAGGATTAGTTCAGATACGTAATCAGGCTGATCAATTAGTTCATGGTACACGTAAACAAATTAAAGAAGCGGCTGATAAGTTACCTGCTGATGATAAATCTAAAATAGAGAAAGTTATTTCTGAATTGGAAATGGCAGTAAAAGGTGAAGATAAAGATATTATTGAAAAGAAAATCCAAGATTTAGTTCAAGCTTCTGCCAAACTACTTAAGTTAGCGCAACAGCAGGCTCAAGCAGGAGCAACTAATCCTGCTGCAAGTGCCAAGTCTAAACAAGATGATAATGTTGTTGATGCTGAATTTGAAGAAGTCAACGACAAGGATAAAGATAAAAAATAGTGGTCCTTAGCTGGCACAGTAATAGTATTAAAGATTATTTTCTCTGTTACTGAAAATTGAATACGGGCGTTTGGGGCAACTCTACGCCCGTTTACGTCCGTTAAGAGTAAAATAAACATGGCAAAAAGAGATTATTATCAAGTTTTAGGTATAACTAAAACCGCTGACGAAAAAGAGATTAAAAAAGCGTATAAACGTCTGGCAATGAAGTATCATCCAGATCGTAATCAAGGTGATAAGGAAGCAGAAAGTAAATTTAAAGAAATCAAAGAAGCTTATGAAATTTTAACTGATGCGCAAAAACGTGTTGCTTATGATCAATATGGACATGCGGCTTTTGAACAAGGTGGCATGGGTGGTGGATTTAGCAGTAGTTTTAGTTCTGGCGCTGATTTTAGTGATATTTTTGGTGATGTATTTGGTGATATCTTTGGGGGTGGCGGTAGGCGTCAGCGATCGACTCGTGGGGTAGATCTTCAGTACGAAATTACATTAACACTAGAAGAAGCAGTTCATGGTATTAGCAAAGAAATCCGTATCCCTACTTTAGAGAAATGTGATATTTGCAATGGAAGTGGCGCTAAACCAGGCACGAAACCAGAAACTTGCTCAACTTGTCATGGTGCAGGTCAGATTCATATACGGCAAGGGTTTTTTGCAGTTCAACAAACTTGTCCAACTTGCCATGGACAAGGTAAAGTTATCAAAGAGCCTTGCATTAAATGTCATAATAATGGCCGAGTAGAAAAATATAAAACTTTATCAGTAAAAATTCCACCAGGAGTTAATACCGGTGATCGTATCCGATTAAATGGTGAAGGTGAGGCCGGAGAAAATGGTGCTCAAGCTGGTGATCTATATGTTCAGGTTAATATAGCAAGACACGATATTTTTAAGCGCGATGGCAATAATTTATATTGTGAAGTGCCGATTAATTTTGTGATTGCAGCTTTGGGTGGTGAAATTGAAGTAGGAACATTTGATGGTCGGGTAAGTCTCAAAATTCCAGCAGAGACACAAACCGGAAAAATTTTTCGTATGAAAGGGAAAGGTGTTAAATCCATTCGTGGTGGTATAAATGGAGATTTAATGTGCCGTATTCTGGTGAAAACGCCGGTTAAATTAAATGAAAAACAAAAAGCATTATTAAAAGAATTTGGTAAATCCTTAAATGGCTGGCTAAAATGATGAGAAGAGAATAGCTTATGTTCAAAGAGTTTATTAAGATAGTATAAAAATTTTTTAAAATCTGACCAAGTAATTTACTCTATATTTATCTAAATAAAGCATCGATAGAGTCAATGATCGATGCTATATTGTTGATTGGAAAAAGATTATTTAATTTGATTTATTAATAAATCTGGGTATATAAAAGATACGGTTATATACTATTCTGATACTTCATAAATCTATTCTCCATCCTTAAATTGACTATTGGTTACTATTAGGCGGCGCAGGTCAAATCCTCTTTAGTCAGTTTCAGCTATTTTGAGTAGACGAGAGCAATTTAAATACCATTGAAAGGATTATTTTTGAAGCACAGTGCTTCGTGCATCGGATTCATAGCCTCACTATTGCGCAAAATCATTCATTAAGATTCGTTGTTCTTATTAACGTCTATTCACTGATGAAAAATCGAGAAGAATGGCAGGCATTCTTCTCGATTTTTCATCATCCTTTTATCGCTTCAGAATACGTTGAAACCTTACCAACAAAACATCGAGAAAATTTATTACCGGCATCACAGTTCTTTTGCTAGCCAGAACTCTCTACATGGAGCTCAAGCCTTAACTTTCGGTGCTGTATGCTTTTTTAGAGTAAAGGCGACACATGAACTATTTTGTATATCAAACAGTATTAAATATTGCATATCTAGGAATATTTTTCTATATGCATTTCAAAAAATCAAGCAGTAACACCATAGATGTAAGAAAATACGATTAGTCTTCGCGCTCACTAGCCATTGAAGAGTTCGGCCAAGTTTGTTTCTAACTCTTGATAAGCGATTTCTGCAGAAACAAGCTCCTTGCCATCTCATGCAGTGATGTCAATAATGAAGTAGCAGGTAAAGGCAATCAGCTTGTCTGACAGGATGGGATATGCCATCATCCCAGAAATAAACAACTACTATGCGATTAAATCACATAGTCGTCCTTGCCTATGTTAGCAAGGGATCGTTATTTTAGTTTTATGATGGTATCAGCAAAGAAGATGATGTACTTTTTATTGAGAAAAGCCTAGATAGGTTTGTGAAATCACCGGCAGATATTTCCTGCTCTCTTACAGGTACAGGTTATGGTAGCAATTCTTCGATGTGTCTTATTCAGATAAGACACTAGTAATAAACTGCTGAAGGATAATCTGTTGTTACTACAATCTCCCCTCTATCTTAGATATTTTAAATATAAACATCACTAATACCAATCTATAATAGATTGAATTGGTAAATAACTGTTATGCGTTGACATGGGGCAATTCAGTATCTGCTAGTAGCATAGTTTAGAGCTTCATCTAAGCAACGAAGCCTATCAACTACCTATTATCCACCATTACGGATGAATTTACGCAAAATGGACATAGGTAATATCTGATTTCGAAGATTACCTCTAGTATAGACTTTTCATAGCATATCATCTCTATATTCTTATAATGATTTATCAAATCAATCACAGGTGCTCGCCATCATCTTCAAAACTCCATACATCAGAAATAAGTATAACTTTCTAAGTTATGAAATTAGTAAACCATAATCAAAAAAATAAAAAACTAAAATTAATTATTACTTAACTTTAGATCTTTATCAAGAAATTTAACTAAAACTTAGAGTATCAAATTCAGTTTTTATAAAAACTATTTTCATATACCTATCATATTTTCAGGCCGAACCCAACTATCAAACTCTTCGGCTGTTAAATAAGCAAGTTTTAATGCTGATTGCTTAAGTGTTAATCCTTCTTTATGTGCTTTTTTAGCAATTTCAGCGGCTTTATCATAACCAATGTGCATATTTAGCGCAGTAACTAACATTAATGATTTATGTAATAATTTATCTATCCGTTGGCGATTAGGTTCAATACCTTTAGCACAATGATCATTAAAACTAAGTATGCCATCTCCCAATAAACGAATTGACTGTAAAAAATTACTTATAATCATAGGTCGAAAAACATTAAGTTCAAAATTACCTGATGCGCCACCAATATTAATAGCAACATCATTACCCATAACTTGAGCGCAAAGCATAGTTAATGCTTCAGGCTGAGTTGGATTAACTTTACCTGGCATTATTGAACTACCAGGCTCATTTTCAGGGATAATAATTTCACCAATACCACAACGCGGACCTGACGCTAACCATCTTACATCATTAGCAATTTTCATTAATGAAGCTGCTAAACCTTTTAAAGCACCATGAGCATGAACTAAAGCATCACATGTAGCTAAAGATTCAAATTTATTAGGCGAAGTGATAAATGACTGGCCGGATAATTTTGCAATTTTACTGGCTACCTTAATGGCATACTCAGGATGTGTATTAAAACCCGTACCAACCGCTGTTCCACCTAAGGCAAGTTCAGAAAGATGAGGAATACTCTTCTCGATATGTTGGATATTATGATCTAGCATTGCTTCCCACCCCGATATTTCTTGTCCTAATGTTAATGGTGTTGCATCTTGCAGATGTGTACGGCCAATTTTAATAATATCATTAAAAGCGTCAGATTTTTGCTTAAATGTAGTTTGTAGTTCTTTTAATATTGGTAGCAAATCTTGATGTAAAGCGATAACAGCAGCTACATGCATTGCTGTTGGAAATACATCATTAGAACTCTGACTTTTATTTACATCATCATTCGGATGAATTAAGCGTTGTTGTCCTCTTTCCCCGCCTAAAATTTCACTCGCTCTGTTCGCCAATACTTCATTTATGTTCATATTAGTTTGTGTACCAGAACCCGTTTGCCAAATTGCTAATGGAAATTCAATCATATGTTTATTCGCTAAGATTTCATCAGCAGCAGCGATAATAGCATTAGTCTTATCCTTGGCTAACAAACCTAAATCGCTATTTACTTCAGCTGCTGCTTTTTTAGTTAATGCTAATGCTTTGATGAAGGCAACTGGCATTTTTTCCACTGAGATATGGAAATATTTCAGCGAACGTTGTGTTTGAGCGCCCCATAGCCTATTTGCTGGTACTTTAATTTCACCTATTGAGTCTTTTTCAATACGAAATTCTGACATTATAATTATATCCTTTAGGATAAAATAATTAGATATGCATAATTCAGCTTTAAATAAGCTAATTGTACATAAAATCATGTACTATTTTTAATTTAAAAAATGAGAGATAAACAAGTTTATTGGATTACATCTTACTTCCTGGAAGATAGTATATTGTTTTTTAACAATTCAGGTTTAACTTTGAACCAATCTTTTATAAACTACAATGAAGTTTTACTAACCAATTCTGATTGTAGTAATTACTGATTGTACAGCTAAATATATTAATTCAAAGTGATTTCAACTCTTGAGAAGAAATGAAATGATAGATTTGTAGTCCACACTTTTATACGCCCATTAAATTGTTTGACAATACCATTCGTTTAAGAATGTCTCAGATACCTAAATCACTGTTCTATACTAAGCTCTTTACACAAACAGGTGAATTTCTGTTTTCCAGTGGATGAATGTTTTATAGAATAAAAGGTGGTTTATAAATTATTTGCCATTTTCTGTAAGTATTCGATGGATAGTTATTGGAATGAACGGTTAAAATCACGTAAGAAGCATTAAGCGTTAACCATAGTCTTGACCTCCTAAAGGCGAATAAAAACTAATTGATAAGCGTGATTTATTCCCATAAAAAATATAACCTCGTAAAGTTTGTTTAGCATTTATGGAGATATTCATATCTACGTACAAATAACTAATCTCGTAGCTTTTAAATGACTTACGCTTCATCTTAAAGGCTTTCAGCTCATTCACACAAATTTATCCGTATAAGTATCTGCATAAACAACGATCCAGAGTAGATCGAGATACTATACTTGAGTTCAGAAAATTTCCGTACAACTCTGTTAGTAGATTATCGAGAGTAAGAAAAAAGTTTTTAGTAGAAGAATGATTATATATTCCTGAGCAATCGATAGAGAATTTTTGGTAAATGATAGGGAATATGCCTATGATCATCAGACTATGTTGGTAAAGGTTATTGGTAGAAACTCTTATATTGCATGAAAATTTTCACTATAAAAGTTGCCATGAAAGTTATTAGTGAATCTAGTAGCGGTTAGGCTACTACATTTCGCTCTAATGCTTCGTAAAGTTTATTCTTAATCCTTAAATTAGTCGCTATTTATCATCAGGGTTAGCAGATTGAATTTCCTTATCGCAGCTCTAGCTTCTTTATCGCTGCAGAATGATACGGATACTTCGCTGGAAATTTTTAAAAAAAACATCAAGAGCTTTATTAGTAGTATAAGGCTTTATGCTAGCCGACTTCCTTCAGGTTTTACCCTTAACTTTCAGTTTAATGATTTTGGAGAAGTAAAGGAAGTGCATTAGATATTTTGTGTAGCTAATGGTTATTGGTGCTGCATATTCAGGAACATCTTTGCCGTTGCATTCTAAAAACTAAAAGCACATTTCCTCCCTAAGAAGCCTGATAGATGCGATTAAATCTCCGTGTGTAGGCAATCAAGAAGTTCGGCCTAGTTTATTTCTGACTCTTGTAACCATTTTCGAGCGAAACGAGCTCCTTACCTATCTATTGCAGTGCACGAATAATGAGGAGGAAGAAGGCAATCAGCATCTCTGACAGGAGAGAATATGATGTCTTCAGCCAAGAAACAAACGTAATGCATATCACATAAATTATATAGACACCATTCATTTATCTATACTATTAAAGTCATTTCTGTTTCTAGTCCGCTGATAATATGCGGAAAGAGGTGTGCTTTTTTATAAAAACCGCCTTAGAACTTTATGAAATTATCTTTAGATTTACCTCGTAAGTATAAGGTATACTAACAATTTTTAGACATTTTGCACGCTTCAGATAAAGCGGCGCCATAAGCTATAAGGGTATTTCGTTTCTCCTACGATTTCCTATAATTTTAAAAATTTAATCTCAATATTACTAATACCAGTCTGTATGGTTTGTTGTAGCAAATAGCCGTTACGAGCGATGGCATCCCGCTCGTTAACAAGGTAGCTTGTTCGAATGTTATCGCAACCATGGGTTCGCGAGATCCACCTCAAGAGCGTCGCCTATCAGCTCTCTGGCAGCAATTAAGGTATGAGTTTATTTTTAATGGATAGCAGATTATATCTAATATCGCTAAAGCTGTATGGTAGATCTATTCATAGCATATCATCTCTCTGATCTTGAAATCATCCATGAAATTAATCAGCAGAGATATACTTCCACCATATCCAAAATCTCATACTAGAAATAAATATAACTCTTGCCATGAAAAAGCAAACAGTCATATAGCTCAAAGAGATTTTCCTCCTTTTTTGCCAAGATAAAACTGTATCTTATTAGTTTAGCTCGACGATAATCTGTCGGACTATGTCGATCTCTTCATTGAAGAAGCTCATATCACTTTATCTCCTACTTATATTGTAACAGTGAACATGGTTATCCGCTGGAAACATTTATTAGAGCTGTACAACAATATCCTTGCGAAATCCTTAATTGTAGAAAAATATTTAACAATTTGATTAAGAAGTTCTCTGGTGAGATTATATTATAAAGATAAATAGTTTAATTATCTATGATCTATGTTGAATGAGTTAGCTTTATGGGGGGAGTCAACAAAATAAACAAGTATTGATTAAAAATAGTGTTTAGATAGGGATCGTTGTTTTTTTACTTTAGTAACGACAGCTAATATAAGTCCCTAAGTGGTATTATTGAAGCTAACGAAATATTTTTCTCTAATCTATGAAAGGAGGGGGAAGTATTACTTTCCATATAGAAAATCTAAAAAACACGGGAGAGTAGAGAAGATAAAAAAGGACGAATCGTGCTCTTTTAATCGCACAAGATCAACATAGCATAATGAGGTATGAGATTTTGAAGAATTTAATTCAAGAATGTATGTTATCCGTTTTTTGAACCAATCATCGATAAGAGTTTATCCTTTATTCGTATGAACCTAAATAGTACGAAACTTTTGCTATCGAGCACAAAATTAGTTACCATCGCTTAATAAGGTTGGATAAGAAGAGAGTTATTGATAAAAAATTTTAGATTCAAAATATGAACAGTTATATCAGTCTATTAAAATGATGGCTGAGTAGATTCCATGGCATAGGGTCTTTTAGTTTACCGAATTATCTGCTTTGGGAAGATTGCTTGAAATAATACAATTGAAATGCAGATATGGGTATAAATTTCTCTGCGAGAAAACCAATAACCTTTACCAACATAGCTGATATTAAATCATCTCTTTTTTGGCATTTAGCAATAGTAAGTTCGGAGATGCTTAATACTTACCTAAAGTAAACGCAGATTTTTCGCTTTCTTGAAGATCGCCTCTGATTTTAGGTGTTATAGTTGCTTGACGATGAAGCCTTATATCATGATATTTTGCTATTAAACTATATCCCTCAGTAGCATCTTGCTATGGATAATATATGTGCGAAGAGGATTTATATATTGATTCAATATCAAACAATTATAGTTAAAAAATTTTATCAACTAAGAGCAGTTAAATATGTTTAAAATGATCAATAAAATTCAATACTATGATTGGGGAAGTAAAGATGCCTTAACTAAATTTTACAATATCAAAAATCCTCAGAATTTACCAATGGCTGAATTATGGATAGGGGCACATCCTAAAGCTAGTTCAATTGTTGAAGATTTTAATAATCAGAAAAAAATATTGTTAGATAAACTAATCGCAACTGATCCAACGTATTATCTTTGTGAAAGAATCGCCAAAAAATTTCATGGATTACCTTTTTTATTCAAAGTACTCTGTGCAGCTCACCCACTTTCAATTCAAGTGCATCCAGATAAGATTGCTGCTGAAATTGGATTTAAGCGTGAAAACGCAGCTGGAATTGCCCTTGATTGTTCATATCGTAACTATAAAGACGATAATCATAAGCCTGAATTAATTTATGCTTTAACGTCTTTCAAGGCGCTTAATTCATTTCGCCCTTTAAAAGAAATTGCTAATTTATTAGTACTAATTTCCGAAGATTCACCAGTTATTCAATTATTTTTAAATACTCCAACAGAAGCTCTACTACCACAACTTTTTAATCATTTAGTAAACTTGAGTGGAAGAGAGAAGCAACTGCTACTTACAGCCTTAAAGTCTATTCTACAGAAAGAAAAAGGAGAACCTTGGAGCACGATAAAAAAAATCCTGCCACTATATCCTGATGATAATGGATTATTTGTAGCATTGTTGCTGAATATTATTGAATTGCAAGCAGGTGAGTCAATGTTTCTCTACGCCAGAACGCCGCATGCTTATATTCAAGGTATCGGATTAGAAGTAATGGCAAATTCTGACAATGTACTGCGTGCAGGATTAACTAACAAGCATATTGATATTGCTGAATTATTGGTTAATTTAGATTTCATTTCCAAACCCTGCAATACATTATTGCTAGAACCAAGTGTACATGATAATGAATTTTCTTATCCAATTCCCATAGATGATTTTGCTTTTTCCTTATATCTAATTGATAGTCAATTAACTACAATAGTAAACAGTTCAGCAACGATTTTATTTTGTGTTGAAGGTAGTATATCTATAACCTCAGAAAATCAAACTGCCGAGATTTTATCTGGAGAATCTATATTTATATCCGCATCCGAAAAACAAATTTTCCTTAGGGGAAAAGGTAAGCTGGCTAGAGTTTTTAACTATTAGTAGTAAAATTAAATACATGTAAAATTATAAGAGTTATTAGGAAATCTAATGTAAAATTTAAGTTTATATTTTACGCTGATCCTTTATAAAACTATTTTTAATCCTTAAATTTAACGTTGTTTACTACCATGTTCAACAAGTTAAATCCCCTGATCCGGTTCTAGTTTTTTTGAATAGAAAGCTGAAAGGAACTCAGGGAATTTTAATCTCCTTGATCCTGTGGTGGTAAATAACGTTAAATTTAAGAATTAAAAATAGTTTCATAAAGCATCAGAGTGGAACGTAATTTCCCTGCAATACGGTAGGTTTGCCGATAACTCCGTATTTATTGATAATGAATTTCTTTTTGGTCATTCAAAATGATCCACCAATAACCTACACGTTTCGAATCCATGTTACTTTGATGTAAATACCGAGGCGATAGTGTCCTTCTGCGCTATCCCATTGGAGTACGCATACCTAATTGTTCTCCTGTATTGTAAGTTAACCAGAAACGCGAGTACGCCGGTGGGCCTAGACACTTAAGCAGTTTATTGTGATGGAATGGCATGAGACTGGACTGATTGATAACTTTGATAAGTTTTACCACAATCTAATTATCAAGTAAAACAAAAACAACTGAAACCGAGTAGACGGGTTATGTAAAATCCGGATGTGGTCAAACTAGTTGCACATTTTCACAGAGCAGATCCAGTTTATTTGTGATGGATAGCGATGCTATTTAAAAAAGTTTGAAATAGCAGGAGAAGATTGTTATCTGTATTAACGAACAGGTATAACGAACAATGATGGCTGCTTTTAACTTATCCGGGAAAAGCATGAGAAAATTATCAGTGTACAGGTTTTTATGCCTATAAAGCGACTCCTATGGAGAGATCTTGAGGATGGGATGAAAATAAAAGTTTTTACACGGAGTTATAACTCACTGAGCACAGAAATTATAACAATTGACAAGAGATCGCGTTGGAGTTTAAAGCCAATTACAGTAAAATAAGGATAATGAGCAACGCCTAAACAAAGCGGAAGAGTCTCTAACTGACGCAGAAAATTTTTGCCTAAATTCTACGCTATAATTCATAGCCAGCGCGTATTATAAAAAGCGAGAATAACAATAGAACATAGAACATACAGACGAAAGCGGTATACGAGGTTGGAATGGCTCTCACCTGGTGTATCGCTAGCGTGGTTAATGAACACTGGTGCGATGGTAACTAAAATTCTGGCTTGACAGTCTCTAATCACCTGCAGCAATAATGACGAGCACGTTATACGAATGTCACCTTGCGGCCATTAATTGATAAAGATATTATTAATGCCGAATTAGTCAATGATTGTATAATGAAAACTGCAAATAGCTTGAAGTTAATGAAGGTTCTGCCTGTTGTAAATGGTCAAATTTAAGTTGCTGCATCGGTAGGGATTCCTCTCCAACTCTAGAAGATGGAGAGACTCAATGGACCGTTATCAATATTGAAATTAAAAGTCTCTCGGAATAAGATTATTGAATAGTTTATTATTGCTCAGTATCTGGGCAATGTTGCCTGGATGGTCAGTTGACGCTTGACTCAGGACGGACTGAATAAAGTGCAGGAAAAAAAATGAGAGGAAGAAGCGCTGTTTGATTGCTTACTATGATCACCAAGTCCAGTAAGGGGACGGGACAGACTGAGCGATTTTTCTGCGTTAATCTAGCTGTATTGGTATCGTCAGAAATCAACTCACTTATTACAGGTTGAATAACCGATAACCGGAGAAGCAGGTAAAATTCTTCCTGATTGTTGATTTATTAGGCAAACCCTCCTTCCCGGCAGATATAGCTATTCGGTTAAAGTCTCATGCCATGACGCTCCGCTCTCTTTGACCCATCATGCGTAGTCTAGATCTTTAGGGGGAATATTCTGTGAAGTTAACTTAATCATCTGGGTCATGAAAAGGCCAGAGCATCTTTAGTGATTACGCTAAAGATGGCATCAGTGTTATCTGGTTTTTTAGCATCTGGATCTATTCCTCTAAAGCGATCTGTAACGATGCGTATCCAATTTTTACCGGTGTATGATCAGGGGGGGTTGCTAGCCGTTGTGTTGGTCCTAAAAAGCCTATATCAATCTGAATAGATGACGCTGGAAAATCATACCATTTGTCTAAATGTGTAGAATAACAAGAATAAGATTCGGATCGATAATCATATTCAGTGGGTGACAAAAACACCAAGAACATTACCTTGGATTTTAGAAGGTTATTTAAGAATACACGACCGGCGGTAAATTTAGTATAAACCGAAAAGTAGACGAGGATTTTTGTTTGCATGCTGAAAGCGAATTAGGAAATAATTTATTGGGGGGTTAACTCTATTTTCTTCATGTTTTAGGCAATGTGGGGACAGAGGGTAAATACGCATAAAAAGATGCAATAAACTTTTGGACGGAGAGATCACCTCATAATTTGCTAATATGAGGTGGCTTTTCGCCGTAAAGCAAAAATCAAGGGTTATTTTAACAGCTAAAAACAAAATTAAAAAACTTTTTTGAATCTTGCTGGTTAAGTCCAGGAAAGTAGTTTGCAAAACTAATAACTCAATACTCAATAATTTTAATACGGTATTCGACATATGTCTCGCTGTGGCGAGACGTTATTTAAAAATTACTTTAATCCGGATCAATTCCAAACTGATGGCATTGCGTAAAATTTTCTACGGCAAACCTTTAGCACTATCGGTAACGTAAATGCCAATACGCACAAAACCATTATGATAATTTATATTGCCTCGAAGTTTGTCACTATCGGTATAGCGATAGTCTGTTCCTGAACCGTTTCGATGTACGGAGCAATATAACTTGGCCGGTTAGAATGTATATCAGAAACTGACTTATGAGCAGCATTAAAGTATAAATAGCGATATACCTATATTGATGGTAACGCTTGCAGTCGCCGTAAAGTCTTCCGCGTATATTTTAAATCCTTTAGTAGACTAGATGTCGTATTCTTCTCTGTGGAAAGAGCGCGGTTGGTTGATTAGATGCTTGGCCAGCGCGTTTTGTAAAAAATTCGCTGGATGGCAGGATGAGATATTTATGCCAAGTGAAAAAAGAAAGATGAGTAATAAATAATGAGGTAAGCAAGCAAAAGCCCAAGCAGATATGCGTATTCCGCTGGTGGTACCTGGATTAGTGCTGCAAAACAAGCACCGTCACCGACAGAAACCCTTTGCTTACAGCTCGATGTGTAAATGGTGAAAACTATCAATATTTATTAAGGGGCACAGATAATAAAAGTAGCGGTACGGGTCTGTTTTTACAGCGTACCTTTCTGAGTTTATAAAACTAGCGTAGTTGCTGGTTGTCGCCTAGTTCGTGCGACCACAATGCTGACCAGGTATTTTATCAGTTATAGCATGCTATGACACATACTGTTTGGTTAAATAAACTTTAAAATCTCCTACAGCATTAATAAGGAGAATTTACTAGAGTTTATTATATACTTGGTGTCGATTGCTATAATGAGATTTTACTAAGGTGGAGCACAAGATATCACTGTGTGGTTTAATCGCCAAAGCGACTAAACACTAGTTTTACTTTTTAACCACTAACTGATGGCTTAGAGTTTTCTTTACATGCCGTATAGGTGTTGAACCATGTGTCAACGAGAAGGATGGGACGCTGTAAAGCGCTATCAATGGTCTTTGGCTTGGCTTGATGTGCAGAACTTTGTGCTTCATTCACTGCGCTGAAAGGTAATATCAAGGAAGGCTTTAATCATCTCCAACCGCCTGGCGATACTTTTTAAGTGGTTTCTTGAAGGAATATAACGTCCGCCGGTTTATCTAATAGCCGGGAAGATAAGAATTGGGCAAGCGCACTTGATCTCCATGTAATCGCCACACTCCAGCAGTAGACTATCAAGTTTATCCGACCAGTAGACAGTGCTTTGGTCCATCAAAATTGTCTACGCGATAAGAAGAGGATGCAACCGAACTACTTGCACTTACCGGATGCAGTTATTAAAAATACCTGCATTTAGCAATAGCTGTAGTGCAAGATATAGAGATGTTGTCGTCCTTGGTCAATTAGTCTAGTGGAGGTTATTCAAAACATGGCGTTGACATGGTTTTAACCCTTACAACTTTCCTCCTTTTCTCGCATAGAGAAAGTGGTATTGTCTGATTGGAAAGTTAATCGGATCTAATGTAGTCAGGAAGGAAGGTACTCTATTGCTTAGATGTATACGCCCTAAGCAGATCTGCATTGGGTTATCAGATTCTGATCTTTACATGGTTAAGATATTAATCTGTGATTTTATGTGGATTTATCACGACGGGAGTGGTGATAACCGGACATGATGCAGACCAAGGTTACTAAAACCGACACCAATATCTTTCTGCTGGCAGCAATATGTTGTCTGGCCTAGTATAGCAAGGACTTTTGCGCGATCGTTGCCGGTATTATTTGATTAAAAGTACGGGCTGGTGCGGCCGGTTAATGTAGTAATCCTTAACAGCGATGCCCTGCGCGCTGTTCCAAATTTAAAAAGCAATGATCTCGCGATTCTACGTTACTGTCTCAAAGTCATTCTAGCTGACAGAAAACTCATCTCGTAAGCGAATTAGGCAGATGGACTGCAGGAAAGTGGCTAAGGTATTGGCTAAATCAGAGCAGCTTCCAGTTGTGATAAAAGAAAGGAGTGCTGGTGCGAAAGTAGAGAACTGTGATAAACCAACCATCTTACCTACCTCTATATATATCACCTTTGTCAATAGTGAGCAGTGACCTGTTGATTAATAAGATGTACTTTGATCTAGGTGTAGAGGAGAGAAACGTATAACGTTAACACTGACCCGTACGAGGATTTATCGTGCCAACAGAGTTAAAGCGCTAGAGGGAGATCCGGTACTGACGGCACCGTTGATAGCTTGATATGAGCTTGTCTTAACTAGGGAAATAAACTTAATGAATAATACCCCATTGCAATATCTACTTTTTCAGTGATGCGCGGGATTTTGATCGGAAGACGTAATGAGTGAAGTTCGTATTTACGTTAGATGAATGCGAAGGGAGGTGGGTATAAGATAAGGCGAATTTACTTATAGACGATAGCATGATGCCGACGATCCTCTTGTATCTGTTTACTGATAGATACGCTGAGGTTTTTAATAGTTTTCTGGATAGCGGACAATTACTAATTGTGATAAGGTTGGTTCATGTCTGTGATTGCTATTATGAAAAAAAAGTGGGGGTACCCAGAATATTAGTGTGAGTAAAACCTACCACATGAGGCGCTGCCTGCCTTTCTGGATGCGTGATTAATTAGTCAATTCATTGCTAGAGGTAGGAGCCGCGAGATGCTACTTGCTTAGCTAGGCTATATTTAGCTGAAACAAGTGCACGTCTGAGGCTTAATGATAGATAGTGCGCATCTGTTTATCTTTAAATGGCATTTAAAGGGAATTTAAAATACTAAAAACCTACATTAAGGAAATTTATTCGCTAAACCCCACCAGAAAAGATACCTGACAATGCTTACTGGTGTGTGGGGCTGTACTATTTGATGCAGAAAGTTTCCTGTCTTTGTTGCCATTGCAACAAAAGCCGCTGGGCTGTATAGTCTCGAAAATCATTATAAGAAACGTTGACGAAAGCAAATTTCTCAAACATTGCGCATTTTTCGCGTGATGCCAAGTAAGCCGTATAGAACTTCAGTGTTAGCATTAACTATTACTATATTATGCGACCGGTATTGCACCTAGTTAGAGCATTTTATAACTGGCTGATGTCATCCGGTCTAGAGCAAGGCAAGGATCTCTTAACGGTTGTTGAGACTGATCAATTTTTGGCTTTGGTAGGGAGACTATATCGTGACTATAGGAACTCGGTTTTGTGAGATTAGTTTTAGATTCCATGCCAAGTAGGTGTTTGATCGAAGAACTTAGTATTCGGTCTAACGCTGATCACGTATGGAAGAGAGTTGCTGTCGTGATTACTATATCGAGGTAGTTTTTGACGAGTTATTTTGTACGTGTTGAATATTGTAAATGCTTGTTAAACGAACTGCTAGGTGTCCCCGTGGATGATATCTACTTACCCGGGAGTATTATACGAATAGTAGATAGACTTTTATAATGAAAAATTACCTAGATATCCTTCTTAGTGAGTCTCATATTAACTGAGTCACTAACTATCACGCAGCACTGTGACTCTATCATCAGTGAGTGTATCAGGCAAACTAAGGAGCTAATAATAACGGTGTTTGTACCGGAACAAAAGGTCGATATTACACTGCAAATCACCTCCCAATACTTTTAATAATCCAAAATTTGTATCCGCAAGATGTTCAAACAACTTTACACCGCAAAACCGAATGAAAACTATTTTGCTTTCGCTTTTTAGCGAGTGCTATTTAGGATAAACAGGCTGAAGAATTATGTTATAAAAAGTCTGTTAATACCAGTCAGTAGTGAAAACTGAGCCATTGCTGATAGCGTCACATGGTTTTAAAAGGGTGTGCCTAGATTGTTGCTTTTCTCGCAGAAAAATTTGTAGCACCTTTATATTTTAATTATTTTAATTTAAAACAATTCTCTTCAGGTTAATAATTTAGTAAATAAAACGACTCCACACCATGGGATATACTCAGACATATTTTAATCAATTAATATAACTTGTTCATGTTTAAAATTTAGAATTTTACATATAATTCATCAGAATTTTACATATAAATCATTAGTTGTAAACTTTATTAGGTAATAGTGACTAATTTCATGCTCGCTGGCAAACGATTTCCTATCATTTAGTATTCATCTGAATAAAGGATGAGCTCTTATCTAGAATCAGTTCAAGAAAATAGCTAACACACTCTATATTAAGTTGTTCAAGAATCTCATCGCTCACATGAATATCTCCCCTTTTGTCAATCTCCAATAATTAAGACCGCAATTCGTTTTTCTTTTTATCTTCTTTTCCCACGTTTCTACGTTTTCTATGTAGAATACAATTCTTTCCTTTAAATGATTTTCAGGAAAATATTTTGTCGATTTTAAAATACACTTAGTGTATTTAAGTTAGCTATTGCTGTTGAAGAAAAAACAGTGACACCCCATCTAAATGCTATTTTAAATCAATGCTTATTTATTTTTGTTAATTCCAGTAAAGTCAATCTATTCAATATACATTTTAGATAATTAAATCATTTATCTTTGTGATGTAGTTTTAAAAGAGGACTTCTAGTACGTTTGTTAAATCTTTTTCTGTAATTGGAGGATTTTCAATAATATCACTGCAACCCTAATGAACCACACAGTGGATAAAATGCTCACTGTGTGAATATAGGCAGAATAAAGTGGAATGAGTTGCTTCAATACATACAATAAGATCATCCTACAGCTTAATCAACCCAACTAATAAGATGCAGCTTTAGATGTTGGTAGAGAAATAAGAAAAATTTCTTTAATCTGTATGACTCGTTGCTTTCATAACAATCACTGCATCGAAAATCCTTCATACATAGTGTAGAAATTTCTATAGGCTATCTTTGATAAGATAGCCTGAATTATCCATACTTTCCTTAAAACACTTTTCGACATAGGACATAGAAAAATAATTCTATCAATGAATTACAAGATAAATCTATTTACTTTTAATTAATTGCTCACAAGTTTGAATTTTGTATGCGAGATTAGTAAATTGCCAGATGATGATTAGGCTACACTACGCTTGATGCTTCATAAATCTATTTCCCATTCCTCAATTGGACATTGTTTACCATCACATGATCAGCAGATCTGGCTCATTAGCCACTTCTAGCTCTTTTGAGCAGATAGGAATACCTGAAATACCATTAAAAGGGTGTTTTTCAAAGGACACTGCTTTACGAATCCCTTTTATAGGGATCAGTGTCGCAAAGTTAATTTAATTGAATTCATAATTATTATTGAGCCCCAATGCTTGATAGGAAGTTATAGAATGCTAGCTATTTTCTCATTCTTTCTTCAACTTTTTTATCGCTACAGAATACACTGAAAACCTTGTCAATAAAACATCATGGCTTTATTATGGTATAGTGGCCCTCTTATAGACCGATCTATCGCAAGTAACCCTTAATTCAGTAGTATGCTTTTTAGGAATGAAGGCAGTACATTAGCTGTTTATGTACCTAATAGGGTTACTGCTAGGTATCCGGAACCATCTTTGCTATTAAATTCCAAAAACTAATGCTATCATATTTCCATCTCAACAAGTCTGAGAGATACCATTAAACTTCAGGCTTACAGGTAATTAAGAAGTTTTTTCCAATACGCTTCTAACTCTTTATAACCATATTCAAGCGCGACGAACTCCTTACGTTCATAGTCTAGTAAGGCTCATATGTCCAAGCAAGAAAAGGCGATTATCTTGCTTAACAGCATAACATATGCCATCAGCCTAGAAATAAATGTAACACGTATCGTTTAAATCACGTAGCTACTATTTTATATACTCTTAAGGTGTTGTTGTTTTAATCTGCTAATAGTTTACCGATAGCAGATCATGTTCTTTTTGCTGAGAAGGGATATAATAGTTTCGTAAAAATTACCGGTGGAAATAATTCGAGGTATACAGCCATGCTCGCGATTCTTTATCTTTTGCACGCTAAAGGAAAGCGTGCTAGCAAGCAAGCTATTGAAGCATATTTAGTGCCACTAAGGGTTTCTCACCTGACTTTTTAGATAACTTTAATCTCAATATTCTCAGTACTTATTTTTCTATGGTTCACTATAGAAAAACTATTACAGTCGACAGCATGGGCGAATCCTATTGACAAGGTAGTATTGAGCATGCATCGCAGTATATCTTGGAGCTCTTCCTTAACAGCGGTGCTATCAGCTACCTCTCACTATTACGGATTCGTTAATATAATGGATCAGAGTAATATTCAATTCGGGAATAACCTTGTAGACTAGAGTTTTTATAGAATATCACCTCCTTTGTTGTTGATATTATCCATAAAATTGATCAGCAAAACATACCATCGCCATCATCTCTAAAACTACATACACTTAGAGATGAACATAACTCATAAATCAGATACAAAGAGCATTAAGGAAAGTTTACAAATAAGAGCTATTAGCTAATATTATGATTGATTTTAGTCATCCAAATTGTTGTAACAATACGAAATCAGCTTAAAGTAACTGAAATATTGATAATTAAATATGTCATAGTGAAGAACAATTATTCTGGTAATAATGATTAAAAATTATCTTTTAGAGTAAAGTTAAGATATAACTAAAAGAAAATGCTAGTATATGTTAGAAGTATAATAGACATCTGCATTGGTTGGTAAGATAGTGAGAAATTATTACATCATTTGGATGAAACTATTTGAGTACTCCATAAAAGCGTATAATTAATGTTAATAAGGACATGAATTGACCTTACATATATTTAATTAATTATTATGTTTACCTTGATTAGCAACACCTATTAAATTTTATCAGTTATTTCATCTTAATCAGCAAGATAGTAATATTTGATAGGTTTTATATTTTCATCAAATTCATAGATAAGTGGAACGGCGGTTGGAATATTAAGTTCAAGGATTTCATCTTCACTCATCTTATTCAGATGTTTAACTAAACCTCGTAATGAATTACCGTGAGCTGTAATAATCACTTTTTCACCTTTAGCAACTCTAGGTTTAATCACCCCTTCCCAATAGGGAAGAACACGTTCAATTGTGGTAGATAGGCTTTCAGTAGTAGGAATTTCTGATGGGTTTAAATTTGCATAACGAGGATCATTACCGGGGTAACGAGGATCATCTTTGGTTAATTCTGGAGGTGTAATTTTAAAACTACGACGCCATAGTTTAACTTGATAATCACCATATTTTGCTGCAGTTTCTGCTTTATCTAAACCTTGCAACGCACCATAATGGCGTTCATTGAGCCGCCAATTTTTTTCAACTGTTAACCACTGTTCATCTATTTGGTCTAAAATATTCCACAATGTGTGAATAGCACGTTTTAAAAGAGAGGTATAAGCATAATCAAAAACAAAACCTTCTTTTTTTAATAGATGTCCTGCGTATATCGCTTCTTCGCGGCCTTTATTGGAAAGTTCAATATCAGTCCAACCCGTAAACCGGTTTTCTTTATTCCATTTGCTTTCCCCGTGTCTTATCAGAACTAGTTTAGTTATTAGCATAACTTAAACTCCTATATAGTAGATTCATTAAATTGATCTGAATTATTATATTATCTATATAACTAGATACTAATCAATTAGCAGGTGATTTTAAATTTTTAAGTAAGAACTACCCTTAGTTAAAGCTGATTACCATAGATTTATCAATAACTCAATGATCATAAAATTTTTTATATCGATTTGATAAAGTTATAGCCATAAATAAGTAGAAAGTTTCTATATCTATTGTTTCTAGAGTGCTTATCTAGAAAAACTTGCGTAGAATGAGTTTTAATATTTCTATTAAAGTTGAGAACTTAATATATGTTTACAGGCATTGTAAAAGGAAAAGGAACATTAGTTGCGGTGGAAGATAGCGTTAATTTTCGTACTTATACCGTCAAATTCTCTAATGAATTACTAAAAGGTTTAGAAACAGGTGCCTCTGTTGCTAACAATGGATGCTGTTTAACTGTTACCCATATTAATGATGATAAAGTAAGTTTCGATTTAATAAAGGAGACTTTGCGCCTGACAAATTTAGGTAGTTTAAAACTAGGCGATATGATTAATTTAGAAAGATCAGCAAAATATGGTGATGAAATTGGTGGTCATGTCATGTCGGGCCACATTATTATTACCGCTGAAATAGCCAAAATTTTTAAATCTAAAAATAATCTGCAAATTTGGTTTCATGTGAATAATAAGAAATTAATGAAATATATTTTACATAAAGGGTTTATTGGTGTTGATGGAATTAGCTTAACAATAGCAGAAGTGATCAATAATCGTTTTTGTGTTCATCTGATCCAAGAAACCATTACGCGTACTACAATTTCAGAAAAACGTCTTGGGGAAAAAGTTAATATTGAAATTGATACCCATACTCAAGCAGTAGTTGATACTGTTGAACGGGTGATGTATAAGAAATATAATGATAAAATGCATTTTAAAAAGATTGTTACGCTATTTTAATGAGTTATCCTTATTTCTGAAGTATAGGATTTTAGAAATGGTGGCGTATCCTACTGAATTGATTTCGTAAATGATTTCAACAGTATAGCTATGATATACCATGAAAATCTACCCTACAGGTATTTGCAAAACTAAATATTACTTCTGTTTCATTGCATAAGCTTATCCGTAATTGTGCTCTAGGCAGTTGATAATCAGCGATCTTGAGACGGAGCTCGAATCCATGCTGCAATAACCTGCTAAAAACCGCTTTGATGCTTAAGGAATTAAATTGCTATTAAGTGAAAAGCAAAAGTCATTCATTTTTCTAAAAAGAGATAGAATTCATTTACTGAGTCTATTGTAAGTTAGATTTCATTGGAGTGTGTATTCTTCGATCTAATGCGCTAATTTTAGTGATATTAACTCTAGGTTTAGCTTAATAAACCCTCATTTTTCTATTTTTTATCTATTTCTTTTTGATAACAATTCTGTTTGCCTGCTCAGGCAGGCTTGAGTGTCGATAAAAAGTACTATTTTCTCAGTACAGAATGCATTTATCGAATCTATGCGTAGAAATATTTTCATTAGATCAGAAAATCTGCTTTTCCGGTTTTTGGAAGCCATCGGTACAGCGTCTTATACATCTTTAAGAATAATGTGATTCGCATTGACGATTCGACAAGAAACCATAGTAACGCATAATCTTAATGCTCACCAAAATATCGCTAATATAATGTCCAATCATTTTTCCTATGACAAGATCTCTGCTGGTACTTACTTAGTCTGGTAGTCATAGTAATAATGTACAATCATTCTCCTCTAAGGAATACCACATTTTAACGCAGATACTTGGATAATGTTTTATCGTCAGAGATCTTTTACTCTATACCACGGGCCTTTTATTTTTTTAAGAAAGCAGACCTTCCAATAACCGTTGCCCCTACTGCCCCCGTTAGATAACGTTGCTACAGTTTTCTGGCGCAGATATGTTAAAGATTAAGAAAAGATTACTGGGATTTATCAGCCATCGCTGTCATGAATTAGTCTAATAATAGCATCTTACCAGATTTTTCGATCGTTATTTTTTAAAGAATAGCTTATGCTATAGTATGTTTAATGTCTTAATTGTTATGAGTGATGGAGACATGAGTATGCGAATATTTATTGAATTGTTAACTATAACTGCAGAAGGCAGAAAGATATCAATTCTATACTCTGTTTGTGTGTCAACTGCAAGATAGTAAAATGGTATATCGGCGCAAAATAGAGCATCGATTAACGGCTAATTTTTGTCAAAAAAAAAGCTAAAGAAGATAGGTGGATGGTAAAAGTAATCTGTTATAAGTTGCAGTCAGGTAAAATTTGCACTTGTTGTGCTAACCAGTGCTCGGTGCTTTAATTCCGTATGAACTGTAAGTTTTTGACTTATAGATTTGGCAGAAAAACGGGCAATGAGAACATTGAGGAGAGAAACAGTAATATCATTGGATACTTAAATAGTATAAATGCTACAGACAAGGATTTGCTTAATAGATAGGAGACGAGTCCCCAAGTTAACACTTTTAGCCTATTTTTAGGAAATTTACTCCAGTCATCATCAATGGTGAAAGTATTTTAGTTAGATAGAAAGCTATTATACATCTGGGTATCGTTGCAGAGAAAAAGAAATTAAAAATCGCTATTGCTGCCCGCTTTCATCAGGTCTATTAGACTAATTATCTTTATGTTTATCTCCTGGATTAAAGGAGATGGAGATTATCCTCTGTTCTATATAGGTAATGAATTCATCAGAAAGGGTACTATTAGTCATCTGTCTTCAATGTAGTTATATCCAGAATCATCATCTTAGTCTAGGCGTTTGTGCTCAAAACTCCGAATAATCGTGATTAGATGTAGATAATACTTGCGTATTATCTTTCTAGATTAGCTGATTTACGCTTTGTAATCGAATTATTCTGAGCTATATCTGACTAAATTCCTAGAATTAACATATCGCAGAGTTTAAGAGAGCGCTTAGTTAATAAACATCTCTGAAGCAAACATAGTTGCGCTGTTTATAGCATAAGTCTGTTATTTTCAATAAAATATTACCCGAATTATGTAAGAAAAGATATACCTAAATCAGGTAAACATAAAAGAAAAACTAGAAAAAATATATTAAAACTAAATAAACCATTCCTTTACCCTATTCTCATCCAGATGAGAGAATAACCTAAGAACATTTTTGCTAATTTACTTAGAGATGAATTTCAGGTATTCACCAATAAATCAGTTGAAGAACTTCACCGATTGGTTAAAGAAAAATCATTAATCTTAACTTGAAGTGGATTAGAAAATTTTTTTAAGCACTAGATCGTGGTGATGATCTTCTCTGACAGAGTTGATTCACTTATAATAAACCAATATGGAGAACCCAGTGTGAGGTTAAATAGATTTAAGCGGTCCAGGTAAAAAATTTTTTGTTAAACTGCTAGGGATAAAATCGGAAATGATTTTCTTGCGTAAGTTGGATTTCAGATGCTTATTTATAAATTAGTGTTTTTATAGTTCTGCGGAAGTTTTACACAGCCTAAAGTCAATACTTTAATACTGGATTACTCTATTCGTTACTAAAACCAATCTGGATTCCTCTGTGTGGTTTATTCGCGCATAAAGAAATCAATAAATTATTAATAGCAGAATTACAAATACCTACTAAGGACTCATAGAGCCGCGCTAGCTCACAATTACTCAATAAATAAAGATCTAAATCTATCGAGATAATTTTTCTAATAAGGAATACGAGATAATTAAAATATCTAATTCAGCAAGCGACTGTCTATGAACTTCAACGTAGCAATCACTAACCGCGTGTGTCAAAAACTATAAAATTCATGTCCATCTAAGCTAGTAAAGTGCATAATTTTTTAGGAAAGGGATGCAATCTTTTACAAGCACGGCGTGTTCAAAAAACTCCTATTACAGAATCTTACTCTACAGAAAAAATTGTAATAAAAACCGAATGCCCTGCTATTGCTTGATAGAAAAATAATGTAGTTAGAATAAATAAAAGCAGAGGAGGAGAAATACTGTAAAGAGAATAAAATTAAAATGTTTATGGAGTTTGAACCTGCATGAATCCTTTTCCGATATACACCCTGAAAACTTACAAGGCAATGAATTCAAATGTAGTATGTTGCTTAAAATTTTGCAACGCATATCAACCCATTAGTTTAAACGTTTTAAAGATTGTAGCGGTTTAGTGATGTATAAGTAAGTTACTATAGGAAAAGTTCTCTGATATTGGCTATTGCAAAGGACGTTATCAACGCAAAGCAAAGTTATGCGCTATTCATGACAAACTTATAGATTATGAAAGCGTTTAAATCAATGTGAAAAAAAATTCCGATCTGTTTTCTCAGAAGTTAAGATTATTAAAAATCATACTCAGCTTAATTTCCTTATCTTCGATGAAGATGGGATTCGGTTCGATAACGAAGAGAAAAATCTTATATTATTTATAATCATCAATACGCGCTATGAGGCGATGAAACTGACGATTATTATCAATAATCTATTACTGGATGAATCATCCTGATTTATCCTGGAGAGGTGATTAACTGCATCAACGACGGTGGCGGTTGTGCTCTGGTTATTAGATGTGAGGAAGTTCCGATTACGCATATTTACATGAACTCAGTATGAGCTAGAATTAATTTAAATGGTGCTAAAATTCTAATAGTAGTATTTTAGATGATACAGGATAAAATCCTCTTCAGCACTAAACAGACTTACAATAGTGTAAGATAGAATTTATTAAATTCAAAGCATTAACTAAATGATCGATAAGTAAATAGGCTGGTTAAGAAATATACGAATAAAGGATATTCTGTTGAGAAAACATTTAATACTGACCCTAAACTCTGGTGTATAGCTGTAAAACTTGCACAGAATAAAAAGATGCAAGCAAACACAACACCGGATAATTAAGAAAGTTTCTAAGTTTTCCTTATACCAAAACTTTACAGTAGTTTGAATATATTTAATCAGTAATACATCCAGATTTATAAAGATAGGTAGTAAAAACCCCTATTCAAGTATTTAAAGATTAGATGCTGAATTTAGTTTTAAACTGGACGATATCGCCGATAGAAGCAAGGTGATAGCCAGAATTTTAACTGAAAATCACGATACATTTAATTCTAACTGTAAAAGTTAAGGTGTAATCTTTTGTAATCTCTTATACAGGAAGATTATCTCTTAAGTGAAAAACTATTGAACAACATAGTATCATAAGCAGAAAAACAATTATGATATTACTTGCCTTCTGATAGATATATAAAATGCTTCTATGGAGAATTAAAACATCTAATAAAGTATGTTTTATAACTAAAAATGACGACTGTTATTTTTCTACTGAAATAAGAAAAGACGGAAAGACAAGCAACAGTAAAGGAAGCGTATTTTTCATTTTAACTATTTTCTTTCTATTGTACTTTGCATTGTTTTAATGTTTTACTATTAATGATAAATATCATTATCCAGTTTAATGTATTATTCATCATTTCAAAATATCATGGATAAATATTTTTCAATAAAGTTAGTAATAAACAAATAATTATTGAACTCTATTTTTGCAAGCGTTAATCATTGTTGGGTATATAATGCGTATTGCTTAATATCTTAGTAAGGCTGCAAAGAAATTCAAACATATGACAGAAATTGCCTTCTAAGGCTTCCATCCAGTATGATCATTAAATTTTTTATGATGAAATATCAGTGCTATTAAATCTTAATCTTCCAGATAAAAGAAAACAAAATATTGATAACTATAGAAATGTGTG
This sequence comes from Arsenophonus sp. NC-TX2-MAG3, assembly GCA_052174495.1. Taxonomy (GTDB): domain Bacteria; phylum Pseudomonadota; class Gammaproteobacteria; order Enterobacterales; family Enterobacteriaceae; genus Arsenophonus. The sequence continues at coordinate 86,236 of JBQMRR010000007.1, forward strand.
TTTGACGCATTAACTAAGACAAATATTTAGAATAATGATTTACAAGTAGGAGTGATTAGATTGAAGAAATTGATGAAACAGCGATATCAAGGGCGATAAGTGCGTGGTGATTATTAATAAATATTGTTAACCGTTAACATTCTATCAAACTAAATGAATAAGCAAAGTTATTTATGAATAACATTAAAATATACAACTGGCACTTCTTTGGTTCTAGCGAAACGATGTTCCCTTTGTGGTGCGTGTTATATCTTAGTGAATTAACTTTAAATGCAAGCATTATCTTGTTTAATTCTGAACGTTGTTCTAAACTAGTATTACCGCTATAAAGATCGCCGCCATAAAACGAGAAATAGGTAATGAATTTTCAAAAAACACTTTTTTTTACTAACGGAAGAAGATGTATTAGCACTTGCTTCATCTCTTGGTAAAAGTATCACGAAGATAAGTACTAAACCCTATCGTAATGGCGGCGGGGAATTTAGTATATGATTACTGTCTGTCACGCTCATATCGGCAAAGGGATGATATGCTAGTGGCATTTATAACAAAGAATAATCCAACGTGTTAATAAAACAAGATTTTCAGGTAGCACTTTTCATAGTTGAACCTTATATCGCTCTTCTGTGCTTACTAATTTTACAGAAAGCTGTTTTAAGTTCATTTGTTTATAACATCAGTAGTGAGAGATTTGAAAGTTCAATACTACTTAAAAAATTAAAACCCGAAGATATTCAAGGTACTTGTGACCAGATATAACGGTGTAAATATTATCAAGGAAAGATATCAAACAGGCTTATTAACTGCATGGAACAGAACGAGAGCTTTATTTTAAAGCCATATTTACTCAGTAAATCAACCTAATAAGTCTTTAAGGAAAATTGATTAGTACTGACAAGCCTCAATAAACTATTTTCTTGTGAGGTAAAGATTCATTTTATAAAGAAAGCAAATCAATACTATATTAAATATTATTGTACTCCTTCTATTTAAAGACCTGCCATGAGCATATTCTAGATAGTCAAATACATTAATGCTATACGTGTAAAGCTAAAACAAAACCTGAAGATTTAACGTTCCTGAGTAAACAGGATTGTCAATTTCCCCATAAAACTTTATGGCGAAAATATCAAAAGTGCTCAAAGAGAGATCGGCTAAATTTTAACTTATGCATATTTACACTACTAGGAATGGTGGTTAAGCTATCTATTAGATTTATTGATTTTTCAAGAGTGAAAAATGTTTAATGATAATCAGCTATAGTTACGAATTACAGGTAAGCGTGTTTGACAGGATAACTGCGTTAGAAGTAAGTTAAGATATTAACTTGCTTGACTTGATTAGCTTAATAGAACTAATATTATTAATCAGATACAAGATAGAATCGAATTGGATAAAAGTATTATCTCACGGAGAATGATCAAAAAGGTAGTAGTTTGATGATACTACTCAGAAAAGAGAAAAAATTAATTAAAAATCTGAATAAATGATGAAAAACTTTATTTAATTCAAGCTGTTTACTTAGGTGATATTTCTCTAATATATGAGGAAAAACCGTATGAAGAATTATGTTAAATTTATTGCAAAGCATGGAGTAACTAAACTCTTTAAATAAAGATACGAGCAATCAATGGTTTGAATTAATGCGCATGTAGTGATAGAATATTATCGTGGTAATACCGCCAGTGCAAAAGGTAAAATGTTTGTAAATTGTCTACATGTTAACAAAGTCTGGGTTGGAAAGTATCAAACTCAAATCAAAAGAGAACAAGGATTGCTCGCTCCATGTAGATATTAATTTTATCATGTATGCACTCATTTTGTAGAAACTAACTTGCCTTTAGTAAGAAATTTTTATTAAAAGAATATTTTAAAAAAACGAAAGCAATATTTGAGTTAAAAAATTTGAAACCCCAAGTGCCAATAAATCAGATAGCCTTTTTATATAAAAAAACTAGAAAATTTTTCTTATTATAGTTTTCCTACTCATCTTAATACTAGATGAGTAACCTTATATTGCAATACTGAAAATAATGAAAGATTGCTGTATCGGATATGGAAAAATAATAGATTTCGATTTAACAGCTAAATTTAGAAGATAGAAACCATCACGGCATTATATATACACAATACACCAAAAAGTTTTGAACATAATAAGACCTTATTTCTTAGATTAAGAACGATGTGGCTGCTAATTGTTCTCGGTTGTAGATTAATAATACCTTATTAGACGATAGCAACCTGGTTGCACAGTCGCTTGCATGGATTATGCAGTCAGAACCAGGCTTGCAGATGATATACCGCTCAATAAAATTATTTCATTCTTAAAAAGAGAATTAAAATTACGTAAGAACAGATAAACAGCTTTCAGGGCTATGAGCAACATGTTGATTGATCTAATTAACAGAAAAATGAGAATTAATAGTTATGTTGGCAAAAGTTGTTGGTAGAAATCTCCTATATTGTAAGAAAAAAATTCCCTACAAGAAATTTTCTATAAATAAAAGGAAATAATCATACAGAGATCAAAGAGATTTTTACTCCCTATTAATGTAGGGCTACATCTTATTAATTATGTTTAGCGATATTATATCAAAATATTGATAATGCTTTGAAGAAACTAATTCTACTTTATCCTACCCATATTATCACAGTGAATATGGGATCGCTGGGGAAATTCGTTAGGGTTCAGCAATATCGTTATAAAATCCCTGATTACAGGAAAAGATTTAAGATTTTACTAGAAATCTTTAGTAAAACTATATCAGAAGGACAAATGGTTTAGTTATCTGTAATATATCTTAAAATAACTTGACTTGACGAGAGTAAGCAAAACAAATAGGCATTAATTTTAAAACTGCGTTTAGATAGAGGTCACTGCTTTTTTCTTCAGTGATGGCAGCTAACTTAAATGTATTAAGTAGTATTATTGAAGTTAATGAAATATTTCCCTGAATCCTTTAAAAGAGAATTGTTATATTCCAGACAGGAAAGCTAGAAAGCGCGAAAGAGAAGAAAATAAAAGGAAAGAACAAGTTCAAGTCTTAATCATTCAAAACTGACAAGGTCATGTGAGCGACCAGATTCTTGAAGAGTTTAATGCAGAATATGTTAGCCGTTTTTTTTAGTTAATTATTGATAAAGAATCTCCATCTTTTGCTCAAAGGATGCTAAATGGTGTAAAACCGTTACTGACGATGATAAAATTAAGTCACTATAGCCTAATAAGCTATAGTGACCAGAGAATTGTTAGTAATGAATTCTGCATTTAAAATGTGAAAATTATATAAGCCAATTAAATATATCTGAGTAGATTCCATGATACGAAATTATTTTTTTATCTAATTATCCTAGTCTGGAAAAGATTGTTTAAATCACAACAATTGGAGTTATTAGTAAATCTAATATATAATAATCAGGTTTCACTCTGATACTTCATAAATCTATTCTCCATCCTTAAATTGATGCTTTTCAAAATACAAGTGCTTAGACATCAGCTTCGTGCCTTAAGTATCAGAAAAACCAATTCAATCCTATCATCGTCCTTATGATGTCCACTGCACTGATATAGGAAACCGTAGAATCTCAGACATTCTTCTCGCTCTTTCTCCAGCATCTTCATCGCTTCAGAATATGCTAAAAACTTGCAACAAAATATCAAATTTTATTAGCGGCATCGCTGCTAAATATCCGGGAACATCTTTAGGCATTGCTATTCTAAAATTAAGGGCACAGTTTCTCGTAGAAAGCCTCGAAGATACGATTAAAAAACGCGCTCACTAGCCACATTAAAAATTTATACGCCCAATTTGTTTTCTATTCTCATAAGCATCTTCAAGCGTAATAATCTTCTCATATCCATACATAGTGATGCTGATAATTAGCAGCAGGCAAAAAGCATCATCAGCTTTTGCCTAATAGGAATAAGGTATATGACACCGGCCCAGAAATAAACGTAACGCGTATTGCTAAAATCATCCAAACACCATTTGCCTATACTCTTAGGTATTCCTATCTCAGTCTCCTAATCATCTCTCCAATAAGAAGACTATGTATTTTTAAGCAAGAGAATCGCATCTAGAATTATAAAAATCACCAGTAGATATGGCTCGCAGGTGCAGGTATGATAGCCAAAACTCCTCGTCGCCTTTTATATACTTCAGATAAGGAAGTAGAAAGGAGCTATTAAATTATATTCTGTTGCCATCATGATTTCTATACTTTAAGTACTTTAATCTCAACACCGCAATATCAGTCTATATAGTTTGCTTATGGCACATAGCTATTACGGTTGACGAGCATGTGGTTGGGGTCAAGCCAACAAGGCGCTATTCAGCACGTTGGCGCAGCCATTCCTTATAACTCACCCTCAACAGCAGCAGTGCCTATTAATTTCCAATACATTACGAATAAGTTCATGCAAGAAATTACAGGTAATATCTAGTTTATCGAATATTTTAGGGTAGACATTTCATAATGTATCATTTCTTTATTGTTAAAATCATCAACAAAATTAATTAGTAGAATAAACATCATCTTTTTTAAAAGCTTATATAACAGAAATGAACATAATTTTTCCAATTCTAATTACCCGTCAAAGTATGAATTAATACTTAATTTTATAAATAAAATCAGGAATGAAATATACCCAGCAGTATACTTGCTGGCGTCGAACCATTAATTAACCAATCTAATTGACCGTCATAGGCAATTTTTCCATCTGTAATAACAATAGATCGAGTTGCTATTTGGTTAGTATCTTCTAAGTTATGAGATACTATCAGTAAGGTTAATTGACGTTCATTACATATTTGTTTAAGTAATATTAACATTTCATTACGTAATGCAGGATCGAGAGCAGAAAAAGGTTCATCTAATAATAAAATTTGTTTTTGGCGAATTAAGCAACGTGCTAACGCAGTACGTTGGCGCTGTCCGCCTGATATTTGAGCCGGTAAACGAGTTATACAATTATTAAGTGAAACTTGTTCTATGATCTTCTTTACTGTGCAATGTTGGAATCTTTTTAAACGTAAATTTGGTGAAATGCCTAAGGCAATATTTTCCCAAACAGTTAAATGAGAAAAGAGATTATTTTCCTGGAAAAGGAAAGAAACTGGCCGCTTTGCAGGTGATGTATCGGTATGATTTTGCCTATTTAGCCAAATTTTACCCTTTTTTGGATACTGAAATCCGGCGATTAAATTTAATAGAGTGCTTTTCCCTGCACCACTAGGGCCTAATATAGCCACCCTTTCAGCTTTATTTACTTGAAAATTAAACTGCATTATTAGGTTTTCATAACAATAGACAAGTTGATCTAATTTAATCATGCTCTTTTCCTGAGAAACATTCTAATAAACTGAAACAAACTAATAGCATTAATAATGCAGTAACTGCCGCATCATTATTACGGTAAGATCCTAATTGTTGATAGAGATAATAAGGTAAGGTAAGAAAATTCTCATTACCAAACAGCGCAATAATACTAAAATCACCTATTGAGAGTACGCAGGCAAAAGTGAAGGCTTGTCTTATTGTATGTTTTAAGGCTTTTAATTCAATTAAAATTAGTCGATTTATGCCTTTTATTTGTAATGAAATGCATAATAAATTATAGCGTTCAGCTAAGTCATACATCGGATTTTCTAATATTTTTAAGGCATAAGGAATAGCCATTAAAGCATTTGTGAAGATAATTAAACTATAATGAGAGTAAGTTAAAATAACGGTATTATTAAGTAATAAAAAGAATCCGGTTGCTAAAACTATACTTGGTATTGCTAGGATTAATAATCCACTTAATTCAAGAATTCGATGAAGTAGTATTGAGCCATGAAGACGTAATTCACGACTGCCCCAAAGTAGCATCATAGTGAAAATAACACAAAGTACTCCAGCACTAATAGCAATAAAAATCGAATTAATGCATGCCTGCCATAAGCTTGGCTTTTGTAATGCCTGTAATAGTGTTACGTTTAAACCATCAATAATAATAGCTAATAAAGGTAGAATCAAGAAAAATAGAGTTATACCAATCAGCAATGTATCCGACCATTTCTGCCATTGAGAATCAGCTGGATTTTTCCAGCGTAATTGTTGACTAGTGCCAACGAAAAAGACGATATTTAATTTTTGACTTAATAAGGCTAGCCCTAAACAGCAAAAAAGTTGAATTAAAGCTAACAAAGCGGCTTTATTGAGATCAAAATCATAACTTAATGATTGATAGATAGCAAGTTCAATGGTGGTTGCAGCAGGCCCGCCGCCAAGTGTCAGTACGGTAGAAAAACTGCCGAAACAAAGCATAAAAATTAGGACAGATGTTGGTAAAATCTGTCGCCTAAGATAGGGCCATTCAATAATCCGAAAATTTTGCCATCGGTTCATGCCTAGTTGCACTGCAAGTTGGCGTTGCTCAACTGCAATACTCTCTAGTGAGAGTAATAGCATCTGGCTAGCTAAAGGTAAATTAAAAAAGATATGTGCTAATAAAATACCTTTTAGGCCGTAAGGGCTAAATTGGTAATTAATACCTAACCATTGACAAACTTGAGCAATCCATCCCATACGACCATAAACGGTTAATAAGCCAAAAATAGAAACTAGTACTGGCAATACTAGTGTCATTGAACATAAACGTAAAAATAGTGTCCGACCTTTAAAATGCCGCCGAAAAAGAGCTTTAGCTAGAAATATTCCAGGAATAACTGATAATAAAGTTGATAGTAATGCTTGCCAAAATGTAAATCCAATGATATGCCATAAATAACTATCATCAATAAATTCTTCCCAACTTATTTTGGAAGCATGTAACCATAAAGTGCTAAAAGTGACTACTGTAATAGTGATTAATAGGCCGGATGCGACTATGTTAAGCCAAAGTGAACTGCCTATTGGTGACTGACGGCATTTTGCCATAAATAAATCCATTGATTGCGATGTTGAGTAATATCTTCTGCATTAAATTGCAATGATTTTTTGGGTACTGGTATTTGTTGATAAACGTCAACTAAGGGAATATCAATGACTGGATACATCCAGTTGGTTGTCGGTAATGTTTTTTGGAATGTTGGTGAGAGCATAAATTGCATAAATTGTTGAGCTAGTTTAGGTTGTTTACTCGTTGCTAATCTAGCAGCCACTTCAATTTGCAGGTAGTGCCCCTCACTAAATAGTGCAGCAGCATAATTATTTTTTTTATCATTTAACAGATGATAGCCCGGTGAAGAGCTATAACTTAGAACAAAATCACTTTCACCTTTTAAGAGTAATCCATATGATTCGCTCCAACCTTTGGTAACAGTTACAGTTTTTTTAGCTATTTTTTGCCAAGCTTGGGTACTGTTTTCCCCATAAATTTTTTGTATCCAAAGTAATAACCCTAAACCTGGTGTACTGGTACGTGGATCTTGATAAATAATTTTCCATAGTTGGGTGCTATTAATAAGTTCATCAAAACTTTTAGGTATTTCAGTGGTCCGCGTTTTATTATAAATAAAAGCAAAATAACCATAATCGTAAGGGATAAAAATATTATTATTCCATTTTATAGGTAATTTCAGTTGACTGGTATCAACTTGACTCTTTATAAATAAGCCCGTTTTTTTTGCCAGATCAATTAAGTTATTATCAAGTCCAAGAACAATATCAGCTGGGCTGTTTTTTCCTTCCATTCTAAGGCGATTTAATAACGCTACCCCATCATTTAGGCCAATTAACTTTAGTTTACAGTGACATATTTGTTCAAAGGCAGGCTTTATTGTGGGTCCTGGCCCCCAATCTGCAATAAAGGAATAATAAGTGTAAACAGTTAATATAGGTTTTTCTTGTAGAGCAAAAGCTGAACAACAAATTAAGTTAGCACTAATTATTTTTAATAGTAAATTTTTCAATACTGAGTTCTCCTATATAATTAAATTAAAATAATGCAGGATATAAGGAGTGGACAGTTAATGAAACTATTTATGAATGAATAAACCATTAGGATTGCTTAAATTTGTACGACGATGTTAATCAGGATTAAGTTCGACGAGTTTTCTAGCCAGCTATTAACAATATTAAACTGATAGCTAGAACCCTACTTATTGAGATGATTTTATTGTAAGATGTTATCTTATAATTGCAAATACTATATTTGATAAAGGATTACTATATAGAGTAATATAAAACAATAAGTTATCTTTTAAATTTTAACGAGGTAGTCAGATGGTTGACAATGATGGCTACCGCCCGAATGTAGGAATTGTAATTTGTAATCGCCAAGGTCAAGTCTTATGGGCTCGTCGCTATGGAAAGCGTTCATGGCAGTTCCCTCAAGGGGGAATTAATCCTAAAGAATTGTCAGAAAAGGCAATGTATCGGGAATTATTCGAAGAAGTTGGGTTGAATCATAAAGATGTTAAAATATTAGCATCTACCCGGAACTGGTTACGGTACAAATTACCCAAACGTTTGGTGCGTTGGGATACAAAGCCAGTTTGTATTGGGCAAAAGCAACGTTGGTTTTTGTTACAATTGCTTTGTAATGAACATAATATTAATGTGCAAACAAGTAAAACGCCTGAATTTGATAGTTGGCGTTGGGTGAGTTATTGGTATCCTGTTCGTCAGGTTGTTTCTTTTAAACGCGATGTTTATCGATGCGTTATGAAAGAATTTTCTCCAATGGTTATTTCACTCCAAAATAGTACAGTGACATCAAATAAAAGTCCTACCTATAGGCTTATAACGTAGCTAAATAAATTTATTAAAAGTATATTAATTTTAATAGCCAATTCTATTGCTTTGAAAACGATGAAGGGTAGTGAAAGCTACTCTTCTTTATTTTTTAAAAATTTACTTCGTAAAATATACATTAAATAGATTTATTAATGAATCTATTCAATAGAATCCATTAGATTTTAAATCGTATTCAATCACACAATTATATCAAGTTCTATATAAAATTAAAGAGTGAAGATGATGAATAGTAGTTATATTGCGTTTCCTAATATTGATCCTGTTATATTTTCGATTGGTCCGATAACCCTTCATTGGTATGGTCTGATGTATTTGATAGGATTTATTTTCGCTTTATGGTTGGCGAAGCGGAGAGCTAGCAAAGCAAATAGCGGCTGGATGAAAAATGAAGTTGAAAACTTACTCTATATAGGTTTCTTAGGTGTATTTATCGGTGGGCGTTTAGGCTATCTTTTATTTTATAATTTTCCAGCCTTTCTAAGCAATCCTTTATATTTATTTAAAATTTGGGCCGGAGGAATGTCTTTTCATGGTGGGTTAATCGGTGTGATATGTGCCATATGGTTCTATTCATGTAGAGCCCGTTGCCATTTTTTCTATGCTGCTGATTTTGTTGCGCCATTAATTCCATTTGGAATAGGTATGGGGCGTATAGGTAATTTTATTAATGGTGAACTTTGGGGACGTGTAACACTGGATACCCCATGGGCAATGTTGTTCCCAGGTTCTCGGGGAGAGGACGTTCAGGTTATTAGTCAAGATCCTTCTTTATTACCTATTTTAGAACAATTTGGTGTATTACCACGACACCCTTCTCAACTTTATGAGATGGTTTTTGAAGGGTTTATTTTATTTATTATTTTAAATTTATTTATTCGTAAGCCTCGTCAAATTGGTAGTGTGTCAGGATTATTTTTGATTAGTTATGGTGTTTTTCGTGTTCTTGTTGAATTTTTCCGTCAGCCAGATGCGCAGTTGGGGTTATTTGGTGGTGTAAGTATGGGGCAAATTTTATCAATTCCTATGATCATTATTGGTATTTTTATAATGATCTGGTCCTATAAGAAAGATAGGCATTATAAAAGTTATTTAATTACTTAAGAACGTAGTACTGTATGCTATGAACGCCGCAGCTACACTACTTTTATGATGTTCATAATCTGAGTACTGTCTTTATTCTGCGATATGTTAATTTTAAGGAATTCATATAGATGCCTCAGAATAAATCTGATAAAATGTAAATCAGCTAAATCAGTAAGATAACAACACATAACTTCACGTATTACACCATCTATTTATCTGAACTGATTTATGATCTCCCTTTACCAAAATTAATGATGATAGACCGATTAAATTTTATGACACTCAAAATAGGCTATGCAGTAATTTATATAATTCTTGATCCCCAATTTTGACACGCAAGTATTTCCGTATTTGCTCAGGATTATTCAAGATTTTGAACAATGCCAAGATTAAGCTGATGACGCTGATGAAGTTATATTTAAGAAGTAATAACTGAAAATATGCTTTCTATGAATTTATCTCTTAAAGAGATAAAGGGGTAATTCCTATCTTCTTCGCCTCTTAGAATAAACATAAAGATATCTGGGTAAGATAGACCTTACAAATGTTAGAATAGGATGACGATTTCTATTTCTTTAAAATATATACAGAGACTAATTACCACATGTATATCTCCTTCGCTCAACTAAACTGCTTTTCACCATCGATGACGAGTAAAACAACTTTCTTAAAAACATGTTGAAAGTGTAAACTTGGGGCATATCTATTTGTAGAATAGATATTTAATTAAATAATTTGCATCATGGAGATGTCTGGATAATTACTGCTCTAATTCTCCTTAATCTTCCCTGCAGTCATTTTCTACTAAAACTGTAAGTCAAAAGCCTGCAGTTCATGAGACTTCAAGATATTGAGCAGTGATTCGCAAATCAGGTTTAAATTTTATTCGATTGCAACTCGCAATCACATTCCTTTTACTATCCCCATTCTTTCTTTAGCTTTTTTTATAATAATCGCTCGCTATTAAAATCTTTGTTTTACGCTAGGTAAAACTACACCTTGGACTATATGCTGCAGTGGACCACAAATAGGGTATTAAAATTACCATCATCTATGATTTCACATTTAGGGTTGATAACTTAATAAAAATCTGTATGTTTATATTTTCCGTCATCCGTATTGACCTGAATATTAAAGATGCTGTATAGTGTGAGTTGTTCTTCAAAAAAGAGCAATCAAAAAAATTTTCCAAGATGCTATCATCTATCTGCTGCATCATAGAGCTAAAAGTTATTAGCATATCTGCTGCATAACAGTTAAAAGATTGCGTTACATTTTGATCCTTCGTAAATCTGCTCTCTTTTCTAAAATTAGATGTTGTTTAACACTAGAGTCAGTAGCTAAAATCCTCCCTTAGCCACAGTTCATTTTTTTTAGCAGACAGAAGCAACTTAAATATCATTGAAATGCTTGTTTTTCAAAACATAGTGCTTTAACGCTTCGTCTTCATAAGTTCATTATCGTAAAAGCTGATTCAATCGGATTCTTCGTTCTTATGACGCTACAGTGCACTAACGGGAAGGCATAGAATGTTAACAGCTATTCTCCGATCTTTCTTCGTCTTCTTATCACTGCACAGGATACTCTGAAATCTTATCAATAAAACATCAAAGGCTTTAATTAGCAGCATCACAATCCTCTGCTAACCAGATCTCCAGAATTTTACCCTTAACTTTCGGTGATCCATATTTTTGGGGAGTAAAAGGAAGCATATGAGCTATTTTGTTATACCAAATAACATTGATGCTACGTTTTTGAAAATATCTTTGCCATTGGATTTAAAATCAAAGGCACTGTCTTCCGTACTAAAGCCCTGGGAGCTACAGTTAAGCTCTGAGCTCGAAGACTATTAAATAAGTTCAATCTAGCTTGCTTCTAACTTTCGATAAAAGATCTTTCACTGCAGCTATCTCCCCCATTACTATACGTATACGTACCCGTCGCTGATAATGAGAATTAGGTAAAGGTGATCAGTTTACTTAAAAGAACGGCATATGTTTTCAGCTAAGAAAAAAACGTGACGCGTATCCTTTAAATCACATAAAAATGGTAGTATGAGATTACCAGATCCTGTTTGTGCTCTTTAAGCTATTCCGTTTCAATCTGCTGATGGTCTTTGTGCAGGAGAAGACCATATGCTTTTTACTAAGAAGAATCATTCTAGAGCTTCGTGAAAATCACGAGTGAATAATCTGTAGAACAGTCATGAGAACAATTCTTCTCCACTTTTTGCACGTTTTTCAGATAAGGTGGTAGTAACTAGCTGTCGTTATATTATTCTGTTATTACTCTGATCTCCTGATCTTATGCACTGTAATCTCAAGATCATTAATATGATTCCGTATAATTTGCTGCAGCACATAACCATTAGAGTCCATAAGCAATTAACGCCCATCAACAAAGCAGTGTTCAGCACGTTATCACAACTATGGTTTTAAGATAAGCGTTAATAACGATGCTATTAGCTTTCTGAGCTTATTACTAATAAGTTTATCCAAGGAATCACAGGTAATATCTGATTTTATGGATGTTTGTAATAATAGATTTTTCGTGCATATCATCTCTCTGTTGTTAAAATCATTTACGAAATTAATCAACAGAATACGCCATCATCTCCAAATTCTCATATACCATAAATGAGTATGTAGCTCTAACAGTTATAACCTGATAAAATCTCAGTACCTTTCCTAGTTCTTTAGAATATTACACGTTGCAAGAAAGCAGTAACATTATCTGAAGGTACAAGTACGGACTTACTGAATAAAGTGCATTTCACTAAAAAAGATGAAAAGGGGTCTGATATAGCATAAAATACCTCTAGCGCTACACCTTGAACGGATCATCGATATCGCATCAAAATTCTCTGGCATTAGCAAGGTGAAGTGCTTATACATTATAATACTATAACCAGTAAACTAAATAGTACTGGCACCATAGAATTCCACTTGATACAAAAAGAGATAATTGAGCACTATATATCTATATTCGATGAGGCATTTCAAAATGGTACATTACTATGATTTATTGTCGAGTTCTTAACGAAAAACATTATTATCTAAGGTGTAAAAGGCGATAAAGATAACGGTTCGCAAAAACTGAAGGTTATTAAAAGCTAAATCTATAGTTAATGTTTCTAAAATTAGAGCATTATTTAAAGAATAAATATTCCGATAAAATTTTCACTTACAGTAAACCCAGTAAGTTGATTCTATCTCATTTTAGTAAAAATGGATAGCTTTGATATTCTATTAAAGAGCGATTTAATTTTCTAATCATCAAAATAGAAAAGAATAAATAGGATCAGATTTTGATACGTTTTTTTATTTATAATTTTAAATAAAAAATAGATTCTAAGCGAGTAATAATAATGAAACAATATCTAGATTTATGTCACCGTATAATTGATGAAGGTCAATGGGTGGAGAATAAACGCACAGGTGTTCGATGTTTAACCATTATTAATGCTGATTTTGAATATGATGTCGCAAATAATCAATTTCCTTTAATTACAACTCGTAAAAGTTTTTATAAAGTGGCTATTGCTGAATTACTAGGTTATTTAAGAGGTTATTCTAACTCTGCACAATTTCGAGATATTGGTTGTAATACATGGAATGCTAATGCCAATGAAAATCAGCTATGGCTTAATAATCCAAACCGTAAAGGTGAAGATGACATGGGACGGGTTTATGGTGTTCAAGGACGATCTTGGTGGCGTCCTGATGGTAGTTATTTAGATCAGCTACAAAAAGTCATTAGCAACCTTTCTGTTGGAATAGATGATCGTGCAGAAATAATCACTTTTTACAATCCAGGTGAATTTGACTTAGGCTGTTTGCGCCCTTGTATGCATACGCACACTTTTTCTCTTTTAGCTCACACTCTGCATTTAACTTCATATCAACGTAGTTCTGATGTTCCTTTAGGGTTAAACTTTAATCAAATTCAATGTTTTGTTTTACTGGCGCTCTTTGCTCAAATCATGGGTCACAAACCAGGTAAGGTTTATCATAAGATAGTAAATGCTCATATTTATGAAAATCAACTTTCGATTATGCAAGATATTCAGTTAAAGCGGGTTCCGTATTCTTTACCGCAGCTACGTATTAATCCTGATATTAAGACATTAAAAGATATTGAAACTTGGGTAAGTAGTGATGATTTTGAAGTTATTGGTTATCAATATCATGATGCAATTAAATATCCCTTTACGATATGAGAACTTTTATTAGTTACTCTAATCTAAAAGATGAGATAAGGTAACTCCTATCTTATTGATATTTTTAATTAATATTATGATTGAATTAGTAAAGAATATGCCTAATTTCTGATATATATGATTTTTGGATATCCTGGTATATCTAGCTGATTAACTTTTGTAGACAATTTCAATAATAGAGAAATATATGTTATAAAATATACTCCTACAGATATCCGTGAAACCAGATATTACCTATAATCCATTTCATAAACTTATTCGTAATAGGTGTGGCAGGTAAAGCTGATAGCACCGTTGTTAAGGCAAAGTTCGAAGATATGCTACAATAACATATTGAACACTACTTTATCGCGGGCGTTTAGGCCCATTATCCGTAACGATTATTTAATTTATCATAGCGAATACCATATAGATTTATATTAGGAATATTGAGATTTAGATGCCTAAAGTTAAGACCGCAACGGTAATGGAATACGTTTCTAAAAATTTTTGCTACCATCTTATCTGAAACGTGCAAAAAAACGTAAAAGAGTTCATACTCTTAGTTGGTAGAAATGCGAAATATCTCCACTGGTGATTTTTACGAAACTCGATGAACACTTTTTGGTGAAAAACATGAGGTCTTCCTGCTGAGGAGATCATCAGCAGATTAAAGCAGCAATGCCTTGAAGAGCGTAAGTAAATGGTAGCTCCGTTGATTTAAGCAATACACACTACATTTATTTCTTGGCTAAAGGCATAACTGTTTTGTCAGCAAAATGATCGCCTTTATCTGTTGCACGTTATCAACGAACTGCAACATTGATATAAGGAGCTTAATGCGCCTGATGATGCTTATCAAGAGTTAGAAGCTAACTAGGTCGATTTTCTAAATGACCTGCGAGCACGTGAGTTAATCGTATTTATAAGGAACTTAGTACGGGCGCGGTGTTTGGATTTTTGCAATGCAATGGCAAAGATATTATAGAATATGCAGGACTAACGCTGTTGAATACATAAAATAGATAATATACTGCATATACTCCCAAAAGGCATGTAACCAAAAGTTAAAGTTGAACTGCGGGAGATTTGACACCAGAGAGTCACGATCCCGCTAAATAAAGCTTTTAATATTTTTTGTTCGCAAGGTTTTTAGCGGTATCCTGCAACGATAAAGAAGTTAGAGAAAGATTGAGAAGAATGGGTGGCATTCTACGGTTCTTTGTTAGTGCACTGAGGATCAATAAGAACGACGAATCCTATTGAATCGTTTTGCGATAGTGAGTCCATGAAGTTGATGTACGAAGCACTTACAGTTCTAGAAAAGCAACCATTTCAATGAAATTTAAGCTAATTTCGTCTACTTAGAAAAGCTAAAATAACCTTAATGTGAGGTAATCTGTTTATCCTGTAGTAATAAATGACGCCTCATTTAATGAGGGTGGGATAACAAATTCACAAAGCATTAGAGTAGAATGGTATAGCCTGACCGTTATACACTAGATTTTACTAATAACTTTATTTAATAGGTTATATAGATAATTTTATCAGACATTTTAGAATCTTGAATAAGATAGTAATTTTTACTAAAAAATAGATTAAAAATATTTAAAAATATCAATGAATATTAGTTATAGTATATTAATATTTAAAATATTAAATGGCTAAAAGAAAAGACAGGGCCGGAATCAACAATAAAAAATATTTGAGTTTTGTTTTAATAGATATTTCACTGAGATTTACCAGGCTCTTTACCAGGCTTCTTAGTAAGTGCAATGGTTTTCGCCTTATTCTATATGTAATCTTTATTGAACTATTAGAAAAATTGGTATATAGGAGTGGATTATTACCCCCCTGCTTTGATACTTTATTAATCTGTTTTTCATTCTTAAAATTTAACGTTGTTTATTTGCTCGCTAGAGTCAAAGCAGATCAAATCTCCTTACGCACTTACAGCTTTCCTGAGTAGGGGGATCAACTTAAATAGCATTGTGAAGAGATCATTTTCTAACTATAACTCTTCTCACTCTTTCCCCAGCATCTTTATCGCTGCAGAATATGCTAAAACCCTTGCCAATAAAAGATCAAAGAATTTATTAGCGGCATCACGACTTTTTGCTAACCAGACTCCTTCAGCAGATCATCTTAACTTTTTGGTTCTGTATACCTTTTGGAAGTAATTTAGCACCAATGCTGTTTTGTGTGCCTAGCAATATTAGTACTGTATGTCGAGAATATCTCTTTCCATTTTATTCAAAACCAAGGAGTGGATATACCCTGTATCTCATAACAAGTCTGATAGATACGATTAAACCCGTGCTTCCAGGCCATTAAGAAGTTCGGCTCAGGTTGTTCTAACTCTTGGTAATCCTTTTCAACTGCAATTAACTCCTTACGTTCATACCGCAATATTGTTAATAATTGAGAAAGAGGTAAAGGTGATGATCTTGTTTGATAGAACGCCATATGACTTAAGCTAAGAAATAAACATAATGCGTATTGCTTAAATCACGCAGCCATCATTACTTATTTTCTTTAAACTATTTCTATTTCAGTCCGCTAATGATCTCTTCGGCAGGATGGGGTTTTACCTCCTGTATTTTTACCAAGAGCGTTCAGAGCTTCGTAAAATCACTTATCTAGGGGAGATAAGCATTCTTAGCAGGTATAAGTGTTATGCTAGCAATTATTTGCCGCTTTACACCCTTTAGGTAAGATAGTAGCAATCAGCTCTTGAAGCATATTCCGTTGCCGCTGTTATCTCATTTTAATCTTAGGCACTTAATCTCAATATCTACAATATCAGTCTTCTATGGTTCGATATGGCAGATAATTATTATAGTTTAACAGGATGACGCCCATAGAAAAAGCGGGGTTTTAGTATCTCATCGCACAGGATGGCTCTCGAGTCGAACTCTGCCTCAACAACAGTGCTATCCATCTTCCTGGCACTATTAGGTATAAATTCATGCAAGGGAGTAGAGGTAATATTTGGTTTCGAAATATCTGTAGAATAGGTTTTCATAGCATATCATCTCTCTATTATTGATATCATTTTTACGCAAATTAATTATCAGGATACCGATTATCTCCAAAACTTCGTCACTAAAAATTAGCATAACTCTCAGCGAAAGACGAAGTATAAAGCAATTAAAAACTACTAACCGTTTTCACGTATATGTAAAATATATTTTCATAAATGTTAAACAAAACTTCATGACATTATCTTTGCAGCTATATGATGCCACTCGATGATTTTTATCCATTTTTACAAGGCAAAGATTACGATCAATATTCGATATTTTTTACGTAATCTTAATCAAGCATTTTCCATGTTATCTATTGGATGTTTACAGAAAATAACAAGGAATTTACAGATTGTCTTTTAATCTGCAAAAAGATCAGCTACCAGAAAACATAAATTCTTCCGTTTGTATATAGAAGATTAGTATAGAATATCGACTTAACCAGTCGGTGCTATTCTCAAATGAATGGTATGCTCTAGTGATTTAATGGGCCATTAAAGATTGTGGGCTTCAAAGGTATTATTTCAATTCTGATCGAGAGCTCTTGATATCTCTCCGCATCAATATGTTTAACTGCATAATCAGGAATTATCAAAATTAATATAGTAATAAAACTTGATTGCAAGTTTATGAAAAAAATAATTAAAAATTAAATCTGAATTATTTAAAGTAACTATACTACTTTTGGGATATGATAATTAGGTCATCCTATCATTGGTAATCAATTTTATGCCAATAAAGCAGCATTAATACTCTTTTTATATCTTCAATATACATAGAAGAAGAGTTTTACATTGCTCATGCAAATTTGCATCAGCTATTCACTTCACTTGTAAATCAGATTTTTAGTAACTAGAAAACTTATTTAATTAATATTAAATACTATAAACTATTTAAAGTGATATTCTTTTTTGATTAAATCGTAAGCTGCTTGAATTGATTGTGCTTTTTGTTTAGTGATTTCCATCATTTCTGGTGGTAATCCTTTAGAAAGCAATTTATCTGGATGGTGTTCAGCCATTAATTTACGATAGGCCCGTTTAATTTTAGTTTGTTCATCATTAGGTTGTACACCTAAAACCTTACATGCATCTGCTAATTTTGGTCCTTGAGTGGTATGTCGATAGTGATTAGATTCATAAGAATAATTATTAGTATGGTCAAACCGTCGTCCGCCTTCCATCATATGCAAGAATTGTTCAAATTGATTATGTGAAATTTCTAATTCTTCTGCGATAATAAATAACACTTTTCGTTCATTAGGATGTAAAATACCATCTGCAAAAGCAGCTTGTATTTGAATTTCTAAAAACATCTGAATAAGATCAAATCGATCAAAACAAACTTGACGTAATTTTTTTAGCGTTTGCCTTAAAGGAAAATTTTTATCCTTTCCTTCTCTAAATGCATTTTGAGCTGAAAATCTAGCATCACCATGCAACTGCATTTTATCCATCAGGTCAGTTGCTATTTTAATATCAATTTTAGTAACTCGACCTTTTGTTTTCGTTAAATGCCCTAAAATCTGAAATGTGCTAATAAAAAAAAGTCTCTGATAGCTCTGTTTAGCGCTTATTTTTTCTAAATTTTTCTCTTCTGTTGCTTTATCATATGCATGACCAATAATGAAGCCAATGATAACACCCCAAATATGAGTGCCAGACATAATTCCCAAGATAACACCAGTAATTTTTCCGCAATACCGCATAAACTTCTCAATTCCTCAATTCCTCAATTCTCTGAGTATAATTTGCATTATAATGTTACTCATTCTACTCTGTTCCTATTAAACTTAATATATAGCTGATGCTGTTTTATGCATGTAAGAGTCTTTAAGTATGTTAATTATTTAATTTTTCCTACACGATAATGTTGATGAAGGAAATATATATAGAATGATAAAAAAAAATCATCCGATACTGTTTGCTACCATAATTTTGGTAACTGCTCATAGCCAACAAATCCATGCTGATCTAACAGAGCAATGCATGCTAGAGGTACCGCTATATACTAAATCCATCATGAAAGGTAATCTCAATGATCTTCCTATTCATATCACCGCAAGAGATGTTGTTGGTAAATATCCTCATTTCATTGAATATGAAGGTAATGTAGATATTCAACAAGGTAATCAGACTCTCACTGCTAATAAAGTTAGATTAACCCAAACCAAAACGAACAGCCAAAAATTATTGCGTACAGTAATCGCAACAGGAAATGTACATTATGATGATCCAGGAATTATCTTAAAAGGGTCAAAAGCACGGTTAAATTTAAATAATAAAGATACCGATATTGAAAATGGTAACTATTTGATGGTAGGGCGTCTAGGTCGCGGCTATGCAAATAAAATAAAATTGCGTGGTGAAAATCGGTATACGATTTTAGAAAAAGGTATGTTTACTTCCTGCCTTCCAGATAATAATAGCTGGAACATTTTTGGCTCTGAAATTATTTTAGATCATCAAGAACAAGTTGCTAAAATATGGAATGCACGCTTTAGCCTTGCTAAAATCCCAGTTTTTTATAGCCCTTATTTACAATTACCGATTGGTAATAAGCGTCGATCTGGTTTTCTATTACCTAATAGTAGTTATTCTAAGAGATCAGGCTTGGATTTTTCGCTACCTTTTTACTGGAACATCGCGCCTAACTACGATGCAACCATTACACCACAATTTATGACTTTTCGTGGTATAAAACTGAATAATAAGTTTCGTTATCTTATTGGTGCTGGTACTGGTACTGTTGTTATTGATTGGCTAAAAAATGACCGTAATTATATTAAGGATAAAAATAGTGACAAGTATCCAACTCGTGATAGTAATGATCGTTGGCTTCTATATTGGGGTCATTCGGGTGTACTGGATCAAGTATGGCGTTTTAATGTTGATTATATCAAAGTTAGTGATCCAAAATATTTCACTGATTTTAGGTCTAAATATGGTAATAGTACTGACGACTATGCTACTCAAAAATTCAGTATCGGTTATACTAAACTTAACTGGAATGCAACCTTAACACATAAACAGTTTCAGATTTTTGTTGATTCACCCAACAGTAAAGCTTACAAAACTGAACCACAATTAGACCTTAACTATTATAGATATGATCTGGGGCCATTTAATCTAAAAACTTATGTTCAAGCAGCGCGTATTATCAGTGTTAAAACCAATAATCCTAATGCTACGCGATTACATATTGAACCAGAACTGAATCTAGCATTAGCAAATAGCTGGGCCAGTATTAACAATACTGTAAGGGTGATGGCAACTTATTATGACCAGGATATCCCTGCTAATCTGTCTGATAGCTCACTAAAAAAACAAGTTACTCGTGTACTACCATCAGTAACTTCTGATGTAGAAATGCTTTTCGAGTGTGATCTACTAATAAATAAAAATTATGTGCAAACGTTAGAACCTCGGATGCAATATCTTTATGTACCTTATCGAGATCAAAGTAATATTAATAATTATGATTCCTTTTTACTGCAGGCTGATTATAATGGGTTATTCCGTAACCGAATCTATAGCGGACTAGATCGTATCGCTTCAACTAATCAATTAACGACCGGTATCACTACGCGTATTTATGATAAAGAATTGACTGAACGTTTTAATTTTTCTATCGGGCAGATATACTATTTTGAACGCCCTAGAACTGAAGATTTCGATTTACCTATTGAGGATAAAAGTAATACTGGCTCATTATTATGGGCCGGTGATGCTTATTTACGCTTAACGAATAACTTGGGACTAAAAGGCGGACTTCAGTATGATAAGCGACTTAGTGATATCACGATGGGAAATATTGTAACAGAATATCGCTTGGATTCAGATCGTTTAATTCAGATAAATTACCGCTTTGTTAATCGCGATTATATTCAAGCAACTGTTAGAAACGCATCAGCTTTTCAAAAAAAAATTTCTCAAATCGGGGCAGTAGTGAGTTGGCCTTTAACTGATCGCTGGAACTTTGTTAGCTCTTATTATCATGATTTGAAAGAAAATCAACCTGCCAGTCGATTAATCGGTTTACAGTATAGTACTTGCTGCTTGTCAATTAATATTAGTTATGAGCGAAAAATCGTTGGTTGGCAACAACAAAACTTTAGTAGTCAATATGATAATCAATGGTTAATCAATGTGGAATTAAGAGGTCTAAATAAAAATCATAATTTTGGAAGTCAGAATATGCTTGCTAGTGCTATTTTAGCTTATCAACAAGCCTTTTAATAAAATTGATATATTTCATATATCAAATAAAAGAAATTTAAAATAGAATTAAGCTTTAATATAATTAAACAAAATGAGAGTTTTATGAATTATTGGAGAAAACTGATTATTGGCTTGTTATTTACAGTCAGTACTACTACGCTAGCAGTCACACAACAATTGGATAAAGTGACTGCTATTGTTAATGATGGCGTTGTGCTACAAAGTGACGTAGATAATATGCTAGATATATTAAGAATAAACGCCAAAAATGCAGGACAGAAAATTCCTAATGAAAATATATTACATCACCAAATATTAGAACGCTTGATTATTGATAAAATTATTATACAAATAGCCGAAAAAATGCAGATTCAGGTTTCTGACCAATCAATTGATTTTACTATTACCAATATTGCCGCAAAAAATGGATTAACAGTTGACCAACTACAACAACGCTTATCAATGAATGGGATCAATTTAGAAAATTACCGTAGCGATATTCGTAGAGAAATAATGATCGCAGAAGTACGTAATAATGAGGTTCGTCCATGGATTACTATCCTTCCTCAAGAAGTCGATTTACTGGTTGCTCAACTTAATTCACGAGCTAGTCAGAATACTAATGTTAATTTAAGCCATATTGCAATACAACTACCAGAAAATTCAACTAATAAACAAAGTCAATTAGCAATGGATACGGTAAATAAAATTATTACCCAATTAAAGCAAGGTGGTGATTTTGGTAAGTTAGCCATTACTTACTCTGCTAATTCCAATCTCTTAAGAAGTGAACAAATGCGCTGGAGTAAGATTGAAGAATTGCCAACCGTTTTTGCTCAACAAGTTCAGAATGCTAAAAAAGGTGATATCATTGGACCTATTCGTTCTAGTTTCGGATTTCATATATTAAAACTCAATGATATACAAAGTGGTAATATGCCGATTTTGGTTACTGAAGTGAAAGCTCGCCATATTCTTATTAAGCTTTCACCTATTATAAGTAATGAACAGGCATATAAAAAAATAGAAGAAATTGCTCAGAAAATTAAAACAGGGCAAATAACCTTTGCTGAAGCAGCTAAAAAATATTCACAAGATCCAGGCTCTGCATTACGTGGTGGTGCCCTTGGTTGGAATATTCCTAATTTTTATGATCCAGGATTTCGTGATGGTTTAATGCGTTTAAATAAAGGTGAAATAAGTCAACCAATTCACTCTTTTTTTGGTTGGCATCTTATTCAGCTGGAAGATATTCGCCAAGTTGATAAAACTAATATAACACAGAAAGAACATGCCTATCGTTTATTATTCAATCGTAAATTTAACGAAGAAGCGCAAATTTGGATGCAAGAACTACGCGCATCTGCTTATGTAAAAATTCTTAATGAGAAGTGATGCACAGTAATCTTTATGGTAAAAAAACTAATACTATCGTTCTAACTCCTGGTGAACCGTCAGGAGTGGGGCCTGATATTTTAATCCAACTAGCTCAACAAAATTGGCCAGTTAGATTAGTTGTTTGTGCTGATCCAGACCTGCTTATAATTAGAGCTAATCAGCTTGGCTTAGAATTAGAATTAACTATCTATTCATCTGAAGCACAGAATAACAACCAAGCTGTGAAAACATTGACGGTATTACCAATAAAATTATCTGCACCGGTTAAAGCAGGTCAACTTAATAAACAAAATAGCACTTATGTAATAGAAACACTTAACCGCGCCTATAATGGCTGTATGACAGGTGAATTTTCAGCATTAGTTACCGGCCCTGTCCATAAAGGAATTATCAATGATGCAGGAATTCCCTTTACCGGGCATACTGAATTTTTTGCTGATAAAAGTAAAACAAAAAAAGTTGTCATGATGTTAATGACAGAAACATTGCGTGTTGCGCTGGCAACAACTCATTTACCTATAAAACAGGTTTCAGATGCAATTACTTTTCAGAGTCTACAAGAAGTTATTTATATTTTAAATCATGAATTAAAATATAAATTTGGCATTAAAACACCTGCTATTTATATCTGTGGATTAAATCCTCATGCCGGCGAAAGCGGACATATGGGATATGAGGAAATTGAAATTATCATCCCAGTTATCAATAAATTACGTCATGAAGGATTCCAACTTTATGGCCCTTTCTCAGCGGATACCTTATTCCAACCAAAATATCTGAGCAAAGCTGATGTAATTTTAACTATGTATCATGATCAAGGTCTGCCTGTTCTAAAATGTCAAGGTTTTGGTCACGCGGTAAACATTACTTTAGGCTTACCCTTTATCCGTACATCAGTTGACCATGGTACAGCGATCGAATTAGCAGGAAGTGGGCAGGCAGATGTTAATAGTTTTATGACCGCCTTAAAATTAGCTATTAAATTGATACAAAATAACAATGAATAAACGAATCCATGAAGGGCACTTTGCCCGTAAGCGTTTTGGGCAAAATTTTTTAACCGACCCATTTATTATTAACAATATAGTTGCTGCTTTTAACCCAAAATCTGATCAATCTATTGTTGAAATTGGTCCTGGTTTAGGTGCTCTAACATTACCTATCACTAAGCATATAGAAAATATAACGGTAATTGAGTTAGATCGTAATCTTGCTGCCCGTTTAGCTGCGCATCCTGTGTTAAGTGCTAAACTAACAATTATATCAAGCGATGCAATGATGATTGATTTTGGCGCAATAGCGAAAGAAAAAAGTCAACCTCTTAGAGTGTTCGGTAACCTTCCTTATAATATTTCAACTCATTTAATGTTCCATCTTTTTACTTATACTAATGCTATTGCTGATATGAATTTTATGCTTCAGAAAGAGGTTGTAAATCGCTTAGTTGCAGGACCAAATACTAAAGCATATGGTCGCCTTACCGTTATGGCGCAATATTATTGTCAGATAATTTCTATTTTAGCTGTGCCACCATCAGCTTTTACGCCAGCGCCAAAAGTAGATTCAGCTGTCATACGTTTAATTCCTCATCAACGAAACCATTATCCTATTTGTGATGTCGATTTATTAAATCGTATTACTACACAGGGGTTTAATCAACGACGTAAAAGTATTCGTAATAGTTTAAGTGATTTATTTAATGAGCAGGATTTTAAACAATTAGGTATTGATTCAAATTATCGCGCTGAAAATATTTCAGTAGAAAATTATTGCAAGTTAGCTAGAAGATTGGCTAAAATCACTCCCTAATAGTGACAAACTTTGGGGGCACTATGCTAAATGAACCTAATATCTATATACAAGTTCAAAGTGTCTATATTGAAAATCAATCTTTACCAGAAGAAGCTAGATTTGTTTTTGCCTATACGGTTTCTATTCGTAATCTTGGACGTACTCCGGTACAATTAATCAGTCGTTATTGGTTAATTACCAATAGTGATGGTAAACGTACTGAAGTACAAGGCAAGGGCGTCGTAGGAGAGCAACCTGTTATTCAACAAACTGCCGAATTTTATTATACTAGTGGCGCCATTATAGAAACACCAATGGGAACTATGGAAGGCCATTATGTGATGTTAGATAATGATGGTAAAAATTTTTATGTTAATATCCCAGTCTTTCGTCTTGCCATCCCAACACTTATAAACTAAGATTAAAATAATTATGGCTACCTATCTTATAGGAGATATTCACGGCTGCTATCGTGAACTTAGAGCAGTTCTTAAACAAGTAAAATTTGAGCCCAAAAAAGATGTGTTATGGCTGACCGGTGATCTTGTATCCCGCGGGCCGGATTCTCTAAAAGTTTTACGTTATATTAAAAGATTAAGATTATCTGTTAGAATGGTACTAGGTAATCATGATCTTAATCTTATCGGCGAGTATCTTAAAATGACACATAATAAACCAAAAAGTAAACTGAAAAAATTACTAACAGCGCCTGATGCTGATAAATTAGTTAATTGGTTACGACACCAACCATTATTACAAGTTGATAATAAGAAAAAAATCATCATGACACATGCAGGGATCATGCCCCAATGGGATTTAACAACAGCTCAGATGTGTGCTAAAGAAGTAGAGGCTATACTTAGTAGTGATACATATCCTTTATTTATCGACGCCATGTATGGCAATATACCGAAGAACTGGTCACCAAGCCTAACAGGATTACCCCGTTTATGTTTTAATATTAATGTTTTAACTCGTATGCGTTATTGCTTTCCTGACGGTCAGTTAAATATGACTTGGAAAAGTAAACCTGAAAACACACCTTTGCCTTTAAAGCCTTGGTTTGATCTACCAAGAAAAATACCACCAGAATATACTATTATTTTTGGTCATTGGGCTTCCCTTGAAGGAAAAGGGATACCTAAAGGTATTTATGGGCTTGATACCGGTTGTTGCTGGGGAGGAAAACTGACTTTATTACACTGGGAAGACAAAAAATATTTTTGCCAGCCTGCATTTACAAAAGATACCTAAAACTATACTTATTCTATTATTTAATAGATAGTAGAATATAAGCATTAAGTCCTAGACCACTATTATATCCTTAGTTAACTCTATTTATAGCAATGGAGTTAACTAAGGATATAATTGAGGATAATGTATTATTGATAAGGCTCCATCATTATACAACTACAACAACTAAAATCATTGTTTCTCTTTATGCAAGAGAAAAGCTGCCGCTACTTTTGCTAAGCATTATAGCAAATCTGAACTTACTGTTCCTAAAGAGCAAAATAAGATGATTTTTTGATGTTTGACTATGTTATCAAAGGTTGTTGTTTTTTTTGTAAAACAATTTATAGCTATATTTATATTTCAACTTTTATAGTTTAAAATAGCCTTCTCCAAGGCAAATAATTCTGTATATAAACAAATCTACACCTTAGATGCTACTTAGCTATCTTTTTAATTGGCTGATATAGCTTTTTATATTTTAAATATGGAATTTATTACTAATAAATAGCTGATTATCCAGCCTTATTAAGTGATGATATTTAATTTATATTCGCTGTCAAATAGTTTCGTGTATCATTTTCCTCAATCTAAGGAAAATGATGAACTCTTTATTGATAGTCGGTTTAAGAAAATAACTAATACACTCTACGTTAAACTCTTTAAGAATTTCATTGCTTATATAACCTCTCAATCTTGGAGGATTAAAACCGCGATTTGTTTTTTTTACTTTTATCTCCTCCCCTCCCGCATTATCTACTTTCCCTATCTGAAAAAGTACACTTCCTTTTAAATAAATTCAGAGAAAAATGTTTCCTAAGCTTTAATAACAGCACTTAAGTGCATTTATATTAATTATGTTTCTCCTAAATTAAGGAATCAGTAACGGCATCTAAATGTTGTTTTAAAAATTAATGCCTATTTCTTTTGCTGACTCCTGTATAGTCAGTCTATTTAATGTATATCGAATATAACTAAATCATTTATCCTTATGATGTAATTTTGTTAGAGGAATTCCAATAAGATTGTTAAATCTTTTATTGCAATCAGGGATTTTATAACGATATTACTGCATAACTCTAATGAATATCTACAGAGTATAAAATATTATTTCACTGTAACAATATGGGCAGGATAAAGTGGAATGAGTTGTTTTAAATATATAGATCAATTTCATCTGATAGGTTATCTCCAATCCAACTAATAAGATGCAATTTTATACTGATAGGGAGTAAGGAAAGAATCTGTTTCATTTGTATGACTGTTTAATTTTTCATGGTAACTACTGTAATGAAAACCATTCATATAGTATAAAGGATCTATCAATAACTTTTGCAGACATAGCCTGATCATCACACCTCATATTCCCAATAGTTTTGTCGATGATTCTGTTGCCCTGCTTAGAGCGCGTAGTTATTTTCTTATGAAAAACGGATTTTTTGCTGATCTCCTCCTGGCAGTCGTACACGAACTCCTGAGCTCAGCATTGTATCTCAATCTGGCTTGGATTCCTGTTTATGCAGGCTAAGACGGAAAATTTGAATGAAATAAGGATAAAGCCCCAAATTCAAAGCTATAAAGCGTTTAAAATCTATCAACTTGGTTATCTGTACGTAGATATGAATATTTTTTGCAAATGCAAACTAAACTTAACGATCTTTATCTTTTTGTAAATATAGATTTTTGATGAGTTTTATCTATCTTTACAAAGACCAAGACTTGCAGTCAATTCTAGACGCTTCTTACGTTATCTTAACCGGTATATCCTATGACTATTCATCGGATACTTGCAGGCAATTATAAAGAATTTATAGACCGCCTTCTGGTCTCCAAAAATGTTCAGTCATTAAAAATAGGAATTCAATCGTCTTCCATCCAGAGATTAGTATATAATACCGATTTATCTAACACCGGTGCATCCTTAAACAAATTGCATGGAATCAAGTAATTTAATTGCCATATAGAAGATGCGCTGAAAATCTATCACTTCACTTCTAGTGAAGATCTTGAGATCATTCTACATGAGATATCTATCTGTAGAATCAGGTATTGTCTCAATTACTATTGAGTAGTAAAACTCCATTGCAGTCTATAAAAAATTAGTTAAAGTTAAATATAAATTATTTAAAAACTATACTATCTTCATGGAAGTAATATAAAATTATGCTTATTTCTGCTGTATGAGATTTTAGCGATAATGGCCTAATTCTGCTGATTAATTTTATGAATAATTTCAATATAATAGAGATGATATTCCATGGAATGTCTAGCCTACAAGGTATCCGCAAAACCAAACATTATCTCTAATCCCTTTCATGAATGCATTTATAATAGTCTCAGGTAGATGATAGGCACCGATGTTGAGGTTGAGCTCGAAACCATTCATGCTGTAACAACATGCTCAACACCCCTTTGTTGATGGACGTCATTCCCTCGACCATAACGGTTATTTGCTACAGCCAAGTTACAAAACGATATTGTCTATGTTTAAGTTAAAGTACTAAGGTTAAGGGAATCGCCCTGGAAAGGGAATATCTTTTCAACACCTCATTGCTACTGCCTTATCTTAATCGTATAAAACATTGAAGAGTGTTAGCATATAGCTATGTACTTCTAAGTCATATTCACTAATGATTTTCAGGAAACTCTGCAGCAGTTATCAGTAAAAAGCACATGATCTCTCTGCAGAAAACCTATCAATAAACTCCAATACCAATGCCTTAAAGAGCATAAGCAATTGATAGCTACATAATTTAGCGATACCTGTTACATTTATTACTTGACCGATGATATATATAGTTTTCTCAGGCAAACTAATCGCCTTTGCCTGCTGCTTAATTATCGGCATTACTGTTCATAGCCGTAATGAAATGGCTGTAGTCAAAAATGCTTATCAAGTGTCAGAAACAAACTGTGCCTAACTTTTCAATGGGCTGCTAATCCCGGATCAGTTTAACTGATCTTCTAGGCTTCCTACGGAAGCCAATGCCTTTAGTTTTTTTGAATGCAATGGGTAAAGATATTCCAGAACATATACAGCACTAACGTTATCTAACGAGGGTACATTAAAAGTCAAACCTGAATTGCGAGAGCTCTAACTACTAGAGAGTTGGAATGCCGGTAATAAATTTTCTCGATGTTTTGTTGATAATATTCCAGCGTAATTCTGTCAGTAATTAAAGAAGCTGGAGAAAAATCGATAGAGAAGGGCTCTTCCTTCGATAACTTTCGTCGGTACACTGGGCATCAATGAGAATGAAGAATCTGATTGAATTGCCTATTACATAATAAGCTTATGAAATTGATGCACGAAGAGCATTATGCTTTGGAAAATATCCTTTTATAATGGCATTTAGCTGCTTTCGTTTACTCAATTTGACTGGAACCGGCTAAGGGAATTTGAAAAAAGATGAATGACAGATTTATAAAGCATAAAAGTAGGGGAGTAAAGCCTGCCTTCATGCATTAGATTTACTCATACTTTTAGTTTTTATTAAACTCAGTATCTTACATAGCTTTATGAGCGTTGCTCTAATATTTCAAAATAATAATTATGAGAATTTTTATCATCTTTTTGATGGAATTCAGTAAATACTGAGTCCCATTTATCAGATTGATAAGCAGGGAAATAGGTATCACCAATTATTTTTGCATCTACATGTGTTAGGTAAAGACGATTTGCTAAAGGCAAGAATAATTCGTAAATTTTCCCTCCGCCTATAATTATTATTTCTTCGACTTCTCCTGCTTCAGATATGGCCTCATCAACTGAGTTAACTAAAATAACGCTATTGTCATTATTTAAATGAGTATGGCTAAGAATAATATTCAAACGTTTAGGTAAAGGTTTACCTATAGATTCGTAAGTTATACGTCCCATTATAACTGGCTTATTTAATGTATTACGCTTAAACCAGGCTAAATCACCGGATAAGAACCATGGCATATTATTTTCTAAACCAATTACATGGTTCCCCCCCATTGCTGCAATTAAACTAATATTCATTATGTCACCATATTAGCATAATAGAAATTGAATTTTATATTTAATGGATGCAATCACTCTTTAGCCTTAGATAAATATAAATTTTTATAAAGTAATTAAATTATTAATTATAGTATTATATAGATAATTATTAGTTAATAAATAATTATCGAAATAAAGTTATTAATAAATCTGGTATATTGACACTCAGGTCTCCACTCTGATGCTTTATAAATCTATTTCCATTCTTAAATTAGATGTTATTAGTATCAGAGGTCAGCTTCTTAAATCTCATTAGGCTGTGGTTCCAGTTTTTTGATTAGACTGTAGCAGCTTAAATAGTATTGAAAGAATTGTTTTTCTTGAACTATAGCGCTTCGTGCGTCAGCTTCATAACTTAACTATCACAAAACTCGACTCATTTAGATTCCTCATTCTTATTGACGTCCAACCATGCTGACGGGAAGAGATAAAAGTTCCAGTCGTTCTTCTCTATCTTTCTGCAGCTTTTTCATCGCTGCAGGATAGTACTTTGCTAAAAACTTTACCAACAAAATATTAGGCTTTATTATTGATATCATAATTCTCCGTTAGTCAGACCTCCAGCAACTCACCCTTAACTTTTGGTTGCATACTTTTTAGAAATGAAAGCAGTGTATTAGCTGTTTTGTATACCCAACATAATTTGTGCTACGCATCTAGAAATATCTTTATATTCGTTCCAAAAATCAAAGAGCACCATTTCCAGTAGCAACATAAGAAAATAGTTAAGCTATCCCCTTAGTATGTTATTAATAAGTTCGGCCCAGAATTTGCTTCTAATTCTCAATAAGCATCTTTTAGAATAAATGTTTTCTTTTAAGAGATCTATGAGTAGTACCGCCAATAATGAGCAGTAGACGATTGTAATGATGAACTTGCCTGATAAAACGGCACATATGGCCTTAATCTAAAAAAATAAACGTAGCATATATTCTTAAATCATGCAGGCACCATTACTAATCCTATTTAAGTCATTATTGTTTCAGTCTACTGATGGGTATTGGCAAAGAGAAGATCACGTGCTTTAACCATGAAGTGCGCTCAGAGATTCGTGAAAATCACGGGTGGAGATGAATTCATAGGGTATGCAACCATCGTAACAACTCTTCGCTGATTTTTGTATACTTCAGATAAGGCAGTAGCAATGAGCTATTAAAGAATATTCCATCAATTATCCGATGCAATTCCCCTAATCTTAGGCGCCTTAATCTTAACATCGCTAATAGAAGTTTATATGGTTTGTTATCCTAAATAATCATTGCGGACGACGGATGAGATCTCTAGACAAGGCGATCTTTAGTAAGATATTCTGAGCAATATATTCAAACTCAGTTTTAATAACATTGCTATCAATTATTTAGCGCAGCATTACGGATAAATTCATGAAAAGGATGAAAGGTAATATCTAGTCGCGGATACCTATAGAATAGACTTTTATGGCATATTATCTCTCTGTTATTAAAATTATTAATGAAATTAATTATATGGATATATCAGCATCACTGAAATTCATGCACAAAAATGGGCATTACTCGATAGTAATGCAGGCACTGTTAAAATTTGGTCAATGCAAATTATACTGTCTTTCGGGGTACTAAAACCAGTTTTAGGAATTGTTAAATATTCTAAACGCCATTGATTGGTTCATCAAGCGCGTGTAGTGTGTGCCAGTCCTTGCGATTCTGAGACCTGTTATTATATTCATCAAAGCGTTTTTCCTTTACTTATAACGGCTTTCGATCAGCTTATTATCATCCTCATTTCTCTATTGGTAGTTTTGTAGAAAAATCTGAGTAGGCTAGATTATTACAGTTAGTCTGAAACTTGACATGATGATATACTTGCCGAGTCATTAACGACAGAGAACCACTTAGCCTACTCTTGCAACTGATTAGTTAGTTACTTTACCCTGTTAGGTTTGTGCATAGCGACAATATCCAGGTTCCATCTAGCAGCAGAATGTTACTTGCCTATTTATACAATAGCGTTTTCTGTCTAAATTAATGCAAGTACTTAGATGATCAGCGTCAAGATCTGCATTTTACCTTGATAGTCATTACGTGATTTTGAGTCATACTTGAGAAAGGTCCACGGTTCCATCAGAAAAATTCACTTGCTGTTTATTGTAGTTAACCACCGTCAGTCGGTTAATCTCAAAATATAACGTGCTAAACATAGCGCCTATCATTGTTGTTAATATCCAAGTAACAGTACATCACCTGTTCATCTAAATTGGGTAGCCAGTAATTCTTGTTGTTTTTGGGTTTATAGAGAAGTAATTTATTTAATACTTCTAGAAATATTTAGGAATTAGCAGAACTCATAGGTTTTATTAAGATTATAAGTAATTTTCTGAATTTATACCAATTTTGTTAAAAAAATGATTCTTTATTTAAAAGAAGGTATTTAATACCACTACAAAATAGGCTTTAATGTTCTTTAAATTGCATTTACAAAAAATTTTAACTGGTTAAAGCTTATTTTAGGTTTTAGTTCGAGTACTAGGAACTAGAGTCCTATATTTCTGAAATAATTTTCAGTACTGATTCTAATTTTAGATTAAATTTCTTTAAATTATTTTTCTAATATGGAACGCTTTTTATAAAGCGACCTAATTTTTTATCTTCTATTACTTTAAATGTGTAGTTGGTTGTCAGGATCAAGGCAACTCTAGAAGGTGGATGACCTCCCTTCTCTTTCCCAACCTCTAAGCAATTTAGTTAAGTTTTCTTATTTTAATAATTATAGCGTACTTAAAATAGTTTTAAGATCTTCTAACTGATTATCCCGATAGATTATCTTTATTATTGGTTAGATTTGCTTGTTTGCTAACCCTATTATAAGCTATTCAAGAGATACTGATTTTTTTGGTTGTTTTCTGGCATATTTTAATGTAGATTAAACTCTTTATATAAATAATTATTAAGTAGATTGTAATACTTCTCAATTTTCTGCTACTTAGCTGCTATAAATCTTCTTCCCTTTTCTAATAACTGCAATCTATGAAGAAATATTTTCTGCACTTAAAAACATGATAGTTGATATATTTTATTTCTATATTGTTGATAACCTATCATAATTAATGATTAAAAAATAATCTTTTTCAAAAAAAGAAACATAAGATATTGAAATATTTCTTTTTTGATTCTATCTCTAGTTATAGAGATAATTTATTGAGTTTATTTTGATAGATAATATTTAGATTAATTTAATTTTATTAGAAATGAAGTTTTAAATTACGATTGGTATCGGCAACATATTCTGACTGCAGTATATGTAAAGTATGCCTATATTAGTAAAGGTTTCGTACTATTTTGCTCAATCTGAGCGCAGGATAAATTCTTTATCAATGATCAGTTTAAAAAAAAAGCTAACACACTCTCCATTAAAGTCTTTAAGAATCTCATTCTTTACATGGCCATAGCAATATTGGGGTGATTAATGGTTAGGAAATTAAATCATTCCTTAAGAGAGAGGAAAATCTATATCTTTTTGCTAAAAAAGAATAGAATTAGTTTAGTTATACTGTAAGTTAAAATATTATTGGAGTGTGTATTATTTAACTTAATGCATTAATTTTAGAGATATTAACCATAGACTTAGCTTAGTAATCCTCGTTTTTTATTTTTATACACTTTTTATAATAAGAAATTTTATTGATTACTTATCAAAGTGAGTATCGGTAAAAGTAGTCCGTGTCGCTATACACAGAATACATTTATACGAATCTGTTATGTAGAAATCCTTTCATTAGGACATTGAACTTTTATTTTTCCAGTTTTTTTGCAAGCGTCATCTTGAACGCCTTATATAATTTTGGTAATGGTATGCTTTATTTATAATTCTACAAAAAACTATAATAACAGGCCATCTAATATAGCGCCCGATCATGTCTTCTTACGTTAAGAATATACTGCTATTACTACTTAGATTCGGTAGTGATAGTTTTATATATACAAACATTTTTTCCTCAATAATCTCGAGGTTTTAACGCGGATACCGGGGGTAAAAATAGCACCTCAAGAGGTATTCACGTTGCCGCTCCCTATTCATCTTTTTGATAGAAGTGCAGTTTCTACAGTAACATCCATACTTTGTACCCTACAGGAGTATAGTATTACTGTTTTTTAGCGGGGGGATACGCTAGAAACTAGTAATACCTGGGATTTTCAGGTCATCACTGTAATGATCAATCAGATAATAGAACTTCGTTAGATTTCTTCGACTGCTCTTTTTTTGAAGAACAGTTCACGTGATACAGTATATTCAATATCCAGATCGACAGTAGTGATGGAGACATGAGTATGTTTATGTTGATTGAATTATCAACCATAAATGTGTAAGGCACAGAAAATACCATCTTGATACCCTATTGTTTACTTACTGCAGTTATAGCATGCACGAGAGGGAGTCACAGCGCGAAACAAAGCGTTAAAAGCCATAAGTTATTGTTGAAAAGGTTAAAAAAGATAAGAATAATGAAAGTAATAGACTGCCAGTTGCAACCAGGAAAATATAAACCTACTTGTGCTAACTAGTGCAAGTTAGCTTTGACGCTGCATAAGCTACAGGCTTTTAAAACTTATAGCTTTAATAAGAAAAAACGGAAGTGGGAACATTCAGAAGAGGGATAGCAGTAGCGGACTTACATATCTATTATGGTGCAAGTGCTGTAGATAAACATTCGCTCGATAGAATAAACTTATTCATCAGTTAACATTCTCCGCATCATTTTTGAGTTTTTCCGGTAACCAAGAATAATCTAGGTAGCTTAGTTTTCTGATATGCATATCATAGTTTTTATGCTAAGATTGCTTATCTATTTTGATTTGTATTCCTTAATAAAAGGATGGTAAACGGCACTCGTTTTCTTCTGATGAATTAAAAGAAAAGCACAGCTCAGAGCCTGATTTTGAATGGTTGTGGATATCAACAAGGTATTCAGATTTTTTTAGAAACCGTTTTATCCTCTTTTTGATTCAGACAAAATAAAAATTATGTTTTGACTGGATATAAGAATATCAAGTTAAATTAGGTCTATTAAAATAGATTTATTGATACCTTCAATTTAAGTGTATTAAGAGTACGAAACTTATTTTTCTAATCCAAACCCTCTTTCTATCTTGCTTATGAAATCGATGGAAAGAATTTTCAATCGAATTCATAAACTCCTACAAGCACAAACTGATGTTTATTTATTGAGGCTGTGATTAAGGTTAATTTTAGCAAATAAAACGGTTTCCATATCAGCCTCGCGCTTGCAAATAAATTTTTATATGTTTTAGTTTAAACGAGAATGTAAATTTCTCTATAATTTTGCTCTTCACACTTAAGTATATCTATAAATTTAATGTTAATTTTATTATCTGTTTTAATTACCCCGACCTCTTTACCTCTAAAGATAGTTTCTTATTTTCTATATAACTGTGATTAGATAGTATCAACTTAATAAGTGTTGAATTAAATTCACTAGTAAGTCATTTATTTATTAAACTATTTTCTGAATAATTTTTATGGTTACTAATTTCCCTGAAAAACCTTGATTTTTTGCTGTATAATTCCTGTACAGAAGTAGAGAGTTTAATCCATAAATAACAGGGTAATCTAGTTAGAATTGGAAGAACATCCACCACTGTTTTGCATTCCTCCATTAAATGGTCTTTGATCTTTTTAAAACTGATGACTAATTTACTTAGATGTTCAATTTTTTTATTTCTCATAATTTAATAGCAGATTCACTGGAAAAGGTAAAAAGCCGTATTTTTGATGTATTTCTATAAATATTAGGCTGCTCTTCATTTTTAGCTATTATTTCTCTGTTCTTTAATTCATCTTATTGCTGCTTTATCCCGATTGCAGATTTTAAGAGTCAGAAGCAGTTTTTATTTACTATCGCAGACTATCGCCTTCACAGGTCATGTATCGGATATAACCGTTAAAGAAAAATTATTAAGGGAGGGGGAACTCGTTTCTGTAATAGACGTTTTTGCCGCCTTGCGCAGGGAAATATTTATCTGGGTATATCCGCAATTTGATTAATAGTGGTAATCTAAAGATGGGCAGTTAAGTACAGTTATTCAGGAATATTGGCTTTTCCTAATATCTTAATAGATTATTAATGTTGATATGCCTGTATATCCTGTTAGTGTTATATCCTTGGTAGATCTGACTATTTTGTTAAAAGTATTGATCGTTTGCTAATAGTAGCAGGTAATTGGGTAGGGAAAACTCCGTTATACTTGGTATTCAGTTATTAATTAACCAGTTTGAGACTAACGTTCTCTATATACTGAAACCTGATCACTATTGGAGAAAGTATGGTAATTGTAATAAGTAACACAGTAGTAAAAGAGAAGGAGTTTGACGTACATGATATTAATGATGTAAGCACAGTTCGCGCTCTACCGCCCGACGATTAACCAGCCCTTTTGATATTTTCCCTTCATTATATTTCCAGCGCCGCATCTCATTGCACGCCCCTTGTCTATTACCTGTATTTAGTTTTTTGAGTAATGTTGAACGCACAAAAGCCCTATTTCCTACGTTATAGACGAATGAGGCTAAAGCAGCTTTCTGAATGTCACTTAGAGGTACGGTAACATGAGTCTCAACTACTGACATTGCCGTCTTCAGGTCTTGCTCCAGCAAATCCTGACATTCCTCATATGTGTAATGTTTGCCTGGAATAACCTCTTTCCCGGTATGACCGTAGCACACCGTTAACACATCATCATTATTTTTGTAGGGTTTGTTCTTAATTCCTTCGTGCCACTGCACTAATATCGCAACAATAGCAACGGCAGTGGCTGTCATGAGAGTTAATAGTCGTCGTTTAAGATAGTTAGGATTCATTATCTTTTCTCATACAAAAATGCTATTCCTTATTCCGATAGTACAAATTTATCATATAGATCAATAATGCACATATGAACTGGTAATCAATGTCATGTTCTGATTCAGAGCATACCTAAAAGCATATTACAAAGCTCTAGCTGTAGGCAGTAATCAGCTAGTAGTATACTTTCTCATGCAATTAGTACCTTACTCATACAAATGTTATAAAGAAATTTTATTTTATTGTTAATCAGGTATTTCAAATCTGTTTTTAGGTTAGTATCATCGGGTATGATATTTGCATTTAGTATTTCCTTATAAAATATTAAAGAATATATTAATAGAACTAGGAGATAAAGAAATTTACATAACGTCTCTTCATTAAGATCAAGAAAACTATAACTACATGCACATGCTTATCAGGAATAATTATTTAGTATAAGTTTTTAACTATAACTTCACGGTATAGATAAATTCATAATGCCATCTTCTTATATGAAGAAACTTATTTTATAATAAAATATCTCCAATAAGATATTCAAGATGGAGGAACTCCCGTCCTAGTTTAAATCTATTTGTTTTCTATATGTTCCAGTCAATGTAACTATATTTTTTGATAAGTTTTCCTTTCTGCATATTATCTTTTATTTTTATAAAACTTTAAAATAATATGGGTATTTTTTAGATCTGTGCTATAGAAATCTTCTTTCAAACCAAATTTCATAGTAGTTTTTCTAAATTCCTAATTTATAACTGTTATAGTGTACTCACTGTTTAGTAGTGTTTGGTAAAATCTTAATTTTACTTTATTTATTTAGCTATTTACAGAACTCTTAAATAATTCTCAAAACTTTTTATTATTCGTCTACCAGCGCTCCCCGTGGCTAATGATGCTAGGCTAAAGTACCCTAAAAAGAGCACTTTCTCTTCCTCAGCATTCAGATATTCTATCATACCGTTACTATCCCTCTAATATTCGAAGCAACACTTGGCTCATTCATAACTAATAATGACTGTTAGTAAACTAAAACCGCTATGACGCTACCGGAAATCGCAATTGATGAACTTGCGATGAATATCTCCAAAGTAAATCTTATGGCGACCGCTATAATATCAGTAATCGCCTGTTAGCTTAAATGATTTGAATATTAGTATGATTAATAGAATAGTCAACATAGTTAAGTATAAAGATTAATATTACTCATTCTAAATGAACTTAGACTATTTGTGTAGTTAAAGCGCATTAAGATTGAATTGTAGGTTCGGTAGAGCTATTGCCTATATTATATATACCACTATTTTAAGCTTACCCTCTCATCATTTAAACCAAGAGAATACTACTCGTTTGGTTTATCACTGTCATAAGGGAGTAAACATGAATCTCGATACCCTTTGCCAGATATACTTATATCGTCAGATTACAGTAATCTATTATTTTTCTTTGAATTTGTCAATATAAGTCCCTTATCGTTACTTACAAGTAAGTAGGAGGTTCTGTTTAGTTAGGCAAGTTTCCTTGTTTTTAGATGTGTCAATTTTACTAACCAGTTAAAGCTCATAGTAATATAATATCCTTGATATTATTGTTATCAGCATTATGGATAATCATACGGTTTAAAGTCTCATAACCAGAGATGCCGATAGAAGTGTAGTTTTTATAATGACTAACAGTAATTAGGTGCTTAATGCCATCCTATATTAGGATTCAATCCGCTTTATCATGGATTATCCTTTTCAGTATACTATGGCTTAAATTAATCGTCTTCGGATACTTATTATCCATCTTAATAAGTGTTGTTAGATATTCTTAGGGTCGCTAGCATTCTGATAACTGTAGGTCACCATGTTTGTGTTGAGAGTCATCTCCTGATAGTCCCATATGTGTCTACTTGACAAGTTACGACCAGATGTAATATTGCTCAGTAGCAAGTTTTATGCTCATCATAACTATATTAGTTATCCAACAGTTTAATACTGTTTCTATGTAGTGTAAGAGCACAGTAGAACATTTTAAACTATCTCTATGAGAATATTAGAGATGTGCTTGCTTTTTCCATAATAGCACAAAATTTTACGATAAAACTATTATAATAGAACTCAGTTATTAAAGATAAGCTAAAAGATTTATCAGACGCCCCTTGGATATTTAATTAACTTAAGGCATCCTCTAGGTTAGGTTAACGATTAAGCTATATCAGTAATTCTGATGACGCGGCCATGGAGATATCTATGCTGTGTATCCGTTTGCTTGCTAGCAAACACCAGTATAGGAAACAGGCGCATCTTTTATGGTGTAATCATCCTTATCTTAGGAATTATCTACATAATGTAAAATGCCCATTCTTTAACTAACCAGCTTTTGAGTATGTGTTTTCAAGCTTAAAGCTTGTTTACTGATCGTTCGGTAATTATCTGGTTTTTATAATAGTTAAATCTTTAGATATCATACTCCCTATCAGTTTCATGATAATAAAATATTATCTAATTCTTGGAATACATTTTTATAATATCATTTTACTAAAAATTTATATAGCGCAGAAAACCATTTAATACCAAAATATTTTCTCTTTTTATATTAAATGATTTTCTGCGCTATAACCGGGCAATAATAAAACTGTTCATCATGTCGTTAGCATCAGAAAGCCCTAGTTCATTTTCTGTCTGGCGCCGGTTGTCCGCTCTATTCTATCGAGTTTATGCAATCGATTAGTTTTTCTATCAACGGAGGCGCCTATAAGACGTATAAAGTTTGCTAACTGGCATAACATTTTTTCAATTCTCATAATAATTGTTAAAACTCGATTTAAAGTGTCTTTAAAATGCATTTTTACTAACAGCGTTAGTTTAGTCTTTAATTTCATTCGAGATCGTGGCGTTGGGCTTTGATCAGCAA
The DNA here is from genome assembly GCA_052174495.1 of Arsenophonus sp. NC-TX2-MAG3. Taxonomy (GTDB): domain Bacteria; phylum Pseudomonadota; class Gammaproteobacteria; order Enterobacterales; family Enterobacteriaceae; genus Arsenophonus. Next base: position 125,681 of record JBQMRR010000007.1, read on the forward strand.
TTCCTACTCCAGTAAGTGGATATCAGTTTTTTTAGCTTTATCGGTATATCAAATGCTAGATCAGATTAATACCCAGCTTTCAATCGAAATCAGCGATAAAGTTATGCTTGGCGATCCAACTTTTCCAGAGGTTATCTAGCATCAGTAATGTACCCTGCATCCAGTAAGTCATTTGGTAGAAGTTACATTCTAACATTACCTTGCGTCGTAACTGAAGTAACAAAAACAAATTCATTATCAGTAAACGTGAGGGCCCTAATTAATGTTGCTCATGGCTAGTAAGCTTTGAAGTGCCACTTTCCTACCTCTCCTAGCAGTTCTAGAAAATTAGCGGTTTGAATGCGTGCGAGCACTCCAGTAAATTCTAGAGATAGTGCTGTTGTACTGTTTTTGTTTCTCAAAAACCGATTTTAAATTAATTGGATGACGACTTTTTGCGCTCTACTGTCATCAATCTTGCGATAGAGTGAATATTCGCTATCATAAAAGTATTTGCATAATAGTCAGTGCTAGTTTTCCTTATGCAAGGTAGAAATGCTAGTTCGTTAGGTTGTGTCCCGTCAGGGCGTTCCATTTCCTGAAATGGCGTGATTATCTATATGCGATCGAATTGTTATCTTTAAAATCATCACGGGTAATAGTGACTCTGCTTTTATAGGTGTTGTTATTAATGGTTTAACCTTAAACTTTTATCTGCTGGATATTAGATGCACCGATCAACTCACGAAAAGTGAAGGAACTTCTGCAGCGAGTCCGTAGATATTGAATATATATGTCGAGGGAACACACACGCTCGTTGCTATTTCCTGATAATAGGATGCAACTATTTCAACTCATTCTAAAACTCTTTGCAAAAGTTGATCTCATCATGGCAGTAATTTGTTATTAACAATGAAGTATTGATTATTCTGCGTCCTAGTGATCTTGATTTTTTGTAACGTCTCGAGGTAATGTGCATACGTTACATGGTTTGTAACTCTTCCGTCGACAGGGTAATGCTTGGGGCTTTCATGGTTTTTAATAGCCATGGTTAGGGTTTTAGTCTAAACCCAGGTCAGGTCTAGTGAATAGTGCCGCAAGATCGATTTTCAGTACGGCGTGATAACCTTATCGCTCAACTTACCCTCTCCTCTTTCTAAAATTGTTAGGTTCAGCTCAGCCAGCAGTGCTTTTAATGATTAATTTATTACAGGATCTATTAGGAGAGGGGGGTAATAGTTAATGCTTGATGTAAGTCCTTGGGATTCATACACGGCAATTTAAGCAGATGTCTATTAGATCCAGATGAATGGATGATATGGCTAATATCCTTGGAACAAGTGTTTGTCGCTGAGTGCGTAATAGCTAATTACCTGCAAAAATACGGAAACTTGCGGTTTTTAGGCTCTCAATCGTCTGCAGGTTCCAATCTAATTTGATTCATGCTCGGTATTATTTTATCTCACTGAAAACGTGCGCTGGTAGTTATAAGAAAGAAACCATCCCAATGGCGCTTTTAAAACAGTTTCTCCTGGTTATAATCGATTTTGATGAGTTGTTTAAGTGTACTATCATTACCGAGTAGGGACCCGCCCGTGTCACCATGCGATTTAAACGCAACTGCTTTGTTAATTTATTCAGTATTTAGTTAGCGTCCAGGAGGACCGTCATATCCAGAACATGACTAACAAGAATTAACCTAATAATAGCCCTCATGATAAAAAAGCAAAGCATCTCGATGTTGAATACCGCATAAACTATCTTGGAAACTGGAGTTTATCATCATGTCACCAGTGTGATAGAGTGAATGTGGGATTTTGAATTAGCTTAAGTTAACATCAAAGAAAAGGTAGGTTAGTTTTATAGCTAAGCAATTTAAAATGATTACAGACTATTTATTGTAGCTTCCTATACTATCCAACCCCCCTATAATATCTGATAAAGAAACATCACTTACTGTTATTAAAATAATGCCGTTTGGATATTATTTTATCAGGAATGAGGTTGATCTCAATCAGGATTAACAATCTCTGGTGATAGTCTGAATAACTCTATTCAAGCCGCTTTAAAAAAGCTGTAGTGCGTTCAAAATATTTTTTAAAATTTACAAATGAAATCGCATAAGGCGTGGGTCCACACCTGGCACAAGCATTTATGGAAGCAGGGTTTTCCATAGCTATTCTGCCATAATATTCAGGATATCTTACTCGCTGTTGAGATCCAGTTCCATAAACGGGGGTGAGCCGGAATAAGAGACTTCAGCCATGGATGCATCTCTGATTTATTACCACTGATTAGTAACTGATTGTGCCGTATTAACCTCGATACACATCTATTTATCTCTTCAATCGATCCTCATCAAGTGCATCATAATTGCTGTTACTAGTCACTCTTGAGGCTGTAACCATGATGTTAATGCTTAGTAATAATATGAGATTGCTAAAAAAAGGGGGAGGTCCCCTATATCTGCCATACCTTCACTCTAAAACGCCTATAGTAGAAAAAGGAGGTGCCCAGCGGCGATCGGATAGATTACCTGAGTATCTTATTTAACTCATTGCAGTTAAACAAATATAGTTTTCAGATGCTTAAGGATTAATCACTGTAGTTAATTTAATCTGTGATGTTTTCTCTTGCAAAGCATTATGATTTATATAGAGGCAAATGTGCTCTTAAGAGTAAAGCGATATACCCACTTGCTAATAGATAACAACAATTATACAGATTCAACTTCTCTCATTGATCTAATCAATACTTCCATTAATAATATCAATTTATATGCCGATAATATCTTCTTTGATTTTTCTTAATCTTCTTGATACCTATTTATTACAGCATCCAGAGACTATCGGAGTACCTGCTACACCGTAAGGGATATTCACGCAATTTTATGTCTCTATAATCCGTCTCTATAATCTGTTATTTTCGAAATAAAAATTAGGTTTTGTTCTGGTCTTTATTTCATAATATATACAGCCTTTATCTTTGTCAGCATAGGAAAGAGTGCAGACACATCCCGACAACAATATTACTCCAATTTTATAATTCTTTTCACTGTTAGTAATGCAATAGGGTTTCACTTATTGCTAGTGGAAGATGAATTGACGCTTATTGAATGCGTAAAATATTATTATCGGCACACCGCTTTCTATAAATACGCGCGCCTAAATAGTAAAAAATTTAACTCATCCCCCAAGTCTATTGTTCAGCTCTTTGACTAGTGGTTTACATAAGAGACCCTCTTTAATTCAAGAAATTTTAGGATTATTATTTGCTTAATAACGAATGTCTCCGCACTGTGACAATATGATCAGCCTATATCTGGCGTCATTTTTATCTTACCATCATCAAAAGGGGGTAACTCAGTTTATGACGATTTTCGCACTAGATTTGTTTACACCACTCTCTATTCTTATGGGTGTGTAGGGTTCCGGAGTTTTCTTTAATATGCAGTATTAACGCCATAAAGCCGCTGTTTTAGTAAGGTACATTACCCACACAAATAATAGAAGTTAAACCTGTTTTGGCGATAATTATCTTTACCAGAATGCGTGATCGTAACGAAAAATTTTGCTATCTAAGGCTGCATGCGAGTGGCTGGTGCGTTACCTCTTACGAGCACCATAATGGCAAGTTAGGGATAAACCTCTACAGTTGTTATTAATTGTTCATAGCAGCTAATATTTATAGGGCACTCGTATTGATGTTTTATATATCGTTACCAGAACGGAATGCGACATGCATACCCAAGTTACATGACTTTGGTATTACCTTAGCTGTCAGCATCACCTGTTTCCCACCATTTAAGCTTTTTTAGCCAAAGGTATCAGGGTCTCAATAAAGTCCCTCCGAGATATTCTCTAAGAGGAAATGCCACGGTCCATTTCCTGTATCACAGATCGTAATAAAGATATTCAGTTGTATCGTTTTAGCGATAGTAAATACCTAACGTCAATAGTGTCGCCTATTACTTAAATCAGTTCCTGGTAATTTGATACCCTGTGCGGAAGTAGGAAATCGCCTTTTTTGTGATAGATGGGGTCACACGTTCAAATTGATCAATTATAGCATGATACTCCCTTATACTTCCAGCGAAAAGATACTGCGGTCAGCAGTTTAAATCAGCGTGCGATCATTCCATCTCATGGTTAAAAGTTGCCGCTATTACTAAAATCAGAAGTCAGTCAGCACTGGCGTTCAAATTGTTGCGACTAGAGTTCTCTCTCCACTACATCTATAGTATGGCGTTTATCTGATTGACTTTTTATGAGACACCTGATAGCATAATCTGTGTTATCGCCAGTGGCTATAAGGATAGTATAAATACCATATCCCCTATTCATAAGCCTCCAGCAATGAAGTACGTGTCTTATTTCTAGATCTAGAAGTAAGGATCGTTATGATAACCATCATCTTCAGAAAATAGTTTCAGGAAAACCTATTCATATCCTTGTATTTAATCGTATCAAATACCAGACGTATAGCAGCTCGGTTACCGGTTAAGTGGAGATAAAAGGTTATTCATTCTCCGGTATAAGATAAATGATATCCCTGTTAAATATCTGTAAGAGTTAACGTAAATTAGCGTTATGGGTCTTCTTATAGTAATGCATTGTGCACTTCACTAAGCAAACAAACACCTTTATCACTGACCTTCAAAGATCAGTGATATACCGAGGATTACTTTAAATATCAGGCTCCTACAAGACAATCATTGCCATAAAATAGTAAGAATACCGTTAGTGGCGACCTTAAACTTCAAACTCATCCCGGTGCGAAAATAATCTCTTCAGCCAGACGGGATAATATCCACATCACTGCCACCATTATGGTGTTTTTCTGTTTGAGAGTGCTACCTGATATAAGATTTCCCTACCGGCAGCGGCAGATATAAATTTTAGAAATTTGTCAAAATTCCGCACGCTGTAATTCTTAAAGATAAACAGCTAAATTCTAGGATTATCGTACAGTTCTTCTGCTGGGTCTTTGGGTAGATGGTTTTGGCTTTTTTACCTCATGAAAAATCTCCAGCTAAACGGCTGTAACATCCCATTCCCTGCATGATTATTTATCGCATAATCATAGTTTACAGTAGTCGTCTGGATTAATACAGAACACCGCTAGATACCACTAAGTTGACGGCGATCAGGAAAATTTACTCTTGAACCAGGTTTCAGATAATTTCTTGAATACATAGTTTTTAAAACAAAGCATCGGTGCCTTAAATAGCACATTATTAAACTATGACGGATCAGGTGTGCCACTTTTTCAGGCAGCATTGCCTAGATTTTTTGGGCGCTTTTGAGGTTATCCAGTCACTGAATACGTCATTAGATACTGCACATCGTTAGACGGCACTTGCTAAGTTCAGAAAACAGATAAATATCTTTTTCTTCTAGATCAGCGGTAAAATCTACCAGGGGCGGGGTTATATATCACCATGCTCTACTGTCTGTAAATAGCGCCTAGCGCGATTATTTGGGTGATGCTGGACTAGTCGGATGTTCGGGAGCACAACTTTTATCTGTGGTATATCGCTCCTTTTATCTGCCTATCTAGTGATAATGCCAGTAGTAACCATGAATATCAATAACCTGTTTTATTGTTAGCACCTCATTTAATTTACGATCGTCGTTACTGTCGATGTCGTTAATATTTTATGCTTACTCACTGGCAAGCACCTGATAGGCGTTATTTCCAATATGAAGCCCGTCTTCTTCCCCCATAAGCATATTGTTGTTAGTTTCATTATAGAGCCACTACAACCGTATAATCACCGTGACGCCCACTGAACACTTAACTGCGTACTCTTATATTGTGCGGACATTGTCTAATTATGGAATACCGCTAGTCGCTTTTTGATATGCAGAAAATCATCCAACGTGGACTGATTGGCTAACTAAGATTAGATTTTGTGTCTCTAGCTTGCTTTAAGTCTAGGAATTATTCGATATAACATTTTATCTAGAACGTAATACAATTCATCATATTTCAAATCGAAATATAGCCGATATGATCGGCTTGGGAAAATCTCTGGTGTTTTGCACGGTGGAGTTTAAGATTCATCATATCAGAACGTGGCAGGTAGATCAGAATGCAGAATATTATCTGTTTTTCTGGTCATAATTGACGTTTCTTATCGCCTTGCGATTGGTCAAAGCTAGCGGGCGATGGCAGTACTACAAACACTAACAGATTGCCCTTGGGGGCGAAACCATTGCCGAAACAGTAATGATACTCTTCTGTAAAGGCAGATATCATCATCTTATGATGCGATTAATACCAAGAGCTATTACCCTGTCTTTACCTTATTTTCTCGCCCTCAACTCAAACTGTACGGTAGAAATTCAAAGCGTAGGAGGTGTCATTATAGCCTTTTAATTGGCAGGGAGAACATATAAGTATCCCTTAAATTTAGCAGTAATACATCCATATCGTACTGGATAAGCACATTTGCTATTATGAGTTTTTATGGATATGTTGAAATGTTATTTGCTTGCTTATATAAAATTTATAGTCAGGTTTGTATTTTTAATTGTTCTGTTTTCAAACAGTCTTCTTCAGGTCAGATAAATTTAATAAATAAAACGATCTTTCACAATGAAATCTACTCATAAATCCTTTATAATCGGTTAATATAATCGTTTACATTTTTAATATAGAATTTATTAGCAATAACTCTCAAGTTATTGAACGTTATTAAGTAATGATAATTAATTTTATCCTCGCTAGCATAAGTTTCGTACCATTTATCTCCGTCTGAGGAAAAGATGGAGACTCTTTATCAATAATTATCTCAAAAACAGCTAATGCATTCTGTATTAAACTCTTTAAGAATCTCTTCCTAATATGATTCCTTATCAATCTCGAGCTGATTTTAATACCGCACGCGATTTGTTCTTTCCTTTTACTTCTACTTTTCGGATTTCTACCTTTCTACGTTGAATATAACAATTCCCTTTAAAAGATTAGAAAAACATGTTTCATCGACTTCAAAAATACTACATAATAAATTTATGTTGTCTGGTTGCAACTGAAGTAAGAAAATAGTAATGCCAATCTAAACGCTGTTTTTAAAACAATACTTGTTTATTTCGCTGACTCTCCTCGTAAAGTCAAACTATTTAACATATATCGCAGATAACTAAACCATTTATCCTTCTAATTTAGTCTTTATCAGAGAACTTGGAGTAAGATTCTTAAATGTTTTTGCAATCAGAAGCTTTGCAACAATATTCCTGTAACTATAATTAATGTCTTCAGCGAATAATATATTCACTGTACAATGTGAGAAGTGATAAAATAGAATGAGTTATTTTAACTAATGAATCAATATCATGAGATTGTCATCGAGCTAACTAATGAGTTGTAGCTTTACATTAGCAAGAAGTGAGGAAATAGTTCTTTATCTTTATAATTGTTTGTTTTTATACTAATCCCTATAGCGAAATTCCTTCATATAGGATAAGGGATTTTTACCAATAAACCTGTTCTAAAATAGTTATTTTACTCTTTATAACTACTTTTTAAAGAGAAAAAATTGTTGCTTATTGAGCCTTTTATTGAAAACTAAATAGTTTTTACGATACCTGGTTAATCTTTTGCACTTCTATTAATACTAGACTTATTATAACGTTACTTTCATATCGCGAGATCGTTATGTTCTTCAATATCAGTTTTCAATACGGTATTCTCCCATTGCTGATAACAATCACTGGTAATCCAAAGACATATACTTTTTTGCCCGATAAGATCAGTGTATTTTCTGCTTCTGTTAATATCACTTTCATACCCTGTGTTTTGTACATCTATTTAATACATTTTTGCTGGTTCTGATATTCTACCGTTATTGAAAAAGCTAGATATTTACTGCATCCTAGATCGCTTAACAAAGATAAATAACATCCATTCAGCGCATAATAATCTTCCTATCATTATGAATGTAGTACTCATCATTAATTTTCGACCGTGTTTATCCGCTAGTTTATCAATATAGTAAATATTATTAAGAAAATAAATTTTTTAATAGATAACGATGCGTTTAATTTGCGGCATAGTAGGTTAATTAACTCAAACTGGATTACTCATTCTAGCTTGATACCATTATTTTCTAGTTTACATCGCAAAACACAATCGGACCGTAATGCTGCACATAAGGTAGTTTAGTTTGGGGAACTCATTTTTCAGATAAGTGTTGTAGCACTCGCTAACCCCACACAGACCATTGATTAATCAGCCTATTAAAAGGAAAAGTGGTAGATTTTTCGGCGCGCTCTGCTGAGCTAAGGTCTCAAGGATGGTCCTTTGTCCATATTGAGTATTCAATATCGATTTAATCGCCTTGCCAGTCTTGCGCACGATTTCTCTATGAGCACCAGCACCATAATAGGTGGTAAAGCAACAGAGAATGTATGATTTATCTATTCAATAATACCGCGTCTTTGCGGATTCCTTGGAATGTGTCGGATGTTAAACATCCAAGCGAATTAAAACACCGATAGTATCTTCATCGAGCATGTTATTGGTTTCGTTGCTACCGTTATCCGAATAATAGAGAAACGAGCTTTTCGTATCTGGTAATGCTATACTGCATGGCATTGATGATGAAAATCATGTTCTCGAAGAGCATCAAGTTCCAGTCACTGATATAATGGCAGTTGCTATCAATAATAAAGATTACTTCTAGCGAAAAATAGTTTACCGTAATTATGGTGTTTAACTTTCATCATCATGCCATGATTGTTTCTAATATCTAGAGATATTTTACTGGTAAACTCCTTTAGTCACAGTGGACAAATCCTTTCACCTAGCAATGTTCATCATCGATTTTTTCTTGCCCTGTTTGACAGTTTCAGGAAACCTCTCCATCCCATGTAGTATCACATTGTAGAAATGAAAAAAAACTGATACAGCTAGAGTTAGCCAGCTAGTATAAAATTCACATTATATCTCCTTTTTTATATTATAGCTATTTAGCTTATGATAATGTAATAGGATAGCCATAACCAAGATAATTTATTCCGGTTTAAGCACTCACGGTTCTCTGTTGCAACACTATAAGGCATTCGTTGGCTGTGATAAATTATGTAATCGACCAGCCAGCATTAATGGTGATTTTAGTGAATTGCTTTCGCTATCCTTTCTTAGGATTAGCCACCTGTGCACCGCTTAGGTGACGCCATAAAAAACTGATATTCTTTTTTTACTTACTGAACAATAAAAAAGATTACCTGGGGTAGCTATAACGCAATCGTTGGTTGATGCTGAGTGTATGCTTCACCACTAAGATGTAGCATAGATAATCTAGCACTGCTTATCTGTTGGATTAAATAATTTATTTTACTTCTAAACTTTGATGTCTAGATATTTGTGTTTTATTGAAATACTGAACCTTAGGTCATTTATTTAGCTGTAAAACTGATCTTCTTAGTTAGGCGATACGTTTATATTTTAAAGGGAGGATCAAACAAATTTCTTAACAATGATCTTTTAGACCAGAGTTTAAAGAGAGTTATCTTTATATAAACTCCTTTAATACAGCTTTAACAATATAATTACCTGCGTAAATCACGGTTTATTTTTTATTTAGAATTATTATTCGATTATCTTAAAAAATTAGTGATATAAATAATCACAATTGTATTATATGTATAGATATTGGTAGATATTGGCGTTGCACAAAAATAAAAAATTAAGCTTTCTTTTTAGTTAAAATATTAGTTAAATTAACTAATTATAAAAAATGGTTATATAAAATAATGATTTTGATTTTGTGGTGCTAAATCAAAAAAAAATATACAGAGTAGGCTGAAAAAGCTAATATATGAAAGAAACCTTAGGAAGGTTATTCCTGAATAGGGTTTTCTTACTCAACATTAAATAATTACTTTATAAGGAGATGATGCCTAGAGTTGATGTGATTATGAAAGTCTATGAATATAAGACAAGTTTCATTTAATTGGTTAATTTTAGTAACAGAAATTATACAGCAAGCATAGCAGTAGTTACATATCATCCGAGCTTAACTCGATATGCAAGCTTATAGCAGCTATTTTGATGAGCTTAGAATAGGAAAACGCTATAAAATATCTAAATTACTAGGTCGCAAAAAAGTTGAAGTACTACTAGCCTCCCTACTAGGACAAAGCAGATTAAATTTACATAGGATTTCAGGAAATCTAAAGAAAGGTAATCTAAATTTGCAGAAACTATTAACTGATCGCGTTAGAGAGATTTTACTATATAATCAAGGAATGAGTTTTCTTGTTTGAGAAATAAACTATAAGCATTATATCAGTACTTTAGGCACTCATTAAACTTTAATGCTTTGTATTTTTTATTTTTTAGTAAACTCTCTTAAAAAGAGAGTAAGTCTTTTACGATAAAGTATGAAATAAATTACGGATCTATAGTCAAAATTTATATATTTTTAATAGTAATTAACTGCTGTTTATACATTATTGGCAGGGTACTCAACTGATAAAAATTGCTTTCATATCACTGAACTAGTTCTTGATGTTATGCATATTATGTCAATAATACAGTTAGATATTCTATCTGACCATTAGTCGGACTTAATAAACAAAGACAGCAATTATATATGGGCAGTAGAGGTTTTATGATAGTTGGCTTGTCAATTGGCGTAAAAACACTTTTATCAATTGGATTGACTCATACTGCTAATTGGTTGATAAAATCCTCACTCTAGTATGGGATACCTATTACCGGAAATAATTTGGTATTTTAGCAAAAGTTATTTCTAGAAATCCTTCGTACAGTACAAGGGTTTCTATCAATAATCCTTTTCAAGATAGCCTGAATTTTTCAGAAAATAATTTATGTGACTAGGAGCGAAGTCTCTTCAAAAACAAAAACTAACAAATCAGGACGACTACTCGTAACTTCCTGTGTTATAATCGCTTATTTATCCGAAACGCTTTATGATCTCATTCAACCTAAAACTAATTTATGGTAAGCACTGTTTTTAAAAACCTAAAAAACTATACAGCGATGCTTCCTCTGATTTTTCGGTCCTTATTTTTTTCTCGACATGCAAGTATTATTCGTCTCTAGTTAGTATTATACAAGATTTTTGAGAACGCTCAAGCTAAAGCCGATAATACTGTAGACAATTCATTGAATAGGTGTTCAATTTGAATATACCTGTTGATTAATTTATCATCTATACAGAATCAGGAATTATTTTCGTTTCTTTTGTTCTATGAGAGTAAATAATATAAATAAAACTTGCCTGACAGATCTAATAAATGCGAACAGGCTGAACATTTTTTCTTCACTAGCAAAAGAGACCTATAGGATAATTTACTCCAATGTTATGCCCTACTCTGCTGAACTATTTTTCACCATTTATAACGTCTGAAATAAATTTCTTGAAATACTATAAAAGTATTAACTTGTGGACCCATTATACTATTGAGCGAATATTTTCCCTACGATACTTTGCCTAGGAAGGGTGTTCGGGTCGCTATCTTATTGTATCTATCCTAAGTTTCCATAACTGTTTTTGCTAAAGTTATAAGTCAAAATCCTGCAGTTAATCTGACTTCAAAGGTACCGAGGAGTGCTTACTTAGCAAAATAGATTCATATTTTATCCGACTGAAACTAGCAAAACATTACTTTCACTATGTTCATCTTCTTTAGATTTTTTTACAATAACTGATCGCTACTGTAAACGCTCTGTTTTTCGCTATTAGCCGCGTTACGCTGCAGTAAGCATAAATAGGGTATTTTTAAATGTTATTTTGTGCTTTGCACACTTATAATAGTTGACAACTCTTTCAATCAAGATTTCCATATTCATGTCTTCATGATTCGTGATGTTATAGATATTAAACATACTGTATAGCGTGATCTGTTCTTAAAAGAATGATCAAAGAAATCTGGGAGGGTGTTGTCATTCTGCGGCTATTTCTCATAATAAGCTATAATCTGATAAATTCTAGTAGTTTTCTGTTCTAGTGCCATATATGCACGCCAGGAAACAATATCAGCGTATCTGGAATCTATAGTACGAACACGATTCCTAAAAATAGGACTTTGCTAAAAAGATGAAAATGGCATGGCATACATAAATACTTGGCCCATTACCTTAAATGTCTACCTGTATCTACATTAAAACTGTGGCATTATAAGAGGCAGTTTCGCATCATTACGATGAGAATATCGCACTCAATAACACCAGTAGCAGATCTTTATGCAAGAAGAGATTATCTAGCGTTATATTAGTCATATTCTGGCGAGATGAGGCATTTTAATATGATGCGTTATTATGGTTTTTGCCAAATTTTAAATAGAAAACATTATTGACTAAGATATACAAGGCGTTAGATATAAAGATCAATAAAAACCTAAGAAACCGAGATTTCTCGTTCTGATGAAAGGAATTCCTGCACATAGATGCGTATAAATGTGGTCTATATAACGACAGGCTATTTTTATCGGTCCTTAAGGGGGAATAAATCAGGCAATGGAATTGTTGTTAAAAGAATGCATAAAACAGAGAAAACGAGAATTACTAAGACAAACTTATGATTAATATCTTTAAATTATGGCATTAAATTAAAAAGATATTATTCTATAAATTATAACTTACAATAGACTATTAAACTGTTTTAATCTCTTTTTTAGCAATAAGAGATAGTTTTTGATATTTAATTAAAAAGAAATTTAATTTTCTAGCCATCAAGGTCAGTTGTTCTTTGGTTGTTCTTTGGAAATATATTCTTAGTATATGCTGCTTTAAAAGTGCATAAGTTAACTATATAACTCATATTAAGTAATATTCAGTCATAGTAGGAATTTAGCAAATATTAACTCTAGCGGTAACTTATTTCAATATTATAGAAATAAACACTCATTCTAATATTTTAGCTAAGATATCTAATTGAATAGTTATATAACTATAATTAATGATATTTAGCTTCTTATCTCTTGCTTGATAGCTTTCTTTAGCTTGTTTATTTCGTATCTACGATACGATTTTATTCTTGCTTTTAGAAATACGACATAAAAGCAATAATAATTCGACAAAATATTATTTTTTATAGAGAGTATATTAAAAATGAAGTATTAAAAACGGAAATTATTCCGTTTAACTACAGCTTGCATATCAACTTGGTTGATGTCAATGTAAAAGAAATTGACTACAATCAATTTTTAGCTACAGCTAAATCTTGTTCGCTAATATAAATTCGGGAATGAATATATATAAAATAGAGATTAGAGATCACAACAATTAATTCTTCTGTTAAGAATCTACCTTCATGATATTTAATATTGTTATAACATGCTGCCATCAAATTATTAATTGCACTTTAATGAATTTTTCCTAAAAGGAAAGATTTAATTTTTTGTTTTTATAAATATATATTAATCATTTACTATGATTATCCATAAGAATATGGTTATCACTTACTTTGTCATATAACTATAATAAAAATTTTTCTAGTAGAACCTATAGTTTATTTAATCAATAAAATTGATATCGAGTAAAAACATTATAACGAATAAAAAATTAAAGAGATATACAAAAGATTTTTATAAAATTAAATTAATTATTATAATTTAACTAACCAAATTTAATAATAAAAAAATTAAATTTAATTGAGACAAAAGTACTGGATTAATAATCTATCAACACGTTTAAAACCGCTAAGCTATTAGCTTTTAGGCGTTAATTTTTTTATTCCAACTGGTGTTGCCAGCAAAACAATATCTGCCGCGCGATTAGCAAATAACCCTACCGTAACAACACCGGCTATTGCATTAATTTTATTTTCAAGCCCTATCGGATCGATAATCTTTAGATTATGAATATCTAAAATATCATTGCCATTTTCAGTAATCACATTTTTTCGATATTCTGGAATGCCGCCTAATTTTACTAATTGACGAGCGACATAAGCACGTGCCATTGGAATCACTTCAACAGGTAATGGAAATTTACCTAAAATATCAACTTGCTTAGATTTATCAGCAATAACGATAAATTGCTTAGCCATTGCAGCGATGACTTTTTCACCAGTTAAAGCACCACCACCTCCTTTTATCATCATTAAATCTGGATTAAATTCATCAGCACCATCAATATAAATATCAACATTATCCACATTTTTGCTATCAATAATAGGAATGGCTAATGAGGTTAATTTATCTGTAGAAATAACTGAACTTGAGACTGCCCCTTTTATTGAGTGCTTTTGTGTCGATAAGCTATCAATAAAATGCACAACGGTAGAACCTGTTCCAACACCAACCACCATATCGGGTTTGATATATTTCAAAGCAGCCCAGCCAACCATTTTTTTTAACTTACCCTGTATCATAAATTAGTTTCCTTATTATTTTTTGTTAAAAAATACTAATTAATTATTATAACAAAATTTCTAACCTCTATCGATTGGAAAAATATTGCATAGTAAAATATGGAATAACATCAGAATTGAATTTTAAAGAGATCTTATTATGATTAATGCCCTGATTATCTAGCACTACAAGCATAGGATACTGTGATTCGTGAGTGCGTCTTTATAAGTGAGCAGCATAAAATTATGTATTACTCAATTTAATGTTTTTAAAGAATTAAGCAGCTTAAAAGCTATTTGATCACCTTTTACTGCTAAGGACTATACCTACTCAACCGATTGATTAAGGACAAAACTACTCGTGTTTTTACATTAAGTTAAATTGCTAGAAGAGAAATGACTGGGTAATAAAAGTAACGGTACAACCTTATTGTTATCAGTAGTAGTCAATATTGCTAGGTTAGCAAGCTGGTTTTTGTTTGAATTCAATCTAGTATTACATAACAGTTCTATTCATTCTAATATTAAATTAAAGATGAAAATTGAACTCAAAAGCTTCTACAATATAGAAGAGGTGGTTGACGCGATTAGTATTAAACCAGAATTATGCCTGGTTGCTTTATAAATATACTGGGTATGCTCGATTATTTATTTGTTTTCTCTATTATATTTGCTGAATATTATTTCCCTATCAGCAAGATAAAAATCTCTTTTAAGAGTGCTTGCTGTCGCTTTTGATCATTTAGATGATTGCATCAATCTTGTATGCAACAGAATTTTAATCTATCTTAGGTGTAGATTCTTACCATATTATGAACTCATTCATAGTCTTTGTTCAACTTGCTAAGCAAGGTTTAATCTTGTTGTATGATGCAAATTTGCAAAATTATTAATGAATTAAATTCAGGTGAATTAGTTGACTTTACACATTACTATTCTAGTATAATAATGTTATATTAGCAACATTATTGCTCCTGCCTTCAGGAGCAAAGAGATGTTTATACCATAGTATAAAGCAGAGCGCAAAATATTAAAATAAGCAGATAATGATAATCTGAAAAATAAAAATTATGTTTTAATTTAAAATAACATCAACTTAATTTGTAAAATCGATACGTGGCTATTTATAACTTTAGTTACTAGTTATTGGCATCGGTAAAACTACCATTTAAGTATTTTACTTAGTTATTGATAAATCGTATTAATAACCTATAATTACTACTATATGCTTTAGTAGTTTAATTGTTAGCCATATCACTAACACTTCTTGTTGCATTTTAACATTATCAAATGCCTTATTATACTATAATAGTTAGTATATTATATATGAATATCTTTACTTTTTTCTTATTCCTTACTCCTTATTTCTTATTCCTTTACGAGTTATGCTCATCTCTAGTATATAGAGATTCAGTAATGTTAGCATATTCTGTTGATTGTTTTCATGAATGACTTGAACAGTAGAGATATATACCATGAAAAGTCTACCCTACAGGTATTCCTGAAAAACCAGATAATTACCTTTCATCTTCTTTTATGAACTCATCTATAATCCTGTCAGGAAGCTGATGGCACCATTGTTGAAGCTAAGCTTAAACTCTCCCATGTTGAAGAACATACTCAATCCCGCCTTTATCGGCGGCGTTACACCCCCATAATTCCTAACGGTTGTTTATTACAGAGAACTATATAGACTGATATTGGCAATGTTAAGATAAAGTGCTTAAGGTCAGGAAATTGCAGCGGTAATGAAATATACTTCAGCAACTCATTATTACTGCCCTATCTGAAGCCTGCAAAATGATGAAGAGTTGCTACTCTGTCTGTACCAATGAGGCATCTCCTATTAGTAATTTCACAAGCCTTGAGCCGACTCTCCGGCAAAAAGTACATGTCTCTTGTTAGCGCTATTAGGAAGCTAATAGCAGTAATGGCTTAAAGAGCGTAGGTAAGGTGGGTGAGGATGTATAACCCCCCCCCTTTTTTTTGCTTGATTTAGGAATACGCCTAACGTTATTTCTTGGCTGATGTCATATGCTGTCCTGTCAGCCTAGTTGATCACCTTTACTTGCTGCTCATTATTGACGTCATTGCGTATTGATATAAGGAGTTGGTTTGAGTTGAAGATTTTTATCGAAAGTAAGAAGTGAACTGAGCTGAACTTCTCAAATAGCTGACGAATGCCTGGCTTGACTGCATCTCTTAAGTTTACCTTGAAAGACAATGACTTTGGTTTTTAAAATTCAATCCCAAAGATATTTCAGAGAAGGCAGCAGAAATCCTATTGGTTGGTACTCAAAATAGCTAATGCGCTACCCTTTACTCATAAAGGTATTCAATACTGAAAGTTAAGGTGTTCTGCAGGAGGGTCCCAGCTAGTAAAGAGTCGTAACGTCGCTAATAAAATCTTTAATGTTTTGTTGGCAAGGTTCTCAGTAATAAGTATATCCATAGAGCGATAAAGAAACTGAAGAAATAGTAAGAAGAACGCTGGCATTCTACGAATTTCCTATCAACAAACTGAGCAAATAAGAAAGATAAATCCAATTGAATTAGCTTTTGTAATAGTATAAGACTACGAAGTTGATATGCGAGCACTGTTGTAGTTCGAAAAATAACCCTTTAAATAGTATTTAAGTTATTACAGTCTGATCAAGAAAATCTGAAACCGGCTAATGGGATTTAATCTACTAATCCTGCTAATAAACAAGGTATAATTAAAGGTATAGAAGAGATTCACAAAGCGTAGCGAGGACTGGAGCATGACTGTTTATACTATATTTTCTAATAACTCGCTAAACAGCATTTAATATAAATATTAGCAAATTATTATTAATCAGATACTGATCAGATAGGGAGGAGAATAGGCTGTTTCCATTTAAAATAGATGACTTTATCTATATTGAATGATGAGTTTATGTTTAATCTGTCCAACAAGTTTGTTGATAAAAAATGGTTAATTCTAACTCTAATGATTAGGTTCATTTAGTTGAACATAGTTTAGTGTTTAATCAATAGGTGCAGATATGACAAAAATTAAAACCCTATTTTGTTGCAAAAATAGTTTTTACTTAGTGAGCGTACGAGAATTGACAGTAAAATTAAAGTAAGATGAAACAATCATTTGCCATTTACTAAAAAGAATTATCAAAAATTAATTTTAATTATCCTAATTGTGCCAGATTGATGATGGTTATAATCAATAAATTTAACAATTTATTGCTATTATTAGCCATGATAATTATCTAGATTGACTATTATAATCGCAAATTTTGAGATGAGTTAGTAATAGAGTGAAAAGAGTTAACAATTAAGATTTTAGAATTTTTGATCGAATCAGATTTTATCTGATGTAAATTCTATACGTATATTTTAAGAGATAAGGGATTTTTTGAATAAATTATTTTTTAATTTTAAATCAATGCTATTTGAGCAGATATAAATTTATTAAAATATTGAGCAATTAGCATAATTTTTATAGTCGCAATAGCTTCACTTTTCTTTTCGTTAATTGAAATTTTGCTTTATGAAGTTAGGTGTATAAAAGAAAATGTTTTTACTGATCCTACTTAACTCTCACTAATATTAGATTTGCTTCATGAAATCGAATCAGTAAAGCTCCATAAGTACAGTTGCGTGATCTTTTAGTTAAAATTACTGTTATTACAATAAACTTAGTGATACAAAAATTCGTTAACGTGAAGTGTCTAAACGCCATATATTTTGATTTTCATGTTTGTAGTGTACTGGAATCTGTTAAAAGTGAGCCTATTTTATTTGAAACTAGCGATTAGGTTTATTATGCTAGATTTGTTAATAGACCTGAATGCTATTCTATTCGGAATATGGGCTGGTAGATGAATGAATTATCAGGCATAAGCCAAAATCATTAACTAGTATTCAGACAATGGCTTTGCTATTTATCTCAATTACTGCTTGCTGGATCTGCTGTTTAATCGATTAATGCTACCGGAAGATAACATTGTTAGTAAATCTATATTGATTATTGGTCTACCGATGGCGTTATTTCGATACTGATCCAATTAGCGCATAAACTGAGAAGATTGGATGTTTTATTATTGCTTTACGGCCAGAGATACAGCAATAGGGAGTAAATTAGATGTGCATGCTATTTATTGATCATAAAACTGTTTAGTTAACAGTTTGCTGCGTTAGAAATTTTTACATGTCAACTTATAGCTTCATTAACTCACAGTAATGATTATAATAACAGCTATTAGATTTTCTTGTTCTAAAAAATTAGCATTAATCGATGATCTTAAAAACTTTGATATTACAGCAATGAAAAGTAAAGACCTTTCATTACATTAGAAGTCTATGTTTACGCGTCCTGTTTTTAAACTAAATATATCTTAAATAATATCAATTATTACAACGGGTAGCTAGATTGATTGATCAAGAAATATTAAAAATTCTATTGGTAAAGAAATAGAAAATCAGTACTGAAATTTGGAGTTCGCCTATTAAATACATAGAAAATGGTAAAGTAAAGAGTAAGCTACTATTATAGTTGGTTTTTAATTTAATTATTAGGATTTTAATCTAACTTTAGTAGTGCTTAATTTGCACTTTTTTATTATTGACTAATTGCATGCATTGGTGAAGAAAATTAAGTATCGAATGCGTTTTTGTACTACACAAAAGATAAATATCTTTATTTCTTTACAGAATCTAAAGATAGCTATGAAATGTTTAATAACAGAATGTGTTGATTTTATTGGATTCACGTTATGTACGCGTCTATCACATCATGGTCACAATCTTATTGATTTAGATGATTTTAATCATTACTATGTTATCTATGAAAGTTAACAATCTGCTTTAGTGCGTTTAATAATTTTGCTGATGAGATATTATGAAATGAGAAAAAATAATTGAAGTGATTATCTTAGGTGTACTAAGATAATATCCAGCTAGCAGCATAAACGGATCTCTGTTATTAATTAATGGATTCTTTTGTAAAAGAGAATTTATCTGGTTTTTTGTTGATATTTGAAATTACTTTTATGCATAAATTCTCTTATTTAATCTATCTCTATTCCAGCTAAGTATTATAGAGTATCAATAATCAATTTTCTTGTTCTATCAATATGCATATTGATGATATTGACTCCATTTATGCTGTTTAAAAGAGCTAATGAAGTAATGATATATGCTTATTCTTATCTGTATAAGAATGCTAATTACTGATTATATTTTACTGTTTATAGTCGTCTTGGAGAAGACTATATGGCGTTACTTAAATTTACTAAAACTATTTAGGAAATGAAACCGATTAATATAGATAATAAGCTATACTGATAAAAGTTATTGATAGAAATTCCTTATACTATAAGAAGGGATTTTTCTACATTTTACCATAAAAAGTAAAGAGTTATAAAGATCAAAAAACTCTCTCCTCACTCCATGTCAACATAAAACTGTATTTCATTAATTAGTTCTATGATATCTGTCAGATAATGTCGATTTATGCATTGAAGTAACTTATTCCACTTTGCCCTTTCCACGCCATCATAGTGAATATTTTATACATTGGACATTTATTTCGGGTTATAGGGATATTGTTGCAAATTCCCAATTCTAGGAAAAGATTTAAGAATCTTGCTGAAAAGTAAGCTGGCAAAACTACATCACAAAGATAAATGGTTTACTTATCTGCAATGTATGTTGCACAGCTTGACTTTATGGGAGTCAGCAAAATAAATAGGCATTAATTTTTAAACCAGTGTTTAGATAACATAACTGTTCCTTGTTTTATCGGTAGTATCTAATATAGATGCCTAAGTGATATTATTGAAGTCAACGAAAGAATTCTCCATTAATTCTTTAAATAAAAGTGTTATTTCCATATAGGAAAAGCAGAAAATATTGGAGATAAGAAGATAAAAGGAAAAAAAATCTTGATTTTAATCGCTCAAGATTACATGGGTATGCTAGTAAAGAGATTCTTAAGAGTTTAATGAAAAGTGTATTAGTCATTATTCTTGAATCGATTATCGATAAGAGTCTCCATCCTATTCTCTCAGATGCTAACTAAATGATAAAATTTTTGCTAGGCTACATGAAATTAGTCATTATCACTTAATAAACCTGGATAAATTGGTTAAAATTACAACAATTGAAGTACAGTCGTAGTTACAAATTTCTTTGCAAGAAAAGAACAATTTTTGCCATAATATCCTGATGTATTAAACAGATATATTATCTATCGTTTACTGACGACATTATCATCTGATCAGAAAGCTCTTGTTATTTTCTGTAAAACATTTTCCTCTTTACTCGTCGATATGCTAGTAGTCGTATGCAAATTCTTGAATCCAATTGTATCTCGATTAACCTGAATCGTTGTTTATACAGGCATGTAAGGAAAAATTTGTATAAAATGAAGCAGGGGGAAAGCACTAAATTCGAAGAATAAAGTATTTAAAAATATGAGCCTGGTATATGCACGTAATATGAAATATCTTTCGAAAATTATAAACAAAACTTCACGACGGTTATCTTTTCATCGTAGGTATAAATCGCGAAACTAAATGAGTTTTACCTACTTTTTAAGTTCAATATTGTGTTCAATGCTCGATGCTCGACATATGTTATCTTAATCAATTATCTACCATAGTTATCGATTGGGTATTTACAGATTGTCTTTTTTGTTTATAAAAATATTTATTCACCGGAAAGTATGAATTCACAGATTTACATACAGATCTTGATATAGAGTGCCGATTTTATCCCACCAAGCATTCTCAAACGAATGGTATAGTTGAGCGATTTAATAAGTATGTGAAGATTGGGCCACAAAGCCATTATTTAAATTCTGCTGAAGAGTTTTAGATTATTCTGTATTGATATATTTAGCTGTATAATCAGGATTTACTAAATCAGTATTGAGTAGTAAAAACTCCATTGCAGTCTATAAAAAATTAGTTCAAAGTTAAAGCTAAATTATTCAAAAAAAACCATACTATCATCGAATGTGACACCAAAATATTTGAGAGGTTATAGTTTTGAAAATTGCTATTGCAGGAACAGGTTATGTTGGCCTGTCGAATGCGATGTTATTAGCGCAACATCATGAGGTTGTTGCATTAGATATTATTATTGAAAAAGTAACGATGTTAAATAACCAACAATCACCCATAGCAGATAAAGAAATTGAAGCGTTCTTGACAGAAAAAAAATTAAATTTTAGGGCAACAACGGATAAACAACAAGCTTACCATGGAGCAGATTATGTGATTATTGCTACCCCTACCGATTATGATATTAAAACTAATTATTTTAATACTTCTTCTGTTGAAGCGGTAATTGATGATGTAAACCACATTAATCCACCTACTACCATTGTTATTAAGTCTACTATTCCTGTAGGTTTTATTGTCCGCTTGCAACAAGAGAAAGGGTATAAAAATATCATTTTTTCACCAGAATTTTTACGTGAAGGGAGAGCTCTATATGATAATCTTTATCCTTCTCGTATTGTAGTAGGAGAATGTTCCGAACGCGCCAAGATTTTTGCCGATTTGTTATTAGAAGGAGCGCTGAAAAAAGATGTTGCGGTGCTATTTACTGATGCTACCGAAGCGGAAGCAATAAAATTATTTGCCAATACTTATCTGGCAATGCGAGTGGCTT
The DNA here is from genome assembly GCA_052174495.1 of Arsenophonus sp. NC-TX2-MAG3. GTDB lineage: Bacteria > Pseudomonadota > Gammaproteobacteria > Enterobacterales > Enterobacteriaceae > Arsenophonus. Next base: position 147,642 of record JBQMRR010000007.1, read on the forward strand.
ATTTTAATGAATTAGATACTTACTCTCATAGTCGCGGATTAAATAGTCGCAAAATTATTGAAGGTGTTTCATTGGATCCACGTATTGGCACCTATTATAATAATCCCTCTTTTGGTTATGGCGGTTATTGCCTACCCAAGGATACCAAGCAGTTGTTAGCTAATTATGATGATATACCAAACAATTTGATTAATGCGATTGTGGAATCCAATCGAACTCGTAAAGATTACATTTCTGAGACGGTTATTAGTCAGAATCCAAAAAAAGTAGGCGTTTATCGATTAGCGATGAAGGCTGGTTCAGATAATTTCCGAGAATCGGCAGTGCAGGGTGTGATGAAGCGGATTAAAGCGAAAGGAATTGAAGTGGTGGTTTATGAACCAATTTTACAACAAGACGAGTTCTTTCATTCTAAAATGATCAATGATTTAGTTGATTTTAAAATGCAGTGTGATATTATTTTAGCTAATCGATTGGTGCCGGAACTAGAAGATGTAAAACATAAAGTATATACCCGTGATCTATTTGGTTACAATTGATAACTATTTCTATTCAGGAAGGAATAGAAGGTTAAGATTGGTTACTTGATTATTCTAATTGTCACTTTCCGGAAAGTGACAAGGTTTTTATCTATGTTGACAACAGTTATTAATAGAAATTTACTATATGGAAGATTTTCGCTACAAGTGATTCCTATAAAAACAAACAGTAATATAGAACAAAAAAACTATTTTTTCACTCCCTGTTAACATAAAGCTTTATCTTACTAGATGGTGTCAGTTCACCGGATTTAAACAACTAATTCTACTTTATCCTGCCTATATTATCACAGTGAATATGATATATTACTGAAATATTCATTATGGGTTATACCTATATCATTATAAAATCTCGATTGTAGGAAAAGATTTAACAATCTTACTGGAAGTCTGCCACGAAACTGCATCACAAAGATAAATGATTTAGTTATCTTCGATATACGTTGAATAGTTTTACTTTACTGGGAAGTCAAGCGAAATAAACAGGTATTGATTTGAAAAAAACATTTAGATAGTGTCACTACTTCCTTGTTTTAGTGGAGGAAGCCAATTTAAATGTACTAAGTGGTATTGTTTAATTCGACGAAATATTTTCCTGAACCTTTTTTTAAAAAATATATTTTACATAGGGAGGCTAAAAACGCGCAGGAGAGGAAGGAAATAAAAGGAAAAACGAATCTTGCTCTTAATTGGCAGAGATTGCTCTGGTTATGTAAAAAATGAGATTTTTGAAAAGTTTAATGAAAAATGTATTAGTTATTTTCTTAAGCTGATCATCTATAAAAGTTTATCCTTAGTTAGGATTGAGCTAAATAATACGAAACCTTTACTAACGAGCAAGAAATTAGTCACTATCGCTTAATAAATTAGGTAAGCATAGAATTCTTGCTAAGAAATTTCAGATTTAAATCTGAATAGTTATATCAGATGATTAAAAGGATAGCTGAGTAGCTTATATGATATAGAGTTGTTTTATTTACTGAATTATCTGATCTTAAGAAAATTGTTTAAAACTATAATAATTAAAATATAGATGTGGCTAAAAATTGCTCTATAAGAAAATAACAACTTTTTCGGCACGTCAATATGGTTTTTAATAAATCAGATTTAGTTTTGAGCTAAATCTTTTAAACTATAAAGGAATTTTATTACCTAATACTGAATACTGATTAGTATAATTTTAATTGTGCAGACAAACATATTAATACAGATAGATATGAAGTTCTTAACCAGAATTGATATAATACCGTGATTCTGGATTAAGTGCAATGTAATCCTTTAATAAGAATATCTGTACTCATTTGGTGGTGTATTACCTATCCATGGCTCTAGATCATATAAAGCATTATTAGTTTCATTATCTAAATTTATAATCACTTCCTTTATTATAAAAGGAAAGTTTAAACACTTACATACTTTATTACGCTAACTTTATTTTCAGATATTGAAAAAACTTTAGCGATATCAAAATAAAAGGATTTTTATATGTACAGGAATATGCTTTAGGATTACATTGTATTGGTGCTTATATTTATAATTAATATAAAAAGTTTTTGCTAAAATTTTTTTAGGTCCTAGTTTCTCATATCACAAATGGTTACAATAAGAAGTTAGGTAGCATTATTTTACAAGCAGACAAAAAAGGATTGGTCGTGAAATATGTCGCCTTCATTAAAAATTAATTAAATTACCTAGTAATCAATTTACATATATTATTTAGAGTATATATAAATAATATTAATTATTAGAAAACCTGATAATATGAACTTGAGTCAGGCTAGTTCTCCTCTTTTAATACTTCATAAATCTGTTTTCACCCCCTAGAAAAGATGTTATTTAGTGCCATGATTAAAGTAAGATCGTCTTATCTTATTTAAGTTTTTTGAATAGATAGAAGGAGCTTAAATACCATTAAAGTGTTTATTTTTCTCGAACTGCAGTGCTTCAAATACCGGATCCATATCTTTATAGTATCGCAAAATCTGATTCAATCAGATTTTGCGTTCTTATGAAGCTTAGTGCACTGACGGAAAATCATAGAATGCCAGAAACTCTTATCGATCTTTCTTTAGCTTTTTATCTCTAGGTAGAATGTGTAGAAAATCTTACCAATAAAAAATATCAAAGGCTTTATTATTGACATTGCGTTATCTGATAGTATAATTTCCGCAGTTCACTCACCTTTGACTTTCAGTACATTCCTTTGAGCGGAACAGTGAAGTCAGTACATTGGTTATTTGTATAATTAACAGTTTTTGTATTGCATTTCTGGAAATATCTTTACTGTTGAATTGCAAAAACCAAGAGCACTATCTCTGTAGTAAGCATGGAGATAGTGGTCAGCAATACGTTTATAGTCATTGAAAAGTTATATCAAGTTTACTTCTGACTTTCAATAACCAGTTTATAGGATAAAGAAGAGCCTCCCCCTTATGTCCATGCGTCGTGGTGTCAGATAACTAGTAGGAAGTAAAGGCAATAATTTTGCATGACAAGGATGGTATATACTATCGCTACAGAAATAAACGTAGTGTATATTCGCTTAAATCACGTAGCTGGCATTGTCTATGCTCTTTAAGCCATTCCTGTTTTAATCTGCTGATTGGTTTTGCACAGAGAGGATCGTGTGCTTTTACCAAAAATCGCCACAGAGCTTCATGAGAAGCATCGCTAGATATCCTTATTAAGTACAAAACCAATATTGTAGCAACTCTTTGAGAGTTTGTGCGTTTCAGATAAAGTAACAACGAGTTGTTTAAAATATTCCGTTACTGTTGAAAAGTCTCTAACCTTAAGCAGTTTAATCTCAATATCGCTAATACCTATTTATATAATTTTCTGTAGTAAATAACCATCAGGAGCAACAGCTTGTGCTCATCGACAAGGCAGTGTGTTTCAGCATCTTGTCACAGCATAATTTTGAGCTCCGTCTCAACAGCAGTGTTATCAACTACCTGCTAGCATTTCAAATTACTTCATACAATAATCAAAGGTAATATCTGATTTTCCGGATACCTGTGTAGGGTAGATTTTTATAGCATATCATCTCTCTGTTATTGAGAGAATTCATGAAATTAATTAGCAGAATATGATACCACCCATCTTAAAATTACATGCATCAGAAACGAGGATAACTTAGATGAGTTGCAAAGTTATTATTCCAATCTGATTAATAGCTTAAGATCATTCAAGATCAATATGTTTTGCTGTATTATTAGAAATTACTCTACCTATTAGTATTAGGTAGTATTAGGTAACAAAATTCCATTTTAATCTATAAAATATTGATTCAAAGTTAAACCTGAATTATTTAAAATCATAGCATCCATGCTGGATATGATACTTATTTAAGCACTTTTTTAATAAATTTATAAATAAATTTATTTAATCTTTTAATTATATTTATTTCTAGAATTGTTTTATAAAACTAATTTTATTTACTTAAATAGCTGCAATAGATGATTAATAGCAGCGACTCTAATATTCAGTTGGATCAACATCAATATTCCATTTTACTTTTCTACTTTCAGGATATGTTATAATTTCAGGTAAAATATGCGAAAGAAATTGTTGTAAATAGACGCGCGAAGGATGCTGGAGTAGTAATTGCCAACGAAATCGACCTGCCTGCTTAGCCCTGATTGCCGGTAAAGGACCTATTAATAAAAGTTGTGAATCGCGCATGTTATGTTGTTCTATGCATTGCCGAAGCTTGTTTAAAAAATCAAGTGCAAATTGGTTATAATAATCTTCTGAACGGATCATGATATGACTACTATGTGGTGGCAAAAAAACATCGCCTCGTTCCGCTAATGTTTCTATCGCGAACGCGTTATATCCTTTTTTTAATAAAGTCCATAATAATGGATGTTCAGGGTGGTAGGTTTGTAGGATCACTTCACCATGTTTATCGGCTCGTCCAGCCCGTCCAGATAGTTGGATATAAAGTTGAGCAAATTTTTCTGTTGCCCGATAATCACTAGAAAAAAGTGCGCCATCTACATTCAGCAAGGCAACTAAAGTAACATCAGGAAAATGGTGTCCTTTAGCTAGCATTTGGGTGCCGATCAAGATCCGAGAACCACCTGTATAGACAGGTGCTAACTGTTTTTCTAATGCGTCTTTTCGCCGAGTGGAATCTTTATCAATGCGGGTAACCGGTATATTAGGAAAAATCTGATTAATTACTTCTTCTAACTGTTCAGTTCCTAAACCAACAGGGAGTAGATTCGTTGAGCCACAGTATGAGCATTGTATTGGGATTGGTAGTTGATTATTGCAGTAATGGCAACATAGCTGACGTTGGTAACGATGTAGTGTATAATAATGATCACAACGTAAACATTCGGCAATCCAGCCGCAATCATGACAAATCAATCTTGGTGAGTAGCCACGACGATTTAAAAATAGTATCACTTGATTATTTGCTGCTAAATGATCTTCAATACGCTGAATTAATGGTTTTGACATACCATATTTTAATGGTTGACCCTTTAAATCAAGTAAATGTTGGATTACTGGTTTGGCGTTTCCTGCTCGTTGGGTTAGATCTATACGGTGATATTTTCTTTGCTCAACATTATACAGACTTTCTAACGAAGGTGTTGCTGTACCCATAATAATTGGAATGTTTTCTTTTTTAGCGCGAAAAACAGCCAAATCACGGGCATGATAACACCATCCGTCTTGTTGTTTATAGGAATTATCGTGTTCTTCATCAATGATGATTAAGCCAAGATTAGCAAAGGCCGTAAATAATGCGGATCGTGTACCAATCACAATAGCACTGTATCCCTTTTGCGCACGTAACCAGACTGCCAGTCGTTTACTATCATTTAATGCAGAATGTAGCACATCAACAGGTGCGTTAAATCGCTCACTAAATCGTTGAGTAGTTTGAAGAGTAAGACTGATTTCAGGTACAAGGACTAATGCTTGTTTACCTTTCGCTAAAACTTTTTCAATGATACTAAGATAGACTTCTGTTTTACCAGAACTTGTAATCCCTACTAATAACCAAGCCATAAAAGTTAGTTTAGAACTTATTACTCCTACTGCTATTGACTGTTCTAGATTAAGTTTTGGTTTTTCACCACAGAGGTGAAAATTAGAATGCCAAATTTCTATTTTTGGTTGGATAGGTAATAGTTGAATTAAGGTTTTCTTTTTTAATGCTTGTAGTGCACTTTCACTTAATTTATATTCTCTTATTTGATGACGATAAATGGGTTGTTGTTGTAGTAATTCGAGTGCTTGTTGCTGTTTTGGTACTCGTTTAAGCTGATTTAGGGAAAAATTTTTACCTTGCTGAGTGATTTGCCATTGCCATACTGAAGTAAATGTTGCTGCTTTACCTTGTCGTAGTAAAACTGGTAGTGCATGAAATAGTACTTCACCAATTGGATGATGATAATACTTAGCACCCCAAAGAAGCAATGACCATAAATTCTCCGAAAATAGCGATTCTTGATCTAAGACTTGTTTAATGTTTTTTAATCGTTCACTACTGAGTTTACTATTTTGATTATGTGATAATATAATACCTAAAGTAGTATGTTTTCCAAAAGGCAGTAATACCCGGCATCCTTTGATTGGCAAAGGAAGATTAGATTGGTATTCAAAAACGCGCATCAGCGGAATAGGAAGAGCTACTTGAACAATACCCATTATTAACTGTTTCCAATAATTAGAATACAGATTATTTTAAATACATAAAAATAGAATATCATATTATTTGAATAGATTTTATTGCGCTATAAATGGATTTTCTGTATGCATTATTAATTCACCTTGGTTAGTAAGGTACTTATCTAACCACTATTCTTAATTGATTTGATGTATAGTGTCTAGTGTTAGAGTTATATAGTGATGCGGTCTAGATAGAGGTTTTCTATGAAAAAAGAAATTCATCCTAAATATGAAGAAATTACTGCAACTTGTTCTTGCGGTAACATAATGAAAATTAAATCAACTGTTAATCATAATCTGAATTTGGATGTTTGTAGTAAATGTCATCCATTCTATACAGGTAAGCAGCGTGATGTGGCTTCTGGCGGCCGTGTTGATCGCTTTAAACAGAAATTCAATATTTCAGGAATAAAAAATAATAATGACAAAATGATATAAGTTATAGTTATTCCTCTATAATATATAGGAAATACTCCACATCGCGGTATTATCGTTATATGAAATTAAATTTATTGAATTAAAAACAATTAAGATAAAAAATCAATATTTCTATGTATATAGAAATATACTGTAATCTTTTTATCATGTGTAGCATAAGAATTGATATAATTACCATTCCACTTAGCTATTGCGCCTGCTAATTAATTAATAGAAGAATTTAGTTGCTAAATAAATATAGCCTTAATTAGAAAAAATTTATTTAAAAAGTTTTTAAGATTCTATCGTTTAGAGATGAAATTAATATTAATAAATAACTTATTACTTGATTTAAACGTAAAGTATTTTAGATTTCTAGATATATTAACATCTGGATTGTCATTTTATTATATTTGGTTATCTTTTAAATTTTTTAATGAATTAATATTGTGCAATTGAACTAATAATATTAACTATATGTTAATAATTATTATTATTTCTGGATCATTATATAGATAATTAGTGTAAAACTCATGTAAGATAGCTAATTATAGATATAATTGACAGCAAAAATTCATGATCATAAGGCTCCATCATCATGTAAGTTCAAATATAAAATTAGAGATTCTCTTCAGGAGAGAGAATCTAAATCTACTTTAGTTAAACATTATCATATCTCCGAATTTACCGTTGATAAAGAGTAAAACAAAATCATGTTAATGATTAGGTATGTTGGAAACACATACTATTTTCCGAGAAATAAAAATAAAAGATTTTAATATGACTAAAATGCATAAGATGGTAACTATTCATGGAATCAATCAAAACATTAGCAGAAAATACAAACTCAGCAGGTAATCACGATTATACTGTTACTATTAGTATTCATAATCATACTGTTTCAAATAATACAATTTAAAAGACAGGAAGTAAGTTCCAAAATTAACATAAAATTGTTTTCATTGCTCTACTAAAATAGTAGATAATCAGTTAAGAAATAAAAATATTTAGAATTTTAAAGCTTATACACTTATAAGAGTAATACTATGAGTTCTCTGGTACTTGTAATGTTTATACTGATAAAACCTATGAGATATTATCTTTTATACTGTGAAAAATCGCTTGATAAAAGACAGATTTCACAATTATTTTGAAATTACTATGTTAATAAAGATTATTGCTTTTCTTAGAGAGAAATTTATAACCACGTTTGTCATACATTATTAATACTATTCAGATACCCTTTAATCGGCTGAATAACCCTTTATATTTTTAATCTGGAATTTTTTATCAAGAATTAGTTCAAAAAAACGACTAATACATTTTACATTAAATTTTTCAAGAATCTTATCGCTTAGATAAGCCTATTAATCTAGGGCTATTAAGAGCGAATTCGTTCTTTCTACTTTTATTTCCTTCTCCAGCATCTTCTACCTTTTTTATGTGAAAAATAACACCTTCCTTTAAAAGATTCAGAAAAAATGTTTCATTGATTTAAAAATATACTTAGTACATTTAAGTTAGTTATCACCAATGAAGTAAAGAAGTAGTGACGTCATCTAAATGCCATTTTCAAATCAATGGCTATTTATTTTGCTGAGTCTCATAAAGTCAATTTATTCAACATATATCCCAGATCGATGTAACTTTAATGAATATTAGCAGCGGATAATATTTTCACTGTGATAATATATGAGCAGGAGAAAGTGGAATAAAATAATTCAATACATGAATTAACATTATCGAAGAGAAGATATTTTCGAGGCAAATAATGATATGTAGCTTTATGTTGATAAAGAGGGGCGAGCAAAAAATATCTTTAATCTATATGACTGTTTATTTCATGGCTACCTATATTTATAGCAAAAATTTCTTATACAGTAGCATGATGGATTTCTACTAACAACCTTTGCTTAACATAGGCAACAAATTAGGAATTAAATATCAAAAAGGATCACTGAAATTATTTTGTTAATATAAAATACCAACAATCTGTGTTATCATTGAATGATTAGAAAAAGTGTCGGAATATTTAATACTATTATCCTCAAAAAGAAAATTTAATATCTAGGATATTAAAAATGAGTCAAGGATATTGAGACTAAATTAGGAGTTGTTAGCAAATCTGGCGCAGCTTGACAGGGCTACGGCATTCGCTCTGTATGATTTAAAATCTGTTCTTCATCTTTAAATTAGATGAAGATTACAGAGTAAAGCTGGCTAAATCTTATTAGCCAGTCCAGATTTTAAGCAAACTATAGCATCTTTTAAGTCCTATTAAAATAGTTGTTTTCTCGAATTATAGTATGAGTGCCAGCTTCGTGCATCAGCTTCATAGCCTCACTATCGCGCAAAAATCGATTCAATTAAATTTGTTATTCTTATTTATACCAGTGCCTGATGAGCAGCATAGAATGCTAGTAATTCTTCTCGATTCTTTTCTAGCTTTTCATCGCTTCAGGGGTGTTTCTCTGAAAAACTTAGCAATAAAGCATCTAAGTAGACTTCCCGCAACTTACTTTAACTTTTACTAATATTCCTTTAGGGGGATGAAGCTCTAGCATATTAGCTATTGCTTGATAGCCGTCTTCGACGACAGTTGCTTTCTTAAATCTAAGTTCAGTGAATACGATAATGATCAGCAGGCAAAGACGATTAGCTTACCTGACAGGACGATATATACTATTTGGATAGAAATAAATGTAGCATGTATCGCTTAAATTACACAGCTACTATTGCTATTACTCTTCAAGTCATTGCTGTCTTAGTCTACTTACTGATCTGATGGTACCTAGAGAAATCATGTGCTTTTCACCGAAAAGTCCTCAAGAGCTTAGTGAAAATCACCGATGGATATGCTTTCTTCCTTACAGAGTACACAGCCATGGTCGCAAAAACCTCTTAGATACTTTATTAGGATTCAGATAAAGCGCTAGCAACAAGCTTTAGAAGCATATTCTGTTCCCGCTGCGATTCTTAACATTAGTTACTTTAATTTCAATATCGGTAATACCCATCTGTATAATGTACTGTGGTACATAATCGTTATGGTCAAACTAGCATAACGCCAGTTAACAAGGTGCCATTATCATGCCTTGAATTCCGCTTCAACAAAGTGCCTATCACCTGTCTAGTATACCATTATAGATGAGTTCATATAGGGGAAGCCAGGGGTAATATCTAATTTTGCAGATACCTATAGACTTTTCATGCCATATCATCTCTCTTTTATTAAGATCATTCCTGAAATCAATTAGTAGGATACCGTCAGGATTTCTAAAATCCCATCATCAAAAATAAATATAACTTAATTTAATAAAAATATAAATTAAAAGGCATCAAATATGATGTAAGGTAACTTATGCAAGTGCTCCTTTCAATAGGTTATAAGTTTAAGTATGGCGACCGAAAAAGAAAAAACGACTAATGTCATAGAAAATGTTGTGTATTAGTAATTAATATAAAAATATAAACTATAAATGATATAATTTTAGTTTTTATATAAAAAATTTATTAATTACTTTTATTTAAATGTTAAAAACAATATATCTGGTAAAAATTAAATTAGCAATATAATATTGTTCGTGCAGATTAATTTTTTAAAAATCCATTCAAGATAATGTATTAATTTCTTATTCTAAACTTTATTTTATATTTTATATTTTATATTTATCTCAATGATATTGGTAGGATTTATTTTAATTAAAACAAGCTCCTTGTCTACTATTACTAAAACTGTACTAGAACTCATATAAGTTATTTTTAAAATTAAAAGATCTGATATCAAAAGTATTTTAAAAAATAAACATCTATTACATAGATATAGAATAAAATTATTGATAAGATTTTTATAAAGCCATAATGAAATATGGATAAGTTAGGTAATTAAAAGTAATGCTATAATAATTAATTTTAATAAAAATTATCATTAATAAATTTATATAAAAATATACCTTTATTTTAAATTTATAGATCAGTTGAAAAAGAATAACATTGATTAAAAAAATAAATAATCAGTAATTTTAATAATTGAAACTGTATAATATTTATATTATTTATATATTATTGATAATACAAAATTGATTATTTATTAAATAACTAATAAAACAAAATGAAATTAAAATATCTACTTGATATTTTCTTTTTTAATTTTAACTAAAATTAGTTTTTATAAATTCATTAACAATAAATTTTCTAAAAAAAAGAGAAAAATAAAAAATAATATTAATATTATATGTTTATATATTCTTATATCATAGAAGAGTATCCATTAATTTAGAAAAGATCAATAATCTATTCCAATTTTCCTTCAATAATAATTCGTATTATGATATTTAAGTTTTTATGAATTTTTTGATTTAATTTACTTAAAAGATATTTTATATAAAATAAATAACTTTCAAAATATTTATTTTGATATTTTAAATGTTTACTTTTTTTTAAAATTTCTTTATATGTTTTTGGTATGACTAGCTTATGGTTAACCCATGGCGAGTTCAATTTAGCCAATCTGAAGGTTTCATTTGCTATATAATCCGCAGTCCAATCATGCCAAGGTTTAGATAAACCAACAAAATGAATTAATACTGAGTTGTAAGGAATAGAATATTTATTTTTTGATTTTACTTTTAGTAAAGCATCAATAGAAAAAAAAGTATTATATTTTACATTTATTAAATATACCTTTTTATTTAAAAAAATATTTAACGCATCTTGATCTGGGTAAATAAATTTATTTTTTTTATTTAATTTGTCAAAAACTTTTGTTGTGATATTATTATTTTTGTATTTGATTAGATCAATATATAGAAATCCTGAATTAAAATACTTATTAGTGTTTATTTTTAGTTCAGATTTATTTTTAGCTTCTCTATCATGAATAGCATATACAATTATATCATTCTCAAAATTTAATTTTTTTAAATCATATATACTTCCTTTACAAAATATATCTGAATCTAAATATAAAATATTTTTTATTTTATTATTTAAATAGTCTGCTATTATTAATCTAAAATAAATAGCATAAGACCAACAATAATTAGTTGGTAACTTTTTTAAGTTTTCATCTTTAATAAGATATATAGTTATTTTAGTGTTAGTTAGCTTTGCTAACTGTGAAAATAATCTTTCTTGCTCATCATCAAAAAAATCAGTAAAAACATGGAAATGAAAATTCATATCTTTGTTATGCATTAATATCGAGGTGATAGAAACTCCTGTTCCAAATAGGAAATTTTTATCTACTCCATAAGCTATATTGAATAAATCATCTGAATACCTTAATTCTTCATTACAAAGATGAAGAACTTTCGTTATTAATTTAGTAGCTTCAAAGTTATTTTTTTTAATCATTATTACCCATTAAATAATAACTATGTCTAATATATATGATATTATCAGAATTGTAGGACGTTGTTAACTATTAACTATTAATTGCGTATAAGTAGCTTTGTAAGAGCTAGAGTTTTTATTCTTAGAATTTTGCTGAAGATACCACAAGGATATGAAAAATAATTCACTATAATTATAGTTATAAACATAATTATTTTTTAAATTAAAAATAATAGATTGATACAATCATTTTACATATAAAAAATGTTTTATATAAAATACTATAAATTTTTTATAAAATTTTAAGCTTTTAAAGCCATTAATGTGATTTTAGGAGTTTAAAAATTTGCTGTATTATAGATGGCTACATTCCACTCTAATCTTTCATGAATCTATTCTCTATCCTTGAAATTGAACTTTTTAACAGAAGAGTCAACAGTTTAAATCTCCTTAGTTAGTTCCAATTATTAAGCAGCTGGGAGTAACTCCGATATCATTAAAAGGTTTGTTTTCTCAAACTACAGTGCTTCACGCATCAGCTTTATAACTTCACTGTCATAAAATCCGATTCAATTAGATTCATTATTTTATTGATGTCCAGTGGACTGCTGATGAGAAGCTATAGAATAGCAGCAGCTCTTCTCGCTCTTTCTTTAAATTTTCATCGATTCAGTGTATAGTATACTTATTAAAAACTTTACTAGCAAAACATTAGGATTTATTAGCGAGATCAGAGCTCTCTGCTAGCTAAACCTTCGCCAGCTGCCTTAACTTTTAGTTAAATCCCTTTGTGGAGCTGAAGCTAGTGCATTAGTTATTTTGCATACCCAATAGAATTTATGCTGCGTATCCGGGATATTTTTGCCATTGCATTGCAAAAATCAAGGGCAGAGTCTTTTCTAGAATAATCATGGGAGAGATATAATCAAGTCACGCAATAGCGGTCATCTAGAAATTCGGCTCAGTTACCTTCTGACTTTCAATAATTATCTTCAACTGCAATGAGCTCCTTACATCCATGCTCAGTGCCGTTGATAATGAGCAGCAAGTAAAGGCGATCATTTTGCCTGACATAACGGCATTATTTCTTTAGCTAATAAATAAACGTAGGTATATCACTTAAATCACATAGATACAATTCCTGTATTTTTAAGCCATTCCCCGTTTTAGTCTGTTAATGGTTCTGGTAGAAAATATCATGCGATTTTTACCGATAATTCATAGAGTTTTGTGAAAATCACCGGTGGATAATGCTCTGCATATACATAGGCTATGGTAGCAAATTTCAATATTTTTGTACGTTTAGATAAGGGGATAATAGGGGGGTATTCAAGGATATTCTGTTTCTACTGCGCTCCCTTGAGATTAAATACTTTAATCTTAATATCACCAATATCTTATCTTGTTTGGTTCGGTGAAAAATAACCGTTATGAACGATGTCATGAACGCTTATCAACAAAACGACATTCAGAACGTTATCGCAGCATAAACTTTGAGTTTCGTCTCAACTGCAGTACCTATCAATTATTTGCCAGTATTACGGATAATTTCATATAATGGAAGATGTTAATATCTGATTTTTAGGATAGCTTATAGAGTAGATTTTTTATGGCATACTATCTCTCTGATGTTGAATTATTCATAAAATTAATCAATAGGATAAGCCACTTTCTCCGAACATATATACTAGAAATGAGCATAATTCAATGAAGTAGATTAGTAATTAAAATAGAAAAGTTAAAAAATAAATAGATACTAGGAAAGCAGAAAATATGACAGCTAATATCTAAAATTAGATATATATCTGAATGATTATAGGAACCTCCTCGCACACCTTTTATTTATAACAAGATGCCTATTAAGGAATATGGTTGAAGCTAAAATATCATGATGATAAGGATTTATCATCAGGCAACTACAATGTCTAAAATCATAGCTGCTATTCAGGTAAGGAATAGCTTGCATCTACTTTATCTGAACGTTATGGCATCTCCGAACTTACCGTTGCTAAAGAGTAAAAATAAGATAATGTTTATGATAATAAACATATTTCCTATCGTTTTTTCGATGACCTTATTAACCGCTTATCAGAAAGCTGTAGTTATTTTTTGCAAAAACGTTTCTCTCCTCTCGTCGATATGCTAGTAGTCGTCTGAGAATTTCTAAATCTTGTAGCACTTTGATCTGACCTGGATCGCTGTTTACGCAGGCATACATAGCGAAAGGGGGATTTGTATGAAATGAGGTAGGGGAAAGCCCCTGACCGAAATATAAAGCGTTTTAAAGAGGCAAGCCTGATTATTTTCACGTAGATATAAAATATATTACGAAAAATTCTAAACAAAATTTTACGATATTATATTTCATAGGGATAATCTAAATCGTGTCACTTGCACTCGATGAGTTTTTATTCATCTTGATAAGGTCAAAAATGCAATTAATGCTAGACGCTTCTTACGTAATCTTAATCGAGTGTGGCTATCCTATTGGAATTTATAAATAATGGTAAAGAGTTTATAGACCGCCTTGTTTCTTTACGAAAACATGGCTATCTTGGTAAAGATTATTACCTTGCTCTTAGAGCAATTTATAACCACATATGCATTTCAATTGTTGTAGTTTTACACAATCTTTTATAGCCAGATAATTCGGTAAATAAAACAACACTACACATAGAATATACTTAGCCATCCCCTTTTTAATTAACTGATATAACTGTCCCAGTTTAAAATATAGAATTCCTTACTAATAATTCTCTAATTATTCAAGCTTATTAAGCGATAGTAACTAATTTATTACTCACTGGTAAGGTTTCATACCATTTACTTACATCCGAATAAAATAGATTCTCTATCTATGATCAGCCTAAGAAAACGACTCTAACACACTTAGACATTAAACTTCTCAAGATATCATCGGTTACAATGATCACCTGTTGATCTCTGCCAATTAAGACTGTACGATTTCGTTCCTTCCTTTTATCTCCTACTCCCTTACATCTTCTAGCTTTTATATGTGAAATATAATACCTTTTAAAGGATTCGGGGAAAATATTTTTCGACATCAACAATACCACTTAGTACATTTATGTTGGTTTGTCTCATACTGAAGGAAGAAAGCAATGATGACAATCCAAACGCTGTTTAAAATTAATGGCTGTTTATTTTCCTGACTCTCGCAAAGTAAAATTATTTAATATATATCACAAACAACTAAACCATTTATTTTTGTGGTTTAGCTTTGCTAGAAGACTTCCAATAAGATTGTTAACATTTTTCTGAAATTTGTGGATTTTACAAAAATATCACTGTAACCCTAAATGAATATTTCCAGCAGATAACATGTTCACTATGAGAATATGGACAGAATGAAATGGAGTGGGTTACTTTAATATATGAACTGAGATCATCTAATAGATTATTATCAAGCTAATTAATGAGATACAGCTTTATGTTGCAAGAAGTGAGAAAATTTCTTTGATTTTTATGACTGCTTACTTTTTCATGACAACCTTTATAGTAAAAGTCTTTCTTACAGTATAAGAGATTTCTCTACTAATAACTACCTTTATCAATAACTAGTTTATAAAAGCATAAATCTATTAAATTAGGAAGATAATATACGACTTCATAATTAATCTCATAGCTTATCGAACCAAAGCGCTTGATGATCCCTGCAAAAAAAATTAATAATAACAGGATTGAGTGAATTTTTTATGACATAAAAAAGATCATACAGTAATAGGTTCAACTTCGCTCCTCAATTTCTTTGAATACAAGTATTATCTACCTCTAGTTACGAATTCCGTGATTTGAGTAAACGCCTTAGGCTCAAAAGCCGCTGAATATACTTTTGCATTGAAGAAGTAATAACTGAGAGTATGCTTGCCGGTAAATTGATTACCTATAGAAAATTAGGAATAATCTTCGTCTCCTCTTGTCCCTTGAAAGTAACGCAAAGATAACTAGATCAATAGACTTGACGAATGCGGATATAGGATGATGATTTTTATTTCTCTGTTAAAGATACATCCAGAGGATAATTTATCTAGACATATATCCCTGACTCGTCCAAGCTAAACTGCTTTTCACCATTAATGATGACGGGCTGGAAACTTTCTTGAAAAACGATAAAATTATAAACTTATGGATCTATTGCTCTTATTGAGCACAAAATGCTTATCTGTGGACTTCTGCATGCAATAGAGATCTATCTGTCGTGCTATTTTATTGTTATTCTGATATCTTGCTAACAGCCATTTTTCTATCAAAGCTGTAAGTCAAAAGCTTACATTTCATATATCGTTAAAACTACTGAGCAGTGATTAGCAGCGCAGATTCATATTTTATCAGACTGCGTAACTCGCAACATATTACTTCACTATGTCTATCTTCTTTACTTTTTCAAAATAATTAGCTTTTCTGATACTCAATGTTCTGTTTTGTACTTCACCTGCACTTATGTTACAGTCGGTACGCAAATATAGGGTATTGAAATTGGTATCTTCTATGCCTTTTACACTTATAATCAGCAACTCAATCAACATTTGCAGGTTCATCTCTCATCACTCTGTAGGAGTCTGGATATTAAAGATATTGTAATGGCGCGAGGTCTTTTTTAAAAAAGAGTGGTCGAAAAAATCTGGCAAGGCGATGGTCATTCGGCTACTTGCATCCACAGCTATAATCTGATAAATCCAAGATGTCTTCCTGCTCTGTGATAATATAACCAGCACAGAAATTAGTGATAGCGTTACCTGAATTCATAGTACGGGACAGTTACTGGAAAAGTTTACTTCGATAAAAAGATAAAATAGGGTAGTACCCATGCTGTGAAATAGTTCGGGCGGTATCTTAACTCTGCTATTGACGTTAAAACCGCTACATTACCGAAAGAAAATTATTATATATCACCATTATAACCACTTAATTGAGCAGTACTAGCAGAGATTCTAACGTAGGAAGATATGATTATGCACTATATTCCCATATTTCGACGAGACATTTCAAAATGATACATTACTATAATTTATTAACGAATCGTAAACAAAGCTATACTATTACTGAAGCTATATAAGGCACTGAAGGTGAAGTCTTGAAAAAAATAAAAAATAGAGGGGAGTTTTCTGTTCTGATAAAAGGTTACTTTACGCGCATAGATTCGTAGAAATGAATTTTATGTAGCGATAGGCCATTCTTACCAATATTAAGTTTGACAAACAAACAACAGAATTGTTATCAGAAAGAATCTATACAATAGAAAATAATGATTATTAAACAAAACCTAGGATTAATATTTATAAAGTTAGTGAATTATATTAAAAAATATACACTTCAATAAAATTGAAGCTTACAATAGGAGTAAGTAAAATTATTCTATCTAATTTTAGGAGAAAATATGGTTTTTCTCTTAATTTAAAGAGAAATTTAATTTTCTAACCATGAACATTTTTAGATTAAAGGGCAGTTTTAAAATACCTGATGGATAGCTATGAGAGAGATACTCAATTAAAATTATATAAAAACATCAGGAAAAATTGCGGGTAGTCTTGGCCTTGTATAAAACGGATAAAAAATCTATTGAGGAACACGGAATCTATATATTAAAAGATAGCATCGTAAAGTTTCGTTTGCATTTTTGGAAGATATTTTACACTAACTGCAGGGTGTGCAGGTTTTATAGTTTTAAAACGCTTCATGCATCAGTTTTAGGGCTTCTCTCCTGCTTTATTTTATGCAATTTTCTCTATTGGCTATGTAAACACCGATTGGATCAGATCAAGATACGATGAATTTTAAAAATTTACATACAACTCAACTGTCGGTAATTCATTAAAAGAGAAAAACATTTTTCACAAGAAAACGACTACGGATTCCTAATCCGTCAATAATGTCGTTCAAAAAAATCAAGAATATAGTTGTTATCATTATCACCTTGTTTTCGTCGTTTAGTAACGGAAAGAGTTTTTGAATATCCCATAACGCTTAACTAAAGTAGATACAGGCTTTTGTTGTCCTGAAGAGCACTAATTTTATATGTTATAGCATCTTTATGATGGAAGCCTTATCGTTAAGATATAGTATTTAACTATAGCCATCACTAGTGATATTAGCATAAATAGAGTTTTACTATAAGAGTTTATATAATAAACCTGAATCAAACAAGTATTAATTTCTTAATCTTTAGGCTGAAATAATATTAACCTATCGTTTACATTTAGGCGGTTATTATCTGAGATAAATCTTCTTACTTATATGGAGTGATCATTTTTTTAGATGTTATTTCCCAATACAGAAGCTGGAAAAAATATGATCTAATAAATCGTCTGAACTAAATTCTCCGGTAATTTTACTTAATGCTTGTTGCGTCAAACGAAGTTCTTCTGCTAATAACTCATTTGAGTAAGCAGATACTAACTGTTGATAACCTTTCTGTAAATGCTCCGCTGCTATATTAAGTGCTTGAATATGACGTCGTCTGGCTAAGAATCTGCCTTCAATATAATGATTGAATTTAATGCTTTCTTTCAAATGTTGACGTAATAAATCAATACCTTCTTTTCGATAAACCGAAAGGCTAATAAGTGAGTAATTATTAACTTTTGTTATTGCTATTGGTTCATCAGTAATATCAACTTTATTTCTAATTAGCGTAATAGGTAAAGATTTTGGCAATCGCGCTATAAATTCATGCCAAATTTGCTCAGGTTTAGTTGCCTCTGTAGTAGTGCTATCTACCATAAGTAATATATGATCCGCTTGCTCTATTTCTCGCCAGGCTCGTTCAATACCTATTTTTTCAACTTCATCTGTTGCTTCACGTAAACCAGCCGTATCAATAATATGTAAAGGTATACCATCAATATGAATATGTTCACGTAATATATCTCTGGTAGTACCGGGAATATCTGTTACAATTGCTGTTTCATGTCCAGATAGTGCATTTAATAAGCTAGATTTACCTACATTCGGCTGTCCTGCAATCACAATTTTCATGCCTTCTCGTAATAAACTACCTTGATAAGATTCTAAACGCACATTATCTAAATGTGCCATCACTTCATTCAATTTTACTTCTATCTTACCATTAAATAATGAATCAATTTTTTCATCTGGAAAATCAATTGCAGCTTCAACGTGAATGCGCAAGTTAGTAAGCGCTTCCATCATTTTATAGATCTGTTTCGAGAAAACACCTTGTAATGAATTTACCGCTGAACGCGCAGCCTGTTCAGTACTCGCATTGATTAGATCAATAATAGCTTCTGCCTGAGCTAAATCTATTTTATTATTAAGAAAAGCGCGCTCAGAAAATTCACCAGGATTGGCAATCCGGATCTCATCGATAACTAAAATCTGTTTAAGTAATAAATCAATAATGACTGGCCCACCATGTCCTTGCAATTCAAGAACATCTTCACCTGTAAATGAATTGGGCGCAGGAAAATATAGTGCAATTCCCTGATCTAACACTTTACCCGTGTTATCATAGAAAGATAGGTAATCCGCATAACGTGGATGAGGTAATTTACCTAAAACAATATGGGCAACTTCAGTAACTTTTGGTCCTGATATTCGCAAAATACCAATACCACCATATCCAGGAGGAGTTGCCTGCGCAATGATTGTATCATTGATACATATACTCATTTTATTCTCAATTCTTACAATAAAGATGGTTTAGGTTGTGCTTAATGACTGCCTTAATCTATTTTTTATTTTGTTATTTTTTTGTTATTTTTAAGTATAAATAACAAAATGCTAAAACTTATCTTTTATCGCGACTATGTAGGCCACGTTTTTCTAAGGCACGATAAATAATTTGTTGCTGGATAATCGTTACTAGATTACTAATGATATAGTATAAAACTAAACCAGAAGGAAACCAGAAAAAAAATACCGTAAAAATAACCGGCATATAGGTCATAATTTTTTGTTGCATAGGATCAGTCACTGTTGTTGGTGAAATTTTTTGAATAAAATACATCGTTAAACCCATTAATAATGGCAGAATATAATACGGATCCTGGGCTGATAAATCTTGGATCCAACCAACAAAGGGAACATGACGTAGCTCAACAGAGCCTATTAACATATAATATAAAGCAAGGAAAATAGGCATCTGAATTAATAAAGGCAGACAACCACCTAACGGATTGACTTTCTCTGCTTTATAGAGAGCCATTATTTCTTGACTCATGCGTTGCTTATCATCACCAATACGTTCTTTCATCGCTGCAAGTTTTGGCTGCAAGAGACGCATTTTTGCCATTGAAGTATATTGTGCTTTAGTTAAAGGGTACATAATACCACGTACAATAAAAGTAATAACAATGATGGAAAAGCCCCAATTACCGATAAAACCATGAATAAATTTTAATAATTTAAATAATGGTTGAGAAATAAACCACAGCCAACCATAATCAACAGTTAAGTCTAAATGTGGTGCAACTATTCCCATTTCCGATTGTATTTCAGGCCCTACCCACAAAGTTGAAGTGTATTTTTTTTTACTATTAGCTGCTACTATTATCGGTGAACTCTTGTAGCCAATAATAGCAATGGTTTTATTTAAATTGATTGTATAGAAGGTGTTTTGGTTCTTATAGTTTGGGATCCAAGCAGTAGCAAAATATTGCTGCAACATTGCAATCCAACCACCTTTAGTATTAACGTTTAAATTATTATCAATAATATCACTGAAACTATATTTTTTATAGTTTATTTCTTTGGAAGAGTATGCACTACCACGATAGGTATGTAATGGAAAATTATTGCTTCCTGTATCACGTTCTTTTGGTAGTTCTGCAGTTTGTTTTAATTGACCAAAAAAAGCCAGTATCAATGGTTTTTCACTGTTATTATCGATATTATACTCAATAGAAATATTATATTTACCACGTTTTAATAGATAGACTTTCTGATAGATTAGGCCATCTTTACCCGTAAAAGTAAGAGGAACACGTAGTTCATCTTGCCCATCTTGTAACATATAATTTGTTGAATTTGAGAGGTATAAAGGACGTAATCTATTATTGTAGGCAGGATTATCTGGACCATCCTGACCAATCAATCCGCTTTGTGCTTGATAAATAAAATCTTTACTAGTTTCCAATAAACGAAACGGATCAGATGAGTATAATTTCTTAGGATAATGTAATAATTCAGCCTGATCAATATCTCCTCCACGGGTATTGATACGTAATTTAAGCACATCAGTTTTTACTGTGATAAATTGAGCTTGCTCATGACCCAGATTAGCTTGGTCATCATGACTTGGTATATCCATTTGTTTTATAATTTGATCAGTCTTTATAATAAGTTGTGTTTTATCACTTTTCCATGTCTGCCAAATTAAAAACGAAATAAATAGCAAAGCGATAAATAAAAGATTACGTTGTGACTCCATTGTTAATATTCTCTATTATAATCATTCTGTCTAGGTGGAATAGAATCGTCGCCACCTTTATGTAAAGGATGGCATTTTAATACGCGTTTCATCATTAACCAACTACCTTTTATCAATCCAAATTGATATAATGCTTCGATCCCATATTGAGAACAGGTAGGGTTGAAACGGCAACGTGGCCCTAAGAATGGGCTTATTATTAATTGATAACCTCTTATTATCGAAATTAATAGCCGCGAGCTAAACGGCAGTGACGAAGCCATAATTTGCCTATTATTTTAATGATTTCTTGATTTTTTAAATCAGCAATTCCCTTTCTCAGTATTATCACAAAATCCATTGAAGGGAACTCATGCTGATGTAAACGAAAATATTCTCTCATTAATCGCTTAATACGATTGCGTTCATGCGCTCGTTTAATATTTTTTTTTGTGATAGAAAAACCAATACGTGGGTACCCCAGCTCATTGAGGCGTCCGAGAATGATAATTTCTGGAGAACTTACCCGTTGAGGCTGTTGAAAGACATAATTAAAATGTCCGGGAGTTAATAACTTTAAACTCCTAGGAAAAGCAAACATAACTACTTTTCTAGAGTTACTTATTTGAAGAAACGGTTAGACTAGTGCGGCCTTTAGCACGACGACGAGCTAAAACATGACGACCATTTTTAGTAGCCATACGAGCACGGAAACCGTGAGAACGATTACGTTTTAGTATTGATGGTTGAAAAGTGCGTTTCATAGCGATTTCTACCTAACTTAATAAAATAGTTATTGTTGATTCAGTGAATTTATAGCTGGCCCAAAGTGGAACAAGCAATATGATATATCTAATCGTAATAACACGAATACTAGCAAAGAAATAGGATTGTAATAAAATATCTAGTATTACACAATGCAAGAAATAAATTAGATGCTTTATATAATATTCATTATTAGCTACGATAAAAATTAAACGAATACCCTACTTTCTTTTTCTTAATAAAGCACACTTACAGAAAACTAGAAAAATGATAATATCATACACAAGATGCAAAATTATACGAATTTTCATAAAAATAGAAATATTAAGAATAATTAAAAGCTTAAAAATTATTTCGTATAAAATAGAAGCTAATTGTTTAATTCTAAATTTTATATAAACTTTATCACATAGCCTTATTCATGAAAAAGGGGGCGACTCTGAGAAATATAGTTAAGATAAAATATCATGATGATGAGGTGTTCCATCTTCAGGTGGCTAGAATGATTAAAATCAGAGCTGATTTTTAGGTTAGCAAAGAGTCTACATCTACTTTAACTAAGCATTATGTAGCATATCTAAACTTATCGTTTCTAAAAGATAAAATGAGATGATGTTGATGATCACACCCATATTTCACATCGTGTTTATTGGCGACGCTGTCGTCTGCTTAAGAAGCTATAGAGTCGTAGCCCCTCTATAATCCCCCCCCTTTTTCTTCTTTTTTAGCAACCTTGTTAGCAGTCGTATGCGAATTCCTGAAACTCGTTTGTATTTAGATTGCCCTGAATCGCTATTTACTCAGACACGAGGAGGAAAATTTGCGTGAAATGAGAGAAGGAAGTAAAGCCATTCCAAAAGCTTAAGCATAAAGTATTTAAAAGTTATGAGTTTGATTATTTGTATATAGATGCACAATCTATTTTACAAATATGAAATGAAACTTCATGATACTATCTTTCATAGTAAAAGATCGCGTACTCAATAGATTTTTATCCTATTTTAGAAATCTAAGAGCAATGCCAATGTTTTATGTTTCTTATGTCATCTTAACCAGTATTTCCATAGCTATCTATTAAGAGTATTTACATATAATAGCAAAAAATTTACAGACCGATTTTTGGTCTATAAAAATGTTCAGCTACCAAAAACAGAAATTTGATTATTTGTATATAGAAATTAGTATAGAACATCGACTTAGCCATCCGAGGTTTTTCAAACAAATGTTGATACCATCAAACAATTTAATATGGATATGATATTAAGATGGGTTACAAAGCCTATTATTTTAATTTTAGTTAAGAGTTTAAGATTACTTAACACGATATGCTCGACTGTGTAATCAAGAATTGCTTTGCAGTCTATAAAAATTACTTCAAAGTTAAACCTAAATTATTTAAAAAAACAATATATTCTTCTGAATATAACAATTAATTGTAAAATTTAATCTAAAGTTATTTATTACTAGGTGTTATGTATACACTAATATATGTGCTAGTATTCTTTTTCTTACTTATTTATTTTATACATCTTAGTCCTAAATTTAACTTTATTAATGAAAAGTGCTAAAACTGTCTAAAAGAATAAGGATCTTATTTAAGATTTGCGTTATGATCTATTATATAGTATTGAGATCATAGCTTATACATGAGATATAGTTTATCAAGTAAATATTCGATGAATCTTTTCTAGAGTATTAATAGTTTCATTACCTTATTAAGGTTTATACTTTTCATTGGTCTTGTTTTAGGGGAGTCCTCCGTCGTGTTATTTTCACTTTGGCAGCGATGTCTTGCTCGATTGCAGAATGAGTTACCTGCCACAGAATTCAGTATGTGGATACGCCCTCTCCAGGCAGAATTGAGTGATAATACATTAGCACTCTATGCTCCTAATCGCTTTGTATTAGATTGGGTAAGAGATAAATACATTAATAATATTAATCAATTATTGAGTGATTTTTGTGGTTCTGATGTACCTGTATTAAAATTTGAAGTGGGTAATAAACCGCAAATAGCACAAAGTGGAGCTTTAACGAGTATCGCAGCAAATAAAACTATTCCGACACCAATAAATTCAACAATACACCATAGTTGGGATAATACACAAGTTCAACCTAAAATGGCCTATCGTTCAAATGTAAATTCTAAGCATACTTTTAATAACTTTGTCGAAGGTAAATCAAATCAACTTGCTCGAGCTGCTGCTAGCCAAGTAGCAGATAATCCTGGTGGAGCTTATAATCCACTTTTTCTTTATGGTGGCACGGGATTAGGTAAAACTCACTTGCTTCATGCAGTTGGTAATAACATCATGGTGCATAAATCAAATGCAAAAGTAGTTTATATGCATTCTGAGCGTTTTGTTCAAGATATGGTGAAAGCATTACAAAATAATGCAATTGAAGATTTTAAACGTTATTATCGCTCGGTAGATGCATTATTAATTGATGACATTCAGTTTTTTGCTAATAAAGAGCGTTCTCAAGAAGAATTTTTTCATACCTTTAATGCGTTACTTGAAGGTAATCAGCAAATCATTCTGACTTCAGATCGTTATCCTAAAGAAATTAATGGAGTTGAAGATCGACTAAAATCTCGTTTTGGCTGGGGATTGACGGTTGCAATTGAACCACCAGAATTAGAAACACGTGTTGCTATTCTGATGAAAAAAGCAGACGAAAATCACATACAATTACCTGATGAAGTTGCTTTCTTTATTGCCAAACGCTTACGATCAAATGTTCGAGAATTAGAAGGGGCATTGAATCGGGTTATTGCTAATGCTAATTTTACTGGTCGTCTGATTACCATTGATTTTGTTCGTGAAGCACTACGCGATCTACTAGCATTACAAGAGAAGCTTGTCACTATTGATAATATTCAAAAAATAGTTGCTGAATATTATAAAATTAAAGTTGCTGACTTGTTATCCAAGCGTCGTTTTCGTTCTGTAGCACGTCCAAGACAAATCGCAATGGCATTAGCAAAGGAGCTGACAAACCATAGTTTGCCAGAAATTGGGGATGCCTTCGGTGGACGAGATCATACAACCGTACTCCATGCCTGCAGAAAAATTGAGCAATTACGGGAAGAAAGTCACGATATTAAAGAGGATTTTTCTAATCTAATAAGAACATTAGCATCATAATGCTATGAAATTTACTATTGAACGTGAACAATTACTTAAACCACTGCAACAAGTTAGTAGCACACTTGTTGTACGGCCTAGATTACCTATCTTAGGTAATTTATTACTGCAAGTCAGTGAAAAAATACTTTCATTAACAGGTACTGATCTAGAAGTAGAAATAGTTGCAAAAGTGACACTAACACAACCGAGTGAAAATGGTTCAATTACGGTACCTGCTCGTAAATTTTATGATATCTGTCGCGGATTATCTGATAGCTCAGAAATCAAAGTTACTCTTGAAGGCGAACGTCTACTAGTATATTCTGGTCGTAGTCGTTTTTCACTTTTAACTCTCCCTGCTGCTCATTTTCCAAATCTAGACGATTGGCAAAGTGAAATTGAATTTGAACTCCCTCAAATAACGTTAAAACGTTTAATTGAAGCTACTCAATTTTCAATGGCACACCAAGATGTACGTTATTATCTTAACGGTATGCTGTTTGAAACTGAAGGTAAAGAATTACGCACTGTCGCTACCGATGGCCATCGATTAGCGATTTGTTCACTTAACATTAATAAGGATTTACCAACTTATTCAGTGATTGTTCCTCGCAAAGGAGTAGTAGAATTTATGCGATTACTAGATAGTAAGGACAAATTAGTTAAGTTACAAATTGGTAATAATAATATACGAGCTCATGTTGGTGATTTTATTTTTACTTCAAAACTTGTTGATGGCCGGTTTCCTGATTACCGACGTGTTTTACCCAAAAATCCAGATAAGACATTGACTGCGGATTGTAATAAATTAAAACAAGCATTTTTGCGCGCAGCTATTTTATCAAATGAAAAATTTCGCGGTGTACGTCTTTATATAAGCGAAAATCAACTTAAAATTACTGCAAACAATCCAGAACAGGAAGAATCAGAAGAAATTATTGATGTTAATTATAAAAGTGAGATGATAGAAATTAGTTTTAATGTTAATTATATTCTCGATATATTAAATACACTAAAATGTGAACAGGTTAATTTGTTGTTGACTGATTCAAGTTCAAGCGTACAAATCGAAAATGTAGCTAGTAATATAGCAGTTTATGTTGTTATGCCAATACGTCTGTAATATATACTCTATAATCCTTTTCGCGTTTAATTATTCTCGATTTTCGTAATTTTATAATATAAAAAATGCGGATCCACCATTAGTAACCGGTTTTAATTTTTAATGGGCAAATAGCAACAAAAACAAGTATTTTTGAAACGATCTATACATTATTATATGGTAAGCTTTTTGTAACATTCAAGCAGGTATATATTATTTGTCATCAACAAGATGAATATATTTACATGATCGTCTTGTTCCTTTAGAGCCAGAATCATGTCAATTGTTTTTTGAACTAAGCAAAAATTATAACGATGAAAGTAAAGTTCATATTGATAATAGTGTGGTTAAAAATCTGAATTAGCTAAATTATTATCAATGCAACTAATAACTCTTGAGGGTTTACTATAATTAAACGGTATAGATCTCTAAATGTTACCAACCTTTTCTTAATTAGAAAGGTTTCATAATGAAACTCAGTTTTTGCTCCTACTTTGATTAAATCAGCTATTTAAAGCAATATAATTCAGTATTAGGCTCAAGTAATAAGTTATAATAAGCTCATTGAGATTATAAACTTCTTGAATCTCTCTGGTTAAAAAATAAGTAAATAGTTCGCTAGTTATATTGCAGATATTACGAAAGATATTAAAATACTTGCAAACATCCCTTTATTTGAATTTTGCTTACCATCTCATTTCAATGAAATAATGAGATAAAGAAATCAATTATTCAGATGTACTAATAAAATAATTTGAACATGATCAAGTACTTACTTTATGTAAAGAGACCGTAAAGTTGACTTTACAGATCCGTATAGAAGAAATTATCGTTGAAGCAATCCTATCCCACAAGGAGGTAGTGAAAATTATTAATGCGTACATTAATAATTAGCAGAAGGTGAAAATTTTACTCGACAGAATGGACAACGATCCTTATATCTGTTTAGATGATTTTACTTCTGATTCTTGATAATCACCACCATTAATTATTAGTCAAACGGTTTAAAACAACGTAAGCTCAGGTTTTTGTTAGCGCGCATTATCATAGCGTAAATTAAAGCTATGTTAGATAAAATAGGAAGTTTTTTCGTAAAACATGGCAAAATAGAAACTTAATCATAAGATCAAAAATTAGCGAGAAACCTTAATGTCGAATACATATAACTCATCAAGCATTAAAGTATTAAAAGGACTAGATGCTGTGCGTAAGCGCCCAGGCATGTATATCGGTGATACCGATGATGGTACAGGGCTTCATCATATGGTTTTCGAAGTTGTCGACAACGCTATCGACGAAGGTTTAGCAGGATATTGTACCGATATTATCGTAACTATACATACCGATAACTCCATTTCTGTTCTTGATAATGGTCGGGGTATTCCAACTGATATTCATGAAGAAGAAGGTATATCTGCCGCAGAAGTTATAATGACAGTTCTCCATGCTGGCGGAAAATTTGACGATAATTCTTATAAGGTATCTGGTGGCTTGCATGGGGTAGGTATTTCTGTTGTTAATGCTTTATCAGAAAAATTAAAGTTAGAGATCCGTCGCGAGGGAAAAGTCCATGAACAGATTTATAAATTAGGTATTCCACAGGCACCTTTAACAATTGTCAGAGAAACTGATGATGAGCGAGGAACCTATATTCGTTTCTGGCCAAGTTTAGAAATATTTAAAACTATTACCGAATTTGAATATAATATTTTGGCAAAACGGCTACGTGAGCTCTCTTTTCTCAATTCCGGAATATTTATTCGTTTAATCGATAAACGTGATAATAAAGAAGATCATTTTCATTATGAAGGTGGAATCAAAGCTTTTCTAGAATATTTAAGTAGGAATAAAACTCTAATTCATCCAAATATTTTTTATTTTTCTGCGGAAAAAGAGGGTGTTAATGTAGAAATATCCATGCAATGGAATGATGGTTTTCAGGAAAATATTTTTTGTTTTACCAATAATATTCCTCAACGAGATGGAGGAGCTCATTTGGTTGGTTTCCGTACCGCTATGACACGTACTTTGAATAGTTACATGGATAAAGAAGGTTATCAGAAAAAATCTAAAGTTAGCGCTACTGGTGATGATGCTCGTGAAGGTTTAATTGCTGTTGTTTCAGTTAAAATTCCCAATCCAAAATTTTCTTCACAAACAAAAGATAAGCTAGTTTCTTCCGAAGTAAAAACCATTGTTGAAACATTAATGAATGAGAAACTACTCGAATATTTATTAGAGAATCCTAATGATGCGAAAATTGTTATTAGCAAAATCATTAATGCCGCCCGCGTTCGCGAGGCAGCCCGTAAAGCGCGCGAAATTACTCGCCGTAAAGGTGCCCTTGATTTAGCAGGTCTACCTGGTAAATTAGCTGACTGCCAGGAGCGTGATCCGGCTTTATCTGAACTTTATTTAGTGGAAGGTGATTCCGCAGGCGGCTCTGCCAAACAGGGACGTAATCGAAAAAATCAGGCAATTTTACCTTTAAAAGGTAAAATTCTTAATGTTGAAAAAGCTCGTTTCGATAAAATGCTCTCTTCTCAAGAAGTCATTACGTTAATAACGGCTTTAGGATGTGGTATTGGTCGCGATGAATATGATCCTGATAAATTACGTTATCATAGCATTATTATCATGACTGATGCTGATGTCGATGGCTCCCATATTAGAACATTGTTATTAACTTTCTTTTATCGTCAAATGCCAGAAATTATCGAGCGAGACCATGTCTACATCGCTCAGCCACCTTTATATAAGGTGAAAAAAGGTAAGCAAGAACAATATATTAAAGATGATGAGGCTATGAACGAATATTTAATTTCAATTGCATTAGACAATGCCGCACTCTATACTAATCCTCATGGACCACCATTAAAAGGTGAGTCATTGGAGAAATTAATCATTGAATATAATACTGCTCAGAAAATTATTAAACGTTTAAAGCATATCTATCCGCTTACTTTATTAAATAATCTTATTTACCAGCCTATATTGGTAGAAGATGATTTGAAAGATAAATTAAAAGTAGAAAACTGGATCAATATGCTAGTTAAGCGTCTAGCTGGTGATAGCAAAAAACATGGTAGTACTTATAGTTATCATATTAAGGAAAATTCTGAACGTCAATTATTTGAACCGATTTTACATATTAGAACCCATGGTGTTGATGCCGATTATAATCTAGATTTCGATTTTATTCATGGTATTGAATATACCAGTATTAATAAAATTGGCCTCTTATTAGGAGGCCTAATTGAAGATGGCGCGTATGTGGAAAAAGGGGAGCGTCGCCAGACTATTTCTTCTTTTGAAGACGCATTGAGCTGGTTATCAAAAGAATCACGTCGTGGCGTGATAGTACAACGCTACAAAGGATTAGGCGAAATGAATCCAGATCAATTATGGGAAACAACAATGAACCCAGATACTAGATCTATGATGCGTATAACCGTTAAAGATGCTATTGCAACTGATCAACTATTTACTATACTAATGGGTGATGCGGTTGAGCCACGTAGAGCTTTTATTGAAGAAAATGGATTAAAAGCAGAAAATATAGACATTTAATTTTAAATAGTAAAGCAAAAACTCATGATTTAAATGAGTGATTTTTAGATAAAGCTATTTAATTTTTATATCTGATCTCTAACCGTAAAACAGATAAATATTTTGTCCACCATATTTAAGTTATGTAACTGACTTATAATAAGATCGGTTACAGTATCCGTTACTCTTGTAGAGAGGTATTAATTCTTAAATAGTTAATTTAATGTTAATTAGAAACGTTTATAAACTTAATCATTATATTCAGTTGAAATTTGCTAATAATCTTTATTTCTCGCGGCTTTAACTATCAAAGTAACTGTTTATCTATGGGCTATATTGGAAAAAATTGTTTTGTACAAAATCTTTTATATAGTATAAGGGTTTTCGTTACAGAAGTTTCTATGAAAAACAAGTAATTATATAGATCTAAAGAGATTTTTCCTTACTCTTTATTAACATAACACTGCATCTCATTAATTGCTTGATAATAATCTGTCGGATGATATCGATTTATGCATTGAAATAACTTATTTCACTTTTTATCCTACCTATATTATCAAAGTAAACATGTTTTATCCCCCGTTCTATGGCCATTTATTAAAGTTACAGTGATATTGCTATAATATCCTTGATTGTAGGAAAACATTTAATAATCTTAATGAAAGTCTTCTAACGAAGCTACTCACAAGGAAAATACTTTAGTTTTTTGCGATGTATGTTGAATATCTTGACTTTATAAAAATCAGCAAAATAAACAGGTATTAATTTTAAAACTAGTGTTTAGATGGCGCTCTTTGCTTCTTTGCTTCATTGAAATCAACGAAATATTTTCCCTGAATCTTTTAAAGAGAAGCGTTACCTTTCACATAAGAAAGGTAAAAAATACGCAGGAAGAGGAAGAAGATGAAAGTTTATTATCAGCGCCACTATATAGCATGGATGTAAAGGAAGCAATTATTATCGCAAGGCTTTATCGAGAAGTCAGAAGCTCATTAGGACGAACGTCTGAATGGTCTGGAAGGGGGACGTGGCTTAATCATATCTTCCCCAGGGGGTTGATACGGAAGATGGTGCCTTTAGTTTTAGAATGGAATGCAAAAATATTCTTTAGGTACGCTAGCATCAACACTGTTTGATTATATAAAATAGCTCATGCGATACCTTTTGTTGCTTAAAGGTTATTCAGCATCGAAAGTTAAAGTTGAGCTGTAGGATAGGTTTGATTACAAAGAACCGTCATGCTTCTAATAAACTCCCTGATATCTTTGTTGGTAAAGATATCAGCATAAATATCTCTGCAGCGATGAGGGAATGTTAGAGGTAATCAAAAAAAACTGTTAGCATTCTATGCCTTCCTGGTAACGAATTATCGGGCGTCGTAATAAGGACGAATCTAATTTAAATATCAGCTTTTGTAACAGTGAAGGCTTAAGGCTACGAAGTTGATCTGTAAAGTGCTATAGTTAAAGAAAATAACTCTTTCAGTATTATATGTAGCTACTACAAGTCTGCTTAAAAAGCTAGAACTGATTAAGGGAATTTTTCCTATTTGTGATCCTAGTAGTAAAAATGTTTTATTTAAAAAAGATGGTAAGTAACTTTACTGCACTAATCTATGCCAACGAGATCTAAGGTATTTCACCGCCTCTTCCGTTTGCGAACGTTGAAGAAATCCCTCTCTAAATAGGATTACACCTTTTATTTCAGGTAATTGATCATTAAGATCCAGTTGTTTTTTTAGCTCTGGGACACCGCCATTAAGAGACCAGTCAGGTTCAGCTTGAGATGGCACCCCAATTTTATATAATGCCACTCCAATATATAATTTAGTATTAGTTGATCTCACTACATCAGCCCACCATTTTGCTATTATATCATATTTTGCAATTTCGCGGGCAAAAGGCCAATAAATCTGTGGGGCTATGTAATCTAATAAACCTTCCTTTATCCATAATCGCGTATCGGCATAAGATTTGTCATAAGTAGATCCATCAGCTTTAGTGTTAGAACCTAGTAGATCATCTGAAATATTTCGCCAAACACCGCCAGGACTAATACCAAATTCAATAGTGGATTTTAACGAACGGATTGTTGAAGAAACTTCTCGAATCAATAAAAAAATATTATTTCTTCTCCAACTCGCTTTATCTAAAAAGCCCTGACCGTATTCTTGAAATGTTACATCATCATTGAGTTTGGATGAAGGAGTTTCATAATAAAAATAATCATCAAAATGTATTCCATCGATATTATAATTTTCAATCAATTCAGTAATAATACTGACAATCCAGTTACGAACTTCTGGTAAGCCTGGATCAAGCACAAAACGATTATAGGCGGTTCGTATCCAATCTTTATGTAAAACGTAAACGCTGGAAAGCGTAGAAAAAATGGTTTTTTGTAGTGAGGCAATTGTTTCTGGCTTCATATCCATTGAAACGCGATAAGGATTTAACCAAGCATGTATTTTTAAATTTCTTTTATGTGCTTCAGCAATAATAAACGTTAACGGATCATAACCTGGATCTTTACCAATTATACTAGTAAGCACGTCAGACCAAGGAAGAATATGAGAACGATAAAGCGCTGTAGAATCAGGTTTTACCTGAAAAAAAATGGTATTAATACCTACTTTTACTAAATTATCTAATTTATCTGTTAGCTCTTTTTTTTGTACTTCAATTCTAAGTTTTTCTGAATGAAGGTTAACTGATGAAAGAGAAGGCCAATCAAGGCGAGATACGGTCGATAACCATACACCACGTACTCCTGGTATATCTGGTTTAATCGCAGTTTTTTGTTCATTTATATTTTTTTTATTATTGCAACTAACAACTAAAATCAAACAAAATAACGAAGTAATAAAACATTTTATTACCAATTTTAATTGCAATAACATTTTAATTCCTTTTTTAACAAATTAATCTTATTAGACTATAAGTATTATTTAATTGATAGGAATTATTTTCATAAATAAAGTTAAGATTTAAGATAGTAAATCTAGACTTAATATACTATATGATAGTAAGATATTAAAAGTATTCTTTAAAAAAATTTTATAAGAATTGCATCTTTCAATAAAAATTTAAATGATTACTAAATTTAGTGTATGGCGAATCAGATTACACTTTGCTCTGATACTTCCTAAATCTATTCTCTAACCTTAAATTGGAGGTTATTTCCCTACCAGGATTCAATAAAAGTCATAAATTGCTTTAACCAGTTCTAGCTTTTTGAGTAGATGGTGGTGGGGAGAAGGAGCCTCACCTCAAACAGCATTAAAAGGCTCCCTTTCTTTAAGGGAAAGGGAGTACGTACGTCAACTTAATACCCCATCATGTCGCAAAAGCCGATTTGAAATCAGCTTTATTATTCTTATTGACGTCAGTGCGCTGAACGGCAAAGCATAAAATGTCAACAGAGTTCTTCTCAATTTTTCTTCAGTTTTTTAATATCTACAGGGTTGGGTCCCCTGGTTGAGTTATACTCATATCTGGTGTATGAAATTTTAGATATTCTGCTTGTATCCTGCCAATTCATTTTATGAATGATTACAACAATAGAGAGATGATATGCCATGAAAAGTCTACCCTACAGCTATCCGCGAAATTAGATATTGCCTCTAATCTATCACATGAGCTAATTTTGCAATGGTGTATAAAATAGCTGATAACACTCTTATTAAGGAGGTGCTAGAAGCCATCCTGAAAATAACACCTGCTCAACGCCGCCTTTATTGATAGACGTGTTGATGTCTTGTTTATAATGGTTATTTGCTCCAACGAAGAAAATAAGATGGGTATTAGCAATATTGAGATTAAAGTGCCAAAAGTTGGCAAGTATCGCAGCGGCAATAAATATGTTTCAGTATCTCTTTGTTTTCTTATCTAAAGCGTAAAAATATTGAAGAGTTATTATCATTGCTGCTTATACCTGTGTAGTCATATCTACTGCTAATTTTATAAGGCTCTCTACCAGTATCATCACTAAACTGAAACAGCAATATCTTAAAGAGTAACAGGCATTAGGATAGGCTGTCTGATTTAAACGATATACGTTGTTTTTTATTTTCTGGGATAATAATATATGCCTTGCTATCAAACAAGAAATTTTTCTTGCCTGCCACTCATTATAGACATAACTGCATAGATGTAAGGAGCTCATTGCGTTCGAAGATGCTTATCTAGAGTTAGAAGCTCATTAGGAAGAACTTCTGAATTGCCTAAGAAGGACGTGGGCTTAATTATATCTTCTCAGGGGTTGCTACAGAAGATGGTGCTTTTAGTTTTAGAATGTAATGGAAAAGATATTCCTGAGTGTGCAGCATCAATGCTGTTGGATATATAAAATAGCTCATACGCTACCTTTGTTCTTAAAAGGCATTCAGGATCGAAAGTTAAAGTTAAGCTCTGAAGAGAGAGGCTTGACCAGAAAAGAACAGTAATGTCGTTAATAACCCTTGATATTTTATTAGCAATGTTTTTAGTATAAGCATTTCTGCAGCGATGAGGGAATGTTAGAGGTAATCAAAAAAAACTGTTAGCATTCTATGTCTTCCTGCTAACGAATTATCGGGCGTCGTAATAACGACGAATCTAATTTAAATATCAGCTTTTGTAACACTGAGGCTTAAGGCTACAAAGTCGACACATGAAGTGCTATAGTTTAAGAAAATAACCCTTTCAATCCTATTTAAATTCCTAGAGTCTGCTAGAAAAGCTGTAACCGACTCAGTAGATTTAATCTTATTAATGCTACTGGTAAATAATATCTAATTTAAGGATGGAGAATAAATAGATTCATGAAATATCAGAGTGGGAGTGTAGAGACTGAGTGACATATACTAAATTTATTAATAACTCTAGCAAATCTTACACACTAAAATATATATATTAAATATTTTATAGAATAAAATAATAGGTTTTATTGGTCATTTAGGCTGAGGTAATTTACTATGTTAAGTATTAATACGATATTTGAGCTTTATGTTGTGAGTAGCATGTTAAAGGTAAAATTTTATTAGATAACATCTATATTTGAGTTTTGAGTGATGAACAAGATATTGCGTTATTACGTGCTAAAATAAGTATGATTTTCTAAAAGCTAATCCTATTTCGATATGAATACATGATAATATTACTTTTAATGCGTTTACTTGAAAAACTATCTTTAATTAAAAGATAAAGAAACATTTTCAATGGGTGTCAACTAAAGTTGATCTCTGGAATGAAATGAAAGATAAACTTTTTTGTATAGTGGTTATAGTTTAACAGATAAACAGCAGTACTGGTTGTGTATTGCTTGTTATATTTTAATCAGATCAGAATAGTGCTATTAGACAAGCCTTATTTAGCAGTTGACCCTATTAAAATATGACATATTGAAGAGTTGATAAGTGAACTGAAATTAAAATATACTGTAATAATATCATATATTATATTCAATGAGGCCATGTATTGCCAACTATAATGATAGCTATATATTTAGCTGAATTTATTGAATATAATGATATATATTATATTTACCACACATGCAGTAAAACAGACTGAAGATTATATTACTAGCTGGCCGATACGGTTAATCTAGAGAATTAGATAAACGTATTTCCTATTAATTTGAGCATAAATAAAAGTATGATGAAGGGGGCTCGGAGATTTTCGGCATGACTGTGATCAATAATGAGATGCATTGTGTCTACTATTATTGGAAGTTAAAAATGAAATATATACCAGTTATGATGTTGTTGATATTGCAAAACACTTAATTCAGATTTCTTTCTTTGAAGCTTTTGATGAAAGAACCGTGGAGGCAATAAATAAACAGATTTTTCGTTAGGATTTTTAGCTTTTTTAGTAAAAAATTGCCGTATTTGATTGGTATCAAAGTCTAATGGAGTTATTGGAAAATCTGGTATATAGCAGTTAAGCTACGTTCTCCACTCTAAGGCTTTATAAATCTATTCTCCATCCTTAAATTAAACTTTGTTTAATGTCGTTGGTCAACAGGATCAAATCCCTTTAGTTAGATCAAACTTCTTTATAATTTCAAGATACGCTAAAACTTTACAACAAAACATTAATGGA
This sequence comes from Arsenophonus sp. NC-TX2-MAG3, assembly GCA_052174495.1. Lineage (GTDB taxonomy): Bacteria > Pseudomonadota > Gammaproteobacteria > Enterobacterales > Enterobacteriaceae > Arsenophonus. Next base: position 183,638 of record JBQMRR010000007.1, read on the forward strand.
TTTATTGGCGCCATCGAGGCTCACTGGTATTTAAATCTTCCGCAACTTACCTTAACTTTCGATTACATGCTTTTGTGGAGTAAAGTTAGCGAATCAGCTATTTTATGCACCCAACAAGATTTAGTGCTGTTGTATCCGAAAATATCTTTCCTATTGCATTCCAAAAGCTAATGGCATTATCTTCCGTAGGAACTATGGAAGATACTGTTAAGCTTTCTGCTCATTAGCCATTAAAAATTATGCCTAGTTCGATTCTGGCTCTTAATAAGAATTTTCCCCTGCAACGAGTTCCCTTACGTTCATGCGTAGTGCTGTCAATAATGAGGAGCAGACAAAAGTGATCAGCTTACTTGATAAAATAAGTATAATGCCATAGCTAAGAAATAAATGCAGCGCGTATGCTTAATTCACAGAATTACCATTATCTATGTTCTTCAAGCTATTTCTGTTTCAGTCTGTTGATAGGTACACACCAGAGAGAGCGTGTGCTTTTTACCAAGAATTCTCATAGAACTTTATAAAAACCAGCGATGGAGCTGTGTCATAGATACACAGCTATGGTGAGAACTTTTTAACAGCTTTGCACACGTCAAAATAAGACGGTAGCAATGGAACTTCCTAAAGGATATTCCGCCATTATCCCCTGCGATTCTTCTGACCTTAGATATTTTAATATCAATATATCACCAATACTTGTCTTGTAGGTTTACTTCTGTAAATAACCCTCATAGATGATACCTTTGACTCATATCAATAAAAGATAACGTTCAATATGTTTCCCGTAGTTATGACTTTAATCTCTTAGCCTCAATATTGGTGTTATCAACTCCCTGAAAGCATTAGAGATTAGTTCATATAAGGGAAATCACAGGTAGCATCTGATTTCACAGGTACCTGTGGTAGACTTTTATGGCATATCATCTCTCTGTTGATGTAATTATTCATGAAATCAATTATCAGGATACGCCACCATCTCTAAAACTCTATATATCAGAAATGAGCATAACTCTTTGAGTAATTGATTTTGGTGAGTAACCAGCATCCAATTTTAATGATGGAGACAGATTTATAAAGCATTAAAGTGAAACGTAGCTTTTATTATCACATCAGATTTTTACTAATTCCTAGTAAAGGATAGATAATATTAATTGAAATAGATTAATAAAATTATTAATAATATTAATTAGTATTTATTATTTTTTTAATACGGGTAATATTCGACTCAGCTTATCAAAAATTTCTTGATATTCTTTTTCTGCTGTACTATTTGCCACAATGCCTCCACCTGCCCAACAATAAAGGTATTGATTTTCAGTTAATAAAGTACGTATACTGATGTTTGTATCCATCGTACCGCAGAAACTGATATAACCAATCACTCCGCAGTAGCTATGGCGACGATGGGGTTCAAGTTCATCAATAATTTCCATTGAACGTATTTTGGGTGCACCAGTAACTGAGCCGCCTGGGAAACAGGCTTTTAATAGATCAGTAGCATGATAACAAGAGGATAACTGCGCAATAATAGTGCTAACTAAATGATGGGTAGCTGGAAAAGATTCAACTACAAATAGTTCCGGTACACTGACTGTTCCTGGTATTGCTACTTTACCAATATCATTACGTAATAAATCAACTATCATTACATTTTCAGCACGATCTTTGATTGATGATTGTAACCGTGTTATTTGTTGTTTATCTTCTTGGGGATCAATCAGTCTAGGTAATGTGCCTTTAATTGGACGGGATTGAATTAAATTATCGCAAAGCCAAAGAAAACGTTCAGGAGATACGCTAAGTACGCAATGTTGTTCTAAACAAATAAAAGCAGAAAATGGAGCTTGATTACTTTGATTAAGTTTAAGAAAAGCTTCCCATTCGTTACCATGATATTTGGCTTTAAAACGTTGAGCTAAATTAATTTGGTAACAATCACCATTGCGTAAATATTTATGAATTTTGCTAATTTTATGGTGATATTGCTGTTTTGAAATGTTACTTTTCCATGATTCACAAATTTGAAACTGTTTAGCTGGCATTTTTGTTTGGGTTTTTAACCAGAGTAAACGTTGTTTAATATTTTGATAACTTAATAAAGTTACTATTTTTTTATGGTGATCAACGATTAATGCCCAAAGATAAACACCAATCGCCATATCGGGAATCCTTAATTCATTTTTAGCTTGTTCAGGTAGAATTTCTATTCGTCGGCCTAAATCGTAGCCCCATATTCCTAAAGCACCGCCTTGGAAAGGAAGGTCGTTATTTGCTACGAAAGTAAAATTAAAATAATTTATTTCACTTTTTAATAGTTCAAAAGGATCAAGTTCTGAGTTAATTTTTTTATTTTTACGATGAATTTGTGTAATATTATTTCTTGTTTCTAACGTGGTTATTGGATCAGCAACCATAATATCAAAACGGTTATGTGGGTGATTTGCATTACCTGAATGTAATAACATCGCCCATGGTTGGTTGGCTATAGTATTAAAATGATTTAAAGCAGCATCTAATGAATAAGGTAATTGAATTTTTTGTAGACGCATATTTATTATGCAACGATAAGGGCTATTAATAAATAATGCTACCATAAAATAACATTTTTCATAGGAAAAATTATGCTAATATTATATTGATAATAATATATAAATAAAAATGAGTGAAAAAATGTTTTCAGTTATATTAAGGATAAATTATCAAGAGTTAAGAAGCCGTTTAATATATTTATCAAATGATGCCTATAAAAATAAATACTGGAGGGGGAAGCGATTGTCTTAGTTGTTAAGGAAATAGAGTTTTTATTAAATCTGATGCGTGGTGCTCAGAAAATTGCTTTGCGATGATGCATTTAAAATCTTGTTCTCTACCTAAATTGAACGCTGTTACGCCCCCTTTAGAAATCAGCAGGTTAACTTATCTGAGCCGGTTCTAGATTTTTTAAACAGACTTGAAACAGGTTAAATAGTATTGAAAGAGTTGTTTTTCTTGAGTTACAGTGCTTCGCAAATCAGCTTCATAACTTCATTATCGCAAAAACCGATTTAATCGGATTCGTCGTTCTTATTGATGTCCAGTTTTTGCTAATAGGAAATTGTAGAATGCCAGTCGTTTTTCTTTATTTTTTCAAATTCTTCATCTATTTTGGAATACGCTAAAATATTACTAATAAAATATCAAGAGGTTTATTGGCGACATCGAAACTCTCTGCTATCCACACCTCTCTCTTGCAGCTAATCTTAACTTTTAGTTACATGTCTTTTGTGTAGTGAAACCAAAACATTAGTTGTCTTATCTACCTCTAGTAGCATGATACTATATATTCAGGAATATCTTTACCATCGCATTCTAAAAAACAAAACCATCGTCTTCTGTAGCAAGAGTTGTAGGTGCCCGTTTAAAGAACGGGATCCAGTCCCCCATTAAGAAAGTTGTGATTAGTTTGATTCTGATTTTTGATAACTATTTTCGATCAAACAAGTTCCTTGCCATCCATGTAGGTAGTGTCACTGATAATGATCAGCAGACAAAGGTGATCAGCATGCTTAGCAGACGGGCAGATATGATTTCAACCAAAAAAATAAATGTAGCGTATAAAGTCATCACTATTTGCTGTTTCAGTCTTTATAAGAGATACGTATTGGGATAGAGAAATCTCCATGTGTATTTTTAACGAAAATACCTCCCAAGAATTTCGTGAAATAATCGGTAAATCCTCGTAAAAGGAATCATAAAAGCAATTTTCGACGCCTTTTATATACTTCAGATAAGGCGATAGCAATAAGGTATTGAACTATATTTTCTATCGATGGATAACCCTATTGACCTTCGGCTCTTTAATCTTAAAATTGCTAATACCAGTTTATACGGTTTGATGTAGCACATAAGCATTATGATGTCAGCATGATTGCTGACAAAGTATCGCGTTCAGTCTATTGTAGCAGTATGTGTTAGAGCTCACCTTCGACGGCGTTGTCTATCAGTCATTTAGAATTCAGCATTAGAGATTAGTTTATGCAAGAAATAAAGGATAAATATGTAGTTTCGCGGATATATACTAATAGGGTAAGTTTTCATACTATATCATCTCTCTGTTGTTAAAATTATCTATAAAATCAATTAAGCTTAAATAAGATGCCTTCTATACAATTTAGAAATATAATTAGTAGTTCATGAAATAACAATTTAATTGTAATTAGTTATGATTAATTTTTTAAAAAAATAAATACGCTTTTTTTAAAAATTTATTTTTAAAATTAAATATACTTTATATAAAAGTTTTTTTTATATTATCGTTTAATGTATAAATCTATTTATTTTGGATAGATATGAAGCTAAAATAAAAACAGTAGTAAATAGATTATAGTTAGCACTAATTAAAGCTAATAAAACTGGTCTTTAACGTTAATGATAAAGACTATATAATATAATACTATCAGTTTAGTTATCCCCTGATTTCTAACCATTCAGTATGAAAGGTATCATTTTTATCAATCCGTTTATAAGTATGAGAGCCAAAATAATCACGTTGTGCCTGAATTAAATTTGCTGGTAAAACAGCAGAGCGATAACTATCGTAATAAGAAATTGCTGCCGTAAGCGTGGGTAATGGAATACCATTTTGTATACCAAAGCAGATAATATCCCGTAATGATTGCTGATATTCATCAGCAATGTTCTTAAAATAAGGCGCAAATATTAAGTTCTCTAAAGATAGATTTTGTCGATACGTATCGGTAATTTTTTGCAAAAATTGTGCCCGAATGATACAACCAGCACGGAAAATCCTGGCAATCTCACCATAATTTAACTGCCATTGATATTTATCTGATGCCATTTTTAATTGTTGAAAACCCTGAGCATAGGAAACGATTTTACCTAGATAAAGCGCGCGGCGGACTTTTTCAATAAATTCCTGCTTATTACCTTTAAATGAATTAATAACGGGCCCAGTGAGGATTTTTGCTGCTGCTACTCGCTGCGCTTTTAAAAATGAGAGATAACGCGCAAATACCGATTCAGTAATAAGCGTAGCAGGTACTCCTAAGTCTAGAGCGCTTTGACTGGTCCATTTTCCAGTTCCTTTATTAGCGGCTTCATCTAATATTAGATCAATCAAATAATTACCGGTTTGCTCTTCTTTTTTATGAAAGATATCCGCTGTAATTTCAATTAGATAACTATTTAATTCACCTTTATTCCATTCAGTAAAAATATTGGCTAATTCTTCATTATTTAATTTTAATATCTTTTTAAGTATTGAATAAACTTCAGCAATGAGCTGCATATCAGCATACTCAATCCCATTATGCACCATTTTTACATAATGGCCTGCACCATCAGGACCAATGTAGCTTACACATGGCTCACCATCAGCCTTAGCTGCAATTTGTTGCAAGATAGGTGCTATTAAGTTATAAGCCTGTTTTTGTCCACCAGGCATGATAGATGGCCCTTTTAATGCTCCCTCTTCACCACCAGAAACGCCGGTTCCAATAAAGTTAAATCCTTGCGCTGAAAGTTCTTGATTACGTCGGATAGTATCTTGGTAATAAGTATTACCACCATCGATTAGGATATCACCTTTATTAAGATAAGGTATTAAGGAATCTATGGTTTTATCTGTCGCTTCACCTGCTTTTACCATTAAAAAAATACAACGAGGTTTCTCTAATGAATTAACAAATTCCTTAATAGTATGGCATGGAATTAATTTTCTACCTGGATTTTTTGTGATCACTTCATTACTTTTTTCTTTAGAACGATTAAAAATTGAAACTGAATAACCTCGGCTTTCAATATTGAGTGCTAAATTGCATCCCATAACAGCCATACCAACTACACCAATTTGTTGTTTTGACATGAATTACTCCTGTCTAATAATTAATACTCATAGTTAATGAGAAAATATATTTTATATATTGATATATTAACTTATTCTATAGTTTGATGATAGTAATTCATGCTTTTAAGAACACTATATTTTGACTAAAAACGATTAAAAATGTTTTTATATTGAAATTTTTGTTTAGAGTGACCATTATTTGAATGGTTCGGCATAAACTGTCATTATTAAAAGGTAAATAAATTTTATGGAATGGATCGCTGATCCCACGATGTGGGCGGGGCTTTTTACTCTTATCGTACTCGAAATCGTGCTTGGCATTGATAATTTAGTCTTTATTGCTATTTTAGCTGATAAATTACAGGCTAAATTACGTAATAAAGCAAGAATGACTGGTTTAACATGCGCACTATTTATGCGTATTATCTTATTATTTAGTCTCACTTTACTTGTTTCTTTAACTAATCCTATCATTAACATTTTTGGTCATCCATTTAGTACGCGCGATATCTTGATGCTTGTTGGTGGTTTTTTTTTGCTTTTTAAAGCCACTATGGAGCTGAATGAACGATTAGAAGGTAAAGATGAGGAATCTGGCAAACAATGCAAAACAGCTAAATTTTGGGCTGTTGTAGCACAAATTATTGTATTAGACGCTATTTTTTCACTTGATTCAGTAATTACTGCTGTTGGCATGGTTGAACACATTGCAATTATGATCGCAGCAGTCACTATTGCTATGATATTAATGATCATCGCTAGTAGACCATTAACCATGTTTATTAATATCCATCCAACTATAGTTATTCTCTGTCTCAGTTTTTTACTTATGATTGGTTTCAGCTTAGTAGCTGAAGGATTTGGTTATTTAATACCGAAAGGCTATTTATACGTCGCTATTGGTTTCTCTATTATGATCGAATCGCTTAATCAATTTGCATTATTTAATCGACGTCGTTTTTTAAAAGAAACTAAATCACTGCGGGAAAGAACTGCAGAAGCAGTATTGCGAGTTTTAAATGGTCAACATGAATCCCCTGAATTAGATCATCGCACTACTGATTTAATCAGTGATAGTAATGGTATTTTTGATCCACAAGAACGACAAATGATTGTTCGTTTATTAGGATTTGCTCAACGTAATGTTAGTAGCATTATGACTTCGCGCCATGATGTTGAGTATATTGATATCAACAAGCCTTCAGATAAGTTACTTTCATTGCTAGAAAAAAAACCACATACACGTCTTGTTGTTACGGATGAATCAATAAGCGATGAGCCTGTTGGGGTTATACATGTTATCGATATATTAAATCAACAATTAAAAAAGAAAAAACTTAACTTACATGTGCTTATTACTCAACCACTAATTTTTCCTGAAGGCTTATCATTACTTCAAGCATTAGAGCAATTTCGTAAAGCTCATACTCATTTTGCCTTTATTGTTGATGAATTTGGTTCTGTCGAAGGAATTGTTACGTTGACGGACATTATGGAAACTATTGCCGGCAATATGCCAATCAGTGAAGAAGAGGTAGATTCTCGTCATGATATTCAGCAATTAGAGGATAGCCGTTGGGTTGCTAATGGCTTTATGCCTTTAGAAGATCTGATCCTTTATGTGTCAATTACGCTTGATGAAAAACGAGAATATCAAACGATTGCCGGATTATTAATGGAGCGTTTACAACGAATGCCTGTTGTGGGTGAACGTATCAAAATTGAAAATTGGATTTTTGAACCGTTGGAAGTCACCAGTCACCGCCTTAAAAAGGTATTGATATCACCTTCCCTACAAATTGACTAAAATTATATTAAAGAATATTACCTTAATATAAATTATAATGTGCTTGTGATATAGTTCTTTAAATTTATTAAAAATATTAATTTAAAATTAATTTTTAGATTTAATCTATTAATCTTAATTAAGAATTTAGTATTTTTAGCTTTCTATTTAATCTCATCACGCAATACGCAATAATTTTAAGATTCAATTGATACTATAAATTTTCCCATCTACCATAGATACGTAGATGAATCACCAATTCTTTAATAAAATTAAAGAATTGGTGATTTCTATGCTAGTTTTTATTGATGTTAACTAATAATTCCACGTTTGAAGATTTCTTTGTTAAATTTAACTAACTATTTACCATCTATATTATAGCACCAGCAAAAGAAGAAACTAAATTTCAGAACGGGTAACATACTGTTACTAAGTTTTGCATCAACCTTTAAATTTCAATTTGAGTATTATCTTCAAAATTTTGAGGGTTGTCAATCTTATCAGTTAAGCGTGAAAGTCATGCTGAATCAGTGAAGCTATATTTAATCCTGTTAATTATATTTTGGATAACATTACATTAGCGTTACCAGATCAAAAATTTAACAGCGTAAATTTATCATAACCCGGGTCTCCTGATAAATTTGCTTATAATATCTAATGAATTATCTAGTTTAATTGGTATGTCAAATACTTTGCAGCAACGAGCTAACTTAACATGATTAAATTTGTGATTATCCGTAAAATAACCGGACTATTTTCATGATTTGAACTGATAGGTAATTCAAAATTTCCACCTAATAACCAACTTCTAGTGACTAATAAATTAATAACATTTTATTTAATTAATTTAGACTTAAAGATATCGACAATTAAACCTTGATATATGAGTTTATCAACAGATATTGTTGCTTGAAATAGAAATTGCTTTAAATAATTTAAAGAATAATTATCGGTTTTAGTCAACGCAATAACCAGGATTAGTACTTATTTGAGGTATTATTCTTATTTTTATCGCGTTATATAATAAAGGTTGTCAACCTAAAATTTTATTTAGGCAGTTTACTAGAAGTAATGTTCAATTGATCATCTAGAAATTTATCTAAATAAGTAACAACTAGATTACCATTTAAATTATTATCATTGATTTTAATAGTTATATAAAGAGTTATCGCAACTTACTGATCATGTAAATAATTAAACAATAAAGTTGTATTGCTGCTAATTCCATCTATTAGTAACTTAATACCATTAATTTTGTATTTTAATTAATTTTACCTGTGATTTGATGCGGATAATTTTAAATATTCAGTTGCTTTTTAAAGTAAAAGCGAGCATTTTGTGATTCTTACACTCACATTACTATTAAAATTAACAACTAATAAAATAATCATCTTCCCTTCTTGGGAAGATAAGAATATTACGCATATTTAATTTGGTATCATTACCTAATTGCCGTTAAATTAATAAACTATCAATCAGTTTAATTTTATTAAACTCGAATAACCATTTACAATCATTATTATCTTTCCTACTAATACAGTTAGGGGATTCTAGAGTAATTAGGGTTTATGGATTTAATTTTACTTCATTGTCTGGAGTGGTGTGTAAAACTGCTTTACAGATTACAATCTATTTAACAGATTATTGGTGGGAAATTAATGCCCATAAGGAAAGATATCAAGCTGCATATTATCTACACTAATGACGACGGGCTTTACCTCTCCTAGTTCGGTGAGTGAATAGGCCCAAGTCAGTAATGATACTTAGATTTGATAATAAATGCTAACGAATTTCTCTTTAATAGTCTAAAATATACCTATTTTATTCAATTTTTATCAATTAAATAGTGACGGAAGTCATTGGGATTAATAAGTAATACTAGTATCGTTAACCCTCCTAAGATAATCAGGATCAGGATAGCTAATGTGGTTATAAATAGTTTCATCATCGTTTCTATCAAGAGTACTCAAGCAACTAATTAATGACTTCATCTTTAATATAGCTTTTTCTGTAAACTAAATAATATAATTATATTTAATGTAGTATTTTTTTTTGCAAAATATGAGTTATTAACTTAAATATTACAATTTATGAGTATTTTACTATATTCACTAATCCTATTCTTCTCATTCCTACGAAATTATTAATTTTTTATATTTTGCGCTCTGACGACGATTATATGGGCGATCAGCTGATCCGGATAAAGTTTCAAAACTTAATGCGCAAATAATCATACCCGACCGTAGTGCTAATGGTAATTTGCCTGAATTATAAAATTCTAGCACGATTTGACCGGACCAACCGGGATCAATACGGTGAGCAGTAACATGCACCATCAATCCTAAGCGAGCAAGAGAAGAACGACCATCAAGCCAACCAACAATATTATCAGGTAAAGTGATTGATTCTAAAGTGATCGCCAATACTAATTCACCCGGATGCAAAAAAAATGCATCATTATGGCTTAAAATAATTTCATTACTTATCACTTGATCCAATGCAGCATTAATTTCATTTTTTGGCCCACTAAGATTGATGTAAGGTAAAGTATATTCCTGAAATACTTGAAATTTATTGCCTAAACAAATATCAACTGTTGCTCCATTAATTCGTTCAATTGATGGGCGTGGTTCAATAATCAATTTCTTTTCATTAAGCCATTTAACTATATCACGGTCACAAAGTCGCATTTTATCTCCTTATGAGAATTGCTAATCTATTTTTAGGTAATTACTAGCAGAACAGAACTCTCCTATCTTAGCTTTTAGAATATCAATCGCCACTCGATTTTTTCCGCCACGAGGGACAATAATATCTGCATATTGTTTTGATGGCTCAATAAACTGGAGAAACATTGGACGAACTGTTTTGGTATATTGTTCAATAACAGAATCTAATGTTCGCTCTCGTTCATTAACATCCCGCTTAATTCTTCTTACTAAGCAAATATCCAGTGGCGTATCAACATAAATAGAAAAATCCATATTCTTACGCAATCGTTTATCAGTTAATAATAAAATACCTTCAATAATGATAACTTTTTTAGGCTGAAAAAAAAATGTTATACGCTTACGCGTATGCTGAGTATAATCGTATTGTGGCAGATTAATACCTTTTCCTGTCTTTAACAATTGAAGATGATGAAAAAGCAGATCATGATCCATTGAGTTTGGATGGTCGTAGTTTACTTTCACCCGTTCTTCCATTGGAATATTATATTGATCTCGATAGTAACAATCCTCAGTAATCACACCAATATTGTGGTCACCAACTTTACTACGTAGTTCATTATAAAGTGTTTTTGCAATAAGACTTTTACCCGATGCTGAAGCACCCGATATACCTACAATAGCGCAGTTATGTGCTGGATCAGCCATTTTAAATAACCTGAATTTAAATAAAAGGAATTAATATAATTAAATATTATAAGCGAAAGAATTATAAGAGGTTATTTTAGTATCTTCCAGCATTTAAAATTAAGTCTAACTAATATTTATAATAAGACCTAACTGTTTGCTCAAGAATCATTATATAGATCCTTTTTTACAGTTCTATTCATAGCAAAAAGATTACTCGAGATATAGTTAAGGGTAAAATATCATTATGGTTGTTCTCTCTTCAGACAAACACAACATCTAAAATTAGAGTTAATCTTAAGGTTAACACAGAAAGAACCTTACCTCTAATTTGGTTAAGCGTTATAGCATCTCCTAAATTTATCTTTGCTTAAGGAGCGAAACAAGATGATATTGATGATTACGGCCATATTCGTCATTCCTTCCTGATGATGCTATCGCTCGCCTCAGAAAGTCCTAGTATTTTTCCTGCAAAAACTTTTCTTCTTTTTACGATCTGCTGGTAATCCCTATATAAATTCCTAAACTCTGTGTTGATCTCTATTTGGGTTAAATTACTGCTTATATAAGTCCAGAAATGGAAATTTGCGTTAAATAAGGGAGGAAGTATATAAAGCTAGAAGCTAAAAGTATTTAAAAGCTACGAATCTATTTATTTACACGTAGATGTGAAAAATATCTTCCATAAATATTAAATAAAACTTCATAACGTTATCTTTTCGTAAGTATAAGATCTTCACACTTTCTATGGATTTTATCCGTCTTTAGAACATATAACAACTATTAGGTATAAGCAGGTGCAGCTAGACTGCTTTTGGAGTGTTCATGATCTAACTACTGTTTTAATATTCCACGATATGTTAATTTTTAGAAATAAATCCAGATGGATCAAAAGAAATCTTTTAGAAAGTGTAAACTGCATAAATTAGGAAAATAATAGTAGACTTTACATGTTACGTCCATGTTTTATCCAAAGCGTTTATGATCTCCCTTCTGAAATGGATGGAGACAGGCTAACTGATTTTTTATAACACTCAAAATAGGCTATATAGCAATGCGTCTAACTTAGCATCAATTTTTTAACATACAGTGTATTATTCACCGAGAGTTATACTTATTTTTAGTGTATTGGATTTTGAGATGGTAGCGTGTATCCGCTTCCCTGATTGATTTTAGGAATGATTTTAATAAAAGAGAGATGATATGCCATGAAAATCTACCCTATAGATATTTGGAAAAACTAGATATTACCTACATGTTTCCTTTTGCATGAACCTATCCGTAATAGTGGCAGATAGCTGATAGCGGCACTGTTGAAGTTAAATCTCGAATCCATAGTTTTCAACAAGATATTAAAGCTAATTTGTTGACAGGCGCTATGCTGTCTTTCGTAGAGCTATTTACCATAGAAAACCATATAAACTTCTATTAGCGATGTTAAGATTAAAGCGCCTAAGGTCAGGAACCGCAGTGGCAACGGAATATATTTTTAACAGCTCGTTGCTATCATAAACCTCTTTGCACCTGCGAGGCCATTTGTTCCCTCACCTGTGATTTTTACAAAGTCCTAGAGCGCTTATTGGTGAAATCACGTGATCTCTCCTGCCGTGGAGATTATTAGCAGATTAAAATAGGAACATTTTAAAGAAGGGACATAAGGTAATGGTATCTGCGTGATTTAAGCGATTCGCGTTACATTTATTTCTTGGCTGATGATATATTCTATCTCTTATCAAGCAAGATAATCGTTTTTACCTACTAGTAATTCGACGGCACTGCACATGGTCGTAAAGAGGAGCTAGCTGCAGTTAAAAATACTTATCGAGAATAGAAGCAAACTGCGCATAACTTTTCAATGACTGGGAAGCACTGTCCTTAACCATATTTTTCAGGGTTACTCAGAGCCGATGTCTTTGTTTTTTAGAATGAAATACTAAAGATATTCCCGAACATGTAGCAACACAACGCGCTGTTGGGTATACAAAATAGCTAATGTGCTAGCTTTTCATCTCCAAAGGAGTGCATTTAAAGTTTAAGGGTGAGTTGCGGGAGATCTGGTTAGTAGAGAGGATCTCTGATGTTGCTAATAAACCTTTGAATGGTATTTAAGTTTCTCCCATCTGCTTAGAAAATCTAGAACCGGCTAAAAAGATTTAGCTTTGACTGCTGGTGCTAAACAACATCCAATTAAAAATAAAGAAAAGATTTATAAAGCATCATAGCAGGAATCTTGACCATTCATACACCAGAGTTTTTAACAACTCTAATTCCGGCTAAGAGTTTAAGATCATTCTACATTACATGACATATTTATCTGCATAATTAGGAATTATTGCAATCAGTATTGCGTAGTAAAGCTCTATTGCAATTTATGAAACATTAGTTTCAAGTTAAATCTGAATTATTTAAAATAATCATATTTTATACTATCTTGGAATATGATAACTCAGTTATATCCAGTAAACAAATATGATTTCAATACTTAACAAGTTAAAGAAGACAAATATCATGATTATTCCATCTGAAAGAAAAAGGCAGTATAGTTAATATTAAGTTTCCTATTATTAAGTAAAGATAAATAAGTAAAAAGCATATAAATATTATTAACTAATATAAAGCATATTTTGAAAATAACATAATATTGGCTATATAACAAAACATACTGACTAATAATTAGTCCGTTTAATCTGGTAGAGTGGTATTGATCATTAGAATTAAAAATAGCAATAATTTATTATTGCTATTTTATTTAGTGTTTTTATAATCTATTTTACTTACAATATCAAAATTTAGCTCGAGTATCTGAACTTAATAGAAAAATATTTTTGTTACCAGAATTAATGGTTTTAATATGATTCCTTTGTATGCTCGAAATAGATTTTTCTTGGTGCTAAATAGCGATCAAGCTCGTTAAGCGGCTTTCAAGTACTTTCGTATCATGAAATACTGTAGGAATATCGGAAAATTTGTCAATTTTTATTGAATTGGATTTTGTGACAGTGATGATACGAAGCGGACATCTTGAAGCACTGTAGTTCGAGAAAGCAACTATTTTAATAATAGTTAAGTTGTTCTCATCTGCTTAAAAATAGTTGTACTGGCTAAGGGAATGTAATTTGCTAACTATGCTAAAAACAACGTCCATTTACCTAAATATAATTGTAATTCTAGCAGTTTATTGGAGCTGGAGTCTTCGATTAAATCAGCTTATTTAATTAGAGCAACTTGTAAGTTTGCGTTGTGAAAAACATCAAAACTGATTCTATCCAAGATAGAATCAGTTTTGATGTTTTAGTCATCGTAAGTACTGTTATATTTTGCTAGATGCTGCTAACATAGCGATTATATCGTTCATTTTAACTCGCTTAAATAAGGTTTTAAATGGTGTAATTTCCTTACTTAACAAGGGTTTACTAATATCATCCCAGTTAAGTGAAATATTTAAAAAAGTTTCTACCCGGCTCGTGAGCCCCGGCAATATAGGTTTTAAATAAATCATTATCACGCGAAATAAATTGATACCCATAGAACAAATATCATGTAAATCTTGTTCACGGCCTTCCTGATTAGCAACTATCCATGGTGCTTGTTTATTGATATAACGATTAGCCAGATCGGCAAGTGACATAATTTCACAGATCGCCTTATTGTATTCACGATGACAAAATTGTTGAGCAATTTTGTCAGCTGCAGTAATAAATTGCTGATAAAGCTCAGGATCTGCAAGGCGTGATGATAACTTACCATGAAAGCGTTTATTGATAAATCCAACATTGCGAGCCGCAATGTTGACGACTTTATTAACGATATCGCTATTTACCCTTTGGACAAAATCCTTTAAGTTGAGATCAATATCATTAATGCGGGAAGAAAGCTTAGCGGCATAATAGTAACGTAAACAATCAGCATCCATCTGATCTAAATAGGCACGCGCAGTAATAAAAGTACCTCGTGATTTAGACATTTTTGCGCCATTAACGGTTATATAACCATGAACAAAGATATTGGTAGGTTTACGATAACCACTACCTTCTAATATTGCTGGCCAAAATAGACTATGGAAGTAGATAATATCTTTGCCAATAAAGTGGTAAAGATCAGCAGTAGAATCTTTGTGCCAATAACTATCATAATCAATATTAGGCTGTTTGTTACATAGATTTTTGAATGTTCCCATATAGCCAATTGGTGCATCTAACCAGACGTAAAAGTATTTGCCATGCTCATTAGGAATTTCAAAACCAAAGTAAGGAGCATCACGAGTAATATCCCATTGCTCTAAACCAACCTCAAACCACTCTTGCATTTTATTTGCTACTTGCGGTTCTAAAGCCCCTGAGTGTATCCAAGTTTGGAGCATATTACTAAATGCAGGTAAATCAAAGAAAAAATGCTCTGTTTCACGAATTTCAGGTGTTGCACCAGAAATTACCGAATGAGGATTGATAAGTTCTGTTGGATTATAAGTTGTGCTACAGACCTCACAATTATCACCGTATTGATCAGCGGTTTGGCATTTTGGACAACCTCCTTTAACAAGGCGATCTGATAGAAACATACCCTGCTTAGGATCATAAAGTTGCGAGATTATTTTTTTTTTGATATAGCCACTATTTTTTAGTGTTAAATAAATTTGTTCAGATAATATTTTATTTTCAATACTATGGGTTGAATGGTAATTATCGTAACTGGTAGCAAAGTCAGAAAGATCATGTTGATGTTCTTGATTTACTTTACTAATAATCTCCTCAGGCGCTACACCTAATTGCTGAGCTTTTAGCATAATTGGTGTACCATGGGCATCATCAGCACAAATAAAATAAACCTGTTTGCCTCGCATTCGTTGATAACGAACCCAAATATCGGCCTGAATATGCTCTAGCATATGGCCAAGATGTATTGAACCGTTAGCATAAGGCAACGCGCAAGTTACTAAAAGTTTTTTTCCGACTTGAGTCATAATAAGAATTTAATTCCTATAAAAATTGAACATTAATTTAATGTTAACTGATTGCAGTTTTCCAGCTAGCTCTGAAATGACTAATCTATTATTATTTTATCGTAGTTTTACTTGATAAGTGTTAGTTTATTAATTTTAAATTTTTATTTTAATTAAATTCTTCTTTAGAATTGTATAACTATTTATTTTTAATAAATTAAAATTAAATAAAAAGAAGCAGGGATAAATTTAGAATCCTTCAAACAAATAAAACCTGAATAATTAACTCAGAAGTTGCTGAGGTTTTAACATATTTTATTATCCGAGATTATAAAATAATTTTAATACATTAAAAGTATTATATTATAATGTATTTCTTGATGATCTTTTACATATTGAATTAGTTCATGCTTTTTTCTAGGTATGTGTCCCTTTTAAGTTATTAATTAAGCAGCAAACATCAAGAATTACGAAAATTGCTTGTGCGCATAAGAAGTATACTGTAAATTACGTGATCATATCAATATATTATGTAGAATAAATAATTTTTCTAGAATCAATGCGATCAGTAATATTACTGATGTAAATTCAGGTAAGGGTGGGGTTGGTAAATCAATTACAACAGTGAATTTAGCGTTGCATCAGCGGAATAAGGAGCGAAGGTATGTATTTCCACATGTTGCTATTTATCTTCCTTTATTCAGCTTTGTTGATAGCTGAAATCAGCATTTTATAGGTTCTAGATTACCTGCAGAACCTGCGGAACTCATAATGCCTTATGAGTTTTCCAACTAATTCAATTAATTATTTGGTTAATGATAATCAAAACATGATATGGTCCAATCCAATGCTTAGTAAAGCTTTGATGGAAATATTATAGGATACTGAATGACAATATTTAGATTATTTAGTAGTTGATATGCTACTTGTTACTGGTGATAACTAGTTAATTCTATTACAGAATATACCCGTTACTGCAGTGATTATTGTCACTACAATGCAAGATAATCGTTTTTGCTTGATGCAATAAATATATCACGATTTTTGATAAAATGAAAGTGCTTGTATTGGATATCGTTAAAAATATAAATCTATATATTTATAGTAATTATGGACGTTTAAAGCCCATTTGTGCTCTGTAGCACAAAGATTATTTAAAAATACAAGTTGTAAACCGTTAAATAAGGATATTCATTACATATTTTTTGAATGAGAAATTAGTTCAAGGTAAACCGACAGTAATGCGAGATCCAAATAGTGAGTTCGTTACTATTTATTGAGAAATAGTAACAACTATTTGTGATAAAATATCCTGGGTAGGAAAAATCCTACTAAAATTGCTTTCTGAGCTATTTGAGCTAATTTGCATAGATTACAATGGAGTTATATTACCCAATATTGATTAGTATAATTTTAATTGTACAGTTAAACATATCAATATTAAGTGATTTCAAGCTCTTAAGCAGAATTGAATGATGGATTTGTAAGCTCATAAAATAGCTTCTATTCATCATTGGATCGCTCGATCATGCTATTCCGTTTAAGGATGTATCGGCAGGCTAAATCAGTGTTCTATATCAAGCTCTGCACATAAATATTTAAATTCATGGTTTCAAGTGTCTCAACGTTTCCAAATTAAAAGAGGGTTTTTAAATTTTTATAATTGTATATAAGTACCCGATATATTGTTATTGTGAAAGTATCAATCATCAGCCGCGTTGTCTTGGCTTTGATGATTAAAAAATTAAATCGACTTTTTAAGAGAGTCGAGAAGTCATGCATTTTTCCTAAAAAACAGAGTTGGTTTACTTGATCCATTATAAGTTACAGTTTTATTAAAGTGTATATTCTTTTATCTAATGCTCTAATTTTAGAGATATTAATCTAGTTTTACTTAATAAGCCTCGTTTTTTACTTTATGCATTGTTTCTAACAATAATTCAGTTGCTTGTTCCCAAATTATACATTGATAAAAATAGTCTATCTCTAATATAAAATGTATTTATATAGATCTGTGCGCAATAAATCCTTTTATTAAAAAAAAGAAGAACTTCGGTTTTTTACGGCCTTTATCTCCAGTACCTTATATACTTTTAGCAATAATGTTCCCCGTTTATAATTCAACAAGAATCTATAGTAACAGATCATTTAAATACCTAGAAAATATGATTAAATATATAGCGCCCAAATTATCTCTTCTTGCATCAAAATTTACTTTGTTGGTACTACTAGGGGTCATGTAGTCAGCTAAGCCCTATTTTTCCCCCTCAGTAATATCACATTTAACGCAGATATCGGGGTGTTTTATCGCTCGAGAGGGTGTATTCCACACTATGCCTCACTCTTTTCATCTTTTTAGAAAAGTGTACTTTCTCTAGTAATATTTGTACTGCGCCTTCAAGTAACGCCGCCACTTCTTCCTGGTACGGATATACTTCATACTAGAATAATCTAGTATTTATCAGATCATTCATATAAGAACTCGTTAGATGACAACGCCTCACCAAATTTTTTTTAGCTACTCTTTTTTGAAAGATAAAATACCATACAACATGTTAATATTCAGACCGATACGGGTGATGGAGACATAAACATGCAAATATTAATTGAATTATCGATCTTATCGTAAGGTATACAAGATAACAATTCGATACCCTGCTTGCGTGCCTCACCTGCAGTATAACACAGTGGTGTTTCTTCAGAGAGAATAGGGTGTTGAGTGAGAACTCAAAGTAGGTAGTTATTGTTGAAAAGGCCAAATAAGATGAGTATGGTAAAAGTAATGTGTTGTAAGTTATACTCGGATAAAATATGAACCTGTTGTCCTAATCACTACTCGATAGCTTTGACATCGCATGAACTTCAGGCTTTTGATTTACAACTTTGGCAGAAAAACAGCGGTAGGGAATTCAGGAAAGATGCAGCAGTAACGCCAAGATATATCCCTATAATGGTACAAGTTCCGTAATTAAGCAAGTGTTCACTTAACAAGTAGACGGATATCCACGAGTTTATACTTTTACTGTGTTTTCAAGAAATTTATTCCAGACATCATTAATTATAAAAAGCAGTTTAGTTTTAGGAATATATACCTTTATATATTACCTTGAGTATTTTGTTAGAAAAATAGAAATTATCATCCTTGTCTATATTCGTTAGGTCTATTAGATCAGTTAATCTTTTTTTGTTTGTTCCAAGAGGCAAGAAGAAAGAGATTATCACTATTCCTTATATATGAATTCATCGACAAACACATACTTTCAGTTATTATCTCCTCAATGCACTTTTATTCAGCGGCATAGACTTGACTTGTGGCGTTATTAAAACTACAGATAATCGTAACTAGAAGTAGATAAAAGTCATACTCATTTTTGGTATATAGAGTTTCGGAAATGTTGCGATATCCTCTTGATTAATTTCATGAATGACTTCAAGAACAGAGAGATGATATGCCATGAATAAGTCTACTATACAGCTATTAAAAAAAATTAGATATGATCTGCGATCCCTTACATGAACTCATATCTAATGGTATCAGATAGGTCATAGGTATCGCAATCTTGAGGTGAACTGAAAGAGAAGGGCATATTGCAACAACATGCTCAATCTCACTTTATCGTCATCTGTAATAGTTTTTACCACAATAAACTTATACAGATTGTTATTGGCGATGTTGAAATTAAAATGCTTAAGGTCATAGAGGAATCGCAGTAGCAACGGAATATGCTCAACAAGCTCGTCGCTACCTTATATAAGGCATGTAAAATCAGCGAAAATACTCTCATGGCCTTATCCAAAAAAGTATGTTTATCCATGATTTTACGAAGCTCTATATGCGCTTTCTCTCGATAAAAAATACATGAATCTTTCTGTACCAACTCTATCAGGAGACTCAAATAAAAATGATTTGAAGAGTTACAGGCAAATGAATGATGCCTTGTATGATTTTAAGGGATGCATTTTATATTTATTTATTGATCGATGATATCTACTGCGCCTATCAAGTAAATAATCGTTTTATTTACTGCCAAATCGGAGTCACTGCATATGAATAAAGGAGGTAATTATGATCAAAGATGCTTATCAAGAGTTAAAATCGAACTAGATTAAACTTCTCAATAGCTACCGAGTAAGTGGCTTAACTGCATCCTCCAGGATTGCTTACGGGAAATAGTTCTTAGTTTTTTGAAATGCAATGACAAGGAATCCCGGATACACAACATGAATATTGTTTGGTATAGAAACAGCTCATACGCTACTTTTGCTTGCAAAAGGTATGCAACTAAAAATTAAAGGAATGAGCTTTGGGAAGTCTGCTTACCAGAGAATTACTATGCCGCTAACAAAGCTTTCAATGCTTTTGTTAGCAAGGGTTTCAGCAAATATAATCTAACCATTAAGAAGCGAAAAATATCGAGAATAACAACTAGAATTCTATATCTTTCCATTAGTGCACTGGGCATCAATAAGAGTCTCATGAATCCAATTAATCGATTTTTTTAATAATAGTGAGACTATAAAGCTGTGTACAAAGAATTTTTGAAGCACTGTTAGTTCGAAAAACAACCATTTCAATGGTATTGAAGCTGTTCACTTCTGCTCAGAAAAGCTGCAAACCCCCCTCCTTAAATGGGGGGTTTGCTTTTTGACCTGGTGTAACAATATCCATTTAAGGGTGCAGAGTAGATTAATAAAGCATCAGAGCCGATATGCACCCAGATTTGCTAATAACTTCCCTGAAATATTTATCCAAATATCACCACGTAAATGATCGGTAAGGATATCTTCAGGATACACTCACTAACTTCATTAATCACTTTATAAACATTATTGGTAACCATACTGCAATGTAATCATTTATGGCTTCCAAATAATCTTAGATATCGTGAATATTAGTTGATATATTTTAATGATGCATGAGTATTAACACTCTCAACTCTATGTTCATTATCGTACTATTCATTTTGTTAATTTATCTTTCTATTATAAAATAGAAGAATTAAATTTATATAATAATTTATGAACGGAAAGAAAATTTCTACTGCGCAAATTTCAACATGTCTGTTCTATCATCAATGACAGATTAATAAATTATTCAATTAGTAGATTAAAGCTGAAATAGGATGTTTTTACTACTATTACTTCTATCGTTATGAGTGATAGAAGTGAATTAATTTCGGTAATTTAACTAATTTATTTATACTCATTATTTATGCTTCTGCATTACAGATAATATATTTAGATTTTATCTAAAAAATAACTTTATTATTAGTCAATAGTTTTATTGTTTTATCCTTTAAATTGATAGATTATATTAATTTAAGCGTTATTTAATTAGCTATAATTATATATATCGTATTAAAAATAAAAATATAAGAAATAAATCAGCAACAGATTATAGTGTGAGTATATATAGGTTTTAATTCATCCTGTAATAATGTTAAAATGATTTAATTAATTTCTAGAGTTTCATTTGTTGTTTTCATAATAGATGTTGAACTAATTGATCCGCTAATAATGCAAAATAACCCGAACCACTGAATTAACGTTAAGTATTCATTAAGAAATATCATGCCCATAAAGGCCCCCATTACTGGCTCTAGACTCATTAATGTACCAAATGTTTTTGTTGACATACGTGTTAGGGCAAACATTTCAACCATGTAAGGGAAGGCAGTTGATAAAATAGCAACTGCAAGTGCAATTGGTAGAATTGAGAAATTAAATAGCAGTTCAATGCTAACGGTGAGAAGACTAACCGGAAAAAAAATTAATGTCGAGATAAATAAACCTAAAGCTACTGTCGCTGTACCATAATTAGCACCCGCTCTATGACCAAAGATGATATACATTCCCCAGCAAATGCCGGCAGCTAAAGCATAAATAATACCGGTTGAATCTAAGTTATTAATACTATTTCCAATGGGAAGTAGAGAGGCTAAGCCAACAATAACCATTAATATCCAAATAAAATCAATCATGCGGCGAGATGAGAACATTGCTACGGCTAAAGGACCGGTGAATTCTAATGCAACAGCAATTCCTAATGGAATCCTTTCTAGTGAAAGATAAAACAGCGAATTCATTGAGCCTAAAGAGATACCATATATAAATAAATATTTAAATGAATGGCTACGTAATTTTTTTCGCCAAGGCTTAAAAATTGTAAAAAGAATAATCGTTGCTAAAAATAATCTTAAAGCTGTTACGCCAAATGCACCTATAGTTGGAAATAGACTTTTTGCTAATGAAGCACCACTTTGTATTGATATCATTGCAAAGAGTAGCAATAATATTAGCAACAACATTTTATACTTTTTATTTAATGCAAATAACATCTGGAGATAACCTCAAAAAATATAGAAGAATATAAATATTAAAAAATTAAATAATAACTAAGTAATAACAAGAGTTACTCAATAATATTGAATAATTATTACATAAAAGATAATTAAACAAATATTCTTTTCAAATACCTACTGAAAATAGTATATTCACTATATTAGATGTTAATCTTGAAAAAGAAATAACATAAAAATATTTATCAAGAACAGGTTATTCATTGTTATTCGAGTTAGTTAGCAAAAAAAATACTGGTTTATGAAGGTGTCGCGTTTGTATTATGGGCGTTTTGGCTAATTTAGTATTGGAACAAAGGTGGTCGAGTAGTTGGTATAATGCTTAATTTATTAGTTAAACGTGAGATTTTCTACACTAGCCTGACTGAAATTTATATTATTGATATATGGCATCAACGTAAGCAGAAAATGATTGATTTAGGTGGTGTATTTATTGCGTTATTAGGAGATTGGATATTCTGAAAGAATTTAGTAAAATTTTTACTTGGAGTCAAATTGGTTTACATATGAAACCATATAGCTTATTAAATATTAATAATTATTGACAGCACTAGTAGCTATGATAGAAAAAACGACTGATGAAAAGTTTTTGCAAGAAAATATAGACATATGGCGATTGTTATTGATAGTTCAGCTATTTTACTTAATTATTTTATGCTACATACCACATACCTTCAGTAAAAACTTATGATGATCATCTATAGTTGTGTTAAGTTTTTATTATTTGATTTAAATTAATAAGATAGATACTTAAAAAAAGTGACATGCTGGTTTCTCTCATAAATATAGAGATTAGCACTAATTTTTTATTCTCTAATCGATTTCACAATTAGGATTAAGGATTAAATTAATTCTTCGAAACTCTGTTCACATAGAGTCAAAATAGCACTTTTCTTCTGAAAATTTATAGCTATATTGGTAAAGGTTATTACTTTTTTAGTAGAACAATTTTATACTTATATCAGTATTTTACTTACTGTGGTTTTAAATAGTGTTTTCAATCCAGATAATTGGGTAAATAAATAAAACCCTAAATATCATAGATCTTCTCAATTATTCTTTTAATCGGCTAATATAATTGTTCATATTCTAAATTTAGAATTCTTTATAAAGAATTCTCTGATTATCTAACTTTATTAGCAATAGTGACTAATTCCATGTAGCTAGAAAAATTTCATACCATTCAATTTCATCCGAATAAATGATGGACTCTTTATCGATGATCGGCTCAAAAAATAGCTAACACACCCTGCATTAAACTTTTCAAGATCTGATCGCTCACATGACCATCTTAATTTATGGTGGATTAAGGCTGCAACTTGTTTTTCCTTTTATTTTTTCATATCATACATTTTTTAGTTATTCTATGTAGAAAATAATGATTTCATTTAAAGGAATAGGGAAAATATTTTGTTGATTTCAATAATAGTACTTACTGTATTTATATTGGCTGAAGTTATTAGTATATTTGCTATATGGCGATCAAAAAAATTACGTTCCACTCTAATTCTTCATAAATCTATTCTCCATCCTTTAATTAGACGTTGGTTCCTGACAGGAGTAAGGTTAACTCCTCTTAGTTAGTTTTAGCTTTTTAAGCAAACTTGAAACAAGTTAAATAGGATTGAAAGGATTTTTTCTCAAATCAAAGTTATTTATGTATTGGCTTTATAGCCTCACTATCACAAAATCTAATTTAATAAAACTTTATAAAATGGAAATTTTTTTATTCTGGTATTTCTTTAAAATGCAATAGAGACACTAACACAACAATTATCTTTACGGTTATTTTGCTATTGTTCATATAAATATTGATTGGATTATCTCACTGGAATGAAATGCATGATGAAGAATTAAATATCGCCAAGCTCCGTCCGTTAATTTTATATCGGCTATAAATAAAGAAATTTCATATTAATTTAATACAATATAGTTAGTTATTTTTGATAACTAACTATATCTTACATTTTTTATTATACATAAACAACTACAATACTGTATACAAAATACAAAATACTAGTAAACCTACTACTTAATATTTTTTAGATAGCTTAGTATTGATCTTTAGATAAATTAAGCAGGATTAGGTATATCGATAAAAGTCACCTCAAATTCATAATTTTTTTGCAGCCATTCACCTAACACTTTAACACCAAAACGTTCCGTTGCATGATGACCTGCAGCATAAAAATGGATTTTCATTTCTCGAGCAATATGGATAGTTTGTTCAGAAACCTCACCGGTAACAAAAGCATCAACGTTAGCCTCTGCCGCTTGTTGAATAAAATTCTGTCCACTCCCTGTACACCAGGCAATGGTACTGATTTCTTTTGGTCCATTATCACCACAATATAAAGGTTGACGAGCTAATTTATTAGTTAAACATGACATTAAATCATTAGCAGTTATCGGTTTTGCAAATTTACCTTTTGGTAATAAAGGTGTAATGAGCTCTTCAATATCAACCTTCATGATTTTTCCCAACTGTGCGTTATTGCCCATAATGGGATGAGCATCGAGGGGTAAATGATAACCATAAAGATTAATATCATTACAAAGCAATGTCTTTAATCGTTTACGCTTCATGTTAAGAATAACACTGGTTTCATTCCCCCAAAAATAACCATGATGAACAATAATTGCATCTGCAGCTAATTTTACTGCTTCATTAAGTAATGCTTGTGATGCAGTCACACCCGTTACTATTTTTTTTACTTCTGAACGTCCTTCCACTTGAAGACCATTGGGCGAATAATCCTGATATTGATAAACATTCAAGTGGGTATTGATTAGTTGTTCTAATTCAATATTATGCATTAGTTACTAACATCCTATTTATAAAACTGTTTTATTTTATTAAAAATTAAACTTGAAAATATATTTCACAGCGGCTTAAACCAAAAATACCTTATTACAACAAGTAATAAGATGTTTCATTTTTTTAATTAATTATTTCATTCATTAGGTATCTCCAGCACTGGATAAACAAATAAGTTTATAACTAGTTTTTTAAGCTACCTATGATGTAGGTAAATATAAAAAAGCGGAGCTATGATCACGCAAAAATTTATAACAGAAAAACTATTATCCCTAATAATGCAACATTAACATAACATAAGAGAATTTAATGCTAATAGCATTGACCATACCAGATATAAAGATTCTCCTTATAAGTTATTAATTGATATATTGCGTAATAGATAAAAATTTTTGTCTGATAAAACAGAGTATTACTACTTATCAGACCACTTTTATTGCAATAATTAAAAATAATCTTACTTAATAAGTAAGATTATTTATTTTAATAAAAAATCGATAACAGTAGTAAGTTACAAACTATTATATTGATATTTTTACTCTATGGTAGATTTTTTATTAGTTTCTTTATATTGAAAGATTTAAATTCTGTACATAAAATTACGAGAAAAAATATGTTTATTTTTACTATTACAGGAGATCACTATAATTGGAATATTATTTCTCTACTTGATTTATGCGCTTATTCATGCGGAAGATTTTTAAATGGTAAGCAAGTGTGCTCTATTAATTACTAGTTTTCACTTCTCCTTTTTCTTATCGCTAAATTTATAGGAATTATATAGTTTTATTGGTTAAAAGTAATTTACTGATATAATTTTTTAAAATGGAATCTAATTTATGCAGTTGCTTTCACTTTCGTAAATCTGCTGGTGAAATCCATGAAATGGATTGAGGATAATACCTTATATGTTGGTATTTAATATTATTTGTGCATATTTTGCTATTAATTGATCAAAAAATCTACTGCTTAATCCATAAAAATTTGTTAATCTAAACTGGAATTTTTTATTTGATCCCATAATTCATTTTATTATAAATGCTAACTGATAAGACTATAGTGAATAAAAATACTTTAAGTTACTTTAGTTAAAGTATTAGTTTATTATATAGGATTACTTATCTATTGCTATCGGTATTGCGATACCTAACGCGTTGATAGACCCCTTGATATCCTAAAAGGGTATAAAAATTAGGTAATGCTCTGAATAGATATCTGTTTTATTACGCTCTATCTTTTTACTACTACTGGTGACTATTTTGTCTTATTTCTGTCAGCTAAAACATGTTATAAAATTTTTAGCATATCTAATGGTAAAACATTACAAAATCAAAACCAAATTATTCTACGATGGGGGAAAGACTCTATCTCTTCGCAAGAAGCCATCAAATTATTAGGCACTATAATTGCGACGATTTTTTCCAAAATTCCGCATATCCTTTTAAAATACTACCGCGTTAATCATTTTTATATGATTATCATTCTTTTAATTCACATTACACTTTATTTTGCATTTTCTCACATCGTTAGTGACAGTGGGCAAGGTGCAATATCAATTTGATAATGGAGATTATTTTACTATTATTATTGCTGTTTATGCAGAAATGCAAAATAACTCATAATTAATGCCATAAAATGTTAATAGTGATATTTACTTGGAATGTGTAAAAGTAAAGAAAGTTACTTTAAGATTTTAAATTTGGTATTTTATCCTGTTATGGGACCACATCTTATCTGGTGCAATAAACACTATGCATGAATATTTGATTGTATTAGCGAAAATAATAGCAATGTGTAATATGAAACTTGTGAGGTGATATTTAGTATAAAATTAAAATTCAGGAAATGAAGTTAACCACTATCGCTATTTTATCACCCTATACTTTAGGGGGGTTACTAGGTGTTTTCTTAATTTCTTGAAAATAGTATAGTTTTTGAATAATTCAGGTTTAACTTTAAACTAATCTTTCATATTCTGTAATAAAATTTTATTACTCAATATTGATTGAGTAATTCCTGATTGTACAATTAATATAATGGATGTAGAGTGATCTTAAGATCTTGATCATGATATGTTTGTATCCTATCTTCCATGGCTCATTACATCGCTTGACCATAACATTTATTATAGAATGTATCGCTATGCTAAGTCGGTTTTCATGGTTAGAAAATTAAATTAGTCTTTAAAAGAAGAGTAAAAGATATCCATTATTATAAAAGGAGATAGAATTAGTTTACTTAGGTCTATTATAAGTTAAAATTTTATTGGAGTGCATAGTTGTTACCTAATGCACTAATTTTAGATACATTAACTCTAGGTTAAGAGTAATAACCCTCGTTTTTCTATTTTATGCATTCTTTTGATAAAGAATACGTTGTCTGTTTTTAAAGCTGAGCATCAATAAAAATATTCTATCCTCACAGCGGATATATTTGTGCAGATCTCTGTGCATAAAAATCCCTTTTATGATAATGACTAAAACTCTAATTTTTGAAAACTGTCATCTTCAGCGCCTTTAAATCTTTGGTAAAGGTGTGTTTTATTTACGATTTAAATAAGAAATCATAGTAATTCGCCATCTTAAAATACTTCGCCAGAAATATAGTTAATATAATGTATAATGTTAAATTATTTTCCCTGCGTTAAGATCTTCTGGCGAACCTACCTTAGTCAAGTGGTTGTAGTAATGATATAAAACCACTCCCTTTTCAGTAATATCGTAGTTTTGACGTAAATAGCGGAGTTAAGGTAGTGCTAAAGTTATTTTTACAGCATAACAAGCCAGGCCCATTTCTTTTTTATCGAAGTGCATTTTCAGCAATTTCTTTTCCTCTAGCACTTGTGTTTTCAGATAACGCTGCCACTGGTTCTCTACTGCGGATATGCCATCAACCCAGGAAAAACCTATTGAAACTTATCAGGTCATCACTTTAATACAGCAGGTAGATGACAGCGCTTTGCTAAATTTTTTCGACTGTTTTTTTGAAAATAGCTTCTGCTATAGAGCCATATTTAATATCTAAACATCTACTTGTAACAGAGATATTAGCATGCAAACATTGATTGAGTTATCAACCATAAATATGGAAGGCACAGAAGATATCAATTTTTAACATTCTATTTTCGTGCCCATTCTAGTATAGCAAAAGGTGTTTCCGACGAGAAACAGGGTGTTGAGTAGTGAGTAATAGTCAATTATTTAAAAAAGGACAATAAGATAAGACGTAGTGAAATTAATATATTATTAATCACACACTCTGATAAAATATGAACTTTCTATGCTAACAGTCCTCGGTGTAGCTTTAAATTTGTATAAATTACAGACTTTTTTGACTTATAGCTTTATTAGAAAAAGAACACTAGGAACATTCAGGAGAGGCACAATAGTATATAGCGTCCGAATATTAAAATAGTACAAGTTATGCAGATAAGCGTTCGCTTGACAAATATACGGATCTATGAGTTGACACTTTTACCATCTTTTTAAGATATTTATTTCAGACATCATCAATAGTGAAAAACAGTTAAGTTTAGTGGTATATTTTGGTTAAATTAGCCTCTTGGTATTTTGCCAGAAAAATAGAAATAGTTATCTCGTTTATATTCGTCAGGTCTATCGACTCAGTTATCTTTTTGTTTATTCCAGTAAGCAAAGGAGATGTACATTATCCTTAGTTCCCTATAGGTGATTAATTCATCAGGAATCATAATGTCACTCACATTATCCTCAATGTAGTTATATTCAGCATCATCGCTTGGCCTGAGTGTTCTCAAAATCCTGGATAATCGTAACTAGAGACGGAGATAATACTTGCGTGTTGAAAAAAAAATTGCGAGTCGAATCGGATGTATTTCTGTATAGCCTATTTGGGGGTATCATAAAAAACTTCATCAGTCTTTCCTCATTAATTTTAGAGGAAAATCATAAAGCGATTCGAATAACTAGGGAGTATAACAGGTGAAGTTGCGTGCTGTCTTTTTAATTTACCAGGCTTTTCTTTTTAGGAGATTTATTTCAGATCACCTGAATAAGTTCTTGAAAAATTAATATATATCATAAAGTATAAAACAGTACTCATATCATAAAGATCCAGAAGCAATGTAGTTATACTGCTTACGTCATAGGGATACTACGTTCTATAGCAAAACTTTGTACATAAATAGTTAAATTCTTGTTTTTTTGCGACTGAACGTTTTCATAAACCAAAAATAGTCTATAAATTTTTTTGCCATTTCATAGGTACGAATAACTATGAAACTTGCTTAGTTAAACTTACGTAAGGAGCGTTGAGTATTAGCTATTGGTTTTCTTGGTCTTGTAAAAACGGATAAAACCCATCGAGTAGCGCGATATATGCCTATGAAAAATAATATTGTGAAGTTTCGTTTGCATTTGCGGCATATATTTAAAAACTACGCATAGATAATTGTGCTCGTAGTTTTTAAATACTTTATGGTTTGGATTTTTAGCTGGATTCAAGCCAATAGAATAACTTTTTATTGATGATCGATTTAAGAGAACGGCTAATATATTCTGTATTAAACTCTTTAAAATCTCATCGCTAATATGATCCTGCCAATTTCGAGTGATTAAGACCACGATTCGTTCTTTCCTTTTATTCCTCCCCTCCCGCATTTTCTATT
The DNA here is from genome assembly GCA_052174495.1 of Arsenophonus sp. NC-TX2-MAG3. GTDB lineage: Bacteria > Pseudomonadota > Gammaproteobacteria > Enterobacterales > Enterobacteriaceae > Arsenophonus. The sequence continues at coordinate 213,383 of JBQMRR010000007.1, forward strand.
TTTTATGTAAAATATAATACTTTTTTTAAAAATTCAGAGAAATTATTTTGTTGATTTAAAATATTACTTAGTGCACTTTATGTTGCCTATCGCTACTAAGGTAAGGAAGCAGTGATGCCATCAAAATGTTGTTTTTAAATAAATGTGTATTTGTTTTCCTGACTCATGTAAAATTAAATTATTCAATATACATCACAGATAACTAAACCATTTTTTATTCTTGGGATCTTTTTACCAAAAATTTCCAGTAAGATTGTTAAATGTTTCCTGTAATCATGGATTTTACAACAATATCGCTGTAACCCTAAATGAATGTCAGCAGTGAATAAAATGTTCAGTGTGATAATATAAGTAGGATGAAGTGATATGAATTATTTTAATGTATTAATCAACATTATCTGACAGATTATTGCTGAGTTAACTAATGAGATGTATTTTTATGTTAGTATGAATTGAAAAAAGAGTCTCATAACTGTATGACTATTTGATTTTTTATGGCAATCGCTATAGTAAAACCTTTTATACAGTATATGAGATTTTCTAGCAATAATCTTTGCTAGCATATACGATCATCAATATCATCTTATTCCCCCTTTAGGTGCAATAAGTTCGGTTATTTCATAACGCTTAGCTAAAGTAGCTGCAGGTTTTGCTGTCCTTAATAGGAGCTCTAATTTTAGCTATTGAAGTTACCTGACAATTTGGAGTTTCATCATTATGATGTTTTGTTCTCACTTATATATCACTCAGTAGCTATATTGCATGAATTAGGGGGTGTGAGCAACTAGGATCCATATAATGATCTGAGACTAAATAATTTTGAACAGCATTAACATTTCTTACCGAAAAATGATAAAGTATTATTTTAAAACTTAAAGTTCATAGTTTTAGTAAAGTTCTCTATGCGTTTTCTTAACTGTGAATAATAGCAGAACTTTCCAGGATTAAATAGCAATACTTATTCTATAAAGTTAAGCTGAATATTATAATATTTGTTAGTTGTTTGCCTTAATCATCATAGCAATAGCTATTGCTGATATTATAGTAGTGAAAAGCGCCAGACTAAAAGATTTACCACATTACCCACTTATAGTTATTTTTTTATTGGCTTGCAACCTAACTGTTTATTATTGGTGCACTTACTTTTGAGTTTACACCCTAGCGTACTTTGGCTAATTACTAAATATTTATAACTTTGGTATTTCACGCAAATAAGAGAATATAAATAAATAAAATATTAGCCTATTGTTTGATAGTAAATTTATGAAAGAGAGTTATTAATAAATTTGGTGTATGTCAAATCACATGCTCGATCTGATACTTCATAAATCTATTCTGCATCCTTAAATTTAGTGTTGTTTACCACCAGGGTCCAGCAAGTTAATTCTCTGAGCCAGTTGCTGCTTTTTTGGGTAGATGGGAGCAAATTAAATTTCATTGAAAGGATTGATTTCTTTCAACTGTACCGCTTCATGTATCGACTTTATAGCTTTAGTATCGCAAAAGTCGATTTAAATCGGCTTTATTGTCTTATGATGCCCGGCGCGTTGACGGGTAGGCATAGAATGCCAGCAACTTTTTGATCTTTTCTAGCTTTTCATCACCGCAGAAGATGTTTCGCTGAAAACCTTAGCAATAAAGCATTAAAGGCTTTATTAGCGATATCATAAATATCTGCTAACCAAACCTTCATACTTTTTATTCTTAACTCTTAGTTACATGCTTTTGGAAAGCAAAAGCATCACATGAACTATTTTCTGCACCTAATAGTATTGATGCTACATGTCAGAGAATATCTTCTCATTGCACTCAAAAACTAATAGCACCTTTCTCTCTCATAGCAAGCTGAGAGAAACGAGTAAACTACCTGCTTGTAGGGTATTATAAGTTAGCTATAGTTCGCTTCTTACTCTTGTAACCATTTTCGATAAGAATTACTTTCTTAAAACTATCCTCAGTAACGCCAATAATGAGCAGTAGATAAATAATTAGCATTCCTGACAAAACAGTTATGCCATCAGACAGAAATAAATGTAACGCATATTATTTAAATCACATAGAGCACCCATTATTATCTGTCTTCTTGAAATCATCGTTGTTTTAATATGCTGATAATACTTCAGAAGAGACCTGTGCTTTTTACCGAGAACTGCCCTATGCTTAGTAAAAATCACCGGTGGATTTACCTCGTAAACACAAAGCTATGATAGCAACTCTTCGCCGCTTTTTATACGCTTCAAATAAGGCGCAGCAAAAAGTTTTAGAAACATATTCAATTTCCGCTGCGATCCTCATTCTAACCTTAGACAGTTCAATCTCAACATTCCAAATATCAGTTTGCATGATTCGCTGTAGCAAAAACTGTTATAGTTGATGGCATAGATACGCTCACGGCGACAAGGCAGGGTTAAGCATGTTATCAAAACATGATTTCGAGTCTAAGTGTCTATCTGAACAGGAATACTTATCAGCTGCTTGTCATCATTACGGATAAATTCATGCAAGAAATTATAGGTAATATTTGATTTCGCGAATACCCTGTAAGGTAAGATTTTTATGGTATATGATCTCTCTGTTGTTGAAATCATCCACGAAAGTAATCAGCAGGATATTCTAGCATCTTCAAAATTCAGTACACCAAAAAGTAAGTATAACTCCTCTCTATCAAGAATTATTGATACTATCAAAAATATGCTTAGAAAATTTCGTAGTGCAATTCAGTTGTAGTTATCTTTATCGTTTATATCGGCAGTATAATAGTACCATTAAGTTGGCTTTATAAATTATTCACGCCATTAGTTGACAAAAATCTCTATTTACCTGCATAAATGCTGTTTGATTATAGTTTATTGTTCTATTTGATAATTTTGCGAAATTCTGGTTAAAAGGCACAATAAAGTGCACAGCATAGCTATATAAAGGTATTTAAATAAAACATTACTACTCGTTTAGTTAGTGCAGATTATCAGGCAGAAAAAGAAAAAATTAACTCTTTTCAAAGAAAAAGGAAATATCATACTAGTTTAGGTGGATAAAGTTATTCTTTACCGATGGTAAAATGCTTGAAGGTATAGCTTAGTTGATGAGAGTGCTATTACTGTGAATCAGGCCTAGTTATTTAGGTGTTTAGTCCCGGATCATTATTAGCTTCTGGTTGCATAGCCTTATTGATAAAAAGATAGTTACTTGTGGATATAATTGATAGAAAATATCATAATGATAAGTCTTCATTATTAGGCAATTTCAACACCTAAAATTACTCCTATTCTTTAAGATAACAAAGAGCCTGTGTCTACTTTGGCTAAGCGTTATGACATCTCCGAACTTACTATTACTAAAGAGCAAAAATGAGGTGATGATTATAGCCATATTCCTCATTAGTTGCCGATAATGCTATTGATCGATCAAGAAGCTATAGTTGTTTTTGCAAAAACTATTTTTCTCTCATCGATCTTTCTAGAAGTGGTATACGAATTTCTGAACCTTATCTCATCTGAATTTGACCTGGATTGATGTTTGCGCAGGTAAACCTGGAGAAGAAATTTGCATAAAATCAGAGCCAGAAACGTTTCGGGGAAATATGAAGTAGAAATCTATCTATCAGAGAGTGGGTTATCGAATCAGCAAGTAGCAAACTAAATCTTATTGATTTTTAATCTTTGTTTACCTTGATGATGACGTATTAATTTGATCCATGATTTATATCAATGGAGTCATATTCAGATATTAGTATTATCGGGCATCGGAAGATGAACAGATAAAATCTCATGGTACTTGATACGATACTGATAATTATTCAATTAAACAATTTAGCATTAATGAATTACTGGGCAGAGTGGAATGGCTATATTCCATTAGGCACATAAAAACAAACTAAATCCGATATTTCAGTTTGCTGAAACTAGCATTGATTTAATTAATCGGGAAGCAACTGAAAAATAGCAATAATTCCATCTTACTTTAATTAAGTTTCGTTACTCACTGAATTTATTTTAATAGCTAAAAAGTGTTAATTTAACGCCATCTACTATTGTAGATATAGGATTTTAACTATATTAAATATAATGATTATTTAGCGTATTTATATAAGATATTTAAGGAAAAAGTTAGAATACGGTCCAACTCAGTCAGTACATATACTAACTGATGTAGTAATAAGCTATCATTTTATAAATTGATAATAAATAATTTACCATTATTTAAGATAACGTATTTAATTATTGGATTATTATTGTTCTTATTAATGTTTAACCTAATAAATTTATTAGGTGAGCTTTATGGAATAATAAATATTGAATCTGTAATAAGTTGATTAACTAGCTGGATAGCTTCCTTCTCAATCAAATTAAGATGCTCCTTATCACAAAAACTTTCACAGTAAATTTTATAAGCTTCTTCAGTGCCTGAAGGTCGTACAGTGAACCAACCATAATTCGTTATCACTTTTAAACCACCAATAGCTGCGCCATTACCTGGCGCTTTGGTTAAGCAAGCAATAATCGGATCACCGGCCAGCATCTCTGTAGATATCATTTTAGTGGACAATTTAGCTAAACGTTGTTTTTCTTTATGACTAGCTTTAGTTTGGATGCGGCTATAGCAAGGTTCACCAAAACGGCGAATAAGCTCCTGATAATGTTGCTCTGGGTTTTTACCTGTCACTGCTGTTATTTCAGCAGCTAACAAACATAGAATGATACCATCTTTATCAGTCGTCCATGGTGTTCCATCAAATCGTAAGAAAGCAGCACCAGCGCTTTCTTCACCAGCAAAACCATACTTACCTTGATATAAACCATTAACAAACCATTTGAAACCAACTGGTACTTCAACTAATTCGCGCTCTAAATCAGCAACTACATGATCAATCATAGAACTAGAAACTAATGTTTTGCCAACTGCAAGCTCTTTTTTCCATTGTGGTCGATGGCGAAATAGATAATTGATAGCAACAGCAAGATAATGATTTGGATTCATCAATCCTGATGGCGTTATAATTGCATAGCGATCATAATCAGGGTCATTAGCAAAAACTAAATCAAATTTATTGCGAAAATTTAATAAGTCTTTCATTGCCCAACGCGAAGAACAATCCATCCGAATCACACCATCGTGATCTAAAGGCATAAAGCTAAATGTTGGATCTATTTGTTCATTTAGTAACTCTAAACCAAGTTGATAATATTCAGAAATACGTTTCCAATAATTTATTCCGGCTCCTCCTAGTGGATGAACACCTATTTTTAATTCAGCTTTTTTAATCGCAGCCATATCGATAACATCACCTAAAGTAACCACATAAGGTTCAATAAGATCTTGTTGTTGATAGAGAGAATTTTTTATAGCTATTTGATAATTGATGCGTCGGATAGCTGATAATTTATCAGAAATAAATTGATTTGCTAGGTCTTCAATTTTAACTGTAAGTGCTTCATTAGCCGGGCCTCCATGGGGTGGATTATATTTGATGCCACCATCTTCAGGAGGATTATGTGAAGGTGTGATCACAATACCATCTGTTTTTTCTTCATGCTGACGATTATAATCTAATATAGCATGAGATATAGCAGGTGTTGGTGTAAAACCATCGTCTTGTTGCGCGATAACTTTAATTCCATTAGCGATTAACACTTCAATAACTGTCATAAAAGCAGGCGAGGATAAAGCATGAGTATCTTTTCCTACCAAGCAAGGGCCGGTAATTCCTTCTAATTGACGGATTTCTATGATAGCTTGTGTAATCGCTAAAATATGTTGTTCATTAAAACTATTACGACAAGCACTACCACGATGACCTGATGTGCCAAATTTAACGCTATGATTAGAATTTTTTACTTGCGGCTGTAGTGAATAATATTGTGTAATTAGCTGTTCAATATTTATTAAATCATTTTGTTGGGCAGATTGCCCAGCACGTTTATGCAATGCCACTTATTTCTCTCCACAGGAACAGCAGTATACTTATCAATAATAACTAAATGACCAATAATGTTTATTTAAATCATAACATATATTTTCTTAACCAATTCAACGGGAAACTTTATATTTAATAAAGTTAGTTCAATGATATTACGTTTACGATTGCTGTTGGTATTGGTATTGGTGTTGGTGTTGGTAATTATCTAATAAGGATGCATTTGACATAAGACGAAGTTTTATCTGTTTACTATTAGCCAATAAGATCCATTTATTATTAGCAAAATAAATACCCGTTCTTCCTATTGTTTACTTCTCTTGCTGCCATAAAAACTTGTTTATTTAAATTGCTATAGAACAGATAAAATAAGTATAAAGTCATTAAAAGTTTTGCTTTTATCTCTATAATTATGGGAAAGCAATAATTATGCATCTTTCTTACTGTAAGATAGTAAGAAACTAATTTATTTTTTCATCTATCCTATTATTATTACCTACGGTGACCGAGAGTAGGTAAAATATGCAATTGATTAACCTAAACCCTAATAGATGTCATAATATAATCAATGCATTTTACTTATATGCTGACTAGCACTAGTATATATAGCAGTAAAGGTTTTCGTCAATTTTAATCCTTTTCATGTTATTTGAATCTTTTTTAATTAAAATTATATACCAATTATAAGATATAAAGAGTAATTAATAAATCTGGTGTATGGTGGTAATATTATGTTCTACTCTGAAGCTTCAAAAGTCTGCTTTCCATTCTTAATCAGATGCTATTTACCGCTAGAGTTCAGTAGGTTTAACTCTCCCGGATCTGGTCTCAGATTTTCTGAGCAGAAGAGAGCAGATAAATAGGATTGAAAGGGTTGTTTCCCTCGAACTACACTTCTTCATGCATAGGATTCATAGTTTCATTTTCAAAATGCTGACTCAATCGGATTCATCATTCTTATTGATACCTATTGTGGTGATAAAAAGTCGTAGAATACCAGTAGTTTTCTCTATCTTCTTCAGCTTCTTCATAATTGAAAGGGTATATTTTCATTAAAAATGTTGCCAATAAAATATTAAAAGTTTTATCAGTAGTAATCGTAGCTCTCTGCTAGCCAGATTTCCTGTAGCTCAACCTTAACTTTTAATTATATGCCTTTAAGAAGTAAAAGGCCAGCATATTAGCATTTTGTGTACCTAATCAGGTTAATGCGGTTTCATACAGAAATATCTTTTGCTCATTGTATTCCAAAAACCAGAACACCGCCTCCCACTCCCAATCTCTAGGAGTGCAGTTAAGTCGCGCGCTCGTGCGATCATCCAAAAGTTTGGCTCACAATTTTGGCTATTGATAAGCATCTTTGAGCGCAATGAGCTCCTTATGCATGGCAGTACCGCAAATAATAAGCAGCAGGCAAAAGCAATCACCTTATCTGACAGGTCAGTATATGCAATCAGATCAGAAATAAATGTAGTATGTATCGATTAAATGACGCAGACATCGCCATTGCTATTTTAGTCTCCTAATAACTACTTGTCAGAGAGACTATATATTTTCATCGAGAAGCGCCTACAGAGCTTCATGAAAATTATTAGTGAATATGCTTCGCAAGTACAGCTAGAATAGCAACTCTTCGCATTTTGCACATTTCAGATAAAGTGAGACAAGGAGCTTAAAAAGTATATTCCGTTGCCACTGCGATCTGCTTTAATCTTAAGTAGTTTAATCTGAATATCGCAAAAAGCAATTTATATGATTTTCTGTAGCAAATAATCGTTACGGTCAACGGAATCTTATATTTTTTGATTAAAGTCCGACGCTCAGCAATATTATCATAGAATGACTTCGAGCTCCGTTTTAACAGCAGAGCTATCAGCTCCATGACAGTATTAGAAATAAATTCATACAATGGAATCTCATAGGTGACATCTGATTTTTACAGATCCTGTCGCTAAACTTTTCATAGCATATCATCTCTCTGTTATTGCAATATTTGATGAAATGATAAGTAGGATATCCTACTTGTCTCCGAAAAATCGGATATATGAGATAATGAGTATAACTTCCGATATTCAAAACGAATAATATGATTAAGTGATTTAATGGACAAATAGGAGATTGGCTTCAAATCTATCATTTCAATTCTGATTAAGAACTTGATATTACACTGCATGATATGTTTAAGTTGTACAATCAAAAATTATCCAATCAGTATTGACAGTAAAACTTTATTCTAGTCAATAAAAGATTGATTCAAAGTTAAATCTGAATTATTTTAAAAACCATACTATCTTCTTGGTATCCAAGAACTAAGCTTTAATTATCAAATAAACATCTAAGATAAAGATTTTATCTTTGCAAGAAAAAACTCAAAAATAGCAGATCAATACATTTCAATCGAAAAATACCATGAATGAAATAATAAAAATAGTTAGATATCCACCTATCGATGCTAGAATAAGAATATATAAAATTTGATGAATGAGCATAGTTAGAAATTATGCACTCACTAAGTTACTTCTGCCATTTAACGGTTAACCATTTATACATTTAGAAACAGTATATAACAACTGGGATAAAATTTAATAGTCATTCTTCCTGATAACGATAGATAAACTGTTGAAGTCAAAATCTTAAATAGGGATATTGGGTTTTATTTGCCCTGGGTAAATATGTATCCGTTAAAGTTGATGTTTTTTCTTATTATACGTTTTGGTGGTAGCGCCCAAAAGCGAAGTATTTATTAATCTCTCATAATTCTGAGAATGATGAGCGATTAGGACTTATCTTTTCTCGCATAGATTAGTCTAAAATAAAGTAATCTAATAATTGATGATCAATTAATTGATATCATCATAAAAGCATGTATAATGTCTATTATAGTGGAAATAAAAACTGATAAACGATGTGTAATATATTATCTATTAAGTTAAAATTCGCGCGAGTTCTTCTCCTCTGAATCAATATAGGAGAAGTAAGTGATGAAAATTTTCCACTGTAGTAATAGCTAGCAATAGCACTAATCAAATCTTAGATCTAATAATTTAGAGAGATAAATAATGACTCACTAAATTTATCACAATAGAACAATTAACTAGTCTCTAGGATTAGAATCTAAACATCTCATGATTTGTAATTATAAAAGTGCGTGAATTATATGCAATTAAAAATAACTTATTTATAACTACTGAACTGGAATATCTTTTATTTTCACATTAATTGAAATAGAAGAAATATTGTATATATATAGCAATATAACACAATAAAATTATTAAAGAAATAAATCTGTATTCAGAGAACATATTAATTTTTCTTATCTTAAGAAGCTAAATAGCTCAATCAAATTTAAACTATTACTTGTGAATTAAAATTAAGTGACTAAAAATTAACTGCAAAAAATTGAATTTGAATTAAATTTATTTTTCCTTTGCAATTCTTCGTCAAAAGTAAACGACCAACAGATATCTTTATTGTCGCACACGTGAGGCGAGCATTTATCCTTATTCACACAATTTTTTATTATATTTTTGATAAAATCTTGGTAGGAGGACACGTAGTCAAAAATAGTTTATATATTTTAATATTTGTCATTATCTTATGAGTTATCATTATTTCTGATGTATGGAGTTTTGAGATGGTGACGTATTATCTTGCTGATTGATTTCTTGAATAATGTCAATATCATAGAGATGATATGCCATGAAAATTTATCATACAAATATCTACGAAACTAAATATTATCTGTGATTCATTACATGAATTCATCTATAATAGCATGCTAGGTAGCTGATAGGCACCGCTGTTAGTTTAGCTCGAAGTCATTTTTTGTTAACGTGTTTAAGCCCCTTATCTATGGATTTTATCCGTCATCCGTAACAGTTATTTGCTACAGCGAACTATATAGATTGCTTTTAGCGATATTGAGATTAAACTGCTTAAGGTTAAAAGGGATCGCAGTGATAACGGAATACATTTTAAAACTCTTTGTGCCACCTTATCTAAAATATGCAAAAATATCGAATAACTGATCTTATAACTGCACTTGCGAGGTATTATGCATTGATGATTTCATGAAGCTCTGTAGGCGCTTTTCGGTAAAAAGCGTATGATATTTTTGTAATGTGTTATCAGCAGACTGATACAGTAATGTCTTGAAATCCACAAGGAATGGGTGTATTTGCGTGATTTAGTGATACATGTTACGTTTATATTTATTGGCCGATAGCATATACACTATGCTATCAATCAAGATGATCACACTTGCCTATTGTTTATTATTAATATCACTGTGCATGAACGTTAAGGATTTCATTGCATTCGAAGATGGTTATCGATAACCAGAAGCAAACTGTGGTTAGTTCTTCAATACCCTGCGAGCAAGTGACTTAACTTATATCTTCCAGGTTTGTTGCTACGGAAGACTCTGCCCTTGATTTTTAGAATGCAATCTAAAAGATAATGGAGATGTAATATCAACGCCATTAGCTATACAAAATATCTTATCTGCTGTCTTCATTCAGCAATGACATGCAACAGAAAGTTAAAAATGAGCTGAAGGAGTTATAACTAGCAGAGAGTCCGCGATGCGCTAATAAAGCTTAATATTTTATTAGTAAAATTTTATCGAAGTACTATTCTGCAGCGATGAAAGCTAGAGAAAGATTTCAAAGAATAACTGCATCCTATAGCTTCCTATCAGCGTACTGGGCATCAATAAAAACGACGAATCTAATTTAGATATTGGCTTATAGCACAGCAAGTCTATGAAGTCAACGGATGAGAAGCATTGTGATTAGAGAAAATAATCATTTCAATGGTATTTAAGCTGCTCTTGTCTCCTAAGAAAGCTGGAGACAGCTTAGGGAGTTTTTATCTGCTTGACGCTGTTCTTGATAAACAACGTGCTATTTAAGGATAAAAAATAGGTTCACGAAGTATCAGAGTAAAACATAGTCTGACCATTATACCGCTGAGCTTTGCAATAACTCTGGAATGTTAAAATCCTTCTGTGTTATGTGGTATATGCATCAATTACATTGGAATATCAGCCTGAAAGGTGATTGTTATGATAAATTGAAATAAAGATTTTAAATATGTTAATTAAATTAAAAGATAATGTCTCTGGCATTGCGATTTTATTTTGCAAGCAGTAAACGAATTAGATAGAATCTAAGCACATAACCGATAAAATTAGCATAATAACTAGATGATAAACTTAAATCCAATACTTAGAAAATTTAACATCTAGATGAAGGTTTAGAGTCTCTTTTTGAGAAGAGAGTTTTTGTTAGCTAAAGAAAAATTAACGCAACCAAAAAATAATAAAGGTAAAGAAAAAATTAAATTTTTAACGTCAGTATTTTCAAATCAAAAATCATTGAGATCATAAATAATAAATGTCAGAATATTGGTTTAAGAATAAAAATAAAAGAGATAAGCAGATTTCTTATCGCAATCATCAAGGTGAGCGTAACTGGTTTTTATTCTCCTCTTACTAAGAGTACCATTAAACAAATGGGAATAGTGAAAATTTATCATATATAAAAAGTTCTCCTAAACAATCAAGAATTAAGTGTGGTTTACAAAAGAGCAAGCGCATCTCTCATTAATTAATGAAATCGTTGATTACTTCAAGCCAGTAATAATATTTGTTCTGGTTATGAATTTAAAAAGATTTTATCTTATACAATATAATGGTAACGAATTTATTTGATTGTAAAGTTGCTTCGATTAATCTTGATCAGTCTAAAAATTTTAGACCGATTAGCAGGTTCGCTCAACAACACAGTCTGTCAGATGATCTATGATTAGATAGATATAAAAAACAGAAACAGTATGTTTATAATTGTCAGAGAGCAAAAATTAAACTCCATGATTGATATCATGCCAATCATATAGAAGCCTAACAAGGCATTTAGGTCTACTATACATAAAGTAAGAATTGAAGGATTTTGATTTCACGATTTTAGAGATATATTTTTCTTTATACATGCAAAAGTATGCTAAAACCTTGCTAGAATACTCGGTTTAATATAACCAATATTTTATAGCACCTAAGAAAATTATATAATCGCTATGAACGGGTGCTCACTTGTTTAATTAGTGGGTCGTACAGGACTCGAACCTGTGACCAATTGATTAAAAGTCAACTGCTCTACCAACTGAGCTAACGACCCATTTGAAATTATCTGAAGTTGTGATGGCCGAGTATATTCCTTATTTTACTATAGATGTAATTTTACTAAAAAATTTTTAATGTTTATTAAACACGTAATTACTTCTGAAATAGATAGCAATATATACTTTGGAGTTGTTTATTTAGAATGATGCTAATTTTTCTATACTAATTATGCATTTTTGTGGCGGGCTACCAGATATGTTTTAATTACTTGGTTAATAAAGAAAACGGGCTTTATAATTTTTTACCATTTTACTTATATCAGTAGTCCTATTTTTGTAAAGGAATTTTGCTTTATTTTAGTAAATTATGGCGTTGTTTTTAACAACGGCAGCAAAAAATCCGCATTATCTTTGTTTTCATAATTATAATTTAGTTAGACAAGCTAATAATTCATATTAGTCTGATAATTAGATTTATAGTAAGTTTTAATAAAATGCTAAAAAAGAAATAACTCCTTGCACACAGATACTGTTTAGGTTGCTCTTTTATATAGGAGCTGTAATGACCGTATCATAGTTAGCCGTTTATTTTCTAGTTTAGATGTGTAATAGTATAATACTATTATTATCAATGTTTTCATGACTTTATTTGAAATAGTCGTCAAATGAATCTAACTGCCTATATAGATCTTTTTGCCGCTCAATAACTTGACTTAATTGATATTGAGTTTCCTGAAGTTGACCACGCAATGTATCAATATCTCTCTGAGCATCCGATAACTGCTGCTGAATTTGATATAATAATTGACCTTGAGAATTGACCGCTGTCTCAATTTGCATTAGTCTACTACTTGTAGAACTTGAGCTGACATTAATGATTGGCGCTTGAACAGTAGCGCCTACTGGAGTCGCTATGCCAACCAATAACGATAGACTCAAATAAAGATATCTAAAGTTACTGTTCATATAGTACTCTTGTATACTATTAATACACAAGTATTGCACGACGATTTTTAGCATATGCTGCTTCGTCATTATCCTGTATAGCTGGTTTTTCTTTACCATAAGATATGATAGCAATTTGCTTACCGTTTACACCTTTACTTTGTAAGTAAAATTTTACAGTATTAGCACGGCGTTCACCAAGTGCAATATTATACTCTGGTGTACCCCTTTCATCAGTATGTCCTTCCACGATAACTTTAATTGAAGGGTTACTGCGTAAAAAAGTTGCATGTTGATCTAACAGCTGTATGTATTCTAGTTTAACATCATACTTATCAAAATTAAAGTAAACAATGTTGTTACTTTGCAATTCTTTTATTTGCTGACGATCCAAACGCTCATTTGTCAAACTAGTATTGCTATCTGTTACATTGTTTTTACTATCTATATTGCTATTATTTTTTTTTGAGCTACATGCTGTAAAAACTAGTATAGGTAATATTAATATTAATCCCTTAAGCATTTTATTCAATTGCATCTTATTCAATCCTTTAATTGTTATTGACATACTTATTTAGTATACATCATAAATACGGCGACCAAGCAGGAAATTTAGCTTTTCCATCAGTCGCTGGCAGACGTGCTTTGAAACGCCCATCCGTTGATACTAGGTGTAATACAGTGCCTCCTCCTTGTGAGGCCGTATAAATTACCATAGTACCATTAGGTGCGATACTTGGCGTTTCATCCAGGAAGGTATTCGTCAAATATTCAACATTACCCGTTACCAGATCCTGTTTAACAATCTGCTGTTTACCATTACTTGAGTTGACCATTACCATAAATTTACCATCAGAGCTAACGCTTGGATTCTGGTTTTGATTTCTTTCCCAAGTAATGCGCTCTGGCACATTACCAGGATTAATATTTAGTTTATATATTTGTGGATGCCCAGCTTGATCAGAAGTATAAATAAGTGTCTGACTGTCTGGCATCCAACTAGGTTCAGTATTATTACTGCGATCATTTGTTATTTGTTGAGTTTGACCACTGACTAAGTCCATTACATAAAGATTTAAACTTCCACTCTTTGAAAGGGCAAAAGCAAGCTTCCTACCATTGGGGGAGAAAGTGGGGGCACCATTATGACGCGGGAAAGCAGTAATCTTCTGGACTTCTCCTGTCGCTAATGTTTGCATAACTAATGCTGAACTAGTACTTTCAAAGGTTACATAGGCTAGTTTTTCGCCATCAGCCGACCAGGCTGGAGACATTAGTGGTTCAGTTGATCGGTGAACAATAAATTGATTATAACCATCATAATCTGAGACCCTTAATTCATAAGGAAATTTTCCATCATTAGTTTTAACTACGTAAGCGATACGGGTACGAAATGCACCTCGAATACCAGTTAATTTAGTAAAGACTTCATCACTAATAGTATGTGCCGCATAACGCAACCATTTTGCTGTTACTTTTAATTGGTTTTGTGTCAATACTACGCCAGGGGAATTCACCACATCAACCAGTTGATAATTAATAATATATTGACCATCAGCAGCTGGCTGTATCTGACCAACAACAACTGCATTAATACCTGATGCTGTCCAAAAATTAGCTGTGATTTCCGATGCGGTGCTTGGTTGTTGAAGCATATGACTAGGATCAATAGGATTAAATTTACCGCTATTGTGTAAATCAGCAGCAACTATTTGCCCTAAATCCTCAGATAAAGTAGCTGTTCCAGTCCATTTAAAAGGCACAATAGCGATAGGTGGTGCAGTGTTGACACCTTGAGTAATTTTAATTCGAATTTCTGCTTGAGCAGATGCTGCCGATAATATTAGAAAACCTAATAATAATTTAAACGCTTGCTTCATTTTTTCTCCCTTATTACGTATTCAGTCCGTAATAATTAATTTGAATATTAACAAAGGTGCATGCACAAAACCAGAGAAATGAAAACTTTTATTAATTTCTTGACATTATATTGTTCCTAATCTTACTTAAACTAAGGTTTGAATATTAAAGCGCTTCCCTGTTCATTAAATTCATTATAAATACTACGATTAGGTGGTTTAGGCATTATTGTTGTTTTGATTACACGTATCGCTGCGTTGCAGAGTGATTGATCATTTTCCGTATTACTTTTAGGAAAAACGCTAATTAGCATGCCATCAGGAGCGAGTTTTATGTTTAATTCACATGTTTTTCCTCGATAAATATCAGAATTATAAAATTTTCTCTCAATTGCAGCTTTTATCTTACCAGCATAATTATCTACATCTGAACTGGATACTCCGCTTTTTCTATTTTCTACTTCAGCTGTTTCTGAAGTTCCCATTTTCTTGGATGGTTGTTTAGCAGTTAATCCACCAAGCAAAGAGTAAGCAGAAGTAGTTTGTTTTACTACATCTGCTGTTTTTTTCTTATCTGCTATCAGCGCCTTAGCTGCATTTTCAGCTTTTTCTTTTAACTCTGTTTGTGCTTCAGCTTTGGCTATTTCAGATTCTTTTTTGACTTTCTCTTTTGCTCTCGCTTTTGCTTTTGTCTGTTCTTTTATTAGCAGCTCTTGTTTTGCTTTCGCTTTATCTGATGCCTCTTCAGCTCTTTTCTTTTGTTCTTTGGCTTGCTTTGCGATTTCTTCTTTTTGTCTGTGTTGTTGTTCGGTTTCTCGTTCTATTTTAATACGTTCCTCCTCAATCATTTTAAAGCGTTTTTGTTCTTCTTCCTTCTGTTTTCGGAATTCCTCTTCTTGCTGTTGAAGACGTTTTTTTTCCTCAGTATTGACTTGTTTGGAACTATTTTGCTGTTGTTTAAGCTGGGTATACTGTTCTATTACGGCACCTGGATCAACCATAATCGCATCAATATCAATTACTTCGCCACTAAGTTTAATAACTTGATCTAATGAACTCCAAATAATAAAACTAAATAGTAAAACGTGAAGTATAATAGAGAGTACGACAGAACGACTCAGTTTATTTTTTTCCTCTTTTGTTTTTCTCACAACATATTTCCAAACCAGTAATTATACAATTAAATCAAATAGATTGAATCATAAAGCCAACTGATTTAATGCCAGCTTGATGAAGTATATTTAGCGCTTTAATAACTTCTTCATAAGGTACATCTTTAGCACCACCAATTAAAAAGATAGTCTGCGGATTTTTTACCAATGCGTCTTTTGTTATTTCTGCAATTTGTTCTGACGATAAAAACTCTTCTCGATGACCATTAACAATAACACTGTATTTTCCTACTCCAGAGACTTCAAGAATAATAGGTAAATTATCAGTACCTGACACAGTTTTTGAGTGTGCGGCATCAGGTAATTTTACTTTTATACTTTGCGAAATAATCGACGTTGTTGCCATAAAAATTAATAATAGTACTAACAATACATCCAATAAAGGAACGATGTTAATTTCAGATTTCAGTTCGCGTCTATGTCGAGTGTATGCCATCTTCCTGTTCTCCGCATTTATTGCTTTTCAGAAACAAAAACTTGACGATGTATAATAATTAAAAATTCTTCAATAAAATTGTCATAACTTTGATTTAATTTATTAACTTGCTGATTCAGTCGGTTATAAGCCATCACAGCTGGAATGGCAGAAAACAAGCCAATTGCTGTTGCAATTAATGATTCAGCAATACCTGGGGCAACCATTTGTAATGTTGCCTGTTTAACTGAACCTAAAGCAATAAAAGCATGCATAATTCCCCAAACGGTACCGAATAGTCCAATATAAGGACTTATTGATCCGACAGTACTTAAAAAAGGAATATGCGACTCTAATGATTCTAATTCACGATTCATTGATATTCGCATAGCTCTAGATGCGCCATTCATGACTGCTTCTGGTGTATGAAGATTAGTTTGGCGTAAACGAGTAAATTCTTTAAATCCAGCATAAAAAATATATTCTGATCCAGTTAATGTATTATGCCGAATCTGAGATTCTTTATAGAGACACGATAGCTGAATACCGGACCAAAAACGATCTTCAAAATCTCTTGTTTTTCGGGTTGCGATATTTAAAATTTTACTTCTTTGAAGAATAATAGCCCAAGAAGCAATGGAAAACCCTATTAGAATCAATATGACGAGTTGAACAAAGAAACTCGCTTTTAGGAATAAATCTATGATATTCATGTTAATTACTACTTAAACTCCTTGACAATAGGCTCAGAAAGCTCGGTTAGTTTTATTTTACAAGTATCAATTAGCAACAGAAATTATATCTGCTGTATAAATTTCTTTTCCTTGTTGATTAGTTAACGTTAAAGAAAAGTCAATGATATACGTTAAATCTGAGCGATTTTTGTTTCAATAATCAATAAATCATTCAATTTAGCGACGGATATAAATATAGTTAATTGTTATTTTACGTACAGTAAAATCTAAATTTCTTCTCGTATCAGTATCCTAATAATAAATTACTCGTCACTATACTTAACTGAATCATTTAATGGAATGATTTATAAATAAAGTTATAAAAATAGTAAAATATAAACTTATCTTAACTTATCTTAAGTCATGAAACTAATAGAAATAAATAAAATACTTCATATATAGGATTAAACTAGCAGGTAATAGATGAATAAAAGATAGCATCAAAACGCTTTTTAAGGTTTTGGTTCCGGATCATTATATAAACCCTTGCCTTTAACCCTATTCATGGCAAGATTGTTACTAATAGATATAGTTAAGGACAAGATATCATGATGATAGTGATGAATTTCCATCATCAGGTAACTACAACACATAAAATCAGAGCTGCTCTTCAAGTCAGCAGAGCATCTATTATGTTTACTTTTCTTAAGCGTTATGACATATCTGAACTTAGCGTTGCTAAAAACTAAAACAAGATGATGTTGATGATTGACTATGTTAGTAAAGGTTATTGATAAAAAACCCCTTATATTCTAAAAGAATTTTTGCTACAAAAGTTGCCATGAAAAAGGAACAGTCATATAGATCAAAAGACTCTTTCCTTACTCCCTATCAAAATAGGGCTGCATTTTATTAGTTGATTTGGTAATAATCTGTTAGATGATGTTAATTCATACATTTAAGCAACTACTTTACTTTATCTTGCCTTTACTAAATAAACATCTTATCCACTATGGGATAGAGGAGACCTACTCATTAGGGTTACAGCAATATCATCGTAAAATCTCTGATTGCATAAAATATTTAATAAAATTATTGCAAGTTTTCTAACGAAACTATATCACAAGGATAAATGATTTATTTATCTATTATGTATGTTGAATAGGTTAAACTTTACGAGAATCAAAGAAACAAATAGGCATTGATTTGAAACAGTTTAAAGTGCGCCACTGTTTCTTTTTTTTAGTAGTGATAGCGATAGCCAAATTAAATACACTAAATATTATTGTTTGAAGTCAATAAAATTTTTTTATGAATCCTTTATAAGGAAAGTGTTATATTCCAAATAAGAAAATTAGAACACTTCGAACAGGAAAGAAAAAAAGAACAAATTAAGTTCTTAATCTCCCGAGATTAAGAGGATTATGTAAATGATGGGGTTCTTAAAGAGTTTAATGCAGAGTAGAGTACGCTTCTTTAGGTCTGCATAAATAATGATTAAGTCTAGATAGAGATCAACACAAGGTTAAGAATTCGCGTATGACTGTCAGCAAATCCATCAAGAGGAAGAAAACTTTCTTTCGCAAGAAAATGACTAGGGGCTTTTGAACGAGTGATAATCTTATCCAAAATAATGAGAGATATTCCTGTTATAATTAGGATATATGCAAAGGTTGTTAGTAGAAAACCCTTATACTATATGAAGAATTTTCGCTATAGAGGTTTCATGAAAATAAATAGTTATATAAATCAAAGAGACTTTTTCTTGCTTTCTATGCTAACATAAAGCTGCATTTCATTAGTTAACTCGGCGACAATCCATCAAATCATGTGATCTATGTATTGAAAACTCATTCCACTTTAACCTGCTATATATTGTTGTAGTGAACACCTCTAACCGCTGGAGAGATTTGTTAAGATTATAGTGATATCATTGTAAAATCCTAGAATTTTAGGAAATATTTAATAATTTTTACTGTAATTTCTCTAATGAAATTAAATTACAAGGATAAAATGCTAAGTTATATTTATTTTTTTAATGTATGAAGTTTCGGAGATGCTGGGATATTTTTTTTAATTATTTTTTGAATGATTTCAACATCAGAGAGATGATGAACCATGAAAAATCTATTCTACAGGTATTAAAAAATAGATATTGCCTGTAGAAGATCTTGTGCATAAAATTATTCGTAACGGTTATTTGTCACATTGAACTATACAAGACGGATATTGTTGATGTTAAGATTAAAGTATCTAAGGTCTAGCAGGGGTATACAACTCTCTACCCCTCTATTGAAAATAGAATATACTTCAATAGCTTATTATTAGCGTATTATTTAAAGCCTCTAAAAAATGTTGAAAAGTTACTACCATAGCCTGTATATACGAGGCGTTGTTCACTAGTGATTTTCATAAACTCCTGAGTGCTTCTTGGTGAAAAGAACTGGTATCTTCTGCCAAGTACCATCAATAGACTGAAATAGTAATCACTTAAAGAGTGCAGATAAGGTTCGTACCACCTACCCCTCCCCCTTGCATGATTTAAGCGATATGTATTACATTTATTTCTTGCTATGGTATATGATGATCTTATCAAATAAGATGATCACCTTTCCCTGCTGCTAATTATCAGCAGCACTGCGTATGGATGTAAAGAGCTGGTTTAGATTGAAAATAATAGTCAAGAGTTAAAAATGAGATTGACTGAACCTCTTAATACTCTGTGGAAGTGAATAGCTTAATTGTATTTCCTAGATTTATTACTGGAGAAATGGTGCTTGGTTTTTTTGGAATAGAATGATAAAATATTCCTGGAGATGTAGCAGGAACACTATTTAACTATATAAAATAGCTAATATTCTGCCCTTGACACCTCCAAAGTGGTATAATCAAAAATTAAGATTGTGAGCTACATGAGTTATGCCACTAGAAGCTGTAATGCTGCAATAAATCCCTTAATGTTTTGTTAACAAGGTTTAGCGGTATCCTGCAGCGATGAAAAACCTAAAGAAAGAGCGAGAAGAATGGCTGGCATTCTATGATTTTCAGTCAGCGTACTGGGGCGTCAATTTAAGAACGAGAAATTCAATTGAGTCGGATTTTGTGACGGTGAGAATACGAAGGTAATGCGCGAAGCACTGTAGTTAAAATAACCCTTTAATGGTATTTAAAAGGTGCTATAATCTGATTAGAAAATCTGGACCAGCTAATAAGATTAGCCCTGTTTATCTGATAGTAAACAACATCGAATTTAAGAACGGAAAATAAATTTATAAAGCATTATAGTAAAACCTAGCCTGATTGTTATACAATAGATTTGCTAATAATTTATAATTGTCTTGAGGGCAAATAATTTAGTAAATAAAAGACTCTCCACTATGGAATTTGTTCATCCAGCCTTTTAATTGACTGATATGACTGGTTACATTTTAAATCTAAAATTCCTTATCAATAACTCTCTGATTATCTAATTTTATTAGATGACGGTGACTAATTTCATACTCACTAGCAAAAGTTTCGTACTATTTAACTCTATCCGAATAAAGGATAGATTCTTATCGATGATCGGATCAAGAAAACAGCTTAAATACTCTGCATTAAACTTTTTCAAAAAGCTTATTACTCACATAACTTGTCGATCTGCTCTAATTAAGATCTATTTATTCTTTCCTTTTATCTCCTACTATCCAGCATTTATACCTTTCTTATCTTATATAGAAGAGTGGAATTAATACTTCTATTTAAAGAATTAAGAGAAAATGTTCACTTGACTTCAATAATATCACTTAGTATATTTATGTCGTTGCTGTTTGGCCCCTATCGTCAATAAAGCAAGAAACCAATGACGCTCCATCTAAATACTGTTTTTAAATCAATACCTCTTTATTTTATTGCATACTCCCGTAAAGTTAAGCTATGTGCAACATACGTTATAGATAAGTAAATCATTTATCTTTGTAATATAGTTTCGCCAGAAGCCTTACAAATAAGATTGTTAGATGTTTTCCTGTAATAGGGGTGTTGCAACGATATCTCTCTAATATTATGAATTGTTTCCACTGGATGCCATGTTCACTGTGATAATAATATGGGTAGAATAAACTGAAATTAGCTACTTCAATGCATGAATCAATATTATCTGATAGATTGTTGCTGAGTTAACTAATCAAATACAGCTTTATATTGGCATCGAAAGCAAAGAAAAGATCTCTTTGATCTGTATCACTGTTTGTTTTTCAAGACAACCTCTGTAACGAAAATTTCTCATTATAGTTAAGGGTTTTCTATTAATAATTTTTACCAAGATAGTCTATCAAAATCAATATTATGACAGCGGAAATAGTGCTAAAGAGCTTCTAAAATGAAAAGTAAATAAATAGCTCAATTTATTCAGAGAACTAGAATAATTACTGGACGGCTAGAGAGATAAGAGGCTTAAATTACTATATTATAATTTTAAGTTAGTGCAATTGGAGTTTTTAATTAGTTCTTGTTCTCACTAAATCAACATTAAAAGCGTTAGCTAAGAAAGAGACAGAAATGGAAATTATATTTAAGATTTTGTAAAGAATTGAATTAATTAAAGATAACAATAATTTAGCATTATGCCTGTCTGTATAGAGGAAAGAAAGTTGTGCTCTCATAATTATCTTAATAAAAGTTATAACAATAAGATACTTTGCCCAAAATGTGATTTATTGGTAGCATTACCGGTTTTAGAACAAGGCACTAAAGCCAGTTGCCCACGTTGTTATACTATTTTATCTGCCAAGTGGCAGTATTTAGCTAATCAGCCAATTGCAACTATAATTGCGATTAGCGCATTAGTTATGTTATTTATTGCTGGTTTATTCCCTTACGTAAAAATACGCATTATGGGTATTGAAAATCAGATTTCAATATTTGATATTGCTCATGCCATGTTTGAGATAAATTATGCTAGTCTCGGCTTGTTTTTTATTTTTTTTATCGTTGCGATACCTGTTTTTTGCATGATTGCCATTATTTTATTATGTCAACGAGTTAATCTTCCGATTTGGTTAAAAATAAATCTTGCTAGGACATTATTTCAAATGAAAACCTGGTGCATGGTAGAAATTTTTCTAACTGCTGTATTAGTTAGCTTTATTAAACTAATGGCCTATTGTAAAATTACTTTTGGTATCAGTTTTATTCCTTATTGTTTTTTTTGTTTGTTACAAATTAGAGCATTTCAATGTTTAGATCGTTATTGGCTATGGCAGCAAATAGGTGAAGTGCCACAGATTGAGATCCAGCTGCAAGAAGGAAAAAGCGGTATTAGTCAAGATGTTAGGTCCTGTCATATCTGTATGGCTATTTTAGCAACAAAAATAAAATACTGTCCTCGTTGCCATGCTAAAGGTTATGTTAGACGGCCTAATAGTTTACAGAATACAATGGCATTGTTACTCTCCTCATTAATCCTTTATATTCCAGCAAATATTTTACCTATTATGATTACGAATACATTAAATACTAGACTATATTCTACTATTATCTCTGGTGTAATTTTATTATGGGGTGATGACTCGTATCTAATCGCCATTATAATTTTCATTACTAGTATTATGATACCCAGCTTAAAAATAGTGGCACTAGGATGGTTATGTTTTAATGCTAAAGGTTATGGTAATCAGGATTCGGTGCAGATGCATTTTATTTATGAACTTGTTGAATTAGTTGGACGTTGGTCAATGGTTGATGTTTTTGTGATTTCTATATTATCAGCAATGATGCAAATGGGACCATTAATGAACGTTTCACCAGCGCTTGGAATAATTTTATTTGCTTCTGTTGTGATTTTAACTATGTTTGCGGCAATGACTTTTGATCCGCGTTTAACTTGGGATCGTTATAATGTTGTATTGCCGAGTAAAATTTGGTTAAGAAAAGGGTTGTAAGGTGGCTAATAAAGATAACACTGATGCGCAAGCAAAGATCAGCAAACTAAAAAGCTGGTCGCCGATTTGGATTATTCCAATTGTCACCATATTTATTGGTGCTTGGATCTTAATTTATCATTTTAGTCATTTGGGCCCTGAAGTGACATTGATTACTTATAATGCTGAAGGGGTTGAAGCGATAAAAACTAAACTTAAAAGTCGTAGTGTTGATATCGGATTAGTAGAAAAAGTTTTCCTTGATAAAAACTTTAAGCATGTAATTATTAAAGCACGTCTAAATGATGGCATGAGGGGGTTATTAAAGAAAGATACTGCATTCTGGATTGTTAAACCGGCTATTGGCAAAGAAGGAATAACTGGATTAAATACGCTATTTTCTGGAGTATTTATTGAAGTGCAACCTGGTAATAGCGAACAGCATGCTGAGAAATTTGACTTATTAGATTCACCACCATTAGCTTTACCTAATGCTAAAGGTATTCGAGTAATTTTGACTAGTGCTCAGGCTAGTAGGTTAAATATCGGTTCTCCAGTGCTATTTCATGGCTATCGAGTCGGTTCGGTAGAGGCGAGTTCATTTAATATTAAGAGCCGCAATATGCATTATCAGCTTTTCATAAATGCCCCTTATGATGATTTGGTGACAGAAAATGTTCGTTTTTGGAAAGATAGCGGTATTGCTTTTAATTTATCGGCACAAGGTGTTCACTTAGAAATTGGCTCTTTAACTACATTATATAGTGGTGGGGTTAGTTTTGATGTTATGGAAGGCTGGCAACCAGGCAAACGGGTCGAAGATAAAAATCTATTCAGGCTTTATGAAGATCAAAAAAGTGTTCAAAATTCTTTATACACTGTGTATAAAGAGTTTATTTTATTCTTTTCTGATTCAGTTCGTGGATTACAACCTGGAGCACCAGTTGAATTTAGAGGAATTCGATTAGGAACAGTGATAGAAGTCCCCTTCAATTCTGAGAAATTATGGAAAAAATTGGATAATGAATTCCGTATTCCGGTTTTAATCCATATTGAGCCTGGTCGTGTTAGTACTGATATTGATCTAGAAAAAGAGTTTGCGGCGGCATTAAAACAAGGATTAAGAGCAGCTTTAAAATCAGCTAGCTTAATTACTGGAGCATTATATATTGATTTAGATTTCTATCACGAAAAAGTCCAATGGAAAGGATTATTAAAAGTTTCTGATTATGATATCATTCCAACGGTTAGTGTTGGATTATCACAGATTCAACAAAAAGTAATTGAGGCATTAGATAAAATCAATCATATGCCGATTGAACCTATGATAAGTCAAGCTATAGGTACATTAGTAGAAAGTCAGAAAATTATTCGTGAAGCAAAACATACCTTTTCTGAATTAAATAAACTGATGACGAACAGAGACTTTCAAAATATTCTTATTTATTTGCAACAAACGTTGATTAAATTGAATCAAGTCATGCAAGGTTTGCAACCAGGATCTCCTGCTTATAATAGAATGATCGATAACATACAGCATCTTGATCAGGTGTTAAGAGATATTCAACCAGTAATCAAGACATTAAATAATAAGAGTAATGCATTTCTTTTTGAAGCAAAATTGATGAAGGATCCTGAACCGAAGAAGATCAGAAGATAATGAGATATTTGCTATGGATTTTTTATTTTTTACTTATCAGTTGTAGTAATGGAATTGAAAAATCTTATTATCAATTACCAACAACGCTAAACTTAGTGACTAAAAAAAGTGATTTACTAACCAAAAAACAGCTTTGGGTACAAACAGTCCAGTTATCTGGAATATTGGCTGCTAATGGTATTACTTATCAAACTAGCGATGTTAATTATATTAATGCTAGCAATCATCTATGGGCAAGCCCGCTAGAACAACAATTGATACAAAATTTAGTTAATCAATTATCTATTAGCTTGCCCAATAGATTGGTATCAGCTCAACCGCTAGAAAACAGACCTGATAGTCTTAATGTTATTTTAATTGCTTTTCATGGCCGCTATGATGGAAAAGTAATTATTCAAGGAAATTGGACTTATAAAAGTGATAAAAATATTATCAAGCAAGATTTTAGCCTAGTTCTTGATCAAAATGAAAATGGCTATTCAGCATTAGTTAAGAGATTAGCAAGAGGCTGGACTCAGATTGGAGAAGCTATAGCGAGCCAACTATCATAAATGTATGAATATTTACCCCCCCTTTTTTTTAGGAGTTAAGATAACAGAGGGTTTTTGATAAAGAAGATCTGGATCTAAAAGTTACTAGTATCTTGAAATAAACCAACCTTCAAATCGTTTGCTGTATAAATACACTTATCATTAATAAAAACTTCACCATCAGCAACACCCATAATTAATTTTCTGTTAATAACACGTTTTAAATGAATACGGTAGGTTATTTTTTTTGCGATTGGCAAAACTTGCCCAGTAAATTTGACCTCATCTACGCCAAGTGCTCGTCCTTTACCTTTACCACCTAGCCATCCCAGGTAAAATCCAACAAGTTGCCACATTGCATCTAAACCTAAACAACCAGGCATAACAGGATCATTAGTGAAATGACAGCTAAAAAACCATAAATCAGGTTTGATATCAAATTCGGCTTCAATAAAGCCTTTATCATATTTCCCACCGATTTCAGTTATTTTTGTTATGCGATCCATCATCAGCATATTACCGGAAGGTAATAATGGTCCATTTTTATCAAAAAGTTCACCTCTTCCGGAAGCATTCAAATCTTCTTTACTATAAGAGCTATTTTTATCAACCATTTTTACTAAATAACCTTATTATTTTAATAAGGTTAAAGAATAGCTTACGCTTGTAAGCTGAACAACTCTGATCAGCTATTTTTTTAATTTAACCACTTTAGAAGCCCCATAAATTTAGGCCTTTCTTGGTTATTAGCTTGAGAAATTCGTTCATGTATTAAAGCTAATAGATGTAAGTTGTTTGTAGCATATTCTTCTTTATAATAAGCATGTTTTGTCAAAATTGAGATTGCTTCAGAAACATGTTTAACAGGGAAAATATGAAATACGCTAGATTTAATTGCCGCAATAAGATCAGCTTTTAAACATAAATGACGAATATTAGCTGTAGGAATTATAACACCTTGCTGACCAGTTAACTTACGTTGGAAACAGACATCAAAAAAGCTTTCAATTTTTTGGTTAATACTACCTATGGGTTGTACATAACCGAATTGATCTACTGCACCTGTTACCGCAATTTGCTGATCAATGGGTTGAAGAGAAAGTGCACTAATTAATGCACAAAGCTCAGCTAATGATGCACTATCACCATCAACTTCATTATAAGACTGTTCAAATACAATTGAGGCAGAAAAGGGTTGCGGTTGTTCAAGTTTTAATTCATAATTGAGATAGGCTTGCATAATCATTATGCCTTTAGCGTGAATATTGCCTCCCAGCTCAACTTTACGTTCTACATCAGTAAATTCACCATTACCAAAGTGAGCAACACAAGTAATACGTGATGGTTCACCAATAAGTTCTGGATGCCCTAGATACTTCATGATAGACAGTCCATTAATTTGGCCAATGATTTTACCTTCAGTTTTAATAAAAATTTGTTTTTGCAAAATATCATCTAAATTGCGTTTAGCGAGGTAACTGTGTTGCCATTGACGCTGCTGGAGTGCTGTTTGAAATGATTTTGCAGTCAACTGGTTATCTTGTTGAAATTGATTTGCCTCAGCTAAACAACGAATTAGCCAGATTCTATCTAACGGTAGAATAGATTTATCTTCAGTATATCGAATTGCTTGAGTAATGAAAGGTGGCCATGCATCAATTGTTAAAGCAGGGAATTGGCAATCGGTAATAATTTGTTTAACGAATTTCATCCATAGTGATAATTGACCACTATGTTCAAAATCTAGCTCGAATTCATATTCGCCGTACGTAGCTTGAGAAAAAAGCTCTGGCTCTTTTGTTTCAAGTTTATCAAGACTAAAATGATCGCCGACTAAAATAAGTTTAATATTAAGTGGCATTGAATCAATTGGATTTGGTAAAAATTGATTTTCATTTACTGGAAGCCATTCAAACTGTTTTTGTATTATCATCTGTTTTAAACGTTGCCACATTAATGGCTGCGCCAATAATGTACCAACAGAAAGTAATAATACTCCGCCATTGATTTTGTGTAATAGTCCTGGTTCTAAGTGAATGCTATTTTGATGTTGATGAACACTACCAAATAATTGCGGCATTTCTATCCAATTACAAAAATAGACTGAATAACAAGGAGTGAATGATCCTTTACTGGCTGGTTGCCAATAAAATCTTCCATTTGATTGTTTATAATCTCCAGTGATATCCGCTGATGATGGATTAACATTTTTAATGTATTTTGCTAATTCAGATAAGTAGGTTTGACATTCTAATGCTCTAACAATAGCAAAAGGAGAATAAGTTGATGTTAATAAAAACCTTTCTAAACTATTAGTTAACCTCGGTTGAATAATGGCTAAAGTGGCATTATCTAGTTTGTCAGCAGAAGCAAAAAGATTAAGATAAGGTTCATAATCAGGTGCTAAATTTTGCCATATTAATTCATTACTAATCACGCTATTTTCAACTTATAATTTAAATATAATGTTTATAACTATTCTAATATCCTGATTAGATCAGATTTAGGATAAAAGATATTTTAGGAAACACTATTTTTTGGGAGAAAGAGTTCATTTTAATATGAAAACAAGATATTCATTTCCAGCATTAAAGAATTTTTATTATGAAATTGTTTTTTAAAATTTGTTTAAAATTATACTATACTATTAATTTATATATTTAAATATAATTTAATTCATAAACTGTAGCAATAAGTGCAATTAAAAATAATAAAAAAGCTAGTCATATGAAAATATTTTGTATTGAAGTTACTAACTAATAGTAACTGTTTAGTCACGGATTATTATATAGATCCTTATAACATAACCTTATTCATGATAATAAGGGCTATTGAGGGATATAAGTTTAGGCAAAATATCATGATAATATGACTCTCTTCTTAAGTAATTTAAACACCTAAAATCAATGCTACTCTTCAGGTTAGTAGAGTAGTTTGCCTCTACTTTAACTAAGCGTTAAAGTATCTCCGAACTTACCGTTACTAAATGGTAAAAACAAAATGATGTTGATGATCACAGTCATATTCTCAATTCTTTAAAGATGATGCTGTTGCCAGATCAGGAAAATATCTAGTGCTTTCCTGAGAAAAATAGTTTTCTCTTCCTTGAAGATTTGTATACCTTAACAGGTTTATTATACGCAAATTCCTTAATTATATTGCATCTCGATCTGCCCTGAATCTCTGTTTACGAAGACACCTGGGGCGGAAAATGAGAACTTGGAAATTTATGTGAAATAAAATAGGAGTACTAAAGTTAAAGGATAAAATATCTAAAAGTTACGAGCCTAGTTATTTGTATATAGATGTGAAATTCTTCCGTAAATGCTAAATTAAACTTCATGAAATTATCTTTTCGTAGCTATAAAAGTGTACTTGCTCGATAGCTTTTATACGATTTTACAAGGTTAAAATTTCGGCCAATACACTCAACCCTTATTATATGCTCTTAACCAAGAATTTCTATGGCTATCCATCAAGTACTTATAAACAATGACAAAGAATTTACAGCGACTTTTTGATCTGAAAAACATTTATCACCGGAAAATATGAATTTGCCTATTTTTTATACAAAGATTGATATAGAACATCAACTTCTAAGCTCGTCAATGCATCCTTAAATGCATCTTTAAACGAAAACGGTATGATCAAGAGATTTAATGGGCGCATAAAAGATAGGCTCAAATTCACAACTTCAATTTTAGTGAAGATCTTGAGATCATTCTACACAATATATTTATCTGTACAATCAAGAATTACTCAATCAATATTGATTACTAAAAATTTCATTTCAATCTATGAAAGATTGGTTCAAAGTTAATTTTAAAGTATTTAAAAAACCATACTCTCTTCGAGATGGGGAGTATGTTCATTTTGTGTATATAGTTTTAAAGATGGTGGCGTACCTATTAATTAATTTAGTAGATGATTTTAACAACAGAAAAATGATATGCTATGAAACTCTATCATACAGGTAATCTGAAAAATCAGATATCATCTGTACTCCCCTGCATGAGCTTATCGTAATGGTGTGCTAAATAGCTTATAGGTGCTTGTCTGTTGAATTAGAGCTCAAAATATCGTGCACAACATGTAAACAATAATTTATTGACGAGCATTATGTTTTTATCGACTGTAATGGTTATTTACCGCAGCAAACCATATAAACTAGTATTAGCGATATTAATATTAAAGCGTCTAAAGTTATAAAGGGGGATCGCAGTGGTAACAGAATTTCCTTAAATAGCTTCTTGCACCACCTTATCTGAAGGGTGCAAAAAACGGCAAAGAGTTTTCTAGGCAATGGCTATACTTGCGAAACGCTATCACCAGTGATTTGACAAAGCCTTTGGGAATTTTCTTAATGAAAAGTACATGATTTCTCTGTGGAGTGGTATCTCCATTACTAAACTAAAACAGCAATCTCTTGAAGAACGCAGACAAGGAGTGCCTGTCTTATTTAAGGGATAAGCACTCTATATTTGTTTCTTAGCCCCCCGATCACATAACTAGGGTATGTCAAAAAAGCTAATTGTTTTTACCTAGTAGTTATTATTGGTGGAACTGCACCATAGACGTAAGGAGCCGTTGATTTCGAAGCTGTCTATCAAGAGTAAGAAGCGTACTGGATTTAACTTTTCAATGGCTAAAAGTAAGCACGTTGCTTAACTATATTTCCCAAAGCTTGCTTATGAGATACCGGTGTCCTTAGCTTCGGTATCATAACAAAGCTATTTCTAGACATACAGCACTAACGCTGCTAGATATACAAAACAGTTAGCATCTAGCTTCACTTTTCAAAAGCATATAACCGAAAAGTTAAAGGCTATGAGTTTGGTATGAGATTTGACTACCAAAGAGCTATGATGCGGTTGATAAAGCCCTTGATGTTTTTGTTGGCAAGGGTTTTGGTGTATTCTGTTCAGCCACGAACAAGGTAAAAACAATTGAGAAGAACGGCTTGGATTCTACGATTTTTTCTAAGTGTACTAAGAATCAATAAGAACGACGAACCCAATTCAATCGGGTTTTATGATAGTGAGGCTATAAATCCGATGCTCTAAGCACTGTATAAAAAACAACTTTTCAGTGATATTTAAGCTGTTCCTGTCTCCTTAAAAGCTGAACCAGGGTGATAGATTAGCTTTATTGATCCTAGTGGTAACAGCAATATTATTTAATAATAAAAATAGATTACGAAGCATTAAAAGCAAAACATTTTACCATTTTAAACCAGATTTACTAATAGTTTATTAATAGTTTATAATTATTTTTTAGCTTGATGTGACCGACCAATGTCTTCTAAATCTGCAAGATCAACTGCAATTCTTATTGTTTCATCAAGGTAGGGATCTGGTAATTCATAATTTTTAGGTAAATCATCTATTGTTTTTAATGGTAGCTTACCTTGTTGAGCAAGGCGCTCATTAATACGACATAATTTAATCGTATTAGCTTCTTTATTTTGTTTTTTACGGTTAAGATAATTAAGCGAAATAATATTTTTACTCTCCTTTATAGCACGATAACGAGCAATATCCTCCTTAATATATTTAAATTCAGGATTTTTCGTTATACGTTCATTATAATTAGCAATTATATTAGGAATATAATGGTTAATATTATTATCGACTACACTATAGTTAGCTGGGACAATACTATCCCAAGGTAAAGCATTATCTTCAAAATTCTCGCCCGATTCAATCGGATCTATACTCGTTGGCATAATAATATCCGGTGTTACTCCTTTGCGTTGGGTACTACCACCATTAATACGATAAAACTTCTGAATAGTATATTGGACAGAACCTAAAGCGGGCCAATCCGGACGTAATATATCATCATAAACACGACTTAAAGGATGGTATTGCTGAACAGTACCTTTACCAAAAGATGATTCTCCAACAATTAATGCGCGACCATAATCCTGCATTGCAGCAGCAAAAATTTCTGACGCTGAAGCACTAAAACGATCAATTAATATTGTAAGTGGGCCTTTGTAATAAACTACATTATCATCATCTATACCCTGACGAATTTTATTATTGTTATTACGTACCTGAACAATTGGCCCACTTGAAATAAATAAACCGGATAATGATATTGCTTCAGTTAAAGCACCACCGGCATTGCCACGTAAATCAATAACAAGTGCTGTGACATGACTTTTAGCTATTTTTTGTAACTCTCTTTTAACATCATCAGTCAATCCAATATAAAAACTTGGAATATCAAGTACGCCAACATTTTTAATCGTAAGTTTTACGGCCCTATCTTCGAGTCTAATATGCTCACGAATCAGTGTTATCCTATGGGGTTTAGTAAAATTTGAATTTGAAATAACTTCAAGACATACTTTACTGCCTTTTGGTCCTTTAATGAGAGCAACAACATCATCTAGTCGCCAGCCAACAACATCTATGATTGATTTGTCCGTTTGGCCTACACCAATAATTTTGTCGCCGACCTTTAGTAGTTTACTTTTTTCAGCCGGGCTACCTGCCACCATTGAGTTGATAATAATATAATCTTCATCCTGGCGAAGTACTGCACCTATACCTTCCAATGATAAGCTCATTTCTGAGTTAAACTGTTCCGTGTTACGAGGAGAAAGATAGTTAGTATGGGGATCTATTTCTCTTGCAAAAGCATTGATAATCAATTTAAAAACATCTTCGCTTTGTGTTTGCGCAAGACGTTTTAATGCAAAATTATAACGTTTCATTAAAATTGGTTTAATTTCTATATCATTTTTGCCTGACAACTTCAGATTCAACCAATCAAACTTAACTTTAGCATCCCACAGCTTATTTATCTCCTCAATAGTTTTAGGCCAAGGCGCCTTACTTCTATCAACCTCAATAACATCATTTTTGGAAAAATCTAGAGGCATATTAAGTTGCGATAAAGCATATTGAAAACGTTGATAGCGCCGCTGTTGTACTAAATTAAATATCGCATATAGTTCATTTAGATGACCAATTTTAATATGCTGTCCTACTTTAGTTTTCTCAGTGGAAAATTTATCAATGTCTGATTGTAAAAAAACATTATGGCTATAATCTAACAGATTTAAATAGCGAGTAAAAATCTTGCTAGAAAAGTTTTCATCTAAATTAAATTGACGATAGTGAGAACGTGTAAAGCGTGAAACAACTCTATCGCTAATAATAGCATCCAGGCGTCCCTGTTGAAGTTGAGGAAGCTTCTGAGTTGTTAGCAGTGTTGTAGGTATTACAGTATTTGCAAATGAAGTAGTCATTGCAGTTATACCAAATACAAAAGCCAGTTTAATAGAATTATTCATGCTGTAATTGGCCTCAGTATTAGAACTTTAAGTGCTTAGCGCGTACAATCATTCCTAATCCTGTCGGCAATTGTACCCGAACATCATCCTTAGCTATTTCAAGTACTGATGCATTTACAATACTTTGACCAAGTATAACCTTTAATATTTGACCAACTTTTAAGGTAGAAATATCCGTTACAGACTGTAATTTATTCAGGTTAGCTATTTTAATATTATGAGCTTTTTTAGCTTGATTTTTAGAGTAAGTATGATGTTTATTTTTTTTATTTATTTCTTTAGTCGTTAAGCAATAAGGCTCACTTTTCTTATTAGAAGTTGCTAATAAGATCTTTTCGTTATCCATCTTCTGAGCCTTACATTGAAGTTCTCGTTTTTTTAATTTTTGCTCTGTTTGTTTCGCTTGAATACGAGCCTTTGCATCAATTAGCTGTTGACGTGCATATTTTATATGTTCTAACGCTAGAGCGCTACAATAATTGCCATCTAAATCAACACGGTTAACACCTTCTTTAACACCATATAGATAACGCCAACTAGAAGTATACATTCGTAAAGCAAATCGCAATTGGGTTTTGCTAATGCCATCCTTTTCAGTTAATCTCGCTACAATATCTTGAAAGATTCCAATCTTCAGTGGATGAGTCTTACCTTCAGTAATAAAACAATAAGGAAAACGATGAGCCAAAAAAACAATTATTTCTTTACTATTATTCAACTTAGGGTGATTTTCCATGAATTTTCCTGATTATAACGGTTTTTGCCAATCAACGCAGGTATGAAAAGGAAATATTATAATAGCGTTGCAAACAATTGCTACGCAAACCAACTGTTAAATTATATTAATTTATAGACATATTGGTATAATATACGCTTTCAAATGCCTAAAAGCATTACAACTAAGACTTTTATCCCATTTTGATCCTCTTTATATCAAATCTATTAAAGATAGGACTATCAATTCTAATACGCTAATTAACTATCCATTAATTGTTATCAGAAAACTATCTCTGAATGATTCAGACTATCACAAGGAATATGCTCGGCAAGAAAAAATGGACATCTGTTCCGTAATGGATTATATTTTATTTTCATAAATGTGGTTCTCCTACAAACACTTTACCTTTGGCAAAAGGTAAACAGGATAGCCCTTGCCTTGAAAAGGTCTGAACACTAAGCGTATCATAATTTTTATATAAAACTCTAGGGAATTAATATTATCTAATACTTAAAAAATACTACACTCATATTAACAAGCGAGGTAATTAAATGATTCTCATAAGCAATCAAGCTAGTTAAATTACATTAATGATCATAATAAAAGATTTTTTCATAACATTCATTTATAAAAGTTACATATGCTTATTTAATAGATAAGTAAATCACTAATATAGCGATTTTATCTATCAAGATTAATAATTTTCTGTATCAATCATTAAATTTTTAATGCATTGTTAATTTAACTAAGCCATTAAATAGTAAAAATTAATAAAAATTAATTTAAATTTTTAGCTATTTTAATTATATTAAATATGAAAAAAAGTTATAATAAAATAAGAAGTTATGCTCATTTTTAATGTATGGGGGTTTCGGATACCCTGATATATCCTCCTAATTGATTTAGTAAATGATTTTAACAACAGAGAAGTGAGGATTATAAAAAGTCTACCCTACAGAGATCTGAAAAATGAGATATTACCTCATCCCTTTCATGAACTCATCCGTAATGGTGCCTATCAGATACCTGTCACCATTAATGGATAAGTTCATACCAAGGTATTACAGATAATATCTAGTTTATTGGATACTTGTATGGTAGACTTTCATGGCATATCTTCTCTCTATTGTTGACATTATTCACGAAACTAATCAGTATGATACGCCATTATCTCAGAAAACTCCTATACACTAGGAGTAAGCATAACTCCTAAACAGTTATGTATTGATTTAATTAATCAGAGTTTTGATTTACATATTTCTTTTCAATTTATTGTTAAACTCTTGTTCCGAAGAAAAAATAAAAATTATATTAGAATAGAATTGTATTGATAAGGTATTACTTATTTCAGGTAAATCAATTATCTAGTCTTAAATTAAAAATAGTTTTACTTAAATAGAATGCTTGAATAAATATCAAAATATTAGAATAGGGATTGATATTACTAAAAAATAGAAAAGGAGATTTATTGGAGCTTTATTAAGGAAATAATGGCAATTTTCTATTGAATTAGTAAAGAATTTTAATTGTGTGCTGATAATTGAGATTACAAAACTTATCAATAACTACCACTTATATAATATTAAAGTTAATAAAATCAATAATATAAAATAATTTGAATATCGGTAGAGGATTTTATTCAAGTAATACAAGGTAAACGTCAGTTTAAACACCTGAAGATATTGATTTAATAAGTTATAAATATAAGAGAATTTTTATTGGGGTTCCCCGCCTTACTGTATTTAGATAAAAATCCTGAATTAATAAAAATATCCATGTATCGTTTATACATCCTGTAAACCTAATGCGGTCTGTTACAAGTTAAATAAATATACTCAATAAAATTTATTAATTAACATGATTAGATCAGTTTTCTTATATGGCACCATATCGAATGTGCTTTTCTTTCAAGAGAAAACACATTTAAATAAGATAAAAACGTCATTAAATATAGTGTTTTTATAGTTTACAATAAAAAGAGAAGTGATTTAGCGATAATTAATATTACTCTTTAATATAAGAAAATAACTTTAAATAATTATTGATGTAACCAATAATTCTCAAACATTAATTTTGAATTATTTAAAGTTTAAAATATAAAAAATACTAATAAATAATTAGAATTTTAGGTGGGTTTAACTAAAAAATATTTATAATTTAATATCAGGATTTTTCCTATTCGCGCCGATACCAATAAAGGAAGCTCTTCTAGCGAGCATTCTAAGTTATAAAACTGATCGCTCTTCCAAAAATTGTCTTTTCCTGATCAAATATCTAATGCTTTGCTCCCGCATTAAATACAATAGTAATCATTGCTTTTTTATATTTCGGTAAAATGCCGAGGCATATTACTTTCCTATTGAAAGTATTCAGCTAATTCAGTAATAAAATACTGAATTTCTCTGGCAACTGCAGCACGAAATTCAGTCGATGTACCTGAACATTTACGTAGTAATAATCGAAAGGTATTTATATTATTACTAATAAATTCCATATAAAAGTACCAATAGATGTTCCAATGATACTACCACCACTTGCAAAATGTTATTGTGTTTGACGCATTAATTAACGGAGCATAAGACCAACTTTCATCAACCATGGTTAACTCTAATTCATCAAGATCACAAAAATATTGATAAAAAGAAGTTGGTGTAATATCAAGCTTCTCGAGCAACTTCACGTAAGCTGAGACTAGTAAAATACGCTTAATACTTAATTGGCTAAAAGCAGGTTCGCTTATATCAAAGAACGACGTGTTTTTTCTTTCTGCTTTGTTCTGACTCCCCTGTAATATTATTCACAGTATTTAATATACCTCTTCGATAATAAGAGAGGTATAGGCTACTATAGTAAATTTTAACAGAGTTGCAGTGTTCTTAAATTTTATCAAAATATAAAGAATTTTTGTTTATTTATTGAAACATAAAGCTTAAATTTGTATTTAAGTTTAATTAAAGAAGATAATATTAATTTCAAGAGTTATGCTCATTTCTGATATATTGGTTTTAGAAATTCTGGTACAATCCTATTAATTAATTTCATAAATAATTTCAACAACAGAGAGATGATATGCTATGAAAAGTCTATACTATAGAGATTTCCGCGAAACCAGATATTACCTCTAATCCCTTCTATGAACTTATCCGTAATAATGATAAGCAGCTAATAGCAATGCTGTTGAGGCGGGACACCTCAAAGCCATGCTTCAATGACATGCTCAACGCTGCCTTATCAACAGGGGCGACATCACCTATTCATTCGTAACGGTTATGTATCATAGCAAATTATACAGAGTAGTATTGGTGATGTTAATATTAAAATGTCTAAGCTTAAAGTAGGATTGCAGCGGAAACAGAATTTATTTCAAAGCTCATTCTTGTCTTATCTAAGCCTGTAAAAAAAATGTTAAAGAGTTTCTCTTCTAACATCCTGGAAAGAAATAATTACTGATGATTTTTACGAAATTCTTTGAGCTTCTTAGTAAAATTATATGCTCCCTATCAGATGCCAATAACAGACTAAAGCAGGAATACCTTGAAGAGCAAAGGAAATGACAGTTTCCTGATTTAAGCGATACACGCTATATTTATTTATTGGCTTAAGGCATATCTCATTCTGTTAGACAATATAATAACCTTTTGCCTATTAGTTATTGTTAGCGGCACTGCAGATGCGCATAAGGAGCTCATTGTAGTCGAAGATGCTTATTGAGAGTTCAGTAGAGAACTTTGGACCAAGTCCTCAATGTGGGCCTGCAAGCACGTGACTTAACTATATCTACCAGGCTTATGCTACGGTAAACTCGGTATCCTTAGTTTTAGAAGGCAATGGTAAAAAATATTTTCCCGAGCATCCAGGATAAACGCTATTAGCTACACAAAATAGCTGATCTACTAGCTTTACTCTCACCAAAGAAATACACCGAAAGTTAAGGCAGATATCTGCCGGAGGTTTTATATCTACCAAAGAGTCACGATGGCGCTAATAAATCATCCTTTGATATTTTGTTAGCAACATTTTATGGTATCCTGAAGCGATTAATAAGGTGGAGAAAGAGCGAAATAGCTACTGGAATTCTATAAATGTACTATTAGCATACTTTGGCGTCAATAAAAGCGATAAATCTGATTGAATTAGTTTTCGCACGACAGTCAACCTATGAATCCGATGCACGAAGCGATGTAGTTCAAAAATAACTCTTTGTAATGCTATTAAAGCTAATCCTATCTTCTCCAAAAAATTGGAACTGCCTTATTGGATTTTGAACTTGCTAATTCTAGTGGTAAACAATTTCTAATTTAAGGATCCAGAACATTTTAATAAAATAACAGAGCAAAACTTGACCAATATATACATCAAATTTGCTAGTAATTCTAATCTATCTGAGTTATTACTTGTATTTATATAATAGATTATACTGAATATATAAACTTAATTTGATGCAATTTTTATTGATTTCCGTCCCGTGAAAAACGTGCAGAATGTAGTTAATAAAGTAAAGGAAAAGTTGCAGTCATTGAATGTTATAATAAAATTGGTGCTGCGTTTATTTCCCTCATGAGAACCATTGCTTCTAAAGAAGCACTAGCATTTAGTTAATTAGATTATCAAATTTAGAGAATCGCTATTCTAATTAATAATTCAAGTCTAATTAAATTAGATCTTTTACTTACCGTACTTATAATAAAAATATTTATACTGTTGGCGATGTTTATTAGCTATCTAAGTTTAGCTTCTTTAGATTATGATCAAGGTCTTCTTTAACTGCTCGGGCAGTAACAGCTTCCCGCAGTGATACACATTTAATTGAAATTATTCCAGAACTTAGATCGTTTATTCTATTCTAAAAATCAGTTCTATTTATAAAATAGAATAATAATTGACTGACATGAAAATCCCTTATAAAATTGGGATAAAGTGTACTCAATTTAAATATTTAGCTGGAGGGCAGATAGAAAAAATGAATGTAGATAGTTTTAAAATCCTATTTATTCCGAAATACTAAAAATTTTAGCTAATTCAGTATTTCGATGAGTATGCAGCAGAAATTATTCATATTAGGTAGGCAATTATAAAGTAAAAAAGTGAAGGTAATGCTATTGAGTATTTTATAATACTACCTTTAATTATCCGGGTATGAAGAAAACATTTTAGATTACTGCACTCTTAATGAATGAAACTATTCTTCAAAACAAAAACTTACTATTTAGTAGTAAGTAAAATAATTAATTTTTATTATAGTATCGATATATTTCTTTACGAATTGCTTTAGGAAACTGCTGATGATAACTCCTAAGCGATGAACAAGGACGATAAATTAAAACAACCGAACGTGAAAGGACAGAGTTAATATAATTAAGATAGTAAATAACATCACGTTTTATCTCTTTTGATACAAATAAATCTAACAAAAGTATTAGACAGCTTCCCAATTGCTATGATGTTATACAATATCTCAAAACTGATAGCACAAAAGTGAGTATCATCTTTTGCCCAGACTCTAGAAAGAATATCTCATCATTTGATCATGTAAACAGTAATCATCTTCCAACATAAGATGATCTTATAAGTTCATGCATTTTAATTTCTTTACGGTTAAATCATGAATGTCCTTCATAAGTTGTTAATCGTATAGGTTCTTTATATAGTAGAAGGATCTTAATAAGAGTTTTGCTCTCTTTCGTTTGTGCTAATATTGCACAATCTAGTTTGCCATTATTTAGTTTCGCTAAGAGCTGGTGTGTTTGTACTTCATGCAAATATATCACTAATTTAGGAAATAAAAGATGTAATTCTGGAATGATCTGAGGTAAAAGATAAAGACCAATAGTATTGGAATTAATCCTATGTGTAACGGACCTGATATGCCTCCTCCATTTTATAAAGAGACCATTTTCTGTAATATTTTAATTTTTTGCAAAACTGCTCTTGCTTGCCAACTAATAATAACTTCCTACTGAGTAAACAGAACCTTTCTGCTAGTTCGCTCTAATAACATTAGAGCTTAAATCGTCTCGCAATTTATGAAATTATCACTTAAGGTTGGTTGACCTAACATAAAAGGTACAATGCGCACGCCGAAAATATTTATGCTCAGCTAATTCAGTAAGGTACTCTAAATTACGAGTATTCATGTTACCCTTCCCCTAAATAGAAGCTTGATAAGATCAATAAATCTATTAATCATAATAGATCTAGTTTTTCAAGGAAAAATTCAATAAAATTTATTGTTATAAATCATAGATAAAAGGAAAATATAAAACGCTTTCATGTTGAGTTGTTTATCGACAATCACACTAGATTTGTTGAGTAATTAACATTGCACAAACTAATTTATGACCATAAATCAACTATCTTAATTCCTTATTTATTGAAATTCAGACTACTAACATCGATTTCAGATATCTCTAATAAAGACTTTTTACTGAACTTTTATAATTAAATCAATAATCGTTGCTGAATTTAAATTCAAATAGAGATATTTAAATTATCATTTAATCAATAGGATTAAATCCTAGCAGGAATTTTTAATCTTTAATAAAATTATTATATCAAATTATATTAATAGATAATCCTATACACCATTAATTTTCTTTAATTCTGCATATTGTTGTTATCAATCAAAGGAAAAATTAGGATCATTAATATTCTCATTAATAAACTCTATACACTTAGCTAAGATTCATTTTGTGTATCTTTATTCAAAGAAAAAGTTATTAGCAAATCTGGTGATGACGGATCAGGTTAGGTTCTACTCTGATGCTTCATAAATCTATCTCCATTCTTAAATTAGATGTTGTTTACCACCACAGAATCAAGCAGATCAAAATTCTCTAAGCTAGTTTTAACTTTCTGAGCAGACGAGAGCAACTTAAATACCATTGGAAGAATTGCTTTCCTCGAACCACAGTGCTTCGAACATTAGATTCATAGCTTTATTATCGTAAAAGCCGATTCAATCGTATTGTCGTTCTTAATTGATCATTAGTGCACTGATGAAAAATCGTAGAATGCCAGCGTTCTCCTTTCTTTTTTCCAGCTTCTTCATCGCTGCATGAGATATGCTGAAAACCTTGCAAGAAAACATTAAGAGTTTTATTAGTAGCATCACGTGGCTCTCTGTTATCTAAAAAGCCTCGTAATTCATCCTTAACTTTGGTTACATGCTTTTGGAGAGTAAAGCTTGTACATTAGAGCTGTTTATATAGCTAACAGCATTTGTGCTACATGTCTGCAAATATCTTTATTATTGTATTCCTAAAACTAAGAACATAGTGTCTTCCGTAGCAAGCCGGGGAGATATAGTTAAACTATTCCTTTAGTATAAGTAGGTCATTGAAAAGTTCAGGTAAGTTTACTTCTGACTATTTCGATAAGCATCTTCAAGCGCAATAAGCTCTCCTTGCGTCTATCTGCAATTCCGTCAATATAATTATAGTAGGCAAAAGCGATCAGCTGCCTAATTGAATGACATATACCTTAAGGTAGGAAATAAACATAATACATATCGGTTAAATCACATAGCTATTATTGCTTGTACTCTTTAAGCTATTGCTGTTTCAATCTGTTGATGGTACTGGAAGAAAAGATATGCACTTTCTTATCAAGAAGCGCCCAACAGAACTTCATGAAAATCGTCGCCGAATAATGCTTCCTTCCTTGCAGGTAGAAAGCTATGATAATAACTCTTCACTGCTTTTACACACTTCAGATAAAGTGATAGCAATAAGCTGTTGAAGGTATTCTGTTGCCTCTGCGATCCCCTTTTAACCTTAAGAACTTTAATCTGAACATTGCTAATACCAGTTTATTATATGGGGGTTTATTGAGGCAAATAATCGTTATGGAGGACGGATGAGATATGTAGACAAGGCGTCGTTGAGTATATTGAGTAGCATGTCTTTGAGCTCCGTCTCAACAACGGGTGTCTATCACCTGCCTGCACTATTACAGATAAGTTCATGTAATATATCAGATAATATCTAATTTCGCGGATACCTATAGGATAGACTTTTCATGGTATATCATCTCTCTGATGTTGAAATCATCTAGGAAATCAATCAGGCAGAATATGCCAGCACCTTCGAAATCTCATTGCCATAAATGAGTATAACTCTCAAAAAAATGCATGAATACTAAAATTTAGCAATTAAGGTTAACAACAGCGAAAGCAAACTATCTACACTTGTTAACTTATACTGTCAATAAATTAACATACTATCAATTAGTTCTGTTGATGTAATAGACGATTAAAATAATGAAATATTAATTAATCTTTTGGAAAATGACTAATGATGTTAGCTCATAAAATGAAACTAAGATTATACTGGCAAAGCTTGTTGCTTTGATCGGATAACCAATTTCTAATCACGTCTGTATTTCAATTGCTGTAGTTTTAAACAATTTTCTCTAGACTAGATCTTTCTTAAATAAAAGACACTAAACTATAGAATCTATTCAGCTATTTTTAATCAGCTGATATAACTATTCAGATTTTAAATATGGAATTCCTTAGCAAATAATTTTCTATTTACCTAATCCTACTTATTAGGCTATAGTGACTAATTTAATGCTTACTAGCAAAGTTTTTCGCACTATTTAGCTTCATCCAAGTAAAAGATAGACTCTTTAATAAATAATTAGTTCGAAAAAATGGCTAACACACTCTACATTAAACTTTTCCAAAATCTCACCGCTCACATGACTATCTTAATCTCCGGCGATTAAGACCGTAATTCGTTCTTTTCTTTTATCTCCTCCTCTTTCTCATTTTTAGATTTACTAAATCTCAGATATAATGATTCTATTAAAAGGATTCAGGAAAAATGTTTCATTAACTTCAACAATACCACTTAGTGCATTTAAGTTGGAAGTCGACATTGAATCAAGGAGGCAGTGATGCTATCATCTAAGGACTGTTTTCAAATGAATGTCTCTTTGTTTTACTAACTCCCGTAAAGTTAACCTGTTCACCATGTATTGTAGATAACTAAACTAGTTATTCTTATGATGTAGTTTCACCAGCAAAGAGTCCTAGCGAGATTATTAAATATTTTTGCAATTAGAGATTTTCAATGGTATCCCTGTAACCATAATAAATATCCTCAGTGGATAACATGCTCACTATGACAATAGGTGAGTAGGGTAAAATAGAATAAGTTGCTTTAATGTATAAATTGATATCATCCGATAGATTATCATCAAA
Source organism: Arsenophonus sp. NC-TX2-MAG3 (assembly GCA_052174495.1). Taxonomy (GTDB): domain Bacteria; phylum Pseudomonadota; class Gammaproteobacteria; order Enterobacterales; family Enterobacteriaceae; genus Arsenophonus. Next base: position 255,801 of record JBQMRR010000007.1, read on the forward strand.
CTAACTAATGAAATGTACCTTTATCTTTGCATAGAATTAGGAAGAATCTCTTTGATCTATTATGACTATTTAATTTTCATGGGAACCGCTGTAGCCAGATCCTTAATACATATATGAGATTTTTATCAATAATCTTTGCTGAAATAGCTATTTTAACTCGGAAATTAGTCGTGTCCACGTAAAAAATACTGGGGCGGTTTAAAGCACCCTATTAGGGTTTTAGTATATTACCAAAGACTTAGTAATAAAATTTTTGACTAGTGATATCCAGCTTTTCATCTACTTAATCGGTGATTTAATATATTTTTTTATATTCACTATCTTAAATGCTTATCAGCAACAGGTAGTGTTTGTATGCAAATTTGCCGATATTTATGCATATTAATTAGTATCGAACAATAAAGTTTATTTTCCTGAATATCAATAAATAGCTCACCTAATTCAAACTTCTTCTGTAGAATCAATTAATATGTTATTGAACAGTGTATCGTCTTGCAGCGTTTTTGATGCATTAAGAATTTTTAATATCGATACCAATATCACAAAAAAAATTTTAGTTTCTGGAAGAGACAGTTTTAGAAAGTTATTAACATTGTTCCCTGTTTTATCGGTTCGCCAACCTATGCTAATTTTTGTACCTGCATGGAGCTAACCATTCGCCATTATCGCCTTATACTCTGGACTACGTTTGTAATTTGTTAGGCTATATCAGGCAAATATTTACTTGGTTAGCAATTTAATTGATTCAATATTATCTTTGTCCTTATTACCTTTGATTACCTTTGTCTTTTGCTAATTCTCCACAGAGTTGAACTAAGGGTAGGGTAGGCGGTTATACCTCGACTTATAGAATAAGTAGACAAGAATATGGTCTAGACATCAATATTGTTATCAATAAGTGCATTGTTTGTATTTCAGGTTGCAAAACATTCTGAATCTAGTTTTCTGTACTCTTGACTTTAGGCGCGGATATTTTTATTAAACAGTACGCCTGAAAGTTGTACATCGTCATAATGATAATAATGCCTATATCACCAGTTTATTCTAAAAGGTGATCGATTATTAATAGCTGTGCGAGGTACGTTGTTTACCCGCTATTGCCGTGATGGGCAATAACTTCAGATTTTGCTCCATCATAGTCTGCCATTTATTGCCTATCAATCTGACTACCATAATAGTGCAATATAAACGTCGATGGTACTGCTTAAGATAGCAAAGCATCTGGGCATGTGATCTAAATCCATTATTAATGATAAGTGCGATCTGCCTAACTGACCGTAACCGAGTTACCCTGGATCAGTTTTTGATTGACGGAATCTACAAACGACGGGTTGCATGCCCTAATAAATTGAGATACGGTGGAAATCACCTATAACTGAATGAATATAGCGGCTATTTTCGCCCTAATCAACACCTCAATCGAAAATGTGCTCAACACTGCGTCACCTATCTTTTGGTAGTTAAAAACTTTAATCATTCTTTAGAAAGAAAAAAAGCTATTAATTTTTGCTATTAAAGAAGATAGAATTGGTATATGGGTTTTGTAAGCAAAAATTTCATCGGAGCATATATTCTTTAATCTAAGATGATAATTTTAAAGATATTAACCTTAGGTTTTTTTAAAATCATTATTTCTAGTTTATGCATTTTTTCTAACAACAATTCTATTATCTACTCACTCAATCTGAGTGTTGATAAAAATACCTTATCCCCACATAGAATGTATTTATATGAAGCTTTGGCTAGGAATCTTTTTTATCAGAATCGGAAAACTCATTTTTTTTAATTTTTTGTAAATCCTTATCTTTCTCTGGCTTATAGACCTTCAGCAATAGTATACTTTGTTTAAGTTTAATAATAAATCATAGTAACACATCATCTTAAAAGGCTTAGCCGAAATATAGCTAATATAGTTTCCAATCATCTCTTCTTACATTACTGATTCTGTTGGTGATATTGTTAAGTTCGGTGCTCATAGTAATAATGAACAACCTCTCTCTCAGATAAGTAATGCGCAGTTTTGACTAGGATACCGGTGAGTCGTTTAAGGTGTAGCGCCAGAGCTATTTATGCTACATCACACTCATTTTTCGTCTTTTTAGCGAAGTGCACTTTCAGTAACGCTATACGTATACCGTGCCTTCAGAATAAACGGCTGACGCTGCTTTCTAATTTGAATTTGCCATAAAGTAAAGAAGAGAATTGGAATTTATCAGGTCATCGCTGTGACGTATCAGCCGGATGATAGCGCATCGTCAGATTTCTTCGACTGCTTTTTTAGAGCAACTCATCTCATAAAGTACAGTAGAACGTAGTATACTATAATGTAAGTCGCACAACTACATTACTTTTATGATGTTTATGATATAAGTAATGCTTTATACTTTGCGATACATTAATTTTTTCAGAAATTTATCTAGATGGTTCGGAATAAGTCTCTTAGAAAACGTAAACTGGATAAATTAGAAAGATAACACGAAACTTTACATGTTATGCTGCCTATTTATCTAAATCGTTTTATAATCCTTCCCGAAATCAATGGTTACAGAGGATAGACTGAATCTTTTCATGCCATAAAAGGTCATGAAGGAATATATCTAAATCTTCTTGATCCTCCCAATTTCTCTCGATATGGCAAGTATTACCTATCTCTAGTCATAATTATCTAGAGTTTTGAAAAACACATAAGGGTCAAAGCCGATAATGCTGGACATAACTCATTAAGAGCAATTGCTGAAAGTATGATTGCCGATGAATTCATTACCTATAGGTAACAGGGATAATTTCAGTCTCTTTTGCTATTTGTAGAAACACAAAGATAAATGGCCGATAGACTTAACAAATGGAGACAGAATGAGAACTTCTATTTCTCTGGAAATATGCTAGAGAATAATTTATTCAGATGTATATTTTCTCCACCCAACTAAACTCCTTTTTATTATTAAAAAGGGCTGAAATAAATTTCTTTAAAACACGGTGAAAGTGTTAGATCGTAGATCTATTTATCTGTTGATAGAATACTTGTCTGTAAAACTTTTCATAAATGTCTACCAGCACTACTGCTATACCTCTCCTGAAGCGTTATCACTGCTATTTTTTCTGCTAAAGCTCTAAATTTAAAATCTGTAGTTCATGTAGTTTCAAAGCTCCCGAGCAGAGATTAATAGGAAGTTAATATTTTATCGATTGCAACTTAATAACACATTATTTTACTATACCCATCTTCTTTATCCTTTTCAAGGATAGCTGCCAGCGACTTAACACTCTATTTCGAGGCGCCACCTGACTATGTTGCAGTAATAATGCAAATAGAATATTGAAATTAGTATCTTCTATTCTTTGCGCACTTATGGTCAACAACTCAATCAGTATCCGTATGTTCATGTCTCCATTACTTATGACGGGGCTAAATATTAAACATGCTGTATGGTTGGTGAGATATTCTAAAAAAGCAATAAAAGAAATCTAGAGAGGTGCTGTCATCTGGCTATTAGATCACAGTGATAACTTAATAAATCCCAGGTATTACTGGTCTCTTGCATGTTCGCGCCAGGAAGAAATGGTGGCGTTATTTAAAGATACAGTATAAACGTCACTGGAAGGTACACTTTATTAAAAAGAGGAAAGAAGCTTGGCATAAGCGCGAAATATTTTCTTGTGCTATATTAAACGCTCCCTGACATTAACTTTAAATCTCCGACATTACCGATGGAGAGTGGTTGACATCATTACTAGACTACCCGACTAAACAATTACCGAGTAGATACTGATAGAAAAAGAGATCATCTTGGCGCTATAATAGATATATTCAGTAAAGTATTTTAAGATTCTGCGTTACTATGATTTTTTTTGTCGAATCATAAATAATGCACACCATTACCAAATATATATAAGGTGTTGAAGATAATAGTTTGCAAAAAAATGTAAAAACCGAGTTCACTGTGCTGATGCAAGGGTTCCTACGCGCAGCTCTATATAATTGCATTTTATGTAGCGATAGGTTATTTTATCAACGAATAATTTGGTGAACAGGCAACGAAATTGTTGTTAGAAAAAATTTATAAAATAAAAAACGAAGATTATTAAGTCAATTCCCCTAGGTTAATATTTCTATAATTACTACATTAGATTAAAAAATACACATTTTGATGAAATTGTAACTTACAAGATCCATAAAGCAACTCTATCTCCTTTAGTAAAAGGAGATAACTTTGATCTCTCTTAAAAAAACAATTCAATTTCATAACGATAAATAGATCCTTTAAAATTTTGCGAGAAGATAAAATGTTCGCATTTATTTTCTTCAATGCTGTCTGCAACATCTTATAGAAAGATAAGAGCGCCATCATTATACCTTCCATACTAATGATATTGGAGTGCAGACCGATGTGATCAGGATCACTTTTATTTTTGGTTCAATATTTTAGCAGATCACCTTTTTATTCAGAAGAGAGGGTATCCACTCTCTCGTTATAGTCTTTTCACATTTCTGATATAGATTGAAGTTGATTGTACAAGTTCGCCGATTATACTGCATTATCGCAGCAAAATACCTACCTGGCCCGTTTCAATCGCCTTAATTTCTTCATTAAATATTAATTTTGTCTGTTCGCAGTAATTGACATTTGCAGCTGATCATACTCATTAAATATAGATAGCAGTGAAGGCTTCTTTCGCTCTTAACAGGATATGTTGTTTATCTATACTATCTATGTTTTTGGTTTTATACAATTGTTAGACGCCCCATATTAAAGATCAGCACCTTGAGGCCTTTTTACTGCTAACCAATGGGAGAAACTTTTTCAAAATCAGGTTGGCATTGCGATATTTATCAGGAATTGCTCTGAGGATAAGGTCATTGACCTGCTTGGCCTTTAAATAATCAGATATAATCTTCTTCTTCCAAACGGAACGGCATTTCATTGCTGATTCGTAAAAAATGGACTCATGGATCTTCAGAATCATCACCTGCTGCTGAAATGCATTTAGATCGATGAGCTAATTAAGTAAAAGTAATCCTACATTGCGGTGTAATGTGTATTATTGCACACGCTGTCTCTATGGGCTAAAATCAACTAGCGGGAGCGAATTTTAGGTTAATGAGAATTTAAAAGTTTTCTGCAAGTGAACGACTGTGCCTACCTTGAGTAAACGTCAGTAGTTTTTTGCTACAGAAGAACATATCTAGTAACGGTACAATTACCGGCCATCAAGTCAGGAGCAGTCGTCTGTTATTTATTAGTATTTTTATAAAGGCTACATTGGTATCATGAACAACTTTAGCGGCCCGCATGCCGCGTTCTCGATTTTCAGATAGTTTTTAGTTTTAGTTTTTTCTATACTCAAGTTCTCTGTTCTGTATGAGGGTTGATAACCCTGGTTTTAAAGTATGCCAAGGTGCGCCCCGATTGTTAGCGCAAGGGATTAAGACAGAGTAGCCACGTAGTAGCTCAATAATTCCCGTAATTGAAGAAGTATAGTAAGTCATGGATTGTCATTCAGATCTTCAATAAATTCCAGTACCCTGGTTCTTGGCATTCACAAAAGAAACCGTGAATAGCCTTTTGATAGCAGGCGGTTATATATCAAGAAACTGACATAACTAAATACAATGAGCTCATGGCTAACTTATTGGAGAATATGAGGTGTAAACAAAACGATGGTAAGATTTTCTTTAGCAGAGCCAACACCCCGTCATCAGTTCATAAAAATCCAGATTAGTCTGGGATTGGGATAATTAGCCAGCAGATTAGGCCCATACACCGCTAAGCTGTTTGATTCAGTTATAAACGGATGTATCTGTCTTCAGGTCTTCGGTTATTATTTGTGTTTTATCTGATGTTGGATCATAGACTTTCTCGCAGAACTGTAAATTCTGTCCGTTTACGTTCAGAATCTAGTAATAGATACTGTATGTCAATTGCGCATAAAAATATGTAAAGATTTATAGCACCTTCATTAATATGATACTAGCAGTGTATGTGCGCTGGTCAGCGCATTTCTATTTTAAATGGTTTTAAAGATTATTTATTTGTATATTTGTCTTATGACAGACAAATAACTTAATGGCTATTGTAGATAATTTTCTAAGAAATTATTTATAAATTTTTATAAAGTGCGGAAAAAACTTATCGAGTATCGCGCGGTATGCGGCCCCCCTTTTCCCCTTGCCTGGATTCATTTATATTATTTAAGAAACCGAGAGCATCAGCAAGCTAACCTTTCATTGCTGCCTTATTACAGATAAATTAAGGACCTCATCAAAAAGTTAGCATTTTATTTTATCCTGTAACTCTATTTCTAGTTTGGATACTGGAAAGTAATGGCGTAAGGGACGCTGGCAGATTCACTGAATAACTCCGTCCAGCCTTCCTGCTAAATTAATGAAGGTTAGCATAAATATAGTTGGTACAAACAATTAATTACTGAGCATCATATTCTGGTATAATGGTATTAGTTTAAATAGATATTTGGAAAGATTATCATGCTCTGATTGGCCATTATTAAAATCGAAGATTTTTAGCGTGGCCGCTACCTTGGCTCTTTAAAATTAAAATAAGTGATAATTTTAGCGTTTTAAATAAGCGGTGAAATAAAAGAGAATAGCCTCATGTCGTATGCTACGTTCTCCAGTTGTTTTAGAGCCTGTTTAAGATAGTTATTCAGTTATCTCAATTAGAACAAGAATATCAAAGATTATTTAGCTTTTTTCTAGTGTGTTTGACGGACTAATAGGTAGATGTAACAGATCTTAATATCGACTTAAATCTAGTCGATATTCTTTATCGAAGCTATAGGACTAGCCGATATCTAGAAAAATACCATATGCGGGTTCAGCCTTATCTGGGAATACCAGATGTATTTATCGGTTTTGCGTGAGACTACCAGTAACAAGCAGAATAGTTGGTTACCAGAGGTTTTTATCATTAGCCTGCATTGTTATTAACGTCACGTGCAAACAAGACAATTAGACTGCAGCGAAAGCATTTAGAGATTTGGCGAGTAAAAAGAGCGCACGTCATTATAACCAGATCATCCATCGGAAACATCGATTATGCAATACCAAATAGCTTTTTACGGGTACGGTTTATTCTATATCACTACACATATATTCAGCAGAGATTCATGGCTATTCTTACGTATTTCTATCTTCTAGCGTCCAATATTCTGGAAAGTATGCTCAGATTAGCTGCAATAAATTGGCTCCAGATTCTGAGGGCTACTCAGAAGTTCACTATGATCTGATTGTCGGTAGTTGCCTATTTTGCTCACTATTTTTTGACTTGTGCAAACCGCAGGTTAATTTTGGATAAGTAGTATTTGATTTTTGTCTTTTTTTAGAGTGATTTTCAGCGCCTAAATAAATAACTTGCAGGATATAGGGTGCTGTTATTTTAGCTACTGTTGATATACTAGTTATACAGTTAAAAATTATCTCAATTAGTATTAAGTAGTACAATTTCCATTGTAGTCTTATAAAAGATTAATTTAAAGTTAAACCTGAATTATTTAAAAAATCATACTATTTTCAGGATATAACACATATGCTTAAGGTGAATAAACGAGATATTATGTTAAGAAAATTAGGAAAAAGAGTTTATTGCTTCTAAATATGGTTACTCGTTTTTTATTATCTGCAGGAAGTTAGTGCAGGTTATTTTTAATAAAGTAAAAATTATTACTTAAGATGGAACCTCTTCTATTATGACACCAATAGGCTTATAACTTAAGAGCATCAGTTAAATATATTTTTTATATTACTTAGCCTAATAGTTGATGTTAGTAAAGTTTAATTTGCTAAAATTAGGGCGCAATTTATGATTTTAGGTTCAGCAGAGTTAATTGAAGAGATAATTCTATAAAACCTTGATCGCAGTATGATTGTTTGTTAAAAGTAACACATCAACTGCCTAGCAACATTTTAAAGATGATGATTAGCGCGGTGTACAAAAAATGATGAAAAATAAATTAATCTTTGATGATCATCATGCTTATTTTAATTGTTAAATAACTTAGGTGTATGAATTTAATAGTTAAATTTATTAAATAATTACTAGCAAAGATTAAGCAGCGTTATCTTAGACTATTAGAAGATTATCTGTATTTTAAAATTGTAGAAAGTTTTTTCAGTCTATTTTCGATTATTTTAATATTGTAATCTTACTTTTGATAATTTATCTTATTTCACACCAGTAAATTATTTTGTTATACTCCACGTGAGTTATATTGATTTCTGATATATAGGATTTCTAAAATAAGTAGCGTATCTTCTATTGATTAATTTTGTGGATAGTTTCAACAACAGAAAGATCATATGCTATGAAAAATCTACTCTATAGATATCCCTGAAATTAAATATTATCTGCCCTATCTTGTATAAACTTATCTGTAATGGTTGTGCTAGTTAGCTAATAATCACAGACGTTAGCTGAAGCTCGAAACCATGATTGCAACAGTATCTTAAACGTCGATTTTTGTAGACGGGCGTCACCAATGCCGTCATCTATCTATAATGGTTATTTGCTCAACGAACTAAATAAGACGACGGATATAACGTTCAAATTAAAGCGCCTAAGATCAGAGGGATCCCAACAACAGAATATCTTTCAAGAGAAAGATACCGCCTTTATCTGAAACGTGTAAAATAGCAAAGAGTTATTCTCTACTATGGTCGCCTGTATATTCGAAGTATTATCCATAGGTTAATTGATGAAAACTATAGGGTTTTTCTCGATGAAAACACATAGTTTTTCTACAGTACCTATTAGAAGATTGAAACAATAATATTTTGAAGAGCATTGGCAATGGTGTCTGCGTGATTTAGCAATACGCACTACGTTTATTTCTTGGCTGAAAGAATATGCTATTCTATCAGGTAATCTGATTGCCTTTCCTGCTGCTCATTATTGATGGTACTACATATGGCTACATGGAGCTGAACTGTGCCCGAAGAAAATTATTGAAAATCAGAAGCAAACTTATGAGCATAAGTTTGGAATGGTTGATGAGCGCGTAACTTAACTATATCTCCCAGCCTTGCTATAGAGGTATGGGTACCATTCGTTTTTAGAATGCAATCATAAAGATATTCCTGGACATGTAGTACCAATGCCATTAACTACACAAGATATCTAATACACTGCATTTTACTTCCCAAAATGAATCCACTGAAAGTTAAGTGTGAAATTCGAGAGATTTGGCTAACAGAGAACTGTGATGCCGTTAATAAATTTCTTGATGTTTTCTTGACAAGATTTTCAGTGTATCCGACAGGAATGAAGGAGCTTAAAAAGATCGAAGAAGAACGGCTAGTATTCTCCCCCTTCTCGTGAGGGCAACGAATCTAATTAAATCGACTTTTAAGATAGTGAAGATATGAAACCGATGCGCTAAATCACTATAGTTCAAAAATAACCATTTCAACCATTTTAATAAAAATTTAAACTGCTACAGTCTTTTTAAAAAAAGCTAGAATTAATTAAGAAGATTCCTTACTGACCGTAAGGAAATAACATCCAATTTAAAGATGAAGAATAGATTTATGAAGTATCAGAGTAGATCCTAACCGTCATACAGCAGATTTGCTAATAACTTTTGATAAATATAAAAATATATTTAGAGTTATATCTAAATACTAACATTCTTTTCTATTAAGGTTTACATTTTAAACAGAAGTAAAACTTATTTTTAATGTTGATAGTTATACTTATCATTGAAATGATATAATTAAAAGTGATATTATTTCTAATAAATTAATACATTAAAAAATTATTTAATAATTCATGCCCTTGCTCACTCAAGATGCTTTCTGGATGAAATTGGACACCTTCAATTGCTACTGTTTTATGCCGAATACCCATAATTTCATCAATATTTCCATTATGTAGCGTCGTCCAGGCAGTAATCTCGAAAGTAGCAGGTAAAGTTTTGATATCAATCACCAAAGAATGATAACGAGTAACTTGTAATGGACATTTTAATCCTTTAAAAATACCTTGTTGGTTATGATTAATTGCTGATATCATGCCGTGCATTACTTTTCTTGCTTTGACAAGCGAAGCATTAAAGGTTTGACCAATCGCCTGGTGACCAAGGCAAATGCCTAAAATTGGAATCTTGCCGGAAAAATATGAAATTGCACTTAGTGAAATACCTGCTGTACTAGGTGTACATGGACCCGGTGAAATAATTAAATGTGTCGGTGCTAATGTTTCTATCTCAGAGACAGAAATCGCATCATTACGCTTAACTACAACATCAACCCCTAACTCACACAGGTATTGATAAAGGTTATAGGTAAAAGAATCATAGTTATCAATTATCAATAGCATAGCTACCTATTCAAATGGTTTTTATATAAATAATTTCTTAATTGTGATTTTTTAATAAAGAAAAAATAAAATTTCTATGCCATAAGAATAATATAAATTCTTATACCATAACTATAGAAAATAGCTTATAAAATCAATAAAAATATTTTTTTAATAAAAATTAAAATAATTATCAATTAGAATAATGATAAAGAATAGTTATTAACTATTATAAACTTCGTTTAGTCATAAGATTTTAAATTATTTGATGTTATTTCGATAAATTTCACCAATATATTAGTTGCGGAGTTATCCTCATTTCTGATCTCTGAAGTTTCAGAGATGATTGATGTATCCTGCTGATTGATTTGATGAATGATTTTAACATCAGAGAGATGATATGCCATAAAAAATCTGCTTTAATAGGGTAGTTTCTGCGAAACCAGATACTAGCTGTATTCTCTTTTACATGAATTTATTTGTAAATGATTCCAGGTAGCTCATAGGCTCCGCTATTCAAGTTGAGCTCAAAATCATTCTACAACGACATACTCAACCGCCTCCTTCTCAACGAGCGGTTATACCATTGTCCATAACGATTATTTGCTAATAACTTCTTTAATTATTATTAAACTTAATTGAGGCAACATTGGTTTTATTTTACGTCAAATCCAACGTGCAATAATTTCATTAATAGGATTCTTAATCCTTCTATGTCTTAAGATAATGATTATTTAATTCTTGTGATAAAGGTTTAAAACCATTAGAAATTTTGTTAAAATTAATGATATAGCCTGTTTGTGAATTATTTTTACCGGTTAATTTTAATTAGATCATAAATAAGTGATTATGTAAATAACTACATTTATGACCTGTGGAACATAGGCGGTTGATGGTAACTTTAAATTAAAGCTCTTTAAAAGTTATCGTGTTCATTATATGGCACCTATTAATTGTATTAATGCAAATATTTTTCTGAATTAGTGCATTTTATATTAGAGAATTTTAAATAATCTCATTATTTAATATTTATTAAATTAATTATTATATAATTTATTTAATAAATATTACCTTATTACCTTATTACCTTATTACCTTATTACCTTATTACCTTATTACCTTTATCTTGTGTTATCATTTGACGAAATCAAAAATAGAATAGGAGAATTTTTTTAGTATAATTTTTATTATTAACTAAAAATAGTTAATAATAAAATATTTTAAGTTGATTAACTTATTAAATGAAAAAGAAACTTTCTTGATAGATAACTAAGCTATCTTTTATAAAAAATAAAACCAATTTTGACTCTATTTAATATTTATTTATGAAGTTCTTTATTTAGAATTTTTTGTGATAAGTAGAGTCTTAATAGTAAGTCATAAAATGATGAATGAGTCTTATAGGGGTTTCGATGCGTAAATTAGTACTGATATTATTAATAGTGTTTTGCTGGTTACAATATTCACTATGGTTTGGTAAAAATGGTATCCATGATTATTTACGTATAAAAAAAGAAGTTTCAGCGCTAGAGACGTTGAATATGGCATTTAAAGTACGAAATGAACGTCTATTTTCTGAAATAGAGGATTTGAATGAAGGAGACGAAGCTATTGAGGAACGAGCGCGAGCTGAACTTGGTATGATTAGACCTGAAGAGTCTTTTTATCGAATAGTGAATGATAACATCTTTTCTACCAATAAATAAAATTTTTTATAATAAAATCTTATCCAACTGAAAATTATTTAATATAATTTAATAAAAAAGTAATAATTCATAAGAAAATAGCCTAAACGATGAATAAATTTATGTCTAATCATAAGATACAGGTTGCTGCTTTAATACCTGCCGCTGGTATTGGTAGTCGTATGAAAGCTAATTGTCCAAAGCAATACTTGAAAGTAGCTGGAAAAACCATTATTGAGCATACCATATCTGCTTTACTTAAGCAGCCAAGGATTTCTCAAATTATTGTTTCATTGAATAACCATGATATCTTTTTTCATCAATTACTGATTTCAAAAAATCCAAAAATAAAAACAGTTATTGGTGGTTGTCAAAGAGCTGATTCAGTTTTGGCTGGACTGAATTATTTATCAGATAATTTACAGCTAGATCCTCCCTGTTGGGTTTTAATTCATGACGCAGCTCGACCTTGCTTAGAGCAATCTGATTTAGATAGTATTATTCGTTTTATTGATAGTCAGCAATCTTCTTACGGTGGCATTTTGGCAGCGCCAGTAAGAGATACTATAAAACGTTCAGTTCAGGGGAAAATAGATATTAGTCATACTGTTGAACGAAATGAACTTTGGCATGCACTGACGCCACAATTTTTTCCTTTATTATTAATCAAAAATTGTTTAACTCAAGTATTAGCACAAAAAGCAGTAATTACCGATGAGGCTTCAGCGCTTGAATATTGCGGTTATCATCCTCAATTGCTAGAAGGTAAAGTTAATAATTTAAAGGTTACTCAACCAGAAGACTTGATGCTAGCAGAATTCTATATTTCTCGTACTTTATAAGACTATTGTTAGGAGTATCGTTCATGCGGATTGGACATGGATTTGATGTGCATAAATTTGGTAAAGATGGCCCAATTACAATGTGTGGAGTGAAAATTCCCTATGAACAAGGATTAATAGCACATTCAGATGGTGATGTCGCTTTACATGCACTGATAGATGCTATTCTTGGTGCAGTAGCATTAGGTGATATCAGTAAACTTTTTCCTGATACCGATCCAGTTTTCAAAGATGCAGATAGTCGCAGTTTATTGCGAAGAGCGTATTTTCAGGTGCTAAAAAAAGGATACTGTATCAGTAATATTGATATCACAATTATTGCTCAAGTACCAAAAATGCTGGCATATATTTCTGATATGCGTAAAAATATAGCAAATGATCTAGGTTGTCACATTGATAATATCAATGTTAAGGCTACCACAACAGAAAAACTTGGATTTATTGGTAGAAAAGAAGGTATTGCTTCTGTAGCGGTAGCTTTATTAGTAAAGGATAATAGTCATGATAGTGATAGCACTTCAGTGACTGCATGGTAAACCAGTAGTAACTGGAGCAATAAAATTAATGGCTGAAATTTTATTATGCGTGAAAATCTGCGGCCTCAGAGTTGAGGTAAGCCTGAATACTTGATGGGTGCATGTTAGAAAAAATATCTGTAATACTTATTTATAGCCGATGATAAGCGCTCGATTTATTGGTATGTCTCCGTGTAGAGACAGTTATTCTGGATTAAAAGATCGGCAGCTAATGACTTAAAGGAGCTTTCCTATCTTATTTACCAGATAAAGAGAGATTCTGATTTTAGTTAGTTTTACTAGTCATATGTGAAATTTTGCAAGTGAAATAACAAAAATATAAATTATATATCAGTTCATTAAAAGGAAATAATTTTAAGCGAACTATTAGATATAGTACTGATCTACAAGCAGTAGAAATACGTTTGCAAGAAATTAGAACACATTGTTGGTGTGGTTAACTATCTTAGTAAGCAGCATTTTGATCAAGAAGGTGATAATCTCATACAAGTTTTGGTATTATGCAAAAGATGAAATTGAAGTTAAATAGCATAAAACATAGTTTTTATCTTTTCTGCAGTTCGGAGAGTTATATTTAATTTTAATTATGTTGAAAATGTTATTGGTAGAAATACTTTTTCTGTAATGAAGACTCTCGCTAGAATTGTAATGGAAAACAATCAGTAATACAGATTAAAGATATTTTTCTTTCTGATTCCATGTTAACATAAAATAGTATCTCATTAGTTTGCTAAGTGAAAATCTGTTGGATGATATCGATTCATGTATTGAATTAACTTAATCCAGTTTGTTCTGCTCATATTGTTACAATATGCATGTAACTGCTATTGGGGATTTATTAGGATTACAGTGAGATTTTTGTAAAATTCGTGATTACAGAAAACATTTAACAATCTGATTAAATATCTTCTGGTGAAACTACATCACAAAGATAAATGTTTTAGTTATCTAGGATGTATTTTAAATATATTAACCTTACAGACTCCAGTAAGGTAAACGGGCATTGATTTTAAAACAGCATTTAGATGGGCGTCCTTTCCTACTTCTTTGCTTCAGTCGCGACAGTCAACATAAGTGACTAAATAGTATAATTGAAGTTGACTAAATATTTTTTTCTGATTCTTTAAAGGGAAGAGTTATATTTTACATAGGAAAGCTAGAAAAATATGGTAGTGGAGAAGATAAAAAAAAGAACAAATTGCGGTCTTAATCGCCAGAGAGATCAAGATACTAATGTAAGCAATGAAATTTTTAAAGAGTTTAATGCAGAGTGTGTTATTAGTTTTTTTAAACTAATTTTTGATAAAGAGTCCATCTTTTACTTGGATAGAGCAAAATTATAGGAAGCCATTGTGAATAATTATAAAATTAGTTACTATCACCTATTAAAGGTAGGTAACCAAAAATTTATTGGTAAGGAATTTCATATTTAAAATATGAACAGCTATATTAGCTGCTTAGAAAGCTGGCTGAGTAGATTTCATAGTGTAGACTCTTTATATTTTATCGAATTTTTCTTGCCTAGAGAAAAAATATTTGAAATCACAACAATTGAAATGCAGATATCTCTATAAAGTGCTCTGCAAGCAAATCAACAAACCTTTATCAATATAAAAATAAAGCATATTAGATAATGAATATTTATATTATATACTAAGTGCTAGTGATAGTTAGTTTTATTACTAAAAGTAAATAGTTATTTTAATTGTAACTAATATTGCAGGCTGAGATAATTCAAATTATCGCTTTATTATATTTTGAAAAGAATTAGGAAATTAATTAGAAACGAGATTATTTAAACAACAAATGTGTTAATATATTTTTCTGTTTTTTTGCTACCTGAGACCTTCTGATCACGAGTAAATTTAGTTCGACAAGAGATTATTGTTCTTCCACAGAACATGTATTAGAAACGATTAGATATCACTGTTTCATACGGAATATAGTATAGTTTTTTGGGTATGTTATAAAAAGATTTTTGCATTGCTCGTAAAACAATTTGTAGCCACCTCTAATATTTCAATTGTTGTAATTTCAAATAATCTTTTTCCAGGCTAGAAATTCGATAAATAAAACAACTCGAGAAGTTATTTTTGCTGTATAGTGGTCAGGCTACGTTCCGCTCTGATGCTTTATAAATCTATTCTCCATCCTTAAACTAGATGTTATTATCACCCATACCATAATCAAGGCTAAAATTCACTTAGCCAGTTATAATTATTCTGAACAGATAGAAGCAATTTAAATAGGATTTAAATAGTTATTTCAAACTACAATTCTTTTCACGTTAACTTGATAAGACTCACTGTCGCAAAATTCAATATCAAAATTGGATTCCTTACTTTTATTGACACTCAGTGCGCTTACGAGAAGGTACAGAATGCTAGTTATTCTTCTTCCTTTTTATTTATCTTTTCATCGTTGCAGGATACGCTGAAAACCTTATCAATAAAAACATTAAGGGCTTTATTAGCGGCATCATGGTTCTTTGCTAGACAAATCTTAATAGCTTAACTTTAACTTTTAGTTATCCATGTGCCTTTTTGAAGTAATTTAGCACCAATGCTGTTTTGTGTAGCTAATAACATTAGTGCTTTGTGCCAAGAAATATCTTTTCCATTGCATTCCAAAAACCCAAGCACCACTGCCCCGTATAAAGCTCTAGAAAATACGATTAAGTCCCTGCTCTTACAGGCCAATTAAGAAGATTAGGTCAAGTTCGCTTATAAGTCTCGATAAACATCTTCAATGACAATTAGTTTCTTAGATCCATGTGCAGTGAGGTCGATAATAAGCAGCAAGTAAAGGCAATCATCTTGTCTAAGAGAACAGCATATACTATCCATCGGCTAAGAAATAAATATAGTTGCGTAGTGCTTAAATAACTCTAACAACATTACCTGCATTCTTCAAGCTATTGCTGTTTCAGTCTGTTGATAATATCAGAGAGATCATGTGCTTTCTCATCGATAAAGAGGCATTAGGAGCTTTATTAGATCATCGGTGGCTTATGGCTCCTTTCTTGTAGGAGCAAAAGATAAGGAAGTAACTCTTCGATATTTTTATACGCTTTAAATAAGGCAGTAGCAATAAGTTATTGAATATATTTCTTTGTTTCTATGACCCCCGATCTTAGGCACATTAATCTCAATATCGCCAATACTCGTTTTTGTATGGTTCTTTCTAGCAGATAATCATTATGGTAGATGGATGACGTCCGTGTCGGTAATACGGTGTTTTAGTATATTGTTGCAAAATGGTTTCTAGCTGCCCACCGCTCAATAGCGGCGCCTATTACACAGCTACCGCGTAACATTACAGATAAGTTCATGCAAAATATGCAGGTAATAATCTAGTTTCCCGGATATCTCTAGGTAGACTTTTCATGACATATCATCTCTCTGTTGTTGACATTATTCAGGAAACCAATCAGCAGAATATGTTAGCACCATTTTAAAAACCCAATAAACCAGAAATCAGCATAATTCTCTTCCTGAACATAAATGTATGTTATCTCTGTTGTTAATCCTTGTAATTGCAGGGTAAGTAATAAACTAAATTTTATTTCCGTAATGTTGATTTTATCAACAGGAATTTGCTCGTTATTTTTCTATTAATCATCTGCATTGAGAGAATAATTGTATTGGCTAGAGAAGTTAGAATAAAATACTCAGAGTTAGTAACATTCTTAATTTCATATATTAATCCTTGTTATAATTTAAAATAACAATAATAAGTAAACTAAAAAGTAGGTTACTGATTTCAGTAACTTAATCTAAATATAAAAAATAGATAAAATTTTTATATGTTCTTTTCTACCCATTTTCTATTGATATAGAATGCACTCCAGCCAGTGGCTTTACCGTTTTTTTCTGAGGAAAGATATTGTTGTTTAGTCTTACGACTAAATCTAACAATCGTTTTATTGCCTTCAGGATCGACCGATGGTGCCAGGGTTAAATAGCTAAATTTTTCTGGAAGCCGATCTTTTAAACGTATCAATTCTTCAATTAATGGTGCGCGGGTTTCTCTTGATTTTGGAAAAGAGTTGGCAGCTAAAAATATTCCTGCCGCTCCATCTCTTAATACAAAATAAGAGTCAGATTTTTCACAAACTAATTCTGGCAGTGGAATAGCATCTTCTTTAGGTGGACCCACTTCACCACTCTTTAAGATCTTGCGAGTATTTTTACAAGTTTCATTTATACATCCCATATATTTTCCAAATCGTCCAATTTTTAGATGCATTTCTGAATTACATTTATCACATTCAATAACCGATCTATTATAACCTTTAATTTGGAATTCACCTTCTTCAACCTCATAACCATTACATACAGGGTTATTACCACATATATATAATTTATGTTTATTATCAATAAGATAACTATCCATTGCGGTAGAACATTTAAGACATCGCCGTCGGGTTCGCAAAGCATACGTTTCTGCATCCTCTTCTTTGCTTACTAGCATATTTGATAATTCATCTTCAGGAATTAAATTAATTGTTTTTTTGCAACCTTCTTTTACTGGTAAACTATAACCAGAGCATCCTAGAAAAACACCAGTAGAAGCAGTTCTAATTCCCATTTGTCGATGACAGTTAGGACATTCAATCAATGTTAATACCATCGGATTTGGACGCATACCTCCTTCCTCGGGTGCCTTATTTGCGATTTGGAGCTGCTTAATAAAAGTAGTAAAAAATTTATCTAATATACTCTTCCACTCGATACGATCTTCTGCTATCAAGTTAAGCTGATCTTCCATTCTAGCAGTGAAATCATAGTTCATTAACTCACTAAAATTTTCATCTAATCGATCTGTGACTATTTCACCTATTTTTTCAGCATAAAATCGACGATTTTCAATTTTTACATAACCACGATCTTGAATAGTTGAAATAATAACCGGATAAGTTGATGGTCGGCCAATGCCACGTTTTTCGAGTTCTTTCACCAGTGACGATTCATTAAAGCGGGAAGGAGGTTTAGTAAAGTGTTGGCTAGGAGATAATTTATCTAATTCAAGATAAGTACCAACTTTGACCATTGGTAATATTTTATCTTCATTATTACCTTTTTTTAATACAGGTATAATTTTAGCCCAGCCATCAAAACGCAAAATATGCCATTTAGACTTTAAATCAAAATCTCCAACTTTAACGGTTAATATTGTTGAATTAAATTTTGCTGGTGTCATTTGACAAGCAACAAATTGATTCCAAATCAACTGATAGAGTTTTTTAGCATCTGCTTCCATTTTTTTTAGAACATGAACGCCAACGTCAATATTAGAAGGCCGAATAGCTTCATGGGCTTTCTGAGAATTTTTTTGATTGGTATAGATATTTGCTTGTTTAGGCAAGTATTTTTTACCAAATTTATGATTAATATAATTACGGGCCATGCTTAAAGCATTTTGACTTAAACTAGTTGAATCAGTACGCATATAGGTAATATACCCCGCTTCATAAAGCTGCTGTGCCATCATCATAGTTTTTTTAACGCTAAATCCAAGACGTGTATTTGCTGCTTGTTGAAGAGTTGAAGTAATAAAAGGGGCATTTGGTTTATTAATGGTAATACGATCTTTACGATCTGATACCAGATAATCTGCATTTTCTAATAATGCAACGACAGTATCAATTTGTGCTTTAGTAACTGGTTTAAACGGTTTACCCTTTTCGTGTGTTACTTCCATTCGAATTAATTCCGTATCAACAGTTAGTAAATTGGCATGAAGCTGCCAATACTCTTGTGGCATAAATGCTTTAATTTCGCGTTCTCGTTCAACAATTAGACGTACAACAACTGACTGAACGCGACCAGCAGAAAGGCCGCGAGAAATCTTTTTCCATAATAACGGTGAAACCATATAACCAACAACTCGATCTAAAAAACGCCGAGCTTGTTGAGCATTAACACGATCAATATTTATTTTACCAGGATTATCAAAAGCTTGCTTAATGGCATTTTTAGTAATTTCGTTAAAAACTACTCGACTAAAGCGCTGATTATCGCCACCAATCACTTCTCGCAAATGCCAGGCAATTGCTTCCCCCTCACGATCGAGATCTGTTGCTAAATATATATGTTCAGCGTTAGAAGCTAACGATCTTAATTCAGTAACAACTTTTTCTTTGCCAGGTAAAATTTGATAATTCGCTTCCCATCCATGATATGGATCAACTCCCATTCGATTTATAAGCGCTTCATGTTCATCTTTTTTTACCCCTTTGACCTTGTTGATTGCATTTGCATTTTTTTGTGATCTGGAGCCACCACTTTTTGGCAAATCACGTATATGTCCTACGCTACTTTTAACAATGTAGTTATTGCCAAGATATTTATTGATCGTCTTGGCTTTTGCCGGGGACTCAACAATAACAAGAGCTTTACCCATAGTTATTTTACCTAAAAGGTTGTCTAAGCGCATTGATATTTCAGCCAGATGGAATGAAATCTATTTTTAGAGTGCGTTAGATTTATAATCTATCAACTTTTTTTGCTTAAATAATTCGGCATAAAGATAAAAATCTTTCTTAATTAAAACTAAAATCAATTAAATAATGTAATTATATCAGAAAATTAATGATGAAAGTAAAGGATTGTAAGTAATAAAAAGTCTATACTCTGCTCGATAAAAATAATACGTAATCAGTTATTCTATTCATATCATATGTATTGTTATAATAACAAAAACTATCCCAATAAGTTATTAACAGATCATAAAAATCAATAAAATTATATAAAATATTAAAAACTTAATATATATGGATATATAAAATTTTTTATAAATAAATCAATTTTCATATTGAAATATTTTATTAGTATAATTCTATTAATAATAAGTATATAAAACTATTTATTTTATTATTAAGTAATTAATTAATATAATTAGAATAAAATGATTAAGTTTTAATTTTCATTTTATAAATACCGGTTAAAAACCGCCGGTATTTATTCTTGATCAAAATTTAAAGTAGTGGTTTTTCTCCTCTTTTCCACCAACGTATTAATAACTTATCTATATTGTCTACCATGCTGCTCATCAAATAATCAACAAAACTTTTAGTAGGAATGAAAGTCACTTCAATAATTTCACGGACATCAATTTGATTGATAATTATGTCATCACTAATTCCTATCTCATCAATTAACCCCTTTTTTTTCGCCTGAATCCCATACCAATGTTCACCTGTTGCAACAGCATTAATATCAAGAGAAGGCCTTTTTTGATGTACAAAATCTTTAAATAGTTGATGTGTTTCATTTAAATCTTGTACAAACTTCTTGCGTCCTTGCTCGGTATTTTCACCTAATAAAGTTAATGTACGTTTATATTCTCCAGCTGTATGTAGTTCTATATCGATATCCTTTTTCTTTAGTAATCTATGAAAATTGGGTATTTGTGCAACCACTCCAATAGAGCCAATAATAGCAAAAGGAGCTGCTACGATGCAATCGGCAACACAAGCCATCATATAACCGCCACTAGCCGCTACCTTATCTACAGAAACGCTTAATTTAAGACCTTTTTCCCCTAACCGATTTAGTTGAGAGGCAGCTAAGCCATAGCCATGCACAACGCCACCTGGACTTTCAAGCCTAAGTAATACTTCATCTTTATTATCAGCAATTGATAAAATTGCGGTAATTTCTTCACGTAATGCATTGACTTCATAAGCATGCATACTTCCTTTGAAATTAATCACAAAAAGACAAGGTTTTTTTAGTATTTTTTGGCTAACTTTAGCATCTGATTTTTGCTTTTTTTCTTCAATTTTACGTTTTTTTTTATAGGTTTTCAACCAAGCTTTATATTCAGCGTCACTCATTTTAATCTGTTGCATTTCACGCTGACGTTGACGATAAGCTTCACTTAAATTAACAAGTTTTAAATTACCTTTTTTACTTTGTTTACGTTGTCTAAAGCTAAAAATAAGCAATAAAATTGATATAATAAAAACAACTACTGTTGCTATTTTAGCAAAAAATAATCCATACGATAAAAGAAATTCCATAATTTTATCCTTTTTTATAGAGTATAAGCAATGGAGTATTGTAACTAAAAATTTGATAAAGTGCTTATAGAGTTATCCTTATTTCTGGTGTATAGGGTTTCGGAGATGATGTCCTACCTGCAAATTAATTTTATAAATAATTCAATAATATTGATATAAGATGCTATGAAAAGTTCACTCTACAGATATCTACGAAATTAGATATACCTCTAATTCATTATATGAGCTTATCCATAATGGTTTCAAGGTAGCTATAAGCCACTGCCATTGATGGGTAATGAGCTCGAAGCCATACTGGGGACAATATCCTCAACGCGCCGCCTCTTGTCGATGGCGCGATATAAAGCCATCGTTCGTAACGGTTTTTGCTACAGCAAAACTATGCAGTCTGCTATTGGCGATGTGAGATTAATGTGCCTAAGGTCAGGAGATCGTAGTAGAAACTAAATCGCGCAAAAGCATCAAAAGGTTCTGCTACCATGACACCTACTGATAAGGCGGATCCTCTACCGGTGATTTTCACAAAATTCTTTAGACTTTTCACTGAAATTACATACTTCTTTCTGCAGTATCATCAGCAAACTGAAACGAGAATCGCTTGAAGAGCGTAGACAATGGTATATTCATAATTTAAGCAAAATACACTTACGTTTATTTCTTTGCTAATGACATGCACCGTCCTGTCAGGCAACCTGATCTCCTTTCCCTTCTTATCAAATCGGCATCATTTGAGAATGGATTTAATGATTTAATTACGGTCGAAAATGATTATTAAAGTCAGAAGCAAACTAATCTGAACTTTTTAATGGTCTGCTGCGAACGCGTGAATTAACCGTATCTACTAAACTTATTACGTAAGACGGTACTCTTAGTTTTAAAGTGCAATTGTAAAGATATTTCTGAGCATGCAGCACTAAGGCTATTGCATATAGAAAACAGCTCATCTTCTACCTTTACTTCATAAAGTGCATGCAATCGAAAGTTAAACCTTCACTTTTATAGAGAAGTGTGTGCCTAGCAAAGAGTCGTAATACTGCTAATAAATCTCTTGATATTTTATTAGCAAAGTTTTCAGCCCATCATTCAGCAATAATGATGTTGAAGAAAGATCAAAAAAAATAGCTGAACCAACTAATGGATTTGAACTTGTTAACCATGGTATAGTAAACAAGTCTAATTTAAGAATGGAGTAGATTTACAAAGCATTAGAGTGAAAGTAGCCTAACCGCCATACACTATGATCTACTAATAACTCATTGGTTTAATAAAAAGCTTATTTTAAAGGTCAAGGTAAATTATTTCATTAAATTAAATAAAAGATACCTTATCAGAATTTAATAATTGGTAATAAGGCGTTATTCAGGTAAGTAAAAAAAAGGGGGGAATTCCTCTCATTAATAGCTACCTAAGTGAAAAATATCTTTTATGACTTAGTAACGTTGTCCTATAGGCTCACTGAAAGATTTTTGATCCAAAGAGTGTTCAATATTAATGATGATTAGAAGTGTTAACTGTTTTAATGCAATAAGCACAACAGGCTATGTTGGCAAAGGTTGTTACTAAACAACACCTTATATTGTATGAAGGATTTTTGTTATAGATCTTGTATAAGAAAGCAAAAATTCATGCAGATCAAAAAAATTATTCCTCACTCACTACCAACATAAACTGCATTTCATTAAATTGGCTTGACGATGATTTATCAGATCATATCGATTCATGTATTGAAAGAACTTATTTTACTTTAATGCTTTCCCATACTGTTACAGTAAACATGTTGAGCGATAAGGATGTTCATGATAATTACAGTAATATCATTTTAAATCTTCGATTACAGAAAAAGATTTAATAATCTTAGTGAGAGAAGTTCTCTTGTAAAACTATATCACAAAGATAAATGATTTACTTATCTTCGATATATGTTGAATAGATTGACTTTACGGGGTCAATAAAATAAATGAATATTGATTCAAAACAGCATTTAGATGGTGTCACTGTTCCCTTCCTTTAGCAGCAACAGCTAACATAAATACACAAGTGCTATTGTTGAAATCGACAAAATATTTTTCTTTAATCCTTTAAAGAGAAGTATTGTATCTTATACAGGAAAGCTAGAAAATTCGGTGAATAGAAAATAAAAGGAAAAACAAATTGCGGTCTTAATCGCTGGAGATTAATAAGATGTATCATGTGAGCGATGAAATTCTTGAAGAGTTTAATGCAGAGTATATTAGCTGTTTTCTTGAGTCGATCATCGATAATGAGTTTGTTCTTTGTTAAGATTAGAATAAAAGTGATATGAAAACTTTATCAGCGAGTATAAAATTAATCATCATCTAATAAATGTGGGTAATCAGAGATTTATTAGTAAGTAAATACACATTCAAAATATGAAGAATTATATCAGCTGATTAAAAGGATGGCTGAGTAGATTTGATCATGTAGGGTCCTTATTTTATTTACAAAATTATTTGTCTAGAGAAGATTATTTAAAATCACAACAATTAAAGTGCAGACGTGGTTATAAATTACTATGTTAGGAAAGCAATAACTTTTACTAACATAATCATATAATAATATTTATTCTCTCCATTGAGAGATTGTTTTTAAAATATAGCTCCATTGACAGTAACAGTAATAACATGAGCAAACTCAATTTTTTATTAGAATGACGCACCATAAATATCTATTTGTGATAGTGTTGATCATTTGATAAATAATATTGCTATTAGCAATTATAGCTGGGTATTGTTAATATACGGAAAAATAATTTTCCGTTCGGAGTTATTGTTGTGTCATGAAAAATTACTTTTGTAATTTGCTATAATATGCCTATACATATTAAAAGTATGTTTTTGTTAAAATATCAATTATTTTTGTTTTTTAAGTAGATGTTTATAACAAAAAGCCATATTAAATATGGTAAATATTAGCGTGACTGTAGTTAAACCAAAAACTTTAAAATTAACCCAGATATCCTGAGGTAGCCAAAAGGCAACATAAATATTAACTAGCGCACAGATAGCAAAAAAGATTGCCCACGATAGATTTAATTTACGCCAAATCTTATTACTTAAATGGATTTCTTTACCTACTAATTTTTGAATTAATGGTTTTTGAGTAAAATATTGATTGACTAACAGTGCTAATGAAAAGATAGCATAAATAACCGTCACTTTCCATTTAATAAAAATATCACTATGGAAAATCAGCGTCAATCCGCTAAAAATTATCACGATTACTAAAGTAATTAAGGAACTTTTCTCAATTTTTTTATATAGAAGATATTTAATCAGCATAGCTAAAGTAGTTGCGATTATTAATGCACCAGATGCATAAAAAATATCTACTTTTTTATATACAACAAAGAAAACAATAAGTGGAATAAAATCTAATAATTGTCTCATAAAGGGTTCTTGCTCTGATCTTTTCAAGTAAAAATGAATTTTTATAATTATTTCATTAATAAATTATAAAATATCAAATGACTAATTTGTTTTATATTTTTTTTTAATAAAATAATACGATTAGGAGTTATGCCAGTTTCTGGTGTATTGGATTTTAGAGATGGTGGCATATTCTGTTTATTGATTTTGTGACTAATTTTTATATCAAAAAGATTAAATGCCATAAAACCCACCCTATAATAGGGGATCCCCGAATCTAGATATTACTTTAATCCTTGTATGAATTCATCTCTAATGCTACTAGAAAGCTACAGGTGCTGCTGTTGAGGCGGAGCTCTAAGCCATAACTTCAACAACATCTTCAACGCTGCATTATTTAACGAACATGAAATTCCATTATCCGTAACGATTATCTATCACAGCGAACGACATGACTGATATTGGCGATGTTAATATTAAAGTTGCCTATATAAGATCATAGATTCAGAATTAACGGAATATCCTTTAAGAGCTCGTACTACCGACTTATCTGAATTGTATAAAAAGCGATGAAGAGTTGTTACTATACTTGTATTGGTAAAAATATATTTACTGGTAATTTTGACGAAACCTTTTAGGGGAAGCCGGTTCTCGGTTAAAAGCACATGGCCTTATTCTAGTGCTATTATCAGACTGGAATACCGATGCCCTGAAGAGCATTATTAGTAATGGGGTGGTAGAAGCTGCGTAATTTAGTAATATGCGCTACATTTATTTCTTGACTAAAGGCATATATGTAAGGTCTGTCCAGGCAGGTGATCACCTTTGCCTGATGCTTATTTTTGGCGGCACTCCTCATGTACGTAAGTGGAGAGGAGGAGAAGAGGCCCCTGGGTTACAGTCAAAGATGTTTATCGAGAGTTAGCAGGGGGAGAGAACTTTAAGCTTAACTCTTCAATGGCCTGCAAGCGTGTGACTTAACTATATCTTTAAGAGTTGTTACGGAAGATGATACCCTTTATTTTTAGAATATAACGCCAAAGATGTTCTCTGACACGCAGCACTCAAAACCAATAACTATATAAAATAGATAATGTATTTATTTTATTTCTTAAAGATATACACCGAAAGTTAAAGTCGTAAGTTTGCTAGGAGATCTTCCTACCAGAGTCGCGATGTCACTAATAAATCCCTTAATATTTTATTGATAAGGTTTCAGAGTATTATTCAGCGATAAAGAAGATGAAAAAAGATCGAGAAGAATGCTGGCATTCTAGGACTTCCTATCAGTGACTGGGCATCAATAAGAATAACGAATCTAATTTAAATATCGACTTTTATAACAATGAGGCTTGAGACTACGAAGTTAATACGCGAAGTGCTGTAGTTCTAAAACAACTATTTCAATAAAATTGAAGTTGTTCTCATTTTCTCAAAATAGATGGAATTTCCTAAATAAATTTTGAGTTACTGACTCTGGTGATAAATAATATCCAATTTAATGATAGAGAATAGCTTAATGAAGGATCAGAGTAAAAGTGGGGAACTTGGCCACCATACACTAGATTTGCTAATAACTTATTTTCAATTAGCAGATACTAAAATTATTCTCCATAAACTAAGCGCCTCATTATTAATAATAGCTATATTGAAGATTAATTTAGGTTGCCTAAAGCAACTGTTTTTAACGATATGTATAGTACAGCGAGTAAAAAGAATTTTATTTGAAATGAAATTGTACTCATCTATTAAAGTTGAAATAAGAATGGAAGGAGATATATTATCGTTAAGTGATGATAAAAATTTTAGCTTTAAATAAATATAATTCTGGAAAAAGAATATTAATTTAGGTATTAAATATGAAGATGAACCACTTATGCAATTCAATCACTAGTTTACTTTAAAAAATGCCTAATAATAAAAGTATTCTTCCATCTTTACGCACAGTATATTTAAGTGAAAAACCAAGTAACCCAAAATCAAGCTAATTCACTTATTACTTATCGTTAATTCACTTATTACTTATCGTATTAAGTAATATTAAAGGTAAGTATAGCACACTTTTTCTCTTACTTTGCTAGTAAGGAAATTTTCGACATTGCCTGTAGAATACGTTTATCTGAAATAGGATAAGCTGTCCCAAGCTGTTGAGCAAATAGGCTTACCCGAAACTCTTCTATCATCCAGAAGACTGCTTGCACTTCAGGAAGCTGTCTATCTACGATAGAGAACTTAGCTAGCCAATACTGCCATTGCTGTTTAATATGCTCAATACGCACCATATACTCCCGATCACGGTTTGGAGTAACAATTAATTTATCTAAACGATGCTCTAGCGCATTGAGATAACGAATAATATCCGTCAGTTTTCGCCAGCCATGAGATGTAATAGAACCTTTAAATATTAATCCGTTAAGTTGAGTTTTAATATCAGAAAACGGCAATGCCAAATGAATGTCTATTCGGCTTTTTAAGCGTTTATTAATTGCAAATACGCAAGTGAAAATTATTTCAACCTGTTTAGCTATTTCAACAACTACCTCATTAAGTTCAGTACGAATATAAACTTCTAATCGCTGATAATCTTCTGTTGTCCATATTAAACCACCAAATTGAGCAATTAACTTATCGACTCCACAGTTGATACAATCATCAATTAGCTCAAGAATTTTACCAAAAGGATTGAAATAAAGCTCTAGTTTAGATTTATTTGGCAATTTTTTATAGAGGTATTTTATCAATGAAGGAATATTGAGCAATAGTAATCGCCTTAATCCTTTATTCATTTCCTGTTTTTGTTCAATTTGGGTTTCAAACATGCGAATTGCAACGCTATTTTTTTTATCCACCAGCGCTGGATATACTTTAATCAGATAACTACCACGTTTTTGTTCATAAATCTGAGGGAGACTACCAAAATTCCATATATGTAAATCACTTTGCTCAATAACTTCATTAACAACCGCAGCTAATGTTTGTTGAATTTGTTTTTTCAATTGTATTTTTAACGACATTAAATCACGGCTTTCAGCAATAGTCTTATTATTTTCATCAACAATATGAAATATCATCTTCAAATGATTAGGTAACTGATTCCATTTCCAGGTTTCGGTGTTAATGGTAATACCTGTCATACGATAGAACTCTCGTGTTAGGCAATCTAATAATTTTCCTTGCGGTGCAGGTATTCGTTCTAAAAATGTTTTGACATAATTTACTACCGGAACAAAGTTGCGTCGTAGTATTTTTGGTAATGATCTAATCAGTGCGATAATTAATTCTTTGCGTAATCCCGGTATTTGCCAATCAAAACCTTCATTTTTTACTTGATTTAGTATTGATAGTGGAATATGAACCGTGACTCCATCAGCTGCACTACCAGGCTCAAACCTATATGTTAATTGCAATTTAATCCTTTCTTGTTGCCAATAATTTGGGTATTCTTCTAAGGTAAGATTATTAGTAGTTGTTCGAATTAACATATTTTTATTAAATGTCAGTAGATTAGGCTGTGTTTTACTTACCTCTTTCCACCAACGATCAAAATGACGGGAAGAGACAACCTGACTGCTTATTCTCTGTAAATAAAAATTAAATAGTATATTATCATCAACCAGAATATCGCGACGACGAGTTTTATGCTCTAACTCCTCTACTTCAGCTAATAATGTTAAGTTTTGTTGGTAAAAGGTATGGCTGGTTTGCCAGTCACCATCAACCAACGCATGACGAATAAAAAGCTCACGGCATAATAATGGGTCAATCTTACTGTAATTAACCTGGCGGCCTGCCACAATAGATAATCCAAATAGCGTAACACTTTCTGATGCTATAACAGCACCTTGCTTTTTTGACCAGTGCGGCTCACTATAATGATATTTTACTAAATGTCTAGCCAGAGGTTCTATCCAGTTAGGTTCGATGATTGCCGCAATACGTCCCCAAAGCTTATTTGTTTCAACTAATTCTGCTACCATGACCCATTTAGGAGAAGTTTTAAATAAACCAGAAGCGGGGAAAATCATAAATTTCGTATTTCTAACGCCTAAAAATTCTGCTTTATCAGCTATTTTTTGGCCAATATGCGAAAGTAAACCTGTAAGTAATGAAATATGAATAGCCTGATAATCAGAAGGTTTACTGTTCACCACAATACCCAACTCTTTAATCATTTGTTGCAGTTGGCTATAAATATCCTGCCACTCGCATAAGCGCATAAAATTAAGCAGATCTTGTTTACATTGCTTACGAAATTGCGTCTTGGATAAAATAGATTGCTGTTGTTTAACAAGGTTCCATAAATTTAAATACGTCAGAAAGTCTGAACGTTTATCGAGAAAGCGATGATGTTTTTCATCCGCAATTTGTTGTTTATCAAATGGCCTTTCGCGAGGGTCCTGAATAGAAAGTGCGGAACTTATCACCATAATTTCACGAACACAACCATGTTTACTTGCTTCTAAAACCATACGACCTAAACGTGGATCAAGGGGCAATTGTGCTAGTTGACGGCCAATTTGTGTCAATTGATAATTGTCATTATTGATTTTTTTGATAATAGCGTTTAATTCTTCGAGTAATCGAAGGCCATCTTGAATATTACGTTTATCAGGTATTTCAATAAAAGGAAATTGATTAATATCACCTAAGCCAAGAGCTATCATTTGCAAAATAACTGAAGCAAGATTAGTACGTAAAATTTCCGGATCGGTATATATAGGTCGTGATAAAAAGTCTTCTTCCGAGTACAAACGAATACAGATTCCTGCAGAGACACGGCCACAGCGCCCTTTACGTTGTTCAGCAGATGCTTGTGAAATCAGTTCAATCGGCAATCTCTGTACTTTTGTGTGATAACTATAGCGGCTAATACGCACATAACCAGTATCAATCACATATTTAATACCAGGAACGGTCAATGAGGTTTCTGCTATATTGGTTGTTAATACTATTTTTCTTCCTGCATGAGGTTGA
Organism: Arsenophonus sp. NC-TX2-MAG3; assembly: GCA_052174495.1. Taxonomy (GTDB): domain Bacteria; phylum Pseudomonadota; class Gammaproteobacteria; order Enterobacterales; family Enterobacteriaceae; genus Arsenophonus. The sequence continues at coordinate 285,560 of JBQMRR010000007.1, forward strand.
AAAATAAGATTTTGCTCACTGTTTGATAAACGAGCAAAAAGTGGTAATATTTTGGTATCCTTTAAATTTAACTTATTAAGTACTTCGGTGGTATCCTGAATCTCACGCTCACCACTCATAAAAACTAAAATATCGCCAATAGCTTGCTGACTTAATTCATTAATCGCATCAATGATTCCATCAAGCAGATCGCGATGAGTATCGTTCTTATTAGCAATAATTGGCCGATATTTAACTTCTACTGGATAAGTTCTTCCCGATATCTCAATAATCGGTGCGTGATTAAAATGTTTGGAAAAACGCTCGAGATCGATGGTTGCGGATGTAATAATAATTTTTAAATCGGGACGTTTAGGTAATAATTGGCGTAAATAGCCTAGAATAAAATCAATGTTTAAGCTGCGTTCATGCGCTTCATCAATAATTATCGTGTCATATTGCAGTAATAATTTATCATTACGTAATTCTGCTAATAAAATTCCATCTGTCATTAATTTAATTAATGTAGTATCACCTATCTGATCATCAAAACGGACTTTATAACCAACAGCGTTACCTAATGGGACATTAAGCTCCTTAGCAATTCTATTAGCGACTGAACAAGCAGCCAACCTACGAGGTTGAGTGTGACCAATTAAGCCTTTTATGCCTCGGCCAAGTTCCAGACAAATTTTCGGGATCTGAGTTGTTTTTCCTGAACCCGTTTCACCGGCAATAATGACGACTTGATAATCACGAATCGTCTGATAAATTGCCTGTTTTTTCTCAATAACAGGTAAATTTTCTGGATAAATAATTGCTGGGCGAGCACTTTGTCGATTAGCAATTTTTTTCTGCCCGCCGGCTATATTCGTTTTAATTAATTCAATAACTAATTGGCGGGATTTTTTATTTTTTATTTTTTTTATCTTAATTAAGCGTTTTTTTAATAAAAATTGATCACGTAAAGATAGCTGATCAATATCAGCGTATAAAGCTATTAAATTACATTTCATTTTTTAATAAAACCTTACTGAAGAAGCTTGTTTGCTGAGTTGATCAGCAAAACAGGAGATGACTGATAATACTGATCTTTATTAAACTAATAAGTTAATATAGTAACTTATTTTGTGTCTAGAGGTCACTTATTAAGATCTAATACATATTCACTTTTTTCTCTATCTATATAATTTTTCGATCAGCAATTATAGGCATTTGTTCAGTCTTTAAATTAATATCTTGTGTGATCTCTGTATATTTTTTCTTGTGATTTTAATTAATATTGTTAATAAAATCCCTTTCAGCATTATTTTTATACTGTTATCAGGATAACTGATTAGTGTTTTGCCGACCAGACAATGCCGTTTAGCTTCACTAATTAACAAATTTAATGTAGAAAACCGATATTAATATTTATTAATATCTATTTTTTTGGAAAAAATATAGTTTTTTAAAAATAGATTTAACTTTTAACCAATCTTTCATAGAGTTGCGATGAAGCTTTGCTACTAAATATTGATTGAGGTAATTTCTGATTGTACAGGCAATCATATTAATACAGAGTAATTTTAAGCTTTTGAATAAAATTAAAATGATGGCTTTATAGGCCATCTTCTATACGCTAATAGTTCGACTATATCATTAATTTAAGATGCATTGATGTGCTAAGTTGTTGTTCTATACGAATATAGTAGACACACTATAGTATGTGCGGTGTAAGTATCCATTGCTCTCTAATGATGTTTATGAGCTAAGCACTATTTATACTCTGCATATGTTAATTTTCCAGGGATTCAATAAGATGGCTCAGAATAAATCTCTTAGAAAGCGTAAACCGGCAAATCAGGAAGATAAGACGTAACTTCACGTATTATACTTTCTACTTATCCAAGGCGCTTTAATATTCCCTTTTTGGCATTAATAATGATAGACCAATTGAATTTTTTTATTTTTAGATATTCTAGAAAAGGCGATATAGGAATGTAGAGGTGTTCCCCCCGACTCAGTTGCTAAATTTTTTCTCGACACGCAACTATTGTCCGACTTTAGTTACTATAATCTAGGTTTTTGAGTAATCCAAATTAAGTCAAGTCGATAATAATGGATGAAACTGCATTGAATGAGGGGATGACTAAAAGTATCCTACCTTATGAATTCATTACCGACTAGGGAATTAGAGATAATTCCCATCTCCTTCGCTTCCTGAAATAAACGCAAAGATAATTAGACAGATAGATCTGATGAAGAACACAGACAGAATAATAATTTTTATTTCTCTGAAAAGATACTAAGAGAGTAATTTACCTAGATACATATTTCTTCGTCCAATTAAACTGTTTTTCACTATTAATGATAGTTGTAAAATAACTTTCCTAAAAAAATACGATAAAAAGTGTCAACTTATAGTCCCGTCTCTCTATTAAGAGAATCCTTATCTGTAACACTTGTCCTTGTGGGTGATTTTTCCTGCTCCACTCCTGTCCTTATCCTGAATCTTCCCACGCCTGCTTTCTACTAAATATGTATGTTTAAAATTCTGAAGCTAATACGGCTTTAAAGCTATCGAAACTAATTAGCACAGCAGGTTCAAATTTTACTCGGTTGCAACTAGTAATACATTACTTTTATTATTTCCCTCATCTAAACTCTTCGAGTTATGCTTATTTTAGTGTATTGGGATTTTGGAATATTGACGTATATCTCCCCCTTCCGTTTGATTTCATGAGTAATTTTAATAAAAGAGAGATGATATGCTGTAAAAGTCTACCTTATAGATATTCGTAAAATCAGATATTACCTCTAATGCCTTGCATGAACTTATTTGTAATGGTGCCAAGGTAGTTGATAGCACTGTTATTGAATAGAGCCATCAACGGAATGCTGCAACAACATGCTAAACGCCGCCTTTAGATAAGGATTACATGCCGTCATTCATAAGGCTTATTTCCATAGTATATCACATATAAACTGCTATTAATGATATTGAGATTAAAGTTGTTACAATCCTGGATTAGGACGACAATAAAATATCCTTCAACAGCTCATTATTAGTGCCTTATCCGAATGGTATAAAAACGTTAAAGAATTACTGCCATGTATTCCTGTAATGACATATTTACTAGTAATTTTCATGAAGCTCTGTGGCGATTTTTTTTATGAAAATACATGGTCTCTCTACCAGCATAATAAGCAAATTGAAACACTGATGACTTAAAGAGCATAGGTAATGGTACCTGTATTATTTAAATGGATATATGCTACATTTATTTCTGAATAAATGGCATATAATCGTCCTATCAGGCAAGCTAGTCCCACCTTTGTCTGCTATTCATTATCGGCGTCACTGTGTGCATAGAAGTAAGTAGATAGTTGTACTCAAAGATGATTATCAAAAGTTAGAAGCGAACTTAGCCTAACCTCTGAATGGCCTGTAAGTAGGTGACTTAATTGTATTTACTAGGACTTGATATGGGGCGGGTGCTGATTTTTTAGAATGCAATAGTAAATATATTTCCAGACACGTAGTATTAATATTGTTAGATATACAAAACAACATTTGTTACTAAATTACTTCACAAAGGGATGTAACCGAAAGTTAAAACTTGAGCTGTAAGAGATTTAACTACTAGAGGGACCCTGATATCTCTAATAAAATCCTTGATATTTTATTTGGAAAATTTTTAGCGAGCATACTGCAGCGATGAAAGAAGCTGGAGAAAGATCGAAAAGAATGGCTGGGGGATTCCTATAGCTTCCTGTCAGCACACTGGTAGTTGTCAATAAAAATAAGTAATCCAATTGAAATTGGCTTTATAATGGTGAATTTATAAAGCTGATATCGAAGCAGCACTGTGGCTCAAGAAAAACAACCCTTTCATGATATTTAAGCTGTTTAAACTGTTCAAAAAATGGAACACATTAAAGGAATTTAACCATGCTATTACCCTGTTGATAAATAAGATCTAATTCTAAAAATAGAAAGCAGATTCACCAAGTATCAGAGTAGAATCTAGGCTGATCGTTATGTACTAGAATTGCTAATAACTCTATAGATAAGCAGACTCGTGCCTTTTAAACGTTTTATATTTTTAGTCATAGGTTTCCCTACCTCATTTCACGCAAATTTCTCCTCCGTACGTACATAAATAGAGATCTCTGATAGAAATCAAGATACTAGAAGGTTCAAGAATTCATGCAGGACTGGAAAGAAAAATCATAGAGAGATAGAAAATATTTTCAGGAAATTACTACGGGCTTCCACTGATGAGCGGTTAATAATGTGATCGACAAACGATTGGAATATGGCTTTTAATCATCAATATCATCTCGTTTTACCCCCTTAAACGGTAAGTTTGAAGTATTTCGTAATCCTTAGCTAAAGTAGATGCTGCTCTTGCTTACCTGAATAGTAAGATTATTTTTAGGTGTTGTACTTGTTTAACGATCGATCCTTTATCATCAAACATTTTTGTTTCAATTATTTCTCTTAGTAGCCATATTGCCATGAATATGTCTGTGGAACGAGGTCTATATAATATCCTGAACTAAATAATTACTCTTTAAAAAAGTAGATCCATTAACATCAAAGCGCCCTTATTAAGACCAAAATTAAACTTAGTAGCCTCTCGCGCACTACTGATAAACGTTCAAAATAGTGTTTGTCTTGTTCTCTTAATTGAAAGATAAATTAAAACACATCAAGTCAATATAACAATCCTAGCCAACAGAGCAATCTTTATACCATTCTGGTAACTTAAATCTTTACTTTTATCAACTGCTCTTTAAACAGCATAACAGTTTAAAACAAGCATTATCGACCGGATATTTTTTTCCAACTAACTTCATTACGTAAATAAACTGGCTTGACTTCTTCAACATTAATTGTTTTACCTTTTTGCCACTCTTGCAGAGCTACAGACAACATATCTTGCGCATCAGGTAAATAAATGCTACTTTCTAGTAAACTTAAGTTTGTCATTTTTAATATAGGGTAGGCTGACCAACCTGTCCCGGCAATAACCCATTGCCCGCTTAAGCTATTTATTCTGGCTAAAAACTGCTCTGGCTTGAGCACTGATTCAGTCTCTTCACCTTTCCAAAAACCATCTTCTTTAAGTTCATAACAAGCAGAATAAATTTCACCCATTCTTGCATCTATCGCTACCAATACTTTTTCTATACCTGATTGGCGATAAGCACCTTGCGCCATAGTTAATAGAGAAGAGATGCCTATCAGTAGTAAATTAGCGCCAAACGCTAATCCCTGAGCAATACTGGCGGCAATACGTACGCCGGTAAAACTACCTGGCCCACGCCCAAAAGCTAAAACATCGATATGTTTTAAATCCAAATGTGCATCAATAAGACACTGTTTTATCATTGGTAATATTTTTTTGGTGTGCTCCCGTGGAGTAATGGAAAATTGAGTAAAAATTTTTCCATCTCGCCATAGGGCGACAGAACAGGCTTCAGTAGCAGTATCAATCGCTAATATATGGATTGCCATATTTAGATCCTAGTTATTTTAACTAAATAGTTACTATATTAACATATCTTTTGAAGAAGATGGTATTATCAAGAAAAAACTTATACCTATTAAAGCTATTAATTTAATTAAATGATAAATTTTTTCTAAAAGTCAAATAATTGTTTAAAAATTTGCCGTAAGGTCATGATACTAATTGTTTGTCATATCCTGTAATATAGTTTAGTATTTTAAGTACTTCATGTTTAACTTTTTAATAATCTTTCATAATATTACAAATGGATTTTTACTATTTAATACTTATTGGGTAAGTTCTGATTGTACAACTAAACATATTAATGTAAATTGAGAACAATGCTCATTTTTTGTATGAGTTTAGGAAATGTTAGCCTATATCCTGTACTGATAGATTTCGTTAATGATTTCAATAACAAAAAGCTAATATGTCATGAAAGTCTATCCTACAAGAATCTACAAAACCAGATATTACTTTAATCACTTTGCATAAACTTATTCGTAATGCTGACAGTCAGTTGATAGGAATCGTTGTTAAGAGGGAGCTCGAAGTCATGATGCATAGAGATGCAGAATGCCGTTTTGTCTACGAATTATTATCTGTCCTTCGTAACAGTTATTTGCTATTAATGAAGAAAATAAAATGCTATTAGCGATGTTGAGATTAAAATGCCATTAAAATGCCTAAGATTAAGTAGGATCGTAACGGCAATGGAATATGTTTCTAACAAGCTCATTGCACTACCTTATTTGAAACATGTAAGGCAGCGAAGAGTTGTTACTATTTGCCTATATATGCGAGGCAAATCCACCGGTGATTTTATGAAGCTTTGAAGCAGTTCTCTGTAAAAGGCACATGGTCTCTCTGCAGAAAACCAAATTAGTAGTAAACTAAAATATCGATTTACTTGAAGAGAAATACTAATGGTGTCTACATGATTTAAGCAGTATGGGCTAAATTTATTTCTTGGTTGATAACATATACTGTTTTATCAGGTAAGCTGATCGCCTTCGCTTTCTTATCAAATCGGCATTACTACGTGCATGGACGTAAGAAGACAATTGTGATTAATGATGCTTATCGAAAGTTAGAAATAACTGAGCTAAACTTTTCAATACTCTACAAATATGTGACTTATCTATCAATCTTGCTATTGGACTATTGGATTGCTTGGGTATTCTTGGTTTTGAATACAATAGGAAAATATTCTAGGAGATGTAGCACCAACACTTGCTGGGTATGCAAAATAGCTAATATACTACCTTTACTCTTCAAAAGAAGAGTACTAAAAGTTAAAGTTGTGAGTTTGATTAGGAGATCTGAGTAGTAAAGAGTCACGATGCCGCTAATAAAACTTCCCTTGATATTTTATTGGCAATGTTTTCAGAGTATCCTGCAGAGATGAAGAAGTTAGAAAAGATTGTGAAGTATAGCTGGCATTCTACGACTTTCCATTAGTGTATTGAATGTTAATAAAAACGACGAATACGATTAAATCGCTTTTTCAACAGTGAACCTATTGCAAGCCGAAGCGCGAAGCACTAAAAAATAAACTTTTTAATCCTATTTAAGTTATTTTGGTCTGCTCAAAAAATCTGAACCAGCTTAAGGGATTTGATCTGCTATGATCCCTCTGGGATCCCTCTGGAGGTAAACAACTTCCAATTTAAGGATAGAAAATAGATTTATGAAGCGTCAGAGTGGAAATTCTGATCGTTATACATCATATTTGCTAATAATTCAGGAATATTTAGGATAAAACCATGCATCACCAAGTGAAAATATTATCAATATAATGCGGTATTTTATTAAATTAGCAAAAATACTCATTTATTTTTTGGTATCTCTTCGATGACTTCTAATTTAATCCCTTCTTCAGATTGAAGCTCAGGTCGTTCAGACTGACCAATGAATATGCCTCCACGCTTAATTGACATATAACTGACACGACTTATCCCTCGTAATTCACCATTCTCTAGGATATCTAGGTTATTTCCTAAGCAAGCACCATCAACCAAACCATCAATAATTATATCTGGTGCTTGAACTTCACCTTCAACTTTTCCACTCTGCATGATGTGAATCGTTCCTTCAGTTACTGTAATATTACCTTTAATATGCCCCCAGACATGAATATCACCTAAAATAGTAATATTACCTTTGAAAAAACTTTCTTCTGAAATAGTTGTTACCTCTTTTTGTTTAGTATTATTTTTTTTATCACCTTTCATTATAAATATATTTGTATTTGAAACATCTAACTTTTTATTTTTAAACATCAAGATGAACCTCTCTTTTATAAAGATAAATAGCAGAATAAGAATGAATGAAAAAACTAAAACAAAAAATGATATCTTTGCAATTACGTTTGTTATATACAGCACCACTACTAGAACCCATAGGAACCAGATAAAATAAAGACAGCAATTTTCTCTATTGCTAAATGTTTTCATTCTTATTCTAATAAACTCATCATGGTACCTTAACCAGAAATTATGAAACTGAACTACTAGTATAGATTATCAACTAGTTCTTGTATTGATATAGTAATCAAGATGATAGAAAGACGATTTATATTGAATTAATAGCGGACCAAGACGTTATTAAAACTAATGTAAATAGAGTAGAAATCTTCATTTTCTATTAGGAAATATATAATTCTTATGCTTTATTTAGCTTGAAATACAATTATGGTGCTCACTATAAGATGGCATAGTGCAATGGAATTCAAGTTTTCTGCAAAGATTTATTACGTTTCGCTAGCTTTAATAAAATTAGCTAAAAATTAATTAATCAGCCCTGTGTTTAACAAAACAAGTTAAAATAACACTAACTTAAGTATCAATGTTTTACTCCTCTTTAAGTCAAGCAATATGGCTAATGATAAACAAGATGAAAGCTGCTATCGTATATTAATGTCACATTGTTCTGTTAGCTGTTGCAGGTATTTCGAGGATTATTCAGTGCTGGTAAGACATTTATTACTGACTTCATTAATAATCCTATTGCTTACCATGCTATCTTGCCAGCTAAAGTAGCGATTGATGAAATTAATTATCTGTAACAATGTATTGGTTGCGATAAATACCTGTAAGTTTCTCTCCTATGGACTGATCTCAATTAATCATAATCTGCCTGAGATTAATGTCAATTTTTACTACTGCATGAGATACGACTATTTAGTATGTACTATAGTTTATTTTACCGGCGAATTTAATCTAAAAATAAAGGCAATACCGTTATTTAGCCGGAAATCTTTCAATCTTACTTTTGTGCGCCATGATAAAAGTTGTCGTTTATGTATCCATTATTGCCAGAATGAGCCCCCTTATTTTCAGTGGAAAATTGAATCACTTAATGAAATAAAATATGATGCTACTGTGGTCAATATCAAATTGCATCTACAGATGGATTACTAATTTTAAAATTCAGTCTACCATAATTGAGCTAATTTAACTTCACAACACTTAAACTAAAATCATAGACAGTAATATAGCTAACCTTATAGTAAGATAAAGTATATTGGATATTAAACAGATAACCAGCAGTGACTTTGTTCAATTAATTATAATTTAGAAAAATTTGGGTACGGAAAAGGAAAGAAGGGTCCGTAGCACTCGTTACTCACGATTTTTTACTAAAAAATATAGATACATTATTTAGGTACTGAATTTTAAATAATTATTTACACAATATTGATATTTGCATGTCAGTAAAGTTACTATAACAGTATTATCAGTTTTATGGCGATTAAAAAATCGGATAAAATGTTATTTATCTCACCTATTTTAGGTGTTAATTGATTAGTAAGTATTGATGCAATATGCGCGACTAACTTCGTCTTATAAGATCGATGTTAAAAATGTAACTCATTAAACTTGAGCGGGTGCAGTTACGCTGTTTTGAAGATATTCAGAGCTCAGGTACTATTTTATACTCTGCATATGATAGCGCGATAAATCATTTGATACGCTCAAAAGCACACAAAGATAAGTTATTTAATATTAATTGCTTATATCTAACTAACTATTTTACTTCTTCTAAAAACATGATGAACTTAGTTTCAAATTGCTAGCTTAGAAGATAAGGTGAGTTATGCTTATTTCTAGTGTATAAAGTTTCGAGAGATGTTGGTGTATCCTGCTGATTAATTTCATGAATAATGACATCAACAGAGAGATGATATGCCATAAAAATCTACCCTACAGGGAGGTATCTACAAAATTAGATGTTACCTGTTATCCCTTTCATTAATGAATCCGTAATGGGATTCCAGTCAGCTAATTATAGGAACCGCTGTTAAGGCTAAGATTGAACTATGTTGCAATAAAATGCTTAACGCTACTTTGTCGACATATGTCATCCGTTTTCCATAACGGTTATTTGCTACAGCAAATAATACAGACTGATATTGACATATTGAGATTAAAGTAGCTAAAGTAAAAGATTCTTCAAGAAACAAGAGAATATCATTCTAAAGCTTTTTGATACACCTTATCTTAAGCATAAAAAGTGGTAAAGAGTTCCTATCTTGGTTGAATATCCGTGAGCATATCTATCGATAATTTCAAGAATCCCTGAGTCAATTCTCGGTGAAAAGTACATAATATCTTGTCAAGTATTATCAGCAGACTGATACAGTAATGCCTTGAAGAGCCCAGGAAATAGTAGATTCGTGATTTACATGATACGTCTAACGTTTATTTTTGTGCCGATGATAGCAGATGCTATCTATTAGGAAGTTGATCGCCTTTACCTGCTGTTTTATTCATCGATATCACTGAATAAAGATGTAAGGGGACCTATTTTAAGTAAAATATGGTTATCAGAAGTCAAAAGCGAATTGGACCAAACTCTTCGATGCACTGCGAGTGTCTAGCTTAATTGTATCTCCCAGGCTTGCTAGAAAAGCCTGCTCTGTTAGTTTTGGAAATACGCTAGCTGCAAAGGATATTCCCGAATACGCAGCGTTAACGCTATTAGCTACAGAAAATATTCTAATATTAGCTTCACTTCCCTAAAGAAATGTACCGAAAGTTAAGGTAAGCTGCTGCAGATCTGGCTAGTAGAGAGCCGCAATATCGCTAAGAAAGTCCTTGATATTTTGTTGGCAAGATTTTGAGTAGTATTCTGCAGCGATGAGGAAGCTTAAAAAGAGCCAGAAGAACTATTAGTATTCTACGGCTTCCCATCAGCGCACTGGCATCAACATCAATAAGAAGGATAAATTCGGATTGAATCAGCTTTTATAATAGTGAGGCTATGAAGCCGATACTTTAAGCACTGTAGTTAGAAAACAATCCTTTAATGCTATTTAAGCTACTGATCTTTGGTGGTAAACAACGTTAAATTTAAGTATAGAGAATAGATTTTCTTAAGCATCAAAGTAGAATATAGCCTGACGCTATATAACAGATTTGTTGATAACTAGTTTCTGCATGCTAATAAGTCAGGTCATAATAGGTCAATTTTTAATAATTTTATCTGTGAAATAAAACTCTGATTAGGTTTTCTAGGTATTCTAAGATCTGGCGCTGATTGTGGTCGTAATACAAGTTGGGGATACGTTTTGAATCCTAGTAATGGTGCAAAAATGCTCGCTAGTACAAGGAATCGTGAGTATTATAGAGATTAACTGCTTGTAGATCTATAATGAGATACCTAAAAACTCAGAATTACGAGTGATCAGTTATTCCGTTGAAAACTATTATATTAGTTTATACTCAGGTGCAATGAGTATAATCCTTTGCTAGATAAACACTGCGGACGTTGGGCATATATTATATTAGGCCAGTAATTTTTTAATATATCGCCAGTCACATTACTGATAATTTTATGAGCTTTATGATAAATGGTATACAGACAGAATAGTGCGCAATTCTATTCTTACTCGAGGCAATAAGTGAATAGAAATACTGATTGGTCAAATAGCACGTTCAACCGTTTATCGCTTCCAGTAGAGTTCCAGTATATCTGCTTCTTGGATAAGCATGCAGATAACCGCTATCAACATAAAATTATTAAAATGCAATTTTATTCAGGTTATTAGTAAATCTTAGTGTAAACTAGCAGGTTATGCTCAGCTCTAATCCTTTATGAATCTGCTCTCTATTTCTTAATAGAGAAATAGAGAAGAGAGGCATTATTTATATTAAGGGAATCAGAATGTCAAAATTCCCTTAATCGTTTCAGCTTTCCTGAGAAGACTATAGAAGTTTAAATACCATAAAGGATTATTTTTAAGCACAGTTCTTTGTATACTTCTGCCGAAAAGCAGATTCAATCGAATTTATCGTTTTGAGGCCAAGTGCGCTGCTGAGAAGCATAGAATAATACCTATTTTCTTGATCTTTCTTCAGCTTCTTCATTGTTTCAGGATACTTTTCTGAAAACCTTACCAACAAAAACATCAAAGACTTTATCAGCAAAATCGCGACTTTCTGCTAGCCAGACCTCTCTGAGGTAACTGATTTAACTTTCGGTTACATGCTATTGGGGAGTAAAACTAGTATAGGGGTATTTTGTGTACTAAACAGTGTTTGTTTTTAGTTTTTAAGAATATTTGCATTGCATTTGAAAATTAAGAACACACCAACTTACCTAACAAGCCTGCAAGATACAGTTAAGCCGTACGCTCGTAGGCCATCGATAAATTCAACTCAAGTTCACTTCTGACTTAGCCATCTTTGACTGCAATAAGCTCCTTATATTCATGCCCAGTGCGCCGATATGATAAAAAGCAAAGGTAATTATCTTACCTAGCAGAATGATATAAGATTTCAGATAAGAAATAAACGTAATGCGTATCGCTTAATTACGAATTCACCAATGTCTGTGTTCTTCAAAGCATTGCTATTTTAGTTTCCTGATGGTACTTAGAAAAGAGATCAGATACTCTTCATAAAGAAACCCTTTATGGCTTAGTGAAAATCACCAGTAAATTGCCTTTACAGGTACAGACATGATAGAACTCTTTCCTGCTTTTGCACGGTTTAAAGTAAGAAAGCAGGAGGCTATCTAAGTATATTCCGTTTCTCCAATCCTTAATCTTAAGGACTTTTATCTACATCCTCAATAGGAGTTTATAGTTCACTCTAGTAAATAACTGTTACGAACGATGGCATAGCCACCCATTAATAAGGAAGCATTCAGTCTGTTATTGCAGAATGCTTTCGAGCTTAGTCTCAACAGTAGTCTCTACTAACTAATTATTAACATTACGGATGAGTTTATATAAGGGATTGCAGGTAATCTCTGGTTTCTCAGATATATATGGTAGACTTTTCATGGTACATCATTTTTATATTATTGAAATCATTAATAAAATCAATTAGCAGAATAGGCTTTTATCTTTTAACCTCATGTAACAGAAATAAGCATAACTTATGGGGAGAATAAAGTGGAATTCAGTTTCTTCAATTCATAAATACATAAATCGACATCATTCAATAGATTATTACTGAACCAACTAATGAGACATAGCTTTATATTGCCAAGGAGTAAGGAAGCGACCCTTTAATCTGTATGGCTGGTTTTTCATAGGAACTTCTGTAGCAAAAATCTTTTATACAGTATAAAGGATTTCTACTAATAACCTTCCTGGTATAGCTTTTATTCATCGGTTTTATTCTAACGGAGTAATTGTCTGACCAGTAATACGTGCCTGTTCTTGCAATGCCTGTTCGATCGTATCTTGCAATACGCGGATTTTTTGTTCCATATTATCAGTGTAGTCCCGTGTTTTCGTTTTTTCTTGCATAAGTTCATGGCAAATATTTAAAGCGACGATAAAAATAAGTTGTTCGGTATTTGTGACACCAGTTCGATTTTTTAGATCTTTTAGCCGTTTTTCAAGTTCAGCTGCAGAGCATTTTAAGGCATTTTGTTGTTCTTTTGGGCAATTAACCCTTAATGTTCGTCCTAAAATTTGAATATCAACAGGTTGTGTAGACATTATAACCCTTCCTAATTATCTGGGGAGATAAAATCTAGTGATAACATTTTTCTATTTATAATTCTATTACGATATTAAAATAATTATAAATAATATATGCTCAATTTCTGTATGGCATATTATATATCAATATTATTAACGTAATTAAGCAGATATACTAATAAAAAATTTTTATATAGTTTATTAAACTTTTGAACTGTTGTTATGCAATAACAGTATGTTGTTTTAATAGCTTGCAGAAATGTATTGTTTAATTACGGACGGATATAATTTATGCCAGTAATTACTATTATTAGTGGAAAAGTCAATTTATGAATTAACCAATAATAAATTAGCTTTTAATAGATATTAACTAACTCTATTACGTAAATTTTACGACTTTATCTTTTCATTTTTTAATAAAAAAGATTTTATTTTAAATTTGTTGTTACCTAAAAAAGGTAAGCAATTTGCTCCAATACCTTATCCGGTTAACTTAAATATTTTTTTGTTAGGATTAGGTGTTAACCAACATAAGTTTATGGGAGAAAAAATAAAAGAAATTATTAGGAATTTATACAATATTAGTATATTAAGTTATGTTAAAAATGACGATCTAATGAATTAGAATAGATCTTAGAAGCTATCATTAAGTATGTTTTAATATGTAGCTCAGCTCTGTATTTATGGTTTTTATGGATTTAAAAGATCGGCAAATAAAAACAAAAAACAATATCTAACATTAGATTATTAGGAATAATACTCTAATCTATTTTGTTATTTAATCGCTTCTAGGAGCGCACATGAAGTTATGCTCGTTTCTGGTGTATAATAGAATTTAGGAGATGCTAGTGTATCCTTCTGATTGATTTCGTCAATCATTTCAGCAACAGAGAGATAATATGTTATGAAAAGCTTACCATATATAGATATCTGAGAAACTAGATATTATCTTTGATCCATTGTGCTAACTCATCCGTAATGGTGTACTACGTAGCTGATAGCACCCCTGTTAAAATTAAACTTGAAATTCATGCTGGAAACAACATCTTGAACACTACCTTATCAGCTGCCGTCTCTATGCTGTAGTTCATAACAGTTATTTGCTACAGTAAATAATATTGATTGGTATTGACTATGTTGAGATTAATGTCTATAAGGTTAAATGGAAATCACAGAAGCAACGGAATGCTTTCAACAGCTCATTGCTACTGCCTTATCTGAATCATGAAAAACGTTGAAGAGTTTGAAAAATAAAATATTTAATAATAGAAAAAACCGTTACGAGCTTCATATAGCGATTAAGTTTAATTAAAAGACTACGTCTTTGGGCAGCAATTCAGTAGATGAGTATTTACTATCTAAGATAGTAAACCCCATAAAATCTCTGTTTTGCACTGTCAGGGATTTTTTGCCGCTGTAAGCGATTTTTCGCTTTCTAATTTCACGACTTTTCCGCAGTCTTTGGCTAAGACATACTTGCAAGGGGGAACGTAGCGAGGAGAAAGATCTACGAATGCTGATTGGAAGTATGTTTGCAGTGATGCTTGAAATTGACGTAGAGAATTTTATCAGAAAAGAACAAAAATCTGCTATCTTTCGAGTTTGGGAAAGTAAAGTTATCCACAGAATTAATGGGATGAAACTTGGTTAAAAATAGTTATGTATAACTTAAAATAAGTTAAGTGGATTTTAGCTGTACATATATGAAATAAAATAATTTTTACGGTATATTTGATTTTAAATTACAGTATGTTAGTTTCTAACTTAGAGAGTATATTGTGAATTTTAGCGAGTTTAAATCACAAAAGCTAGCTTACTCAAGTGCTGATAACACGTGATCGATTCTTATCAATAAGCCTAGAATAGATAAGATTGAGGTATTACAGATTATATAATTAATTAGAGAATACAAAATGATTATGTAATCATTATTGTCAAGTTAGCACGTTACGGATTAGGAATTGTTTTTGATAAAGATGTATGGATTTTTTAATATATCTCTAAACTACAGAAAACAATGAATAATCATCAAGAAACCAGTAGAACGTTTGTTTTATTCCTTATGATTTTTATCATAATAAATAGAACAATTAGCGGTAGAACTTATCAAGAATTGGGAAAGGCTATTAGATAAGTTAAAAGAAACAGGAATTAAGATAAATCTACTTTATTTAGAAAAATAAGCAAGAAAGTATATAGGATTTGGTTTTATTGATAGTTGTCGAATAGTTTGAGATAAAAGGTAAGCTAGATATTGATCTAATTGAGATAACTTTATCTACTAACCATTACATAAAAGGAAAAATGATAAAAATTAGTTCAAATTACCTTCCGTATCAGAAAATGAGAGACAGAAGAATTTATGAAATAGTCAGCAAGTATTGTAGTAATCAGAGAGAGTTTACAACTGCGCTTAAAAAGCTACAGTTAAGAACTGAAAGTAACTACATTGCTAAAAATGTTTAGACATAACATTAAGGAACTATCTAAAGGAAATGACTTACCTGATTCTAGTATTCATTACATTAGTAAATCGGATAGAGTGATTTTAATCATCGTAATCTGAGATATAAATATAGAATAGCAATAACTAGAAAAGGCAAATTGAGAGATTTATAATTTAAAAAAAATTCAATAAAAACTAAGTGAGGTAAAAATAAAAATAATATTTATCAATTTCCATAAGATGCAGAACGTCAGCTAGTTAGAAAAGGGGGGGATGAATTAATCATGACTGGTATTTACTAGTTGTGGTTTTTGTATATCACTTTTTTCAAGATATTACATATCACCACAGTCGTATTCTTTTCATTTTTACATGCATTCAAGGGATTTATTTTTATGATTGACGGATTTGTACAGCTTTGAATGTGTGAGGGTTTGTGTGTGGGTGAGAATGATAACATAAATGCTTAATTATGCGATGTCTTTTTATCAACTCCTTGCGATTTTAATCAGATTAAGAAAAGAATAGCGACTTTCAGTATCAAGGTCCTAGTAACGATGAGTAAACAAGTAAGAATAATCGCTACAATTTTTTCATTTCTTGTGATATTTACATCTCCGGCTTCAGTCAGTACGAGCAGTACGAGCATTCAGGAGGTGAAAATTGGTTTTTCGCCGGGAAAAGCAGCAAAAGAGATAATCTTGTTAGCAATTGAAGAGGCGAAAATATCAATTGATATTGCTGCCTATTCGTTTACCAGTAAGCCAATTGCGTTAGCTCTTGTTGACGCACAAAATCGAGGCATTAATGTCCGTATTGTTGCCGATAAGAAGTCGAACCGTGGAAAATATACTGCCGTGACATATCTAGTGAATCACCACGTGCCAGTAAGACTCAATGATAAGTATGCGATTATGCATAATAAGTTTATGATCGTGGATGGTCATTCTGTTGAAACTGGGTCGTTCAACTATACAAAAAGTGCCGCATTTCGTAATGCAGAAAACGTAATTTATCTGCGTAACCGCCCAGATATTGCTGAAAAATACAGAAGAGAATTTAACCGATTATGGAGCGAAGCAGAAGATACAAAACCTACATATTAGTAGGCGATGCTGAATAGGAATGCGTCTAAAAATACGTTATTTAAGATACTTTAAGGAATCAACAATACGTCTTTAAAAGATCATAGTTAGATCAATAAATAACTATTTTATTATTTTTGGAATAAAAATACACTATTTTAAATAAGGTAATATGAAGCGATGAAAATGCTAAGGTTCAAGATAACTGATGAACAATATCAAGAATTAAAAACGGTAAAAAGTAAAAATATAGCATCAGACTCATTCTAAAAATTTCTAATTCCAGCTAGAAAAATCATTGTAAACGGTTAAATTTAATTTCTAAACGGTCAAATCCTTTCTTACAGAAAGAAAGCTGCTTATCTATCTGGCAATATTTTTCATAAGTTTTTGTTAAGAAAATTAATTTTTGACACAGAAGTATCTTCTGATAAATGAATGATTTCATAAAATGAGTAATACCCAAAACAGGAGCATTTCAAAAATATAAAATAAAACTTTCCAAGAAATAGATAATTAATCTCTTTAAAAAATGAAAAACACAAAAAACATTATTACAGAAAACAGAAAAACATAAATATAGACTACTTAAGTACCTATTCCTTTCTACAAAATAAAAACTGTTTAATTTAAGCTCAGTATAACTTCTTATTTTGTTACCAGAATAAATCTGGGAGTTTGAGGTTCAGTATTTCAAGAAAATTAACAAGTCGATTAAATCTAAAATGATGCTCATTCAGGCTATTAAATTACTAAGTAAGTTGCGTAAAAACTAACATCAGACCGAAAAAATTATCAACGCCAGTATCGCTAATGAATAGCAAAGACTTTTTTTAGCTTTACTAACCAGCAAGAACTTAGAAAATAAAGCTAAAATCTTTTACAGATAGTTTTCTATTAATAGCTATTGTACTTAACTTAGATATCTGATTTAGGAAGGAGTCATCTATGAACTACAACGTAAAAATTATAGCCGCTCGCAAGGTGTTTGTGCTTACAACAAGTATAGTGCCTTTAAACAACGTTGCCGCAAGATATCTTTTCGCGGTAATGGTGTTAAAAATCGAACGTCCTTTTTACTTGACAGAAAATTAACGTAGTTATAGTAAGATGACCCAGAATAGACAGAACACTAAAAGATCATAAAGTAAATCAATATGAAACTAATGATCCTGCAGGCTTATAATAGGTTTGAGAGTGGACTGGATGGCTTAAAAATTACTTTTAAGTCTTCTGTAAAAGCGCATTATTCTGTGTTTTATATCAACCCGCAAAATACTCAATGCTTTATCTTAAGACAATTCACTGGTGATTTTTACGAGACTCTGGGTAATTCTTAGCAAAAAAGAATAGGGTCCCCCCTCCTAGATATTTTATCAGTAAATTGAAGTAGTAATGGCTTAAAGAGAGCGCAGGCAATACGGTTCCATTCCGTAATTTAAGCAACATGCGCTCTATAATTTATTTTTTGGCTGAAGGCATATCCCGTTTTGTTAGGGAAGCTAATCGCCTTTCTCTGCTGCTCATTATCATCAGCACTGTGCCATGGAGGTAAGGAGCTAGCTGCAGTCAAAAGTGATCATCAAAAGTCAGAAGCGCAATGCCCAAACTTCTGATGACTGCGCGACCGGTGTTCCTTAACTATATATTTCCTGAGCTTGCTATGGAAAACGGTGCTTTGATTTTTTAGAGTGTAATAGTAAAGATATTTCAAGATATGCAGCATCAATCTTATTTGGACATAAATAGCTGATGTGCTAGCTTTATTCCCTAAAGGGGGGGTATGTAACTAAAAGTTAAGGTAGCTGCCGTAGGGGTTGGCTAGCAAAGAGATGTGATGCCGCTAATAAATCTCTTGATATTTTGTTGTTAAGGTTTTTAGTATAAGTACTCCTGCAGCGATGAAAAGTTAAGAAGAACGAGAAAATAGCTGGTATTCTATAGCTTCTTGTCAGCACACATACTGCATTGCGCCCAGTCAATTAAGAAGGAAGAAGCTGATTAAATTATTTTTTAACAGTGAAGTTATGAAGCTAATACCCAAATACTATAGTTCAGAAAATAATTCTTTTTAATGGTATTTAGCCTACTCACTAGGTTGCTTAGAAAAATAGAATTGGCTAAGAGAATTTGATCTACTAGTCCTGATGGTAAACAACCTTCAATTTAAGGATGGGGAAACAGATTTACAAAGAATCAGACTAGAATGTATCCTGATCCCATCATACACTAAATTTGCTAATACTTGAAAGCATGACTTAATAATAATTTATATCTCATATTCCTCGTTATGAATTTTTAAAAATAGTACATCTTGTATAGCTATTTTTGCGCTCTATCTGCTTTTTTACAAAATCAGATTGTGAATATGCTTATAGCAGGACAGTGTTTTTTCTTTATTTAATTGGCTTCAGTAAATATGAAGCAGTATTAGTTATCATTAAATATAATAATACCTATAGTAATAATATGCTTATTTAATTCTATGCGTGATTAAACGATAAAAAACTTACTTTGCTCGTCATTTTTGGTAAGCCAAGCTGTAATTGTAAAATTTGGCATCAATTAAGGACACTGTTTACTGAAATTGATCAGTAACTTTATAAGTTATTAACTGACTTAGTCGTTATTTATCATGCTATTTATCATGCAAAAATTAAATTTATCTATACGACGGATCAAATCATTAGTGCAGCTCTTGATTGGCTAAGAAAAGATGCTCAGTAAAAATTAAAGGCTCCATCTACTTAAATTAATTGGCAGCTAATATCTTGATGAAATGCAATTATTTAAATCACCTAAAAACTTGCTCTAATACATGAAGCTAGGAAGATTTTCTGCAATGTAAATTTTCAGCCTGATTGTATGAATATTAGCTGATTGCATAAATTGAGCATGAGTTTATTAATTAAACTGCAAAATTATCTGCATGAATACCATTATATGTAGCAAAAATGCCTATATTTTGCATTTTAAAAAATGATGCTGTAATTAAGACGACCAATTTAATCTAGTTAATACCGCTATAAAATATCAAAATTATGCTAGTGATATTACGCGTATCTTCTCAGTGAATGGAAAATTCAGTCAACCGCAGCGTGAAGTTTATAACTTTGTATTAACCGGCACTAAATTCTGCTTTAACCTATATCAACCTGAGAGATTACTATTCGTTAAGTGATGATGGCAATAATAAAAATTAAGATCGAAGGTTTAATTAAGTTGGATTTTTGCAAGGTAAGCTAAATAAACTTATCAAAAATAAAGTTCAGCTGCCTTTTTTATGGATGGTTTAAATCTATATTTAGAATTTAATTTCCATGATATTGATGACTATGGTAGCAATTGCAATTTTCTGTTAGAACTGGAGATGATATTGAGCGTTAAACTAGGGATTTATATTTCAGCAAATGTTAATATGCCTAGAGTTTATTAAGGAATTGGTATCCGTATTTAAGATGATATTTTGGTCTCTAAAGAGAGCAATGAAAGCCTATCAACGACTGTGTTATTAAAAATCCTGATGAGATAGAAGCGCTATGGCAGCAGCTAAATAAGTAGGGAATTTGAAGTTATGAAAGTAATTATTGTTGGCGGTGGTATGACAGGAGCGTTATTAGCACTTGCTATTTCGGCCTTCAGTCATGGAAAGGTAGAAGTTTCATTAATTGAAGGGAGGTTACCTAATAAGACGCATTCTGGTTTTGATACCAGAACAATTGCATTAGCTCAGGGAACTTGCCAACAGTTTAGTCAAATTGGTATATGGGACGGATTAAATAAGTATC
The DNA here is from genome assembly GCA_052174495.1 of Arsenophonus sp. NC-TX2-MAG3. Lineage (GTDB taxonomy): Bacteria > Pseudomonadota > Gammaproteobacteria > Enterobacterales > Enterobacteriaceae > Arsenophonus. The sequence continues at coordinate 306,295 of JBQMRR010000007.1, forward strand.
TAACACCAATTATCAATATTCATGTTTCTGAATATCGCCATGTTGGCGTAGTAAATATCTACGCTAAAGATTATTCTCTAGCTGCTCTTGGTTATGTTGTTGAGTTGCATGATGCAGAAAATTATTTATTTGATCAGCTTAAAAAGGCACCAGGTGTTAAATTATATTGTCCTGATAAAGTTATTGCTTTTAAGCGCACAATTGAGTATGTATCAGTTAAATTAACGAGTAATAAAATTTTAACCGGACAATTATTAGTTGCTGCTGATGGCAGCGATTCCATGATAGGTAAGGTTAGTCAAATTGAATGGCAGCGAGTGTCATATCAACAATGTGCAATTATCGCTAATGTTTTAACTAGTGAAGCGCCGCATGGCAGAGCCTTTGAACGTTTTACCCAATATGGTCCATTGGCAATGTTACCTATATCTAAAGGGCGTAGTTCATTGATTTGGTGT
>JBQMRR010000008.1:0-696 GCA_052174495.1 Arsenophonus sp. NC-TX2-MAG3
TCGGATCAATAATAAACGTACCACGATCTGCCAATCCTAATTCTTTTTGCTCATCATTTTCTTGATACTTGCGCATCACTTCAAAGGTTAAATTGTGAGAGATGATATACTGATAAAAGGAGGTACAATAATTAACATATCAAAAGAGCTTTTTCTAAAATATTTACAAAAACCCATGAGATGAAAAAGAAATCTCAGGGGACAGAAAAAGTGTCATATGAAAGACAACAAAATCGTACTTGCAATAGCAAATATTCCAAATGGATTTACACCAAATTATAGTGTTCAAGATTATTTGTTTACAGTCCATTGAATGATAAAAATGATGTTGATAAAAGACAAATATTTATGTATACTTTGCAAATATGAAAAGGCATGAACCCAGTAGACAGCAAAAATAGAAGAAAAAAGAGATTGTTAACAAAACATTTATGAACAATTAACAGAGGCAATAAAAAGTATGTGTAAGGAGATATATAATAGGGAAAACCGTGCAATAGTCTTACAAATAAATTAGTACTACATTAGAAGTAAGACAAACAAGCTTATCAGGCCTAGTAATGTTTTCATGTGCATAGAGATATATCCAGAATCTCTTACAATGTTGAGTGTTCTGAGGAAAGGTTTCTGCAATAAGGTATCCATGGAACAGTGTAATTAAAAACTGAAATTCTCAGACGTTTTATTCATTCTGTG
>JBQMRR010000009.1:0-62987 GCA_052174495.1 Arsenophonus sp. NC-TX2-MAG3
AATGGTAGTAAGTTTATGATTATCTAATGCAGGCATTACAATATGCGCTGTCATTATTGCATCGGTATTTTGCATGGTATGCATAAATGGGAGTAGTTCAAATTCACGCCATTGTTTTTGACTAATATTAATCGTTGGTAACGATAAATGGCTATCAACAGTCGCATTCCCATGTCCAGGGAAATGTTTAATTGCTGTTAAAACAGGATATCGATGGATCCCTTTAATGTAACTGTTTGCCATTTCAGCTACCAGCTGTGATCGATCTGAATAAGAACGAACACCAATAATAGGATTATCTTGATTATTATTAATATCAACAACTGGTGCAAAATTAAAATTAAATCCTAAATGTGTGAGTTCATAAGCATGAATCATGCCAACCAATTCACTCAGTTGTTTAGAACGGGTTGCACCTAATGCCATATTACCTGGCATCTCAGTACCATATCGTAATCGCGTAACATAACCACCTTCCTGGTCAACACTAATAAATAGTGGTAAGTTGCTGCGTGCCTGTTGTAGCGCATTAATTAGGTTTACGGTTTGTGGTAAGTCAATTAAATTATTTCTAAATAAGATTACTGAACCTAAATGATACTGGTGAATAATATTAGCGATTTCTGGATTAAGTTTGGTCATCGCCATAGCATTTTTTTTACCGTCAACCCCCCAATGAGGAAAACTTAACATTAACATCTGCCCTAGTTTTTCTTCAAAACTCATGTGACTAACTAGTTGTTTAGCTTCATTTTCTGCTGATTGCCATAATTCAGTTAATTGTTGATAAGTAATTACTTTCGCAGAACAAAAAAAACTTAACATACATAATAATAATAAAGCTATTTTATTCATTTTTGTTTCCTATATTAATCTGTCAGTCAATCGTTGAACTAGCCAATCTTAAGGTTTTGTGTAAAATACACTGATACTAACATACTTCTCTAATCATTATATATCATAACAAAAAATTTCACACTATTAATAATAATTAAAATTATTTATTCGCTAAAATAACTAATTTATTTAGTAAACTTAATGATATTAATTTATTAAACTCTTTTGAGTTATTGGCGAATTTAGTATTAGCCGGTCAAACTACGCTCTGTTCTAATGCTTTGCAAAAGTATTTTGAATTCTTAAAATTTAACGTTGTTACTATATAAAACTCGGTAGATCACTTCCCCTTTACTTAAGTTTTATATTTTAACAGAGACGAGGAATAGCTTAAACACCATTAAAATGATCGTTGTTCTTAAACCACAATTTTCGTGCTTCGGCTTCGTTTTTTTACTGTTTCAAAAGCCGATTTAATTAGATTCATCTTTCTTATTGACGACGTCAGTACGCTGACAGGAAGGATATAGAATGACAAGGGTTCTTCTCGTTCTTTGTCCAACTTTTCATCGCTACAGAATACTTCGCTGATAACTTTGCCAAAAAAATATGAAGGGGGGATTTATTAGCGGCATCGCGACTCTCTGGACTCTCTCGTATCTAACACGTATTCTGCAGCTCAAGCTTTTAACTTTCGATTACTTGACTTTCACTAAATAAAATCAGCGAATGAACCGTTTTATATTATATCAAATAGCATTGATCCTAGATGCCCAGGAATATCTTTACTATTAGATTCCCAAAAAACCAAGCAGAGCGTCCCTGTCCTAATCTTCCTAATCTCTGGGGGATATAATTAAATCACGCGTTTTAATCCATTAAGGAATTCGACTGAAAGTTCGATTCTAACTAACTCTCGATAAGCATCTTCAAGCGCAGCTAGCTCCTTAACGTCCATAACTCAGTGCCACTAATAATAACTACTAGGTAAAGGTGATTATTTTGCCTAACAAAATAATATATACTTTTATACAAAAAATAAGATAATACACGTATCGTTTAAATCACGCTGAAACCATTACCGATATCTCTTTAGGCATCGCTATTTTAATCTACTGACTCTGGAGTAGCTTCCAGAGAAGCTATACGTTTTCACTGAAAAACAATCTTAGAATTTCGTTAAATCATAGATGGATTGCCTCGTAGATATACCCATGTATAGTAACACTCTTTGACATTTTTGCACAAATTTAGATAAAAGAGGCGTAGCAACTAGCTGCTGAAGGATATCCCGTTGTTGCTGCAATCCTTGTGATCTTAGAAATTTTAAATATAAACATTACTAATATTAGTCTGTATAGTTTTTGGGGCACATAACCGTTATGAACGAAGTGGTATACCGCCATCGATAAGACGGCATTGAGCATAATTGCTGCAGCACATAGCTTATAGCTCCATCTCAACGACAGTGCTATCAGTTGCCTGACTCACCTTTACGGATGAGTTTATGCAAGGGATAATGTAATATCTGGTTTCATGGATACCTCTGTAAGCTAGACTTTTCATGACATATTTATCTCCTCTATATATTGAAATTATCTACGAAATTAATCAGCAAGATGCGTCAGTTTCTTTGAAATTTCATACACCAGATATGAGAATAACTCATCTCTTCAGAACAAACTTAGCATAATCGCACTTCCTCGCGAGCATTTGCCATTATTAATTTTGCATTGATCGTATTACTTTTTTAACCGTCTTTTAGGATCAAGAACACACACTATGATCTGTGCCACGTAGCTATCTCTACTTCAAGGATATTCATGATCTAAGCACTATTTTATAGTTTTCGATATGTTAATTTTTAGGAATTCAACTAAATAGCTCGGAATAAATCTCCTAAAAATGGAAGGCCAAGTAAATCAGGAAATAAGACACATTTTATGTATTACTTCACTTGTTTATCCGAAGCGCTTTGATCTCCATCCTAAAATTAATGATGATTAATAGACATAATTTTATTCTACCAGAAAAGAGATTATACAGCAATATGTAAGACCTAGATTCTGAATTTCTTCTCACACGCAAATATTATTCGTCTCTAGTCACGATTATCCGAACTTTTAAGCAATTTCCAGAAAAATCAGATGATTCTGGATACAATTACATTAAAAAGAAAATAACTAAAAAGTATGTCCTTGCCGATGAATTCATCATAATAGGGAACTATGGTAATAATCTCTATCTGTTTTCACTCATTAGGATAAACATAAAAATAACTTATCCAATAGATCTGATAAATGCGGACAGAATGATAATTTTTATTTCTCTGGCAATATACCCAGCGAGTAACTTACCTAGAAAAATAACGCTTTCCCTGGCCAACTAAAGTAATTTTTACCATTGATGACGACTCGAATAAATTTCTTAAAAATACGATGAAAGTCTTAACTTGTAGTAAACCCGCATCTATGTACTGTTGAACAAATACTTGATTGCAGAATTTGTTTATTGGGTATTTAGCGCTACCTATTTGCAGACATTCTGAATGTTTCTATCGCTATTTTTCTGCCAAAGCTGTAAATTAAAAACTTGCAGTTTATGTAGATTTAAAGCTACTGAGCAGTGATTAAATGAAGCAGGTTAAATTTTACCTGATTTCGATTGGCAACACATTAATTTTCACTATGCCTCATCTTCTTTGATCTTTTCAGCAATAACTAGCTGCTTTCAACGCTCTGTTTCGTGTCCTCATCCACGCCAGAAAGTAGTAGCAGTTAGCATACAAATAGGAATCGAAATTAAGTATTTTTTGAACCTTGCTCACTTCTGGTTAACAACTCAATTAACATTTGCATGTTAATACCTCCGTCACTCGTGACGGTCTGATGTTAAAGCTTTATCTTATTAGTTGATTCGGGAATAATCTAATAATATCGATTTATGTATTGAAGTAACTTATTGCACTTTATCCTACCTATATTGTCACAGTGAACATGTAATCGATGAGGAAATTCATTAGGGTTTAACGATATTGTTATAAAATCCTCAATAGCAGGAAAAGATTTAACAATTTTACTAAAAGTTTTCTACTGAAACTGCATCACAGGAATAAATATTTTAATTATCTACTATATATCTTGAATATCTTGACTTTACGGGAGCCAAGAAAATAAATAAGATTAATTTTTAAAATAGCATTTAGATGATAGAATTATGCTAATTTCTGGTATATAGGATTTCTAAGATAGTGACGTATTCTTCTGATTAATTTCGGGGGGATGATTTCATCAATTAGGGAGATCATATTCCATGAAAAGTCTATACACTATTAAAGATATCCGTAAAAACCAGATGTTATCGTGATCTCTTATATGAATGAACGCATTCCTAATAGTAACAGGTAGCTGATAAGCACCGCTGTTGAAGCAATACTCGAGGCAATGTGTGACAAACATGTAAACTACTAACTTGTCGATGCCAGCAAGCTATCTCTCATAATGGTTATTTGCTACATCAAACTTATACAGATGGGTATTGACGATGTTAAGATTAAAATTTCTGAAATCGGGGTGTGGCGCAGCCAGTGATAAAATATTCCTTTAGGAGTTCGTTGCTGCCTTATCTGAACCGTATAAAATAGCGAAAAATTGCTACCATGGCTTTTATACCTACATGATTTTTATACCTATATGAATATCCCATCAGTAATTTCTATGAAACCCTGAAGCGTTTCTTAAATGAAATGCACTTGATCTTTCTACTTAGTACTATCAGTAGACTTAAAACAACAATGACTTGAATAGTGACAGGCAATGGTGCCTGCGTTATTTAAGTGGAATGCATTATGTTTATTTTGTGCTGATGACATATGTCATTCTTCTTATGTTATGCAATATAATTGTTTTTGACCTGCTGGTAAATCCGGCGCTAAAGTGCACATGAACCTAAGAAGCTTATTGCGGTTAAAGATGCTTATTAAGAGTTAGAAGCGAACTGGTCATAACACTTTTATGTGTGGCCCGCGAGGGTGTGATTTTACCGTACTCTCAGGCTTACTAGGAAACCTTCTTTCTTGATCTTTGGAATGCAATTCCAAAGATATTCCAGGACACACAGCACTACTGATGATTGAGTACATAAAACAGCTAATGCGCTACCTTCATTCCCCAAAGGAATGCACCGAAAGTTAAGAGGTGGGCTTTGCGGTAGGTCCCTCTGGCTAGTAGAGAGTTGTGATGCCGCTAATAAATCCCTTGATGTTTTATGGGTAAAGTTATCAGGATAAATATTTCTACAGCGATGAAGATGCTGAGAAAGAACAAGAAAAGAGTTGCTGGTATTCTACGATTTTCCGTTAGCGCAGTTTTGAGCGTCAAGAGCGTCAATAATAACGATGAATCCGATTGAATTGGCTTTTTTTTTGCGACAGTGAGCCTATAAAACTGATGTATTAAACGCTGTAGCTCAAGAAAAGCAACTCTTTCAATACTATTTAAATTACTACAGTCTGTTTAGAAAACTGGAAACTACGGTAAAGAGATTTTATCTTTACCATGGTCGTAAACAACATCTAATTTAAGGATGCAGAATAAGATTTATTAAGAATTAGAAAGGAAGGAGCAGCCTGACTGATATAATACCAAATTTACTAATAATTTCTCATAATTCTTCTGATAAACTTATAATATGCCATCTTGATTAAAAAATTTAGCAATTTAATTTTATGTCATACATTAATATAACTAATTACTAAATTAAATCATTTTGTGCAGACCAAATAATACCACTTACTTTTTAATTAGCCAAAATATCATTTGATGCCACTAAATTTTTACAACTACTCCGTTTCTATTAAAACGATAAGTGATATATAGGTAGATTAAAGAGAAATACAATTGATGATTAACATATTAATTTAAATCAGGATGATAGCTACCTTGAACTGCATTTTGGTAGACTTGTGAAAACAATGTTGCTATTTATATCTCCCATACTGTTTTGATATATTTATCCATTATTTAAATTCGTTTAACTTTCCTCTTTTTAACACCATAAATAAGTATCTTTTCTTGATCATTATTTATACCTTAAAAGGAGACATATACCTTAAAAGGAGACATTAACTGCTGTTGCTCGATTTACATTTCCTGAACGAAAATGATATCGATTATCTAATACAGCTACAATAATCTGTTCTTTCATTAGAGTCATTTTATTAACCTGACCAACTCCGTTAGCAAAAATTTTAACAGAGCTGGAAAAGCAATTTATTGAATGTAAACTTGACAATAAATACTACTATATTCTATTAGTGATAATAGATTCGTAATAAATTATACTTTTAATTAAAGTAATGGGCAGTTATTGCAAAAAAGTTTTACTATAAAACTCTTTGAAACCAATTTACAATAAAATAAAAAATTAGTAATTTTATTTAAATTTATTTAAATTTATTTATGATATGTGAAATTAGTAACATAAAAGATTACAGTTTAATAATCAATAAAATTGCAAGTAAAACAAGATTTTTCCAAATATAGATGCAAATTAACTTTTATTAATCTGATAGTTTTAAAAACTCACTAATACAAATAAAAATTATAAAAATAAATTAATAAAATTAAATATTAAAAATAAATATTGGGATCATAAATTAATTACATTAATTACTCAAACGCTTAAACATGAATTAATAGTTTCATATATATAATATTTTTCGGCTGTAACTCTTTGAAGGCATTTTTTCATACATACAAATAGTAACATCATTTTCTTCTGGTACTAAACATAATTTATGAAAATACTCTTCCTTATAGCAATTATTTGTTCTAAACAACTAATTAATACATTTTTAATAAGTTATTAGAAAATCTACTGTATACCAGTCTGGCTACGTTTCACTCTGATACTTCGTGAATCTGTTCTTCATCCTAAAATTTGACGTTATTTATCACCAGAGTCAGAGCAGATCAAATCCCCTGAGCCATTTACAACTTTTTAAATAGATGTAAGCAGCCTAATATCATTAGTTTTTTACGAATTTATAGTGCTTCGTGTGTCAGCTTCATAGTCTCACCTGTCACAAAACCAGATTCAATCAGATTTGTCATTCTTATTAATGCCTACTATGTTGATGGTAAGGAATAGAATGCAACCATTCTTCTTAATTTTTATCCAACTTCTTTATTGCTGGATGACATTCCCTGAAAACCTTCCTAATAAAACATTAAAAGCTTTATTAGCGGCATTACGGCTCTCTGCTAGCAAAGTTCCAACACCCTTTTACTTTTAACTTTTGATTAGATACCTTTAGAAAATAAAATCAGCACATAAGCTATTTTAGCTACTAACAACATTGGTGCTCCGCATTTTTGGAAATATCTATGTCATTGCATTCAAAACTAATGATATCAACTCTCATAACAAGCTTAGGAGATATACTTAATGACGCACTTGCCAATCATTGAAAATGTATATCTAGTTTCCTTCTAACTCTCTATAAGCATCTTTTCAACTCAAAGGATTTCCTTATACGTCTATATGCAGTGATGTCGATAAATGAAGAAACAGGAAAAGACATTAGCTTGCCTGATAGGTTAGTCTATGTTATCAGTTAAGAAATAAATGTAGGTACATCAGTTAAATCACGCAGATAGTATTATCTGTGCTCTTAATTGCCTATATTTTTCAAGATATTACTGTTTTAATTTACTGATATGATACTAAATAGAAAGAATCTACTTTTATTGATAAGTCCCCAGAAATTCGTGAAAATAACAGGTGGTGACCCATGCCTCGCAGGTACAAAGTCATGATAGTAAAACTCTTTAATGCTTTTTACACACTTCAAATAAGACGACAAAATGAGATGTTAAAGGATATTTTATTACCATTACGATTCTTGGACTTTAGGTACTTTAATTTTGACATCGTCAATACTCGTCTATATTAAGTTTGCTATGACAAATAACCGTTACGGATGACGGCATGGGGGATCTCCTTGATAAAACGGCGTTTAGTATGTTATCGCAACATGATTTTAAGGTCACCCTAACAGCACAGCGCCTATCAGATTCCTGTCAGAATTACGAATAAATTTATGCAAAGGAATAATAGGTAATATCTGATTTCGCGGATAGCTTGTAGGGTAGACTTTTCATAGCATACTATCCTCTGTTGTTGACATCATTCATGAAATTGATCAGCAGGATAACCATCTCTGAAATTTCATATACAAAAAATGAATATAACTCCTTAATTTTACGAGAACTAGATAAACAAATAGGAATTAATTTGAAACAGCGCTCAATGGTCTTATTTCTTCCTTCCTTCAACAGAAATAAAGTCAATAAATACCTAACTGGTATTATTGAAGTCAAACAAATATTTTTTCTGAATCTTTTAAAAGTAGCGGTTATAATGACACATAGGAAAAGTAGAAAATGCGGGAGAGGAGAAGATAAAGGGAAAGAACAAATTGCGGTCTCAATTCTTCAAAATTAAGATGGTCATGTAAGCGATGAAACTCTTGAAGAGCTTAATGGAGAGTATGTTAGTTATTTTTTTGAGCCAATCATCAATAAAAAATTCATTTTTTATTCGGATGGAGTTAAATGTTACAAAATCTTTACTAGCGAGTATGAAATTAGTCAGCATCGCCTAATAAGGCTAGGTAATCAGAAGAATTATTAATTATTAATAGGAATTCCATATTCAAAATGTAAACAATTATATTAGCTGATTAAAAGGATGGCTGAATAGCATTCCTGATAGATGTAGGGTCGTTTTATTGATTTTTTTCTCTAGTACAGAGAAGGATTGTTTGAAAACATAATAATTGAAATATAAATGCAGTTATAAGTTGCTCTGTAAGCAAAGCAAGAACCTTTCTTATATAGCTAAAAATTAACATACCACAGAGTGTAAAGCGATATTTAGATCATGAACATCCTTGAAATAGCGAACTTCATCCATTAAAGAGAATATCATAGCATACTATATTCAATAGTAATTACCAAAATCACTTTTTCTGCAAAGAAAAATTACTCTGACGTTAAACCTCTTAAGTGTTGATCTGTAGTCAACCAAGCTGCTAACCAGCCAATTATCGCGGAAACTAGTATAACTAATAGAACCTCATCCCATAAAAACCATTGAACATGAAATGTAGTACCGAATAAATCCACTACTTGCGTAACTATACCAGTCAGTTGCCATACTAATAATGCAGAAAGTATTAATGAAAGTAAAGCACCAAAGAGTCCCAATATAATACCGCCATTTAAGAATGGACGCATAATAAAACCATCTGTCGCCCCAATCAATTTCATAACATTAATCGTATCCCTACGGGCAAAAATATTTAGCCTTACACTATTGCCAATCACTAAAAACATTGATATGACCATCAAAATACCAATCAGCATTACAATTTCTCCAATCAGGCCTGTTAATGCAGCTAAACGTGTAAACCAACTATCGTCCATGCGAACATCTTCAATTCCAGATAACTGACCTACTTTATTACGTAAATTTATCAATGACTGTGAATTTTGAAAATTAATTTTAGGCGTGATAATTGCTACTGCTGGTAAAGGATTTTCTTCTAATAAGTCTAACGCTCTATCAAATCCTGACCAATTACGGAATTCAATCATAACTTCTTCCCGTGATAGGTAATTAATACTTTTAATACCATCTACTTTTCTAAGTTCAGCGACTACCTGCTCAGCGTCTTTTTCATCTAATGATTTATCTAAATAAACGATTAATTGAGGTGTAGGATACCATTGTTGTGCTGCTTGTGAAACATTTTTCCAAATAATATAGCAAAGACTAGGCAGTGTTATCGTTATTGCTATAACAGCTACTGTCAAAAGCGTAGCCAAAGGCTGACGCAACATATCTGATAATATATTTAACCAAGCATAGCGCCATTGCTGTTGCCACCCCACTTTCAATCCCTTAATTTTCACTGTTTTATAGATAGATTTTTAGCCATTCTGACCTCTTATTATTCTTCCTTCACTTAATGTCAAAATAGAATAATGACGACGTGTAATAAGCTCAATATCATGAGTAGCTATCAAAACTGTTACACCAACTTGATTGAATTCTTTAAATAATTGCATAATTTCTTTAGATAATTCTTTATCTAGATTACCCGTTGGTTCATCTGCTAACAATACACTAGGCTTATTAACAATTGCGCGAGCTATACCTACTCGCTGTTGTTCTCCACCTGATAATTGAATTGGGTAACTTTTTGCTCTATTAAATAAACCGACCTTATCTAAGGCAGCAGAAACACGGCGACGAATATCCTCAGAGCTGGCACCCGTAATAATTAGGGGCATAGAAACATTGTCATATACGTTTCTATCAAACAGTAAATGATGATCTTGAAAAATCATACCTATCTGTCGCCGTAAAAAGGGAACTTCTCGTTTTTTTAAGCCACTAATATGATGACCACCAAACCAAATATGGCCAGTAGTTGGGCGTTCAATACCACAAATTAACTTTAATAAAGTACTTTTTCCCGCCCCAGAATGACCGGTAAGAAATACCATTTCTCCAGGATACAGATAAAAATCAATGCCCTGAAGTGCTTGCTTGCCACCACGATAAGCTTTACTAACATGTTCAAAGCGAATCATTGATTTTAATCCTCTCGGAGAAAAAGCGACTCGATGAAATCATTAGCTACAAATGGTTGAAGATCATCAATACCTTCACCAATCCCGATATAGCGAATTGGGATCTTAAACTGATCGGCAATAGCAAAAATCACTCCACCTTTAGCTGTACCATCAAATTTAGTTAAAATAATACCAGTTAAACTCACTGCCTCATGAAAAATTTTAGCTTGATTAATTGCATTTTGACCAGAACTTGCATCTAATATTAGCATCACCTCATGAGGTGCTTGTTGATCAAGTTTTTTCATAACTCTAACAATTTTTTTTAATTCTTTCATTAAATTCGCTTTGTTTTGCAGTCGTCCAGCAGTATCTGCAATCAATATGTCGATTTTCTTCGCTTTTGCTGAGTGAATAGCATCAAAAATAACTGAAGCAGAATCTGCAGCAGTATGCTGAGCAAGAACAGGAATATTATTATATTTTCCCCAAGCTTGCAATTGTTCAATTGCTGCTGCCCTAAATGTATCTCCAGCTGCTAACATTACCGATTTACCTTGTATCTGATATTGGTGGGCTAATTTACCAATTGTAGTTGTTTTACCAACTCCATTAACCCCAACCATTAATATTACATAAGGTAGATTATTTTCTATAGTCAATGGTTTATTAGCATCATATAAGATTTTAGCCATCTCTTCGCGCAATTTACTATAAAGTATTACAGCATTATTCAACTCTTTACGATTAACTTGAACAGTTAGACTATCTATAATTTTTCTAGTTGTTTCTAGCCCCACATCAGCAATTAAAAGTTGTTCTTCTAGCTCATCAAATAGCTGATCATCAATTTTTTTACCACGAAAAAAGCTAATAAAACCTACACCCATATTTTCTTGGGTTTTTAATAATCCCTGTCTTAACCGTACAAAGAAATTTTCTTTTTCCAGTTTTTTTAGCTGTTGTATCAACTGCACTTTTCCTAATTTATCTATTTTTTGTAAAGCGATTGTCTGTTCACTAAATGAAATAATTTTTGAGACTTTAATATCTCCTGTTGGAGATTAAGCATTTTCTTTTTCTGCTAGTTGAGGTTGCATATTTTCAGTTTTTCTAAACTGCAATAATGTCTCTAATTACATCCGTCGACTATTCGGCATTACCTTATATATCTTGGTTCAGATTGTTGTTCTGTCTTTCTTTCACTTCATTTTAGATCCTAATCTTAACCAGGAAAACCTTTTTTTTAAACATTTGCCATTAACGCTCCCTTAGCGGTAAAAACCATGGTATTACACTTAAATAATAAAAATATCTTACCAGTGGTATCAGTTGATTTCATTACAACACATACCCTGATACCTTTTCATGTTAAATTAGCGATAATTTTCATGTTATACATACTTATTTTATTCCGAACTGTTATTAGAGATACTCTATCGTGCATCTTTAAATTCATTGTCAGATGGTTACTGAGGGTATAGTTGAAGAAGTAATATATAATGATGATTAAGATCAAGCTCCATCGTTAGGAAACTACAAAATCTAAAATCAAGCAACACTCTTCAGAAAATCAAAGAGTCTACATATACTTTAACTAATCGTTATGATATATCCGAACTCATCCTTGTTTAAAACTGTAAACAAGACGATGTTAATGGCCAGCAGCCATATTTTCCTATCATTTGCAACAACGCCCTGTCACTATCTCAGGAAGCCCTAGTATTTCCTGCAAAAATTTTTTCTTCCTCTCCACATTTTCTGACAGTCCACCACCCCAATGCGAATTCCTGAACCCTATTTGATCTCTATACTGGCTTGAAATTGCTGTTTACATAAACTCAAAAAAGAGATTAAATGATAATGAGCAAGAAAAAACGCGAAATCAAAGACTAAAACATTTAAAACCTACGAGTCATACTTATCTTCACGTATATATAAATATTTTCTAAAAATATCAAAGAAACTTTACGACGTTATCTTTTTATAGGCATAGATCGCGATACTTGATGGATTTATTCGTCTTTATAAGTCTAAGATTTCAGTCAATCCTCGGTGCTTATTACTTAATCTTAATCAAGCATGTCTATTCTATCCATCGGGTACTTATAAATAATAGTAAAAATTTATAGACCACTTTTTTAGTTTATAAAAATATTCAGACACCGAAAAGTAGGAATTCGATTGTTTATGTACAGAGCTTGATATATATAGAGCACTGACTTAGCCTAGCAAACTATCCTCAAATAAACGTCATGATCGAAGCGATTTAATGGTGCATAAAAGTGAGCTGTAAAGCCATTATTTCAATTCTGATGAAACGTTTAAGACCACATCTTGCATAAATATGATTAGTTAGGAATTACCCCAATCAGTATTGAATAATAAAACTCTATTGCAGTTTATAAAAAATAATTAAAATTAAATTTAAATTATTAAAAATCCATCTCACTATAAATATTACCAGAATGACAATTATCCTGTAAACGAAGATAACGATACGATTGCATAACCAACGTTTTTTTATTTCAATAATAAATTCATCAATATCAACTAATAGAAAACTCTTTTCTTCCTTAGAAGAAAATAAGGAGTATTAGTTAAAATATTATTAATAGTAATTAAATATTTATTATATTCAATATATCCGTCCAATTAATCGTTCTACTTATTCCGACTATAACAAGTTATCAGACTCATATTATTTCCTCTAACACAAACACTACGCACAAAAAATCTCTATATTCAATACAGTATACACGTCGAAAATAGAGGAGCAATAACTGATAATTTGCTTCATACAAAGATAACATAAATTATGTTATTCTTAAATCTGAGTGTAACTTTCTAACGCGATTCTCGATTAAAATTTTACAATGTAATGTTTATACTGTTTATCTACAAACTGATAAACAAACATATATAACTATTCAACTCAATTATCTATGAATCATGGTAAAATCCAACTTCTATTAACGCATCAAGAATTAAAATTTGAGATAATTATCTTAAAATTAAAAGCACTTTACTGTGTCACTTTATTATCTCTATCAGACTAATTTTTAATTATATCACGAGTATGTTAAGGCATTATTTTAAAATCTTCCTCTAATTTTTCAATCCAGGTATCATAACTTCTGGTAAAGAAAACTACTCATTTTAAATGGTAGATTAAAGTATCGTTAGTCAAATTGCATAAATCCTCTTTTAAAACCACACCTTCATCAGCTAATATTTATAATAATTGAACTAAATTTAATTCTGAATATTTCTTTTCATAAGGGTTGAATTTATTAATAAATTTAGTGTATAATACCGATTAGGCTATATTGCAATTATACTCTCATGCTTCATGAATATGTTTTCCATCCTTAAATTGGGGCGCTGTTTACCAGCAGTATCAGCACAAGATCATAAATCCATTTAGCTAGTTTCAGTTTTTGAGTAGATGAGAGTATCTTAAATACCATTGAAATAGTTGCTTTATTGAATAACAGTGTTTCGCGCGTCAGCTTCATATCCTCATATTATCATGCAAAATCCAATATTCAAATTAGATTCGTCGTTCTTATTAATGCCCAGTGCATTGACGGAAGTCGTAGACTGCTAACAGTTCTTCTTGATATTTTTCCAGCTTCTTCATTGCTGCAGAATACGTTGAAACCTTGATAACACAAACCATCAAAGGTTTTATTAGCGGAATCGTGACTTTTTGTTAACCATACCTCCTGCTTCAGCTCACTCTTAACTTTTGATTCTATCTCTTTAGGAGTAAAGCTAGTGCATTAGTCATTTTGTGTAGATAATGACGTTGACGCTACATGCTTAGAAATATTTTACCATTGCATTTCAAAAACTAAGGGCACCCCGTCCTCCAAGTAAGCTTAGGAGATACGCTTAAACAACACGTTCATAAGCTCCATTAAGAAAGTTCAGATCAGTTTGCTTCTACTTTCAATAAGCATGTTCTCTATTGTAATGATCTGCTTATTTCCATACGGAAAGTCCCACGCCGCTTTAACCAGCGAGTAAAAGCGATCAGCTTGCCTGACAGAATGTCATACACCATCGCCCCCAAAAATAAAAGTAGCACATATCGCTTAAAATCACAGAGCTACCCACTTCCTATACTCTTCAAACTATTTTCTGTTTGAGTCTACTGATATAGTGGGTGCTTCTAGAGAGAGAATGTGTTTTTTTGCTGATAAGCGGCTTAGAGAATAGTGAAAATTACCGATAGATATATGTTCGCCAGGCATTAGGGTCCATGGTAGCAAATCTTGCTGCTTTTTGTACGCTTCAGATAAGGCGATAGCAACGAGCTGTAAGCATATTCCATTTCTACTACGATTCCCTAATCTTCGGTACTTTAATTTCATATTTTTAATGCCAGCCCGCATGAGTTCGATGTAGCAAAAAACCATTGCAAATAACGAACATGACGCTTGCTATAAAGGTAGTTGTTTACATCTTACTCAGAATGACTTCGAGATCCACCTCAACATGGTATCTATGAGCTTTCTGGTACTATTACGAATGCGTTTATGCAAGAAATTACAGTAATATCTGGTTTTGTAGATACTTGTAGGGTAGACTTTTCATGGCATATCATCTCTCTGTTGTTGAAATCATCCATGAAATTAATCAATAGGATACTGCCAGCATCTTCGAAAATCTATACACTAAAATAAGTATAACTCCTTTTGGATAGTGAAGATATGAAACTCATGCGTGAAGGACTGTAGTTCGAGAACAAGAATTCTTTTAATGATATTTTAAGCTCTTCCTGTCTGTTCAGAAAAACTGAGACCAGATTCGAGGGAGTTAACCTGCTAATACTAGTAGTGAACAAGATTAAACTTTAAGGATGGAGAATAGATTTATGAAGAATTAGAACGAAGAAGATACTGATTGGTTATCAGTAGATTTAATAATAATTCCGAATACATGACTATCAATCATATACTTATAAATAACAAAAAAGAATTTACAGACTGTTTTTGTTTGCGAAAATATTTTGCAGGAAAATATAAATTTTATTGTTTCTATACAGAGCTTGGTTAGTATATCAATTTTATCCTGAATATATATCATCAAATAAATGGTATGATTAAGAATCTGATGAGAGTATTATAGAAAATTAACTAAAAAAATCATCATTTTAATTCTGGTCAAAAGCTTGAAATTACTCAAGATCGATATTACGTTTGTTGTATAATCAAATATTACTCAAAATTAGTATTAGTAGTAAAACTACATATTGCATCTATAAAATATTAGTTCAAGCTTAAACCTGAATTATTTAAAAAATCATACTATCTTCCGATAAGTAATAGTTAAACTTCTTATAATAAGAATCTATCTAATAGTGAGTTTTCTTTTATTTTCGATTATAATAGCTCTACTGAATTTTTAGCTTTAAATAAAGGAGATTTTATGAGTATAAATAATGTACCGGCAGGAAAAGAGCTGCCTGAAGATTTTTATGTCATTATAGAAATTCCTGCGAATGCGGATCCGATAAAATATGAAGTAGATAAAAATTCCGGCGCTATCTTTGTCAATCGTTTTATATCTACTACTATATTTTATCCCTGTAATTATGGTTACATCAATCATACTCTTGCTCTAGATGGCGATCCCGTTGATGTTTTAGTTCCAACACCTTATCCGTTACAACCAGGTGTGGTAATCCGTTGTCGTCCAATCGGCGTATTAAAAATGACCGATGAATCTGGTGAAGATGCAAAATTGATTGCAGTGCCTCATTTTAAATTAACTAAAGAATATGATCATATTAAAGACATTAACGATTTATCTGAATTATTACGTGTTCAAATTAAATATTTCTTTGAACATTATAAAAATTTAGAACAAGGCAAATGGGTAAAAGTAGAAGGTTGGGAAAATATTAATGCGGCAAAAGCTGAGATTATCTCTTCTTTTGAACGTGCAAATAAAAAATAACCGTTATCTAATTTTAATTAGATCCTCTTTATCATTGACAAAAAGGATCTAATTAAAAAAATTTGTTTACTTTTTCATTTTTCTCTATCCAAAAACTACTTTTAATTCAACTAAACCATCTACTAAAAGTTTATAAAGATAAATCGAGGCCTTACTATAAGATATGGACATCAATTTTCTTTTATAATCTTGAGATTTTTTAATTCATCAAGCTCAATTAATATTGATAGTGTAATACGATAAATTTTACATTTTATTGTTACCTTTATCACGTATCACTTCAAGGTTATAATTTAAGTTATAAACCTTATGATCTTTTAACATAAACTCTTCTAATATCTGAGCATATATCATTCAATAATGATTTCTCTATTTACGCCTTAAAACTGGCATAAACAATCTATACACATAATTAAAACTTAAATTAATAAAATAGATTAGTGTCTGATCAACGCCAGACACAACTTCTAAATACAATCTAAGCATCAAACAATAGGCTAAGCATTAATGTAGAAAAAGAATTAAAATTCCTACGCCTTTAACTTAAAATATAAATCATATTACCACTTACTATAACTTTATATTGATCACTAATTCCTACTGAGTATTTCATAATTGATAATGAACTTTGTACAAATTTAAATTATTTCAATAGGGTCAAACCCGCTGGAAATAATTACATTTTTAATCTTAATAACCAATATATCATCACTGTATTAAGAAAAAATGCAGGTAATAACTATCCAACTAATCATCGTTAATGATTTTAATAACAAAATAATAAAACTAAACTCATACGTTTTACTCATTTTCATAAACTAGCACTTTTAATAAAATATAAAATTATACTTTTTTATGATCAGAATCACCTACCAGCGCAGCAATATCCAGTTTAATTCTCTAACTGGTGAAATTTAGCTAAAACCAATAATGCCATTGTCGACTTTAAAATTATTTTTATGAAAATTATTTTCCTCACCAGTGTCAATAAATATTGCGCTATAGCACTTACTCGTCACATTATTATATTGATATTCCATTGAGCCAATAGCTAATTTAAAAGTACCAGTTAATTTTTCTTAATTATTTGGTAGATGAAATTTCTTCATAATTATAATCACTAATACCGAGATCACCATCAATAAAAATACAGATCAGCTGGAACCTGATTAAATTCATTAGCTTTTATCCAATCAAGGTAGCTCCCTTACCATAAAATGATGTCCTTCTCAGGATGTTCTTAATCCAAATATTTTGTTCTTGTAACATAATAAAATTGATATATAAATCCAGGCAATATTAGAAATATCAATAGTATATCACTAGCTATCTTCAATTTTGGAGGAAGGAGTAACATCATCATGTTTTCAGATCTATCCTAAAACTACCTCTAGAATATAAAAGTGTAGTAGTATTGATTGCAATCTTTAGGAAAATAGCTGAAAAATTCCAGCGCAAATTAATACTATGTTGCCAATTTTTATAATAATCCTAATTTCTTAATAAATTCAGGATTTTCGTATTAGATTGAATATCCATTAGATCGGTACATTCAAATTTTTCCTAAACAAAATAATATTATTCTAATGGACTTTTTTTAACGGAAATTTATAGCTTGGATCAAGAATTTATTTAGATTGTGAAAAACCAAAGATAGAAGTAAAGCTCTGTTCTCTAGAAATTAATCTAGAGTTTATTTAAGTGATTGAACTTGAGGAGAGCCTACATTGGTAAAATAACCACCCCCCTAATTTAACATAAATATGCGTTCGTGAAGCTTTAATCCTGAATTTCTTTCTCACGTCCTTTATTACAGATGTAACAATTGCAAAATTGAATCAATTAGTATTAATTAACTGTTAATAGAATTCAGCCAATTGTTCAGGGCATAATAGTCTTTCTACTTAAAAAGTATAAGATTATTTAAATAATCTTCGTAATCACTCTTATTAAGAATAATTCCTTTTAGTATTGTATTACGGGTTTATTATTTTGCATACTTTTTTATCATATTTAGCCAACCTCCTTTCTCTTTAGAGTTATATTAATATCTACAGCATGAATAGGTTTTCCAAGATCAACTTTACCTGTCAAATCAGGTTAAGAAGGAGGCTTGAATTCCTGATAAGAAAATTCAATAATGGGCTCATAATAATCCAATAGCCTTAATATTAAACGAATTGATTTATTAATTCTCACTAATAAACGGGCATCTGTAACAATCTTATCTTGAGTATAGTTGAGAACTGAATGCAAAATTTTTTGAAGCTTTGCTGTAATCTCAATTTTTAAACGAAAATTGTCAGAATTAGTAATTAGCTACAGCTACACCCCCATCAACATATAAAAAGAAAGGAAAAATATCTTAGCACTTCAATTCTTTTAACCAAAATAGACTTTATAATGATAAAACTCTCATATTTGAGTAAACTAAATAAAATTACAAGACCATTAATAATAAATAATACAATCTTTCTCTGTCAATTTTAGAGCTAAATGGCAACCATTAAATAGCATCCTAAAATATTTTTAACTAATCAGATTATTAAGTCTGATTAGTTTTATACCGTCAAGGTAAATTTATACAGAAAAATACCTTACTTAAAATAACAACTTTCTTCCAAAGAACGAAATACTAAAAATTTTAGAAAGGATAATAAATAGAAATAAACTGAAAATAATGAGTTATGCTTATTTCTAGTGTATAAGATACGGAAATAGTATCATATTCTCCTGATTGCTTTTGTGAATGATCTCAATAAAATTGAGATAATATTCTATAAAAGTCTAGGCTTAGAGATATCTACAAAACTAGATATTACCTGTGATTCCCTTGCATGAGTTAATTTATGATGCTGACAGAAACCTGATAATACTAGTGTTAAGACTCAACTCGAAGCGATACTGATATAAATATATAAACACTGCATTGTCGATGAGCGCAAGATGTCATCTGTAATTGTTATTTGCTACAGAAAACTATACAGATATCTATTCGCAATGTTGAGGTTAAATTGCCTAAGATTAAGAGAGGAATCCGGAACGAGAATGATGTTACGCTTCAATAGCTAATTAGTGTCAGCTTATCTAAAGCGTGCAAAAGTAGCAAAGAGTTATTACCATAGCTCGTACTTGCTAGACATCTAACCAGTGATTTTTATGAAGCTCTGGAGGAACTTAGCTATAAAAATAAATAGTCTCTTTGTCATACCATCAGCAGACTAAAACAGTAATACTTTAAAGATTATTAGCAATGGTGGGGTCTTTCCGTGATTTAGAGATATGTGCCTAACGTTTATTCTTGGCTGAAGGAATAGCTTTTTTGTTAGGAAAGATGATCGTCTTTGCCTCCTGCTTATTATCGACGGGACTGCGACATGGATGTAAGAAACTTATTACGTTTGAAGAAGGGTTATTGAAAATCAGAATCAAGCTAAATATAACTTTTAATAGCTGGTGAACGCTGAGCTTAACCATATTTTTAGGATTCCTAGTAGGAGGCAATGCTTAGTTTTTTCAGAATGGAATGGTAAAGATACTTCTAAGTGCGTAGCACCAATATTGTTGAGTAGATAAAATAGCTTATGTATATATCCTGATTACCTTCTTCAAAGGTATGTAAGCAAAAGTTAATGGTGAGTTGCGAGGAGCTCTAGCTAACAAGAGAACCGTAATCCTGATAATAAAGCCCTTAATGTTTTGTTCAAGGGTTTCAATGTATCTTGCAGCGATGAAGAAATTTGGGAAAGATCAGAAGAATACTGATATTTTATGACTTTCTATCAACGAGAATACTGCGCCTAAGAACAACGAATCCAATTGAATACTGAGGTTACGAAGTCGATGCACGGAGTACTGTAGTTCAATAAAATAACCCTTTACTTTAAATAAAGTTAAAGCTACTCAGGTCTGCTCAGAAAACTGGAATCAACTAAAGGGATTTAATCTATTGACTCTTGCTGCTAATAGCACCTAATTTAAAAATGGAGAGCAGATTTACGAAGCATCAGAGTTGAGTTTAACTTGCTTATACCCTAGATTTGCTAATAACTCTGTGCCACAAACTGTATTAATAGCAATATAGGCATCGAAGAGATATGTTGAATGAATTATCATGATAATTAGTCTACCTCGTCAAACAACTACAACACCTGAAATTAGCTTTACTCTTTAGGCAAACAAAGAGTTTGCGTTTACTTTAGATAAGCTAAGTATTATGGCATTTCCGAACTTACCGTTGCTAAATGGTAAAAAGGAGATGATTTAATAAAAGCATTTAAGGCTATAAGCTTGATATTTCTTCATATAGAGAAATATCTTCTAAAAATGCTAAACGAAACCTTACGACGTTACCTTTTCATATGTATAGATTGCCTACTCGATCTGTTTTCCATATTTACAAGGAATAAAGCTGTGGTTAATACTTAATGCTTATTACGTGATCTTAATCATGCATACACCCCATAGTATCATCCGATTCTTATAGAAAAAGCAAAGAATTTACAGACCGCCTTTAGTCTGTGAAAATGTTCAGCCACCGGAAAATAAGAATTTTCTTCTCTATGTATAGAGTTTTGTATAGAACACCGACTTATCCAGCTTATGCATCTCTCAATAAATTAATATGCTCGAAAGAGCCTCTAATAGGCGTATAGAGGGGAGCTATAAAGCTGTTATTTTAACTCTGGTCAAGATATTAAGATCACTCTGTATTAATTATGTTTAGCTGCACAATTAAAAATTACCTCAATCAGTTATTAGATAATGAAATTTCATTACAATCTATAAAAATTATTTCAAAGTTAAACCTGAATTATTCAACTACCATGTTATTCAGAAAATAACACCTATAATTTAAGTATTACTGATATTACTATAATAGCAACTTAACAGTTAATTTCATTAGTTATGATAGCTAAATCTTAATCGAAAATTAAGCCTTAATTAATTTATATCTAGCATTAAATAAAACAATACAAATAAATTCATTAACCCAAGAAATGAGTGTTTTCCATGAAAAAACATTATCTAGCAGTAATTTATAGTATTGTCTTTATTATGGATTGAAAATAAAAATTTCGCTCGCAGAAACGGGTATTCTATAGATAATAAAAATTTATTCTAATATTATCACTAGTCTAGATTAGGATTATTCTAATCTATTAGTGAATTATAAACCATAATAAACAAAACAAAAAATAATATAAATCATTACTTAATTCTTTAATTATAGCATATAGCCATAATTCACTGAATGTCTTTTAAAAAATTAATAAGATTAATATTTCCTATACTTGTAACTTTTGTAAGTTTTGAAATTCGTTGCTACCTTTACAATGCAAAGGTAGTGCTTTTATTCTACTTTTTATTTAAATAATTTCTCAAACAAATAAAATAGAGACAAAGATAGTAAAGCATAATAACTTAATAAGTATTTTAAACCATACGGATTATAAAAATCTAAGAAGTTTAATCCCCTATATTGGATAAATAACGAGGCGTAAAATTAAAAAATAGCTATCGTATTGACAGTTTTCGCAACTGCAGCTCAGGTGGCACCCAAAGATAATACCTGGTATACTAGTGCTAAATTAGGTTGGTTACACTTTGAAGATACCGTCTTTTATCCTTATGGTGAAAATGTTGACAGTCTCAAAACTAAGCGTGATGAAGTAAGCACTGGTGTGTATCTTGGTTATCAACATAAACAATATCTTGGTTTCGAATTAGGTTATGACTGGTTTGGCAAAATGAGATATTCTAGTTAATCAAATAATGGGAGTCTGAAATCGATAGGTATTCAATTAAGCGCTCGTCTAAGCTATCCACTTACAGACAAATTAGATATTTATACTCGTCTCAGTAGTATGGTTTGGCCTACTATACTAAGGTAAAAGGAAACATAGATAATCAAGCTTCCTTTAAAGGGTATGATACTAGTGTTTCTCCAGTTTATGCGCTAGGGGCTTGAATATGCTATTACCAAAGAATGGATAACTCGTTTAGATTATCAATGGGTAAATTATATTGGAGACAAAGATTTACTGCCCATTTGTGCAGATAATGGGGTACTGAGCTTTGGTATTGCATATCGATTTAATCAAGACGTAGCATCTATTATTGTACCAGCATCTGTAGCAGAACCAATTTAAAATAAATATTTTTCACTTTATATTCTGACGTTTTATTTAAGTTCAATAATCATACCCTGAAGCCAGCAGGTAAAGTTAAACTTGATAAGTTATATAACGAACTAACTAACCTTGATCCAATTCAAGGTCATGTTATGGTTCTTGGTTATACCGATCGTATTGGTTCATCATCTTACAATAAACCTTTATCTCATAAATAAACGTGCAGATGAAGTTATGAGCTATTTAATTTTCAAAGGTATTCCAAGGAATGTAATTAGCTTACAAGATCGCGGAGAAGAAATTCAGTAACCGGCAGTACTTGTAATAATATAAAATCTCGTCAAGCATTAATTAATTGCTTAGCGGTAGATCGTCGAGTTAAAATCAAGATTCAAGGTACTTATACAAAGGTACCTTCGCAACCGTAGTATCTTTAAAAAATATTTATTTAAAAAATAACCCTTTCTTTAAAGGTTATTTTATGCTTAAAACTTTTGGGGAAGTTGGGCTATAAAATTATCATTTAAAATGATATCTTTATATTTTAACTCACTCAGTATATTTTGTAAATTTTAATTAAATTTAGACATTTAGTTAGCAAGCTTTTCTCCTTTCTTTGCATCTTTAATAAGATGCATAATAATTATAGATAGACAATATGTATCCTTATCTTTTTACTAAAATAGTAAGACTTCTGTATATAGTAAGACTTCTATATTATATAGAAGAAAATTTAAATCGATAGATTTTTATACAAGTGCTAATGCTCTTTGCAAAAAGAATATCGTTTTCTGTAAGCTCTAATCGTTTTCTTCATTAGATTAGCTAATATCAACATATAATTTATAGCTATATTGGCAATATTATTGCTTTACTCATAAAGCAATTTGGAGTCACGTCTGTATTTCAAAATCAATAAAATATTAAAAATAAGATATAAATTCATAAAATTATAGACATATAGATTGATTGCCATAAAATGGCATGAACAAAATATTTATAATATAAAACTATCTCTTATCAGTAAAAATACTGTATATAAACCTTATAGCTTACTTTGGTTTTTATTAAAAATTATTTAATTTTAGCTTCTTTATAAAGCACATGCTTTCGAATAACTGGATCAAATTTTTTCATTTCCAATTTTTCAGGCATAGAACGTTTGTTCTTCGTTGTAGTATAGAAGTGACCTGTACCTTCAGAAGAAATTAGTTTAATTTTATCACGAATACCTTTAGCCATTCCTTAAGCTCCTTAAGATTTTTCACCACAGATGCGCAGTTTAGAAAGAACTGTATCAATTCCCTTTTTATCGATTATACGCATACCTTTTGCTGAAACACGAAGCTTTACAAAACGTTTCTCAGACTCAACCCAGAAACGGTGATAGTGCAGGTTTGGCAGAAAACGACGTTTAGTTGCATTCATTGCATGTGAACGATTATTACCACTCATTGGGTGCTTACCAGTAACTTGACATACTTGTGACATATTTATTTCTCCATAAATCTAATCAGATCAAGCTTTGCATCGAGAATTACTTCTTTGTCAAATTTAAAAACCTATCTTAGCAAATTTTCTCAAAATAAAAATAAATTAACTTTAGTAATCTTACTGAGATAAGTTTTTGTCAAACTCAACT
The DNA here is from genome assembly GCA_052174495.1 of Arsenophonus sp. NC-TX2-MAG3. GTDB lineage: Bacteria > Pseudomonadota > Gammaproteobacteria > Enterobacterales > Enterobacteriaceae > Arsenophonus. Next base: position 24,225 of record JBQMRR010000009.1, read on the forward strand.
TCTAGATCTTAAAATCTAATCAATAATATACTCTCTAACCCTTTCATTCAAGTCAAAAACTAATAAAGTTGTTATTTATTAGTCAATATATGGTATTAGAGTATATAGAACAAGTTCGATAAACAAAAAGCATTTTATAAATGACGAGAAAATGGTTAAATCGTTTATATTTATTAAATGCGGTAAGTATTAGCGATTTCTCAGTAACAATTTTATCCGCTAAACTGAGATATGAATTATCTAATTAATAATTATATATGCTAGAATAATGAGTTATGATGATTTCTGGTATGCTGAGTTTTAGAAATGATGATATATCTGCAGATTGATTTGATAAATAATGCCAACAACAGAGAGATGATATGCTATGAAAAGTCATCCTAGAGGTATCCGAAAAAATCAGATATTATTATGGGTCTCTTTATGCATGAACTTATCTGTAGATTGTGCGATAGGCAATCTAGATAAGCAGCGCTGTTGAGAATGAGCTTGAAATCATGCTGCAACAAAGATATAAACACGATCTTGTCGGATGGCGCCTAATACCGTTATCTATAACGATTATTCATCATAATAAACCTACAAAACGCATATTTGTGATGTTGAGATTAAAACTGACTAAGGTCATGGGAGATCGCAGGAGCAACAGAATATCTTTTAATAGCTCTTTAATTACTCCACTCTATCTAAAGCGTCTAAAAAGCGGAAAAGGAGTTACTCCTATGCGCTGTATATCTAACAAAGCAATATCTACCGGTGATTTTATGAAGCTCTGAAAGTTCTTGGTAAAAAGCGCAGAGGTATCTCCCCCCTTTCCCTGCCGGAAAGTACATCAACAGACTAAATAAGCAATGACTTGAAGAACCATGGCAAATAGTACCTGTATAATTTAAACAATACGCATTAGTTTTTTTGGCTGAAGATATATGTCATTTTGTTAGCCAAGATGATTTCCTTTATCTATTGCTCATTATTGGCGGAACTACAGATGGACGTAAAGGAAGCAATTATTATCAAACATGCTTATCAAGAGTTAAAAAGAAACTTGGATAAACTTTCTAATAGCCCCCTAAACGCTTGGACTTAACTGTATCTCCCAGGGTTGTTGGTACGGGAGACAGTGCTTAGTTTTTTTGGAATACAATGGTAAAATATTCCTGCACATGTAGCACTAACGCTATTAACTACGCAAAATAGTTAATGTGCGCCTTTACTCCACAAAAACCTTCAACACCGAAGGTTAAGGATGAGAGCTACAGGAAAAGGAGATCTATCTACCAGAGAGCCCTGATGCCGCTAATAAAGCTCTTGATATTTTATTGGCAAGGGTTTTAGCAAACCTCCTGCAGCGATGAGGAGGTTAAAGAAAGATCGAAAAAATAGTTGATATTTTATATGCTTTCCAATCAGCGAACTGGGTGCGGCTCCTCTTCAATAAAAATAAAGAACCTAATTGAATCCAGCTTTTGCGGCAGTGAGAATACAGAAAACGACGCACGAACCTCTCTAGTTTAAAACAAACCCTTTAATCTTTAAAGCTATTCAATCTGGCTCCCCAGTCCAGCCTGCTTAAAAAGCAGAAATTAGGTAATGGGATATGACCTACTGATCATAGTGCTAAACAACATCTAATTTAAGGATGGAGAATAGATTTATGAATAATCAAAATAAAATTTAACATGACTGACATACGCTAGATTTACTAATAACTTGAATAATAATGGCTATTGCATTTACTCTAATACTAACAACTTACCTTAAAATTTCTCTTGGATGTACTTCTACTCAATTTATAGTGCCTTTAATCATTTCTTTAATAGCTGATAATTTTATTTTGATTGCTAAGAAAACAAATAATAAAGATTTTTTGTTTTATGCAAAATAAAAACTAAGTAGATATTTAAAATGCTAAAGATTCTCTCTTTTTATAATTTTAATTAAAATTATTATATAGTAAATTGTTTAGCAACTTCATCAATCTCTTATTATTCTGAATAGTTATAAACTCTTAATTCCCTTATGCGCTAAAAATTGTTTATAATCAGCAGTTGATAATTTGTGAAGAAAGTTAAATTCCTTTAATAGGTATACTACCAATGTTAAAACTGGAAATCTAGACAAAGCTGTGTATAGAGAATGACTAAAAACTCTTTGTTCATTATTACTTAATGATGATGCTTCATAAGCTATAAGTATCTCTTTAGGTTGAGATGCATAATTTAAATATTCACTGTAATTTTACGGATATAGTAAACCAAAATATGAAATAAATTTTTAGCATAATTGCGTAAAGTTTTGCAAAAAAGTTTTTATAAATAAAAATTAATGATATTCGATTATCTTAGTAAAGTTTGTTAGTAACAACCTCATATACTATATGAAGGATTTTAGCTAAAGGTTATCATAAAAAGCGAACAATCATACAGATTAAATAAACTATTTCCTTACTCCATGCTAATATAAAGCAATATCCCATAAAGCAATATCTCATTAGTTTAGCTAAGTGAGAAGTGTTAGTTAATGTAAATTCATGTATTGAAAGAACTCATTCCACTTTATCCTACCTATATCATTACAATGAACATGTTGTTCGCTAGGAGATATTCATTATAGTTATTAATATTGTTGCAAAATTTGCGATTATAGAAAAATTAATAATTTACTGGAAGTTTATTGGTAACACCACATCAGAATGATAAATAATTTAGTTATCTGCGATGTATGTTGAATAGCTTAACTTTACGGAAATTAGCGAAACAAACAGGCATTGATTTAAAATAGCGTTTAGATGGGCATCATTAGCTTTCTTGCTTTAGCGACTACAGCTAATAAATACCTAAGTGGGTATTATTGAAGTGAACTAAATATTTTTTCTTTAATTTACTTAAAAAAGGAGTTATTTTCTACATAAAAACCTTAGAAGACGTAAAAGAGTAGAAGATAAAAGAAAAGAATAAATTACGGTCTTAATCGTCCAAAATTAAGAGGTTCATATGAGCAATAAAATTCTTGAAGAGTTTTATTCAGACTGTATTAGCTGTTTTCTTAAACTGATCATCTATAAAGAGGTCCATTCTCAACTTGGATTGAGCCAAATGCTACGAATCTTCGCTAGGTAGCATGAAATTAAGAACCATCGTATAAATAATATTTTGTAATCAAATAGTTATTACTAAGAAATTTCATATTTAAAATATGAATAGTTATATTAGCCAATTAAAGGAATATCTGAATAGATTCCATGATAGGGTCGTTTATTTATAAAATTGTCTGTACTGAAGAAGATTGCTTAAAATTATAAGAATTAAAATGCAGATGTGGCTACAAATTGCTCTGCGAGCAAAACAAAAACCTTTGATAACATGGCATAATATTCTCACCTAAACTTCAACATATAGTAATATCAGAAAACTTATCATTTAAATTTGGATATATATGATGGCAGACCTTACAGGTAAACATATTGTACTTGGCGTTAGTGGTGGTATTTCTGCTTATAAAATACCAGAATTAGTTCGCCGTTTACGTGATCATGGTGCAATTGTACGTGTGGTAATGACGAATGCCGCTAAATCTTTCATTACGCCGTTGACGCTACAGGCTGTTTCTGGCTATCCAGTTGCTAATAATTTATTAGATACTGCTGCAGAGTCTGCAATGGGTCATATTGAATTAGCAAGATGGGCAGATTTAATTATTTTAGCACCAGCAACTGCAGATTTGCTTGCTCGTTTATCTGTTGGTATGGCTAACGATCTACTAACAACAATCTGTTTAGCTTCAAAAGCAAAAATAGCTGTTGTGCCGGCAATGAATCAACAAATGTATCTTGCTAATATTACCCAGCAAAATATTGCAATACTTAAAAAGCGTCATATTTTAATTTGGGGGCCTAATGAAGGCAGTCAAGCTTGTAGAAATATTGGTCCTGGTCGAATGTCAGATCCGTCAGTCATTGTTGAGTTAGCTGAGAATATTTTTCAGAATAAACAAGATATGGTAAACCTGCATTTAATGATTACTTCGGGGCCAACACAAGAAGAAATTGATCCTATTCGTTTTGTAACTAATCATAGTTCAGGAAAAATGGGTTTTGCGATAGCTCAAGCAGCTGCAGAGCGAGGTGCTAACGTAACACTTATTACTGGTCCAGTTAATTTATCAACACCAGTAGGCGTTAAACGTATTAATGTTATTAGCGCGTTGGAGATGTATAGTCAAGTACATAATATAATTGATAAACAAGAAATTTTTATTGGATGCGCCGCAGTTACTGATTATCGACCAAAAGAGTTTACAAAAGAAAAAATTAAAAAACAGGAAGATGAAATTACTCTGACATTGATAAAAAATCCTGATATTGTGGCAAGTGTTGGCAAATTAACTAAAAATCGTCCTTATGTCGTTGGGTTTTCAGCAGAAACACAAAATATAGAAGAATATGCTCGTAATAAGCGTATTAAAAAAAATCTGGATCTTATTTGTGCAAATAATGTTTCATTAGCTAATCATGGATTTAATTCAGAAAGCAATGCCCTGAATTTATTTTGGGAAGATAAAGAGATACATTTATCACATAGTCATAAATTACTGCTTAGTTACCGTTTACTCGATGAAATACTTCAACATTATAAAGAAAAAAATAGATATTAAAGTTTTTAATCGTGTAGGAAACAAATTTCCTTTACTAACTTCTGAAACAGAAGGATCTACTAGCTTAGATTAGCCAATTTAATAGGAACCAGATCAAACTATGCTATTATCTACGGGATTGCAGTATATATTGCAGATTAATAATTGGCTATAGTTATTCTTCCTCGTTCAGATTTATGCATAGATATGGTGTTGTATTGAGAAATTTAATTTATTTAATCGATTTTTATTTTCAAGGTGAACTAAAAATTTCAGTCTAGAACTCGTCGTGATATAAACTTTACTGTTAAAAACATGGCGAGCGTATAACACAAATAATTTTTATATCAATTGTTTAATCTAAATTAAAGCTGGCATGAAATTTTTAAACAATAAATATGATATATGATGACCTTTATTATTATAGAAATAAATAATAATCTTGTTATTTATAAACTACTATAAATTTATTGAATTTTTGCTTTATAATGATGAAAAGCAAAAATTGCGTCTTCTGTTTCTTGTTTTATCAGAGTCTTGTTTTGGATGACAAAAAGAGATAAGAAAGAAGAAAATAGGTATAAAGCAACCTTACATGTAAGGTTGCTTTTAAAAATATTGAAAATGAGTTATAACAGTTAACACATTGATACAGCTAAGTTGATAAATCAGAGTGATGGATCTGAAAGCCGATAGTTTTATTGAAGACTCTTTAATTTCAGGTATTTAAGCATTTTACAACATGAGAAAGACCCAATTAAAAAAGGGGGCTATTTGGTTGATTTTAATCTTCATACTCGGTTTTCTGAAAAAATTCTGGATTAATACGAATAATGTGATATATACGTTAATATTTAAGTAATCTCAGTTAAAAGATGGGATTAATCAATTATTTAAACTCGTATTAAAGCACAATCTTGATCTTTTTTAAAGAAAAGAAAATATGTTATAAGCAATGCTTTAGTTATGATGGACGTTTATTAGCATTTAAGTTATTAGCATACTATGAAAGCAATCATATCATGTTGCTACTTTAATCTTAATATCGTCAACACCCGTGTCTGCATAGCTTGCTGTGGCAAATAAACATTATGGACGATGACATAGAAGATGTCTGTCGATAAAGAACGGAGGGTTGAACATCTCTTGTCCAGCATGCTTCGAGCTCCGCCCTAACAGCGGCGCTATTAGCTGCCTCTCTCACCATTATGAATGAACTTATGCAAAGAACCAGAGATAACACCTAATTTGCAGATATCTGTAGTAGATATTTTAAAGTATATCATCTCTCTGTTGTTGAAATAATTTATGAAATCAATCAGTTGGATACCGATACTATCTCCAAAATCACGTACACCAGAAATAAGGGTAACTCCAAATTCCTATTTTCAGTCTATTTGTAGGTAAATTCATTAATTTTAAACTGGTTTTGTAAGTAATTTAATAAATTTAATAAAACGCTATCTTCTTACCGAAGATAGAAAAAGGCTTTGCAATTAATACTGTTAACAGCACAATTTGAATAGTCGTTCAAAGCTGAAAGTTTTTTGAACTATTTTAAGGTAAAAGTTAATGGAACGCTTTATAAAGACGCATATTATTATCCTTCAGTGAGTGAATTAATTATGATTCTAACTAAGATCCTAGAAGATATGTTTATCAACTAATTTTTATTTAATTAATTTTATTTCTATCAAAAAAACAATTAAAAACCATTATTTATCCAGTTTTTTTTATTTTTTTAAATAAAAATAATTAAAGTTAATATTTAGTGATTAAATCTAAAACTTTTAATAAAACTTATTTATTAATAATAAAATACTAAAAAATACTAATTTAATTACTATAATTTATAGTGATATTTATTTAGCAATGAAGCGATTTTTTTAAAAAATTCTTAACAATTCATCTTGCTGAATTTATTAAAAATTCATGATTAATAAATTAACAATTCATTAGATAATTTTTAATTAAAAAGCTAATGGATTTGGAAAAATTTTAGCTAATTCTTTAGTTAGTGATCATTACATAGATCTTCATTGCATAGGCCTATTTATAGCAAAATAGCTAGCTGAAGAGATATAGTTTTTGGCAAATCATCATGATGATGAGATTCCATCGTTAGGTAACTCAACACATAAACTTGGAGGTATTATCCAGGCCAGCAAATAGCCTGCGTATATTTTGTGGCTAAGTGTTATGGTATATATACTTACTGTTTCTAAAGAACAAAATAAGATGATGTTGACGATTAACAGCCATTTTTCTCATGGTTTACTGATGACGCTGTCTTCCACTCAAGAAGTTATAGTCGTTTTCTTGCGAAAACAATTTCCTTTCTCTCGGCAATCTACTGGCATGGTCTCCCCAGTATCCGAATACCTGAATTTATTGCATTTTAATCTAGTTTGGGATCGCTGTCTATGCAGACAACAAAGGTGAGAAATTTACGCGAAACAAGACAGGGGGGATCTTTGATCCGAAGCATAAAGCGCTTAAAAAACTACTAACTTATTTATTTGCATCTAATGCAAATATCTTCTACAAATACTAAACGAAACTTTACGACGTTATCTTTTTACAAGCATAGATCGCGCCTCTCAATCGATTTTTATCTGTCTTTATAAGACAAGATATAGTGGGGCAATATTCGGTACTTCTTATGTAATTTTAAACGAGTATCTGCCATAACTATCCATATATTTTTCTTATAGAAAATGGCAAAAATTTACAGACAGTCTTTTTAATTTGCAAAAATATTCAGCTATCAGAAAATAAAAATTCGCTCGTTTTCTTTATGTATAAAGAACTTGCTATAGAGCACCGATTTAGTTCACTAAGGCATTTTCAAACGAATGGTATAATCGAGCCGATTTAATCGCACATGATAGAAGACTATAAAGTTATCATTTCAATTCCTCTCAAGAGGTTGAGATCAATCTGCATCGATATCTTTAGCTGTATAATCAAGTTACTCTAATCAGTATTAGGTACTAAAACTCCATTGCGATGTATGAAAGATTGACTTAAAGTTAAATCTAAATTATTTAAAAAAATCATACCATAACTTCTGAAAAGTGACAGCTAATCGTGCAGATTTAACTTCATTTAATTGATGATTCTAATTTTAAAAAAATTTTGTCGCTTTCAACGCCAAAACACACCCCTCTCTTTCCAAACTCACCAATATTTAAATAAATCCTTAAAATCCGATTTTTAGATAAAAACTTCAATTGACAAGACAAAACAGAATATACTTCAATACATTTACATACACTCAGTTTTATCTATTACATATCTCACCAAAGATTTTTCATAATTTCTTAAATTAAGGTTAAAGCACATTTAATTGATTTTTTGCTAGCTAAATTTTTGTTGATAGCTTTTCCATTGAAAATGGAACAGGTATGGTATCAACTCTTCAACACTTTTTACACTCTTCAGATAAAGTGATAGCAATGACCTGTTTAAGGATATTCTGTTCTCGATACAATCCTTGATCTTATACACTTTAATCTCAACATAGATAATATCATTTTATATTTGTTTACTGTAAAATATAACCGTTACGGACAATAGTATAAGCAGTCTTTTGATAAAACGACGTTAAGGATCTTAGTGCAGCATAGCTTCGAACTTATCCTCATTAGCCGTATCTGTCAGCTAATGGCATCACTTATGGATGAGTTCATGTAATAGATCATGGTAATATTTAGTTTTATAGATACATGTAGAGTAGAACTTTCATGTCATATTATCTCTATATTGCTAAAATCATTCACAAAATTAATTAGCTGCATACATCAGCATCTTTAAAATCCTATTGATTAGAAATGAATAAATCACCACTAATGAATCCTTGATATTTTATTGCAAGATTTTTAGTAAAGTATACTGCAGCGATGAAGAAGCTAAAAATATCGAGAAGAGATGTTGGCATTCTACGACTTCCTATTAGCAAACTGGATAAATAAAAACGATGAATCCGATTGAATCGGCTTTTATAATAGTGAAGATATCAATCGGAAGCGCGAAGTACTATGGACTCAAAAAAAACCATTTTAATGATATTTAACTAGTCCCGTCTACTCAGATAAATTAAAACTGGTTAATAGGATTTATCCTGCTTAACCCTGTGTGTTAACAATATCTAATTTAGAGAGAGATAATATATTTACGAAGCATTATAGCGAAATACATAGTCTAAAAGCATCATGCACTAGATTTACTAATAACTAACCTCAACCATCTTTTAATCAACTGATATAACTGTTCACATTTTAAATGTAAAATTTTTACCAATAAATCTCTGGTTATTTAACCTTATTAAGCGATAGTGACTAATTTCATGCTAGCTAATAAAAATAACTAACACACTCTGCATTCAAACTCTTCAGGGAATCTCATCAATTACAATGAAAAACCCCCTGCCGATCTCTGCTGATTAAGATCGGGCGATTTATTTTTTATCTCTTCTTCTCTTGCGTTTCTAGTTTTTTATATAAAAAACGCTTCCTTTAAGAATTCAGAAAAAATATTTTTTGATGTCAAGAATACCTATTTAATGTATTTATTGTTAGCTTGTCTCTACTGGAGCAAGGAATAATGACGAAATCTAAACACTATATTTTAAAATTAATATCTTCTCGTTTTGTTGACTCCCGTAAAGTAACCCATTCAACATAGATCATAGATGAGTGAATTATTTATTCTTGTGATATAATTCTATAAGAGGACTTTCCAGAATAAGATTCTTAAATCTTCCCTGCAATTAAGAATTTTGCAAGGATATCGTTGTAATCATAATGAATATGTAAGCTGATAAGATATTTACTATGACAATATGAATAGGATAAAGTGGAATGAGTTGTTTTAATACATGAATTGAGATATTCTGACAGATTATTGCCGAGCCATCTAATGAGATGTAGCTTTATATAATAAGGAAAAAGTTTTTTTTAATCTTTATTATTGTTTGCTTTTCATGGGAACTTCTATAGTAAAAATTCTTTATTTTGTATAAAGGATTTCTACCAACAACCTTTGCTAATATAGCCGATCATCAACATCATTTTAATATTACCATTTAATAAAAGTAAATTCGAATATGTCACAATACTTAATCTAAAGTAGATACAGATTCTTTAGCTGGCTTTAAGAACAGTTCTGATTTTAGGTGTTATAATTGCATGATGACGAAGAATCATTATCATGATATTTTATTCTTAATTATATCCATTTCAATAGCGATTCTATCCTGAATAAGCCTGTGAGACAAGAGTTTATATAATGATTGGGAGCTAAAACAGCTACTATTATAATATGTTAACATAAACCAACCTAACTGCTAAAATGCTAAAACCTTATATAACCGCTTATCAATATAATCAATTAATGTGATTTGAATAGCTTAGCATGGCAAAAAAATGTTTATACCAGCTCAAGTATTTTAATTAATTGCTGAGTTTAATAGGAGTTGGTTTATATTTAAACTTTACCTTTCTCTACTAACATTAACCTTATAAGCATATCATTACGATATTAACATTAATATTGATATTGAAGAAGCGGAGATAAGCTAGAAATTTCTCTTGATCTACTGGGAAAAACTATACCTCGAACTGAAACTGACTGACTGGGGAGGGATGGGGGGTTGTTTTATTATTAAAGCCTAGCAAAATCACTGCTCCTATATTATCAACAAAATTATTGATTTAGCGCACCCATAGTCAGAACGTTTAATAAACAGACTAGTAAAAGGCACTTATTAGGATAATGAAATTAAAGACACGCAAATAGACAATCTTGATATTATCCGATTTATAAGATAAAAATCTATATTTATATCACTTATCTGGGTTATGTAAAATAAAGTGCTATCGGTACTCAATTTAATTTATCCTTGAATTTAGTACTCCATAATACCATACCTTACTCAGTATTTATTATATTGCGGATAAAACTATTATCCGAATTAATATGAATTTCAATATTTACATGGCATGGACCAAAGGTCTCTATCAAAAAGTTGTTAATTCCATTTTCGATGGTAATTTAACACCCTGTCGCACATTTATACGCCAATTATAGCTATCAAAATCTTCTTTGCTTATTCTGGTACGTCGTGCTTCATAGCAATATCACGAATATTTTATCTGTTAATAGGATTGCAGATCCTAATATTTCATTGAATGAACTGGTGAACTAATACAGTTTAAGAAGTACTTCTAAAATAAAAAGCTAACTGGATTTATTCTCATCCGAAAAAATTCTACTGCCTTTCGTAGAAATGGCACATAGCACTTCAATGCTATTAATATTAATCTGACTAATAAGAATAAAATGGGAGAGTGCTAGTGCAAACTCTACTCATTACCATCTCCCTTATAAGGTTAAACCTTTACTAGTCGGAAAACGGTATTTATAGTGTGAAATTTCAGTCAGGAAGATAATTATAGCGATATATCAGTCGGCTATTTTCACGAAACAATCATAACTGAAGTAACGCATAGATTTAAAGTTTTCATTAATGCTAATACTCAGTGGACAGTTACTCACCTCCATTAAAAGAGCTACTATTTTGTAATAAACAGTTACTCTGATAGATGAGCAATTCCTACGTTTAATCGGCTATTAATCCATAAAGTTGCAAAACTTTTAGAATATTATTACTGAAGTGTACGAAGCAAGCAATTTCTATGTTATTACCCCAAAGAGATCGGTGAAAATTTTAATAATCAAATATTTTTCTCCACTGGAGTTAGTGGTTTCCATTAACCTGCGGAATTTTTACTGGCAATTTTACTGCTTATAAATCGGCTAAATAAACACCGATTATTACCATATGCTAGGTGTCAAGTTACTACAGGAAGAAACATACCACCTTATGTGCTCCAACTTACTACCCGGTAAAGACAATTAAGTAAGTAAAAATTGATTAGTAATCAACGAATAAACAGTGTGATGTTTAATAATTCAATCTCTAGGTATACAAACTAATCCACCGTAATTTTCTCGAGGAACTTAATGCTCAACAACAGTCAAATTAGACTGATATTCAAAACAATTCTCTTAAATACCATGGTTATTAATTCAATCCATCTGACTAAACAAGTGATCAATGATGTTATCATTTCAGGCTTTGATAGGCACTCCCGGTTAATGCTTTTCTATTTTATGTATTCTTTGCATCTAGAAAGAAGGTCGCTAAATTCAGATATTTATCATGTTAATAAGTCTAGTTAACATGATGATAATCAATGGTAAGAAGGCAACTTTCTCAGATAAATCACCTTAATTAAAATTAATTATTTTAATAAACTATAAAGAGAAAAATTTTAGTTCAGTACTTGCTATATGTTTACATGCTTTAAGCAACATGAATTAGATCAGCTGATCAAACAATTAATAACTCAAGCTTATGCTTAATTTAGGGCTTAGAAATACCTGTTATTGATAAAACTATTGATTATGTTAGTCAGAAAAAACTAAAATAGTAAATTTATATTAATCATAATATACTCAGTGCAGTAGTTCTTATTTAGCATACAATTGTTTAGTGATAAAAAGATTACCGGATATCAAGCTAAAAACCCGGTGGACTAATTTATTTCTATCAATTACTTTATTAATATCAGATACTGTTATTAATAAAGTATTTAAGCAACAAGATAATTGCTATTCATTTAGAGGGGGGCTACCTAACCATCATTGAATCAATTAATACCATTTGCTGCCTTCTGTAATTTGAAAAACGACATGATAAACAATTATTTTTCTTATTTACCATTATCAAAAATTATCACTCAGAGAATATGCCGTTATTTTTGCAGCCCATCTAAAGAGCATAATTATATTTTAGTGCTATGCACTAAATTTTATGTCAGGCAGAAACAAAATCGCAGGGAGATATTGATCGATTTACCTAGAATGTTAGGATGAGATACCAAATGGTATCATCAAATTATCTCACACAATAGCAACTATGTGATATTTTATCTGCGTTGATCAATAAAATTGGGTACGCTAACCAATAACTGAGAATAATCCAATTATCAATTCAATGCTATTATTTTCATAACGATAGATATCAAGTTAGAAACCGATTCTACCGTTATCGCTAAACAGGATAGACTAATTATTCAGCACAAGAATAATACCGATCCGGTAACAACAAGTTATTACTTGAGTATTTAGTCTACAAAAGAGATATCAGCATAATACTGCGACTATTGGAAGTAATGCTAATTTAATTGTCACTTGAATAATTTTTTATTTGTAACAATGAAGCCTTGGCAGTTTACTAAGGTAGTAATTACCTAATAATGGTTAAGTAATTTAGTTACTTTTAATGAAAATATTATGCTGAGTTTCTAGCCTACCAGTTAAGAAACTGCTCATATTTACTCAAGGCAATGTTGTAATTATTAAAGATAGACTCTATCATTTTATCCTGCATCTGAACTTGAATTTTCAATCGCTACTTCAGTAACAGAAAACTGTGCTTTAGTTAACAACTCATCTAATCGACACAACCGCACCATATATTCACGTATAATGCTATGGCTCACCTTGGTTCTTTAAACAGTATCTGTTTAAAGAACATAATATCAAAATAACCACCAGAATCACTATTATAATATATTCCACTACAAAACAACATAATGAAATAAATTTATGCTGTAATTCTACCTAAGTTTGCCAATTAGCTATTTCAGGGCATACCTGAAATAGTTTCTTTGTCAAAACTTTATCATTAAATACCAATAAAATCGATCAAGAGTTTTATTACACTGCACGCAGTTAATTTGACTATGTTTATAGTCTTTAATATAACGACTTAGCGGCTGATTCTTCTGATTAAAATCAGACATAATAAATAAGTTCTATATATAAATTAAAATAAAAAATAAAATATTATATATCTAGATTTAATCGTGGCACATATCCATTTTATTTTTTTGCAATGTAATTGCTTACTCGGGGTTTCTAGAAATTCAATACGAATCTATTTCTTTCAGACTTAGATTTTTTAATAAAAGAGCATTAAAATTATGTTTACACTTTCAAGTAAATATTCTATTACTTTTATAATATTTTTATAAATATCAGTTTCCATTGAAATTTGCAATGGATTTTATGCCTCGTCAACTTCAATAATCTGTTCATAACTATCACCATGCACTTTATACCAGTTGTCATAAAGTATGATTGAGTATTATTGGTATTCCGTAATAGCTGCTGATACTCTCCAATAGATCAATGTCTAATTTATTAGTGATCTCTTGGTTCGATTGATAATCAATCCTAATAAGGTCCTGCTAAAACTGCTCTATCACTTTAGCATATTCTCATATATCTGATAGCCGAAACTACAGAAACCCTAATCAGCTTTTATGTCCAGAGTGGGCGTGAACATATAAATTTATCTAACATGAGACTCATGAATGCGTTGTCTACTGCATGTAGGTGGTGAAAGTGATGTAACCTTACATAATATCAAATCGTTTTAATGTATTAAGCAAATTAATTATCTCCGACCTAAATAAAATCATACAGTTGTGTAGACTGTCTGATAATCTCACTTGCAGTTTTAATGCCCTATTGCGCTCTAAAGGAATAGAAGCGCTTCAATAGTACATTTTTTTAATTATCCTATACCTAGTATAAAGATCATTCACCGTTAACACCTTTCAGTTATAAACTGACGCTTATTATCTAAAATTAAGACTAAAGTGATGGCTAAATAGCTATGTAAACGAGCTATTTTAGCTGTTTACTATTTTTAAATAATTTAAATCGATTGAATATTGAATTATTAGTAATATACGATTAGCGTAATAAAGTTAATACTACCTATACTGATTGATTGTCCAGCATAAATGTCGACTTTCCCATCTGTTATAAAATCTACATTTTATTTAAACTAGCAACTTCTCAGAAAAATTCAGCAGACTGAATATGGTTACTGAGGGATATAGTTAAGAGCAAAATATCATGATGATGAGCCTCCATCATCAAATAACTCTAATACCTAAATCAGTAGATGATTTCCAGGTGAAATAGCCTGCGTCTACTTTTGATAAGTGTTATGGTATACTTGAAATTTAACTTTACTAAATAATGGCAAAAACGATGATGATGATAATCATATCGGCAATCGTTAACAACGATTGTTGGTAAAAATCTCTTATCCTATAAAAAGGATTTTACTATAGCGATTAGCATGAAAAAGAAACAGTCATATAGATCAAAGAGATTATTCCCTTACCCCTGCTAACATAAAGCTCCATCTTATTAGTTGGCTCGTTGATAATCTGTTAGATAATGTCGATTTATGCATTAAAACAACTTAATCCACTTTTATCCACTCATATTATCATAGTAAATATGTTATCTGTTGGAAAAATTCATTTAGAGTTATAGCAATATCATTACAAAGTCCCCCACAAATTCTAGGAAATATTTAACAATCTTATTGGACGAAAGATCTTCTAGCGAAACTTTATCACAAGGATAAATAATTTAGTTATTTGCGATGCATGTTAAATAGCTTGATTTTACGGGAATCAACAAAATAAAGAAGTATTGATTTAAAACAGCGTTTAAGTGGCGACACGCTTCCTTTCTTCAAAAGCAAAAATCAACTTATATGTACTAAGTGATATTGTTGAGGTTAATGAAATATTTTTTCTGATACCTTAAAGGGAAGCGTTATATTCCACATATAGAAAAGTAAAAATATAGAAAAGAAAAAAGAAAAAAATGAATCGCGGTCTTTAATCACTAGATATTAATAGAGTCATCTGAGCGATGAAACTCTTAAAGAGTTTAATGTAGAGTGTGTGATTCGCCGTTTATTGAGTTAACCATTGATAAGAGTCCATGTTTTGCTCGAATGGAGCTAAATAGTATAAAACCTTTGTTAGCGAGTATGAAATTAGTCATCATCGACTAATAAGATTAGGTAATTAGAGAATTATTTCCTAAAAAATTGCACATTTAAAATGTGAATAATTATATCAGCTGATTAACAAGGATGGCTGAAGTAAATTAAACATAGCGTAAGATCATTTTATTTACTGATTATCTTATCTGTATAAGATTATTTGAACCACAACAATATGAAATATAGAGATGGCCGCAAATTGCTCTGCGAGGAAAGCAACAACCTTTGCCAACATAGCCTAATGATCACACCCATATTCTCCATCATTGATCGACGATCCTATTGCTGCCTATTTAATAAACTTTAGTTATTTTCCTGAAAAAACGTCTTTCTTTCGCCGATCTACTGGCAGTCACGCAAATTCCTAAACCCGCTATATCTGGATCTTGTCTGGAGTGAGAATTTCGCATGAAATAAGGCAAGAAACGCTTTCATCCTAAGTATAAAGTGTTTAAAAGCTATGAGGCTGCTTATTTACAGATAGATGTAAAATATCTTCTGTAAATGGAAAACGAAATTTTACGACGTTATCTTTTTATAGGTGAATAGATGTCCCACTCAATAGGTTTTATCCATCTTTACAAGAGCAATGCTCGAGTCTTTTTACATGACCTTAACTAAAATATTTAGCCACCAAAATATAAGAATTCAATCGTTTATGTGCAGAGATTAGTATATAACTTCAACTTACCGCCGGATGCATCTTTAAACAAATGGTATGGTTTGAACGATTTAATGAACATATAGAATAGAGGCTGCAAAGCCATTATTTCAACTCTAGTCAAGAGCTTGAGATTAACTTTACATTGATATATTAGCTGTACAATCAAGAATTACTTAATTAGTATTGGGTAGTAAAACTCCATTGTAATCTATGAAAGATTAGCTAAAAATTAAACCTGAGCTCTTCAAAAAAAATCCAAAAGCATCTCTTCTTGCATATAACAGATAGGTATTTATCTAAATAATCCATAATTAATGTAGGTTAAGATACTATCAATGATAGCGGGTTGCACTTGTACAGCGGATAATCCAGATGTACCACTATTATATCCTGTTATAATATGAATTTTATTTCTGATACCTATAATGCTGCCGTTCTAGATCGCCAGCTTATCATAGAGTAAATTATTTTTTCTCGTAGAGAAATATATTCACCAGCACTAAAGTTGCAAGTAGTATTATCAATTTTTTAATAGAATTTTAAATTAATATAAAAACTAAATATCGCATTAATCTCGACTGAAATAGTATAGTAATTTTTATATTATTTGCTATTAACAACTAAGTAAATAAACCAGTTGCTAATTAATTATTATTAAGCTTAAGCAGAAAAGAAAGATTAATATTACAATAAGATATACATGAGTGTCATTAGCTGTATTAATAGGTTAGTTGATTGAATAATTCTATTGAATAGATTGGTTAAATCTAAACCCGTCATCGTTAAAGTTGACGTATTAATTGATTACCTAGTAATTCCAATCATATTGCTATAATTATCAACAACCTGTAATAGTGTTTTTCCTGTCACGCAAAAACTTTTATACCATTAAAATCCATTTGCTATACAATGCGTATGATCTCTATCTTGCTGCAAAATTTTTAATATCGTATTCAGAATTTCTATTATTTAATCCCTGCACTGATTAACCACCTTATTGCATCTAGTTTATCTATCACCTAATTCAATGTATCTTTTCTGTTGTTTGCAACAAAAATACCATCATTGGTATTTACGCAGGATTTATGATAATATAATAATATTGCTGTCAATGTCATTGTCATTGACATTAGCAATAGTTAACAACAATAGCAATAGTTAACAACAATAATTAACCATGCCGCGCCATCTTTTAAGCACTATTAATATGGAATACGGATCGACAACTTCTCAATTGTAGTTGTTAAATTCTATTAGTGATTATTTAGTACACGCGATTAGAATATATAGAGCTATATGATTTCTATTAATCATAAATGCCATACTATGTAGCCAATTTATATAGCTAGTAATAATAAATTAATATAGATATGGATAAATTCTTGATTATTTTATTGCACTAGCCGGCTATATTTTGCTAGTAAAAACTACCAATATAATTATTAATTAAATAATTAACTCAATAAAGAAAGTATTGATTGAATAGATTGATTGATCTATTACTAATAGGGTATGGGAGCGAATACTCCCTGCTTATTGCAGGATTTGAACATTGTTTAAGCGTGATATTTTCTCAAAAAATCCACGTCTGAATACGACGGAAAGCAGAAGAGAAATTATTGATAAGTGTTATTTATATTTTCGGTATTCTCTTAACAAGACCGAGAGACTTAACTTGAACATTAACATCCTGTCTTTTTTACCTCTTAATTTTATCGTAAATAGTTACCTTAACGGCTTATTCTTGTTATTTCAAGAGTACTAATGTTTACTTTAAATCAAATCAATAATCATATATTTCATCAATATCAGAGTTATTAATAAATCTGGTATATGACGATCAAGTTATATCTCCGTCCTCTTGATGCTTTATTAATCTATTTTTATCCTTAAATTAAGTGTTGTTTATCATCAACATGATCAAGCAGATCAAAATTCACTGAGCTGTCTCCAGATTTCTAAGGAGATAAGAACAGCTTCAATATCATTGAAAAAGTTATTTTGCTCGAATACAATTGCTTTAACACATAAACTTCATAGTTTTATTCTTGCAAAAGTTGATTTAATTTGATTCGTCTTTCTTATTAATGGAGAAACTCAATTTCTCATGCAGAGTCTGATGATGAGAAGTCGTAGATGAATGTTAGCCGTTTTTCTCAATCTTTCTTCAGCTTCTACATCGCTTCAGAATACGCTAAAACTTTGCCAAAAAAGCACCAAAAGTTTTATTAGCAGCATCACACAGCTATCTGCTAGCCAGACCCTCTTGCAACTCAACTTTAACTTTTGGTTGACTACCTTTTGATGAAGTGAAACCAATACATTAGTTCTATTTTCTCTAACTAATGGCGTTAGTGCTGCGTATCCGGAAACATCCTTTGGCACCATTGAATTTTAAAAACCAAGAACCAGATTTTTCTAGCAACCCTGAGAGATATGGTTAAGCCCCTTGCTTCTAACCCCATCTAGAAATTTAGCGCACATTTTCTGACTATCGATAACCATTTTTGACTATAATTAATCTTAACTCCTTATGTCCATACGCAATACCGCCAATATCTGTGCTTTTAAGATATCAGTGTTTCAGTCTGCTTATTGATATTTGGAAAGAGATTATATACATTTCATTTAGAAGCGGTATTAGCGCCTAGAAAATCACTGGTGGATAATGCCTTGGCAAATACAGGCCATAGTAACAACTCTTCCTCGCTTTTTGTACGATTCAGATAAGACGGTAGAGGCAAGCTTTTAAAGGATACTCTATTGTCACTATAATTTTCTAACCTTAAGCATTTAATCTAAAATATAATATCATTCTGTATAGTTTACTGCAGAAAAAATCATTACGGATTATTGAGGATAATCCTCTTTGAGGGAGGCAAAGTTAAGCATGTTAAGCAGAATGACTTCAAACTCCCGTTTAAGGACAGTGGCTATTAGCTGCCTAGGATAATTACTGATGAGTTTATGCAAGGACTAGGGTAATATCTGGTTTTATAGATACTTGTACGGTAGACTTTTATGGCATATCATTTTTATCTTATTGAAATTATATATAAAATTAATTATCAGGATACCGGCAGTATCTGCAAAATCACGTACACTAGAAATTAGCATAACTCATGTGAATTCCTTACCAATAATTCTATAATTATCCAACCTTATTAGGCGATGGTAACTAATTTCAACCTTGTTGGTAAAGGTTTGGTACGATTTTATTCCATCTAAGTAAAGGATGCACTCTTTATCGATAATTAGCTTAATAAAGCGGATAACATATTATATATTAAACTCTTTAAAAATCTGATTGCTCACATGAGCATCTCAATCTCTGGCGATTAGTCCAACAAATTCATTCTTTTCTTTTTCTCTCCCATATTTTCTAACTTTCCTATACAAGATATAATTCTTTTCTTTAAAGGATTAAAGGAAAATATTGCATTATTTTAAGAATAGCGCTTAGTGTATTCATGTTGGCTGTTACTACTGAAGCACAAGGAAGCAGAGACGTCCCATCTAAATGCTGTTTTAAATCAATACTTATTTGTTTTATTGACTCCCGTAAAGTTAATCTCTTCGAGATATATCAAAGATAACTAAACTATTTATTCTTGTGATGTAGTTTCGCCAAATACTTTCCAATAAGATTGTTAAATATTTCTTGCAATCGAGAATTTCGCAGGGAGATATTACTGTGCAACTCTAATTAATATTTCTAGCAGATAACATGTTCAATATGACAATATTGGCAGAATAAAGTGAATTAAGTTGATTCAATACGTAAATCGAGATCATCTCCGATAGTTTGTCGCGCTGAATCAACTAATGAGATGCTGTTTCATGCTAACAGGAAGTAAGGAAAAGTCTCTTTAATTTATATAATTACTTGTTTTTCATGATAACCGCTATAGCGAAAATCCTTTATACTAGTAAAAGTGATTTTTACTAAGAATCTTTAATCAGCATAGCTGATATTATGAATATCATCTTATTTTTGTCCTTTAGGAAAGGCTAAGTTTACAGATGCCATAATGCTTAGCTAAAGTAGACACAGGCTATTTGCTTTCCTGAAAACCAGCCAGTGATTTTAGGTATTGGAATTGCCTGATAATGAAATTTAATGATCATGATATTTTATTATTAACTAAATCCATCAGTAGCTATATTGCTATGAATAGAACTATAATATGAGAGTTTATATAATAATTTAGGACTAAACAATTAACAATAAAATTTATCCATGTTGTAAATTATAAATCTACGTAATATCTAAAGCTGATACAGCTAAACTAGCTTGCAATCTATTTAATTTTAGCAAAGTATGGCAAGATGAATATTTCCTATTAATAGATATTGGTAAATTTAAATTTAACCGCAATCCCTGATAACTATTCTACTGATGTAGAATAATTCGCTATTTAGCTCACAGAATATCTTGCCATGTATTGGTTTTCACTAAATAAATATTATAAGGCCGATTGTTCTGTTATAGATAGGCGCATCGTTATCAGTTAGGCGTGTCATTTTTTAAATCTTACTGAATAAACCAGCTTACTAGCTATCTATTTCATAACTGTCATCGTAATAGGAGTTAATCTAAATGGATGATAATAATGGCAATGAGGTTATTTACAATTTAAATAGTGCTATTCTATATTTCAAGAACAACCTTAATTTAAAGAACGCATTAATAATATGTGAAACAGTCGATCATTAGAATCATCGAGAAGATGAAGATTTATTATAATTAACCATGAACAACTTTAATGAATTGCTCAGTAAACACGAACGTAAACCTATGTTTTATAAAATTGCTAGTGAATTAGTTAAAGCATCTGTTGAGAACAGCAGTGTAAATGATTACGCTATTTAATAAGGTTCACCTTAAATATGTGGTGAATAGGTTAAAAAGCATTAGAAAAACAGTAAAACTGCATAACTAAAACTGCTGACTATCTATCGGAGAAGGTAAAACTCTCCGAATTATTTTTATGCTAGATGACATTCTAAAAATTTTATTTACTTAAAATATCATTCCTATCAACTATTATGGTCTTAAAGGCACCCCCAAAAAAACTATCTTAATGCAGTTTATTATCATTATGATGTTTTAAAAGCCATTTCTTTATATCAGAACGTGAAAATTTCATATCAGCATTATTCATTAACATTTTAGGGAATAAATAATAAGCAATAGGTAGTTGAAAAGTTGCTAACCGATGGATTAGCCATTGATTTAAATTGGTTACTAATTGTTGATTATTAGAGTCAATGACAGCAACTGGGCGATGACCAAATTCTTTATCAACAATTGGAATAACAAAACTCTGTTTAATATTAGGATGACTATTCAATACCAATTCGATATCTTCGGGTTGAATAGCTTCCCCACCACTAAAAAATTGATTATCTAATCGACCTAATATCCGCCATTCACGACCCTCAAAAGTACCTTTATCACCGCTAGCAAACCAACCATTAATTAATGTTAAAGGTAAGATTTCACCATGCGACCAATAACCTAATGCCAAGCTATCAGCTTGAATATGAATTTCATTATTCACTAAACAAAGAGACTTATTGATTAAAGGTAAACCAACACCTGGGCTACTATCTGCTTGTTTTGCACAAATCGTGGAAGCCGTTTCTGTCATACCATAACCCAGCCAGCAACTGATGCCACGTTGCTTAGCTGCAACGACTAGCTCCTCTGAGATCATTTCACCACCTAATAATATATTTTTTAAGCTAATTTTTTGTTCAACATTTTTTATTTTTAATAAACGCCATAATTGAGTGGGTACTAAAGAAGCGTGACTACATCCCTGTAATGTTTGTGGCAATGAAAGAATTGCTTTTATTCCCAATCTTGCTCCTCGATATAACCATCGCCAAATAATCCCCTGACCTGAAATATGAAAAAGCGGCAAAGAAAGTAACCAAGAATCCTGACGTTCAAATGGTATTAACGAAAGCACACCTTTAGCACTGTTAAGATGAGCAGTGATATTATGTACCACTGCTTTAGCTAAACCGATTGAACCTGAGGTTAATATTAATGTCGCCGGCAGGAATGGCATAAAAGGCGCAGCACTAGTAATATTATCTGAATAATTAATCGATTTTACCATTACTGGATAACAATCTAATAACTTTATATTTGATAAAAACAATGGTTGATTAGTAAAATCAATTACACAATCAATTGCTAAATCAGCAATTAATTCTTCTACCGTGCTCGCAGGCAGTTGTGGATTAATGGGTAAAACACGAGCACCCAATTGTAATAGTGCTAATTGACATAACAGGATAGAAGGACTATTTTTTCCCCTTAGCATTACACTCATCTTTTGAGGAGCAAACAACTGATAGTGAAGATTGCCGACAACACCGTTAATTTTTATCGCTAATTGACGCCAACTATATCGTCTATTTTCGGTTATCAACGCAATATCATCAGGAAATTTTGACGCCCAATAAATCCAGGGCCATTCATTAAATATCATTTATTTTGCCATATCAATTTTAATTCATTTAATTCCATTAGAGGCAATAAACTTTTAGGCCATTGACGAACTAGTTGAGCCTGAAATAGAGTCAAAGTATCTAAACCGGGAACGGTTTTCGGTGTTAACCAACTTGCAATTCTTGCTAATTGCGTTAAACCAAAACTACTTTCAAGACTAGAACTAATTACGGTATCTAATCCGAAAGCCCTAGCATCATCAATAAGTTGTTTACAATGATTTAAGCTACCTAATAAGGTGGGCTTAATAATAATAGCACTAACCCCTGGCTGTTTTTTAAGTTGAAAACCTGGCTCACGGACGCTTTCATCCCAAGCGATAGCGATGCCCGTTTGTTTAGTAAAAGCTAACGAATCTTGCATAGTTTTACAAGGTTCTTCAATAAAATCAATTCTACTGCAATTGTCTGGATTAATATACTTGGCAAAATCGATGGCTTTTGATTGGTTCCAACTTTGATTGGCATCCAAACGCAAACGTAAAGAAGGAACAGCATCAAGTAGCAAATTAATTATCATCCCATCCCTCACTGACTCACAAAGACCAACCTTAACTTTAGCCACTTTTTCACTGCTATCTTCGTTTAATTGTAAAATAAGCGCATTCAGATCTCCAGTATAAAGAGGAGTTTTTGTATAATAGGTTATTTCAGGTAGCTCAGCCCTTAATTCAGCCTGCGCACAACTAAGCCCAAAATCCACTGATGGAATATGGCACTCTTTAACTGTTGCACCCTGGCACCAGTCATATAAGTCTACTTGTAGTGATCCTCTAGCCATTTCCAGTGTTTCAATACTAAATTCAGGTAAAGGTGAAATTTCACCCCAACCTTGAAAATTATTTTCCTGTAAATGAATAAGAAAACCATCACGGGTTTTTAATTTTCGTTGTCGTAATATCATCCCTGATTCAATAGGTAGACTAAATTGATAGATTATTGCCTTACGCATTATGGATTACGCTCAAAGGTAGAAAAATCAGGTTGCCGTTTTTCATTGAAAGCATTTCTACCTTCCTGACCTTCCTTGGTCATATAGAATAACAGGGTTGCATTACCGGCTAACTCTTGTAAACCTGCTTGACCATCACAATCCGCATTCAAAGCTGCTTTTAAACAACGTAGTGCCATTGGACTATTTTTTAGCATCTCTCGACACCAACCAACTGTTTCACGCTCAAGCTCTGCATAAGGTACAACCTGATTTATTAACCCCATCTCCAGTGCTGAGTTAGCATCATATTGACGACATAAGAACCAAATTTCGCGCGCTTTTTTTTGTCCAACGATGCGTGCCATGTAAGACGCTCCCCAACCACCATCAAATGAACCAATCTTTGGTCCTGTCTGACCAAATATGGCATTATTAGCAGCAATGGTTAAATCACACATCATATGTAATACATGCCCACCACCGATTGCATAACCGGAAACCATGGCGACAATCGGCTTTGGACAGGTTCGAATTTGGCGTTGAAAATCTAAAATATTCAAGTGATGGACGCCATCATTATCTCGATAACCACCATAATCACCACGAATCTTTTGATCACCGCCAGCACAAAAGGCTTTCTCTCCTTGACCGGTTAAAATTATACAACCTATCGCATTATCGTAACGGGCATCGGATAATGCCTGGATCATCTCTTTGACGGTCTGTGGCCGAAACGCATTACGGACATGGGGACGATTAATGGTAATTTTAGCAATTCCATCTTTGGTTTTATGATAGAGAATATCTCCAAATGGTATTGAGCAATTCTGCCACTCTACCGTAGCACAAAGTTCTTCTTCATTTAGCCATTGCATATTTATTTCCTTTCGTCAGAAAATATTAAAAAGTGCTTCATTGCTGTGTTATAAACAACAAGATTCCTACGATGAGCATTATACCCACCTTAAGTATCCGAATATATAGTAATAAAGAATTACTATGAGATAGCATAAAACTTCTACTTATATTCAGCAGAAGTAAGCGAAATAGTAATTTTGTTGTAATAATTTTTGACTAAAAAATTTATTAATCCAATGAAGTCGCTTTCAATAAATAACATATTTATGTTGATTATTAGCACTCTCTGTAATTAATTGTCGTCGTACTTGTCAGATAAATTATCAAAAACAGCTTACTAATAGCATTCAGATAAGATATGAATATGGACTGATATTGAAAGCCTTTTGTCAAAGATTAATCATACTTTTAACTTATCAGTTGATTTATTGGCTATGTTAAACCAGCATTAGTCTCCAATAATCAATGCTTTTAATTTTAGGATAATTAAACTGACAGGTATAGTACATAACAATTCTACCTATAAACAATTAGCCAATTAGATAATAACTATCAATTTCATTATCTACAATTGCTGTTTAATTAGTTAGTTGCGTAAAAATTTTGCTAACTAAATACAAGGTAAACACCATTATACCCGGTAAATCAACTCTCAATGATGGACGATTAGTACATTATTCAATAATAAGTAGTCATTCCCTCTACCATTTCTAAGCAGAGCATGCAACTAAACTAACTATATTCAAGTATATTTTCATGGTATAATAGAATATGTAGTATCATAATTTCATCATTTGTTTAACCAGCTGATTGAGTGTTTTGGCACCTTCATTGCCGGGTACTAATAACTCAATCATCAATGTTTTATCGCTCTGTTGCCAATAATTGTTAATGATATCTTTCAACTGATGCCAATTTGACGGTGAGGCGTAAGATAGACTAAACATGTCCGCTGCATGCTTAAATTGTAGATGATGAGGCATGCAATAAAAACGTTCCCTTTCCATTTCAGGAGTAGGTAGCATAGAGAATATCTGACCACCATTATTATTCACCACAATCAACACCATAGGTGCCACGCTATTACGTAATAAATTTAGACTATTTAAGTCATAAAGCGCAGAAATATCTCCGATGATCCCTAACGTGGGTTTTTCATTGGCAGTTTGAAGACCCGCTAGCGTAGCAATTAAACCATCAATCCCACTAGCTCCACGATTGCTATAAATTGGGTAACTCAGTGGTAATTGAGCAAGGGCATCAATTAATCTAATAATTAAGCTATTACCAACAAAAGCTTGCCCGTCTGTCGGTAACAATTCTACAAATTGATGAGCAATAGCGGCTTCTGAAAATTGTTGTGCAAGCTGTTTACTGACACTACTATAAACATTATTGACAATTTCTATTAATGAATGTGCCCATGGCAATCCAGCTATGGCAGGATGGGCAATTAACCAATCAGACACTGAACTAACTAATCGCCTGCCACGATGATTAGTCGGATCTAAACGACCAGGAATACGATCAATAGTCCAATATTCCTCTGGTTGGCATTGTGCTTGCCATTCTAATAAACGTATACTGGTTAAACTTGAGCCAAACTGAACGACTAACTGTACATTTTGCAAAATCTTTTTTGCCGCTCTAACGGATAACCAGAGATCAGCGCATGGTAATGGTTGCCCAGTTTGTGATAAAACATCACTAATAATTGGCCAGCCTAGTATTTCTGCCCACTTGGCAACTTTTTCTCCCTCATCAGGTCGTATTCTTCCTGCAATTACAAGACCCCCTTTTTGTCGCCAAACATGCCAATCGTTGGCTAATGCTAACGAACAGGATCTAGAACCTACTAACCATGGTGTAGAAGATTGCCACCAATTATTCAATGAGTTTTTCCAATCATTTTTTTCTGACATGTCACCATATAAAGGTTCATCAAATGGACAATTGATATGCAAAACACCATGTAAAAGATCATTCATAGTGTTATCAATGATACTCACTAAATATTGCGCACTAATATCTTGTGTTGGGCTGGGTAATGCTAATGTTTGTGCTGGATGATCAGAAAAAATAGCAGCTTGTCTGATCGCTTGATTAGCACCACAATTAATTAATTCAGGCGGCCTATCAGCGGTTAAAAAAATGATATTTTCACCAGTTAAGCCTGCTTCTATTAAAGCAGGATATAAGTTAGCTACTGCACTACCAGAAGTGACAATAACCGCTACCGGCTTACTAACAACAGCTTTCGCTAAACCTAAAGCAAAATAAGCTAATCCACGTTCATCATAGTGAGTATGACAAATTAATTTAGTATTTGTTGCCGCTGCTAACGTTAATGGAGTAGAGCGAGAACCTGGTGCAATACAAACATGGCTCAATCCATGTCGTGTTAATGTTTCCAAAATAACTTCGGCCCATTGATGGTTTAAAATAAACGACATACATTACTCAAAACAAAAATAAGAAATAAGATAATACCAATTTTAAGTAAAATTATGTTATTTTCCTTATTCCAGTTCAATAAACTAATGGTAAAATTATTTTTTGTTAAAAAATTTTTTACAAGAAAGTATTTCGGTATTTAGCAATGTTTGCAAACCTGCAGTCTTATTTTCAACTTCAAGCCATTCTTTCCACGGATCTGAATTATTAACAATTCCAGCGCCAGCATAAAGCCTAAGATGATCATTATTAATGTGCGCACAACGTAATAAAACAATAAATTCACTTTGATTTAATGATAAATAACCGGCACTACCTGCGTACCAACCGCGACAAATAGGTTCATTTTGCTGTAAAAAATATTTAGCTATTTTTCTAGGTACACCAGCAACTGCAGCGGTTGGCTGTAAACGATACAGGCAATCCTTATCACTGGTATATCGTAACGTGATATGAATAAAACGACGCAAGTGCTGAATTTTACGTAAAAAAATAATATTAACTGGGAAAACATCAATTTTTTCACAATTATTTTGCCATCTTTGACAAATATCATCTACCACCAACAAATTTTCATGCTGATTTTTATCATCATTCATTAACCAATCAGAATTAACTTTTCTAAGTATCGGATCTGATGAATTGACTACTGTGCCAGCTAATGCTTCTGTATAAAGGTTTCGAAATTTACGATAATAAAGTCGCTCGGGGGTTGATGATAAAAAGGTATGTTGAGGATTAAAAGAGATCATAAAATGATAACATTGAAAATTAACTGCTTTACTAGCTGACAGCAAACTTGCCCCATTTAACGGTTTTGTTAATTCAATATCTGTTTGGCGAGCAACCACTACTTTATTCATAACCCCGCTATTAATTAGTTGTATTGCCTGAGTAGTTAAATCATGCCATTGTTGATATTCAGGAAGATGTTGAATTCGCTTAATGCAGCAATTAAGAGGAGAAATAGTATTAACTGATTTCAATTTAGATAAAAATTGCAAAGCCTGTGGTAGATCTTCTTGACTAATAATATTCGTAG
The DNA here is from genome assembly GCA_052174495.1 of Arsenophonus sp. NC-TX2-MAG3. GTDB lineage: Bacteria > Pseudomonadota > Gammaproteobacteria > Enterobacterales > Enterobacteriaceae > Arsenophonus. Next base: position 52,282 of record JBQMRR010000009.1, read on the forward strand.
CTAATATCCACTTCCCTTGACAATAATGAAACTCAATTCGCGGTAAAAATAAATAGCTATCATCACCAACAAAATCAGTATAATATTTATTATTAGGTAACGACTGCCAGGCTGTCAATCCCCAAATCCGCATGGTTGTTGTCTCTGTTTGTTGTTGTAAAAATCGTTCCACAGCAGCAATTTTGCTAAAACGTTTTACCTCACCGAGTAAAACCGCTTCTTCATGCCCATCGCGATGATACCAATAAAATTGAGGATAAAATTGCTGACTAGCTAGCCAATCTAAAGCTGGGAATATGATATCATCGGGTAAAGTAAATTCATATCGTTGTAAACTTTTAACATTGATTTGTTGTTTAGATAAAAATTGATGAACACTTGCCATAAACTCGGTAATATTAATCATTATTACTATCCTCTTGACTTACCATCCAATAAATCATTTTATTAAGCCAATTAGCTAACCTCGTATTTATTTTATTATTTGCATCTTTAATAAACTATTTATTAATTTTCATTGCTAATAACATTGATCCGTAAAAATCTAGCGATATTAGTGCTTAGGTATATAACGTGACAAAATATTTGATAACCGAAAGACAAAATATTTGATATGCTCAAAAATATATAAAGACAAGTTATTTAATGCTAATTGATATATCGAGGTAACTATCTTACTTCTTCTAAAGATATCATGAACTTAATTTTTAAACTGTTATATTAGAATAAATAAGGTTGCATTTTAAATAAGTTTGCATTGAGGCGCTTCTTTGCACTCTTCTCTAAAAAATATATATATTAAAACTACCGGAAGCAATGGGATGGGTTTTGCGCGGTATATTAGTCATATCAGATATTCTTTTTACTTACTACCTCGCCTAATTGCGTTACGTGTTATTTTATAACATCATTCACTATCAAATTGATAATATGATCAGTAATATTACGAGATATATTCAAAATTACTGGCCTAATAACACCATGTCTTAACATCCATAGCGCTTATCTGCAAAGGATTTCACCTATTTGCAACCTAAAATAAAGTAATCTTATTAATTTTCAGTGTATAACTGAATCGCTTATAACACTGAGTTTTTATAGGCGTCATCATACAAGACAAACAGTTAAGCTTGATATACTTAACATCCCCCCGTACTGATGAGCACTTTTGCACTGTTGTTAGGATTCAGAACATATTTCACAGAGCATTACGCCAATCAGCACCTAATCTTTAGTGTATCTATAGAAAAATCTAATCAGAGTTTGATTTTATAGATAAAATTATTAAAAACTTAATCTATTGACCTGACCACTATGCAGAAACGGAATGTCATTAAGAGCAATCTCTTTGCACCCTAATATCCACATACAGATAATTAACGAGTTGTTAGACTCAATCTGGTCAAGCTTAAAACCTGTATAGACTCTGTACATCTATCAGTAAAAATTAACCATATTGACACTACACCCTTAGTCAGAAAAAATGAGGACGTTCGGCATTTCAAACTGAAAGTATGATTCGAATTTTAGTTTTAAGGCGTATTTATAAATTATCTGACATTCAGAAATTATCTGACATTCAGCTTGAATAACCAGCTTTCAAACAGAATTAGCTTTAAGCGATTCTGTAGACTACTCCATGCCATTAATGTATCTTAAGACTGTACGAAGTGTATGGAAGTTCTAAAAGAAAATAGATGAAAGAACTTTGAAATTATTTTGATAATGTAACTTCAAAACTTTTAAAGAAAAAATTTATAGCTTGTGGCAGATAAGTCATCAATACTATCCCCCCTTCGTACTTGCCACGAAGTTGTCCTTTAAAAGGGACAAAAAAGAACAACTTAATTAAGGAAGCTATACTTACTCATTGGAAACCCAGCAAGTAGTAATAAAAAATATTTAGAACCACCGTGGACTAAAACACGGTAATAGTTATTATGGTGTAGCTATAAGCTTTGATAAACATAGATTAAAAAGTGCAAGTTAATCAGAATATAGGAATTATCAACAAATCTGGTATATGATGCTTAGGCTATATTCCACTCTGATGCTTTGTAAAGCTATTCTTCATCCTTAAATCAGGCCTTATTACTACTCATGATCAAGGCTAAAATTCCATTATTCGGTTCCCGTTTTTTAAGCAAATAGATAGCAGCTTAAATAATATTAAAGGGTTGTTTTTGATTTAAATCTTTTCGTCTATCGACTTAAATATCTTTAGTGTCGCAAAATTCAATTTAATCATATTCAACATTCTTATGGCGCCTAGCGTGCGCTGACTAGATATCATAGGATGCAAGAGCAGTTATTTTGGATTATTTTCTAACATCCTCATCGCTGAGAAGATACGCTGAAAACCTTAACAACAAAATGTCAAGGAGTTTATTAGCAGCATCACAAATTTCTGTTAGCCAAACTTTCGCACTTCACCCTTAACTTTCTATGCTCCAATGCTTTTATGAAGTAAAAGCAGTACATTAGATGTTTCATATACCCAGCAATGTTGATCCTGGATATTCAGTAATATCTTTAATATTGGATTAAAACCAAGAACACCCTGTCTCTCCTATAGCAAGCTTGGGATATACGATTAAACTATCTGCTCGTTTAGGGCATTAGAAGTTAGACCTACTTTGTTTCTGACTCTCGATAAGCATCCTCTACCCTAACCTAACTTCTTATATCCATGCGCAGTATTGTTGATAATGAGGGGCAGGTAAAAGCGATCGTCTTATCTGATAAGACGGTTTATGTTATTGATCCAGAAATAAATATAGCGTGCATCTTAATTAAATTACGTAAGCGCACATTATCTGTGCTCTTCAAAGCATCGGTGTTTTGATCTGCTAATAGTACTGAAAGAGAAATCATGTTCTTTTTATCGAGAGGCGGGTTAGGGCATCGTAAAAATCACGGGTAGAGATGCCTAACGGATATACAGCCATGGTAAAAATTCTTCGTTCTTTTACACGCTTCAGATAAGGCAGCAACAATGACCTGTTAAAGGATATTCTGTTACCGCTGTGATCTCTAATCTTCAGCACTTTAATTTCAATATTGGCAATAGCAGTTTATATGGTTTGTTGTGGGGCATAACTGTTACGAATGAGAACATTATGGACGGGTCCCCTCTCTCTCCTACATCAATAAAGTGACGTTCAGCATTTTGCTAAACCGTAGCTTCGAATTTAGCTAATCCTCAACAGCGGTACTATTAGCTACCTGATAGTATTACAGATGACTTTATGCAATGGATCACAGGTAATATCTAGTTTTTACAGGATACCTTTAGAGTAGAATTTTAAATTGCATATTACTCCTGTTGTTGGCATATTTCATGAAATGAATTATCAGCAGAATAGGCTACCATCCCTAAAATCTTATACACAAGAAAAAGCATAACTAGAAAAATCGTTATTGATAGCAACAACATTCACGGTAGTTAGCCTTTTAAAAGGTCATTAATAATGCTAAGATAAATTAAAATATCTATGCGATCTAGGTTATCTATCTGAAAACAGGAAGTTTAGAAATAGCAAATTATTATAGGAAAGATAATCAGTGTAAAAAGGCTATAGAAATAAACCGTTACCAAAACTTAGAAAAGGTAGACACCACAAGATTACAAAAACTAACATGGGTTGAACATGAATTTACGGAGATAGAAGAAATAGACAGAAATTAATCCATATCATTGCTGAGGTACGCGCTAATATTCTCCATGAGAATAATGGCAGCATATTAGAACCTAAACTCCGGTTAATATACTTTTAGCATGCAGAGCACATCATATATTTGACGCCAAGAATAAATAAAATAATACTGTCCGTGATGATGGACAGTAGAATTAAGTACCGGGTGATTAAAAACACCTAATTATTTAGAAATAAAATCAAGATTTATTTAAATTTTAAGTTTTTGAGGTTACTCCTTAGAATACCACCAAGATGTAGTCAGGAATTATTAACAAATCCTTAATAAATCTTTAGCTATAATACCGACTTGTTACAATGATGCGGCCAAATAGGAAGCAATAGTTTCTACTATTATCTCGTGTAAGCTGCATCTGATAATCCAATTATTATTGAAGATAGGTTTTAGCGATGTGAGAATACAGAATGTATTGATACACTTCATTACTGATCTTAGTTTAGTACTCAGAGACAGGTAGGTGAGGAAATGTTCATCTTTATTTTATTAAATATTTTATAGCGCAGGTGCTTAATTTAATGTAAATCGCATTTGCTTTTTCCAGCAACCGGGATGCCGGTGACAATAAAAGCAATACATCTCTATAACATTTTCTGATATCCCTATTTAATCAATGATTATTATGTTATATGTTAAGTATTATGAATCTGATTAAGCCATTATAATTAATATTTTACCATTTATAACAGTTTTTTGATCGTCAATATTGTTGACGTTTTATGTTATCCAAGAAGAGCTAAATAGAAGGATTTCACTGTTACATAAAGGACTGTGCTGGTGAAGATTCTTCATAGAAATCTTCTATACTGGATAATGAAGAATTTCACTACAGAGCGGTTGCCATAAAAAATTAAATAGGCATATAGACCAAGAGATTTTCTCTTCACTCCCTGCTAACATAGTCTTAACTGCCCAATCATTTTGCGGTGAAGTACCATATTCTAATATCATCCTGAGTGCAGTGGGGCAAGTCCAATATGAATGCGGATCTTTTCTAGACTTATGATTACCCGCTGCAATAATTTCCGCCAAATACCTCTGCTTTTAACAGGAACCTCCTAGTCGATAATTGTACGGATAAGTCAGCTTCAGCTATTTTAGCTTATCCTTATACGAATGGGCCTTTCAACAAAACCAGGTATTTAGTTTCTGTATATTGAACCAATCTTTTCTCGATCAACTAATTATATTGTTACCATCACTTTTAATAAATCATAACGGCATGATGCTCTGGTTTTCTTTAACAACGGCATACTGATAAGTGGCAATGCCGCTGTTATTTATTATCTAATAAATCTATTATTTTTTCCCTTTTTATCGGAATATACATAGCAAAAATCCTGATGCGATGGCTTATAGAGTTTAACAGGCATGCCAATATCTATCCAGGCATAATAAATACGAGTAGTAGCGTGATAATCGGGTTAAGCACACGGATCTGGCAATAGTCCATGTAGTCCTAAATCATTAGAATCGTACACTAATTCTCCGGAAAGGTGTTCATGTTTATCGTAAAATCGTAAAACCGTGCTAATTTAATATAAAATTACCAGTTAAGGCTTAATTTTATGTATTACTTGTTAGCCGTATACACGGCATTAATTAACGCCGACATCATAGCTGATATGATAACTCTGATATAGCAAAAAATGCTCTCTATCAGCCAGTAACCACTTGACAGTAAGTAAAAAAGATTAAGTTCATAATTTGCTAAGCATGCTCGCTAATACACACAGTGCTTCCAGGCTAGGCTAACTACAGCAACAGTATATATTCGAAGTTTTATTTTAGACCAAACTAACGTTAGATAGTAGTTATAATGGCGTGCGTTGATGTGCTTTTAAAGCCATCCGATTATCAATCAGTAGTTGAGTTTTTCTGCTACTGACCTGGTATCAACGAACTTTTTAAAGGATGATTCTTTAGCCTATTTATCTCTAATAGTACCTGCTAAAAAGCCAAGGACAGCAAGGTTTAACCCGGTTTTGCTTTGTATAAAAAAGTTTCTTAAATGTCTCCCCCGGATTCGAGGTTGGTTATCCAGGGTACTGAAAAAATATATGCAGCGCGTGCTATTAACTTTTGACCTAGTACAAACACCATTATTACTATTGGCCACTTCAGTTTTTCAAGGCACTCACCGGTAACAAAGTTATGATAGCATGCGAGATAATCAGTCATCCGATTAATTTCGGTCTTCTTAAAGAAGATGTCTAGGGCTATGTTTCATCATGAAGATTACACATATCCGTATCATGCCACTGTTTCAGGTGGATAGATATTAGCTACAGATAACGTTTGCTACTATGCATGCCTCACATTTCATAATTCCGACACCATGTAGCCGCCAACCCCACTTCCAGACATGAATTTCACCTAATATGGAAGGTACGAAAGCAACTCTTCCATGTACTCTCAGTTTCTACTTTACCTAGAATACCTGGTGATTCTGTAAGAGCCTACTCTCACAGAGGTCCTATGACCAGTGTTATAAAATTGTGAGTGTTTACCCTAAAGCCATGAAGTCCCATTGCAACTCAGATTGATCACAGTATCGATATTAATTGTTAAAGATCCCTATCTTGCTCTTTGGGCTACTATTAGCCTCTGTAATGCGTGTGCCGTCTGGCAGCTGCAAACGCGTTTCGATCAGACACACTATCTGCATCATACAGTGATAAGGTTGATCAATCACTGGGTGAGGTTCAATCTACTTTTCCTACAATGCCATAAAGATACAATGTTTAAGTAACTCACTCTCGTTAATGTCGCTTTGAATAATTTGCTAAATACTATCTCAGACTGGGGCCATAGTAATTGCTCTCAACAGGCTTTTTTATATCAGGTAAATGCGTCGCAACGGGTAAATATTGTGCAATTATCCTGTGAGGTTTCCAATAAGTTCGTTTAGTATGGCATGATGGTATGGCATTTAATTCTTCTTCTAGATGGGCTTTAAACATAAATAGCTGCTCTCTGTCATCCTTAGAGAGTCAGATACGGTCACCCACTAATAGCTAGTCACATAAGCGCCTCATACATATAAGCTTTCGCTCTATAATAAGCTGGATAACGCCTTTGCTGTGACAGTAGCTACAATCGCAAGTAAAATCTAGCTAACATGTAACTGGCCGTCATCCTATAAACTCTTGGAGACCTTAGCTAGCCTTTTGATAAACAGGCACATCAGTACCGTCGTTGCTGACTAAGTTCTTCCTAGTCCTTGTAAGAACTCCCCTTTACCATCCATCCAGAGCAGTGCCACGTCACTCATTGTGACCTCTTGCTGTGAGAGACTGCTATGGATATTTTTTTGATGTCTTTATTTAACATCACTGATAACACCTTCTGTCCTGTAAAGATAACTTTGGATTTAATGCTATTCTCAATCGCCATCTTCTGTTTCAGAGTTACGCTCTTTATTATTTCTACATTACCAGTAAAACGCGTTGTTGCGGTATATCAAATGCTGTCTTGTATCCATCAACAATTTCCATGTTTTACATGGCAATAACACAAATCAGGACAGACTTATAGCTCAGGCGCAGACGATCCCCCCCTTCTTTCATTATGAGTGATATAAACCCCTATCCTAGCTAAGCCTGGTAGATTGATAACCTCAATCTGCTAATAGCACGGTCGCCTGGTCATGAACTGCTACCAAGATATGGTAAATACTATCTTCAGATTCGGTAACGGCATGTTGATCTGCCAATATTTCTACGAGCGGTTAAACTCATCGAGGATTTCATAGTCCAGCCCCATCACAACTGAATGTTTTACGCTTTTAATCCGTCATCCTCTTAGTTAAAATGCCGCATATAAACAGGAAGCAGATTTTGCGCCTCACCGGGGCAAGCAGACATTGCAATGGAATATTATTCATTCAGTTTACTCCCGTGATTAATCTAGGATCCCATCAGGATATGCCCCCTCTCTCTTGGTGCTTCTTACCCCACCCGTTAGTATGATAAATGCCCTGCACAGGACCAATATTAACGTTATCTATTCCTTCTTACTTGCTCTAGATTAAACTGTACCTAGCTAATTAACATATCACGATTAATCCATAGACAGATATGGCCAAATAACGCGGGCCAAATACTTGCTCTGTCTACAGTTTGCTGTTTTCTCCTTGTACTCCTTTGCCACAGCGATAAATCGTCTAATTCCACCAACGCCAGACGGCTTCCCTACAGAGCACACGCCAGTGTTATTTGTTGAAATGACTCTTCTGTCATCTAGAAGCTTTTGAGGCAATAAATACAATTGCGAAATCATTGATTTCCTACTTGTTGATATCACTCACATGATTGCGCCTTGACCTTTGACTAAATAATGGTATAATGATCGTTCTAGCCCTCTCGCCGTATTTAGCAGATAATCAGTTATCATTTCAGATACAAGGTCTCCCAGCCCAGATGGTGTTATTGGTTGCCAGAAACACAAGGTGATGCGCAATCAGATCAGTACATTCACCACACTTTAAGGCAGTCTAAGTATAAAAGGAAGTAAAAGTTTATCGCGATTTCTGAGTTCAGATATCGCTTAACGCACTGTGATCCTAAAAGGAGGCTAGACAAGTTTATGTGATCTATTTACAAAGTACGTTGATAGGATCAACTATCAGAATAGACTATTAAGCAGCCACAGGTAATACTGACTAAGAACCAGTAAGTAAAAATCTGATTATCGATACCGCAATACCATCTTCTCAAGCTACCGGAGCACCTCTACTTGTTCGCAACAGAGATAAACAATAGATGACACAACCAGTTTTTGGTAAAATAAAACGTGCCGTATTCTATTACTTTCTGGTAATGCGATACCAGGATGACTAACGTTAGCTAGATTCTCGTCACCGTTGCCTGGATCAGGCTCAATAACATCCCGAGGTGTTGTGATAAATTTGCCATAAAGATACAGGTTAACAACCACACTTATAAAGCTAAGATCTGATAGGTCAGTGTTTTGATGGTTAGAGTAGCTGCCCTTTAGGCAGCAGCTACCTGCTTACTGATGTGTACAATATCAAATAAACCTTCTAGACAGATAGTGCTAATCTGTCACTGAGGAGTATATGGACCTGAAATCATCATGGGGAATCCCATGCACTGAGATGTTTTGGCTAACCTCTACTAGACTAACTATGAGCAGGGACGAAAACATCTGTATCTGTAAATTATGCACGGCGTGGTCGCCTCTAGGCGTAGCATATTTTACAGCCTCTACCTATTATGAAAACGGTTTTGATGGAGTAAAGCGCTGTTAATCTGCCGACTAACTGTATAATCTAATGCTGGAGTATACCAGGCTGTTTGTTCAGATCTTTCACGAACGATTCATGCAACGCCATCTCTTTACTTCAATGAAATTTACGGGTCATTATCTAGTTAATGCTGAATACCATCATAGCTAAAGATTAGAACTAATCCAGATTAGATATCATTTTCATCTTCTTATCATTAAAGGTAGTAACGGATGATGATTTTTTCTCTACGCTTGTCTACGGCAGTCTCTATTTCATGAATGCATATGGTTTGATCGGCCTCTCTTTCGTAACATGCAGACCAAAATCATCCATCTAGTGTTTTAACAAAACGTGGTACTGGCCAATAGTAATTAAACCCGTTGGCGGCAATAACTTTTCTAGAAAGGGTGCTCATAACGAAAAACTTTGCTATGCAGGGGCTTGCACGGGAGGACTGAAGTTCGCTATTCCCATACGATTCACACATAAACCTGGGAGTAGAGATAAAGATCTGCGGAAAGTCAAGTAAACTGTGTATATTGCCGGCCATTATAAACCAACTAGGTTATTGACGTTATATATGATCAAAAACAGCGAGCGATACCCAGTTTACGGTTCCAGTATTGCCTTATCTGTGCTAGCAGCTATTTTCTTACCATCCAAGTTTTTGTATCCTAGGCATCAGTATGTCAATAAAGTCCTATCAAGCTATTCCATGACAATAGCTAAGTCTACCTCATCAGAAATTACACTCAAAACATCTAGCTGTGCTACCTTAGAAAAGAGTAAACATCCAGATATGAACTCGCCCCTTATTCTTCAAAGCAGTTTTAGATAATTTAATACCCTTGGCTATGGAAGTAGGGAATAGTCTCTTTTTGTGATAAACGAAAGACGACCTTAAAATCAATCGGTTATGGCATTAAAACGCTCTATCACTTTCACCTCTAAAGATAGCACGGGGCAATAGTTTAATTAGTGCACGATTCTTCATCTTTTAGATAAAGGATCACCTTACCCCTCTTGCTCACAGATAGTCGCTATCACCGAGACAGCAGTAGGTAGGCTCTAACGTTCAACTGCAGAAAAATTAGTTTCTGTCTTTACCATATCCAGTGCAGCATTTATCTAATTTGATTCCATGAGGCTACGCAATAGCATAGTCTGCGCTACTGCCACTAGCGCCTAAACGGTAAATACCGTTTCATTTCAATCTGACATTGAAATGCATAATTTTTCTTAAATCCAGTAGAGGGGATCCCCATACTAGTTGCCAATTTAGGAATACCTTCGGAAATCTGGTTATATGCTTGTATTTAAGCGTATCAAACCAGCTCTAGTTATCCCCTTCCCCTCCCTGCCCAGTTTTTAAAGCAGAGCAGAGCTGTTCAGCGGTAGTAGAGCGGTAAATAAGATCACGATTTAAAGGCCACCGGTAACAACTGAGATAAATCAGCGTTACAAATCTCCTTATACACCGTATTATCCATATCCCCAGCGAACGAGCACCTTTGTCTACAGCTTTTGAGATCAGTGTCCTGCTGAGGATAGATTTAGATATCGCGTGTTCCAGATAATCATTGCCATAAAAAAGGTATACTCACTATTAGTAATGATGACATCAAACATCAGGCTCATTCAGATGCAACCAATGTCCATCATAGTCTTCATCATAGCACTTTCTGCTCGACACTGGTATTTCCCAGACCCACAACCCGGCAGTTCATAAATCTCCAGCAAC
>JBQMRR010000010.1:0-633 GCA_052174495.1 Arsenophonus sp. NC-TX2-MAG3
GAGGTACAACTTGGCAGAAATACCACTCACTGGTTTGCCACAAAAAAGTCCTAAATTGTACTAAAATTATTCAGTGCTTATGTATTAATGGGAGGGAGAAGCACTTGTTTTTGTTATGTTAATTGTATATTACAAGGGAGGGGTATTTGTTTTCATTATGTTAACTGTATGTTACAACTCACACTTAATTTCTCAATATGGTTTGTTTTCTGAAATTTATATCAATATATCTATACATTGTGCATTAATTAGACTTTTTTCAACATACACAGGGAGCTTCAATGAAAAGCTCGTGTTCTTACTAAACATACCCCAAGTAGTACACAAATTAAAATGCGATTTAACCCACTTGTGTGCTTGAACCAACAGTCACCAGCTGAAATTAGATGCATAAAGATTGCCCCTGTTAATAAATACACAAATGCCATTCTTAGTATGTATGTGAACAAAACATTCTGAATTCTATTAACAATCCACAACTTACACACAATTTTAAATGTGTGAAATGTATAGTTTTTATGTAGGATGCAATGGATTAAAGCGGATTTCTACAATCCATTTTCCCAATTTGTGGTTAAAACAACTCAATCATTTATAGGACCATTACGGCGTTTTATTCCTGTCATTGGAGGG
>JBQMRR010000011.1:0-786 GCA_052174495.1 Arsenophonus sp. NC-TX2-MAG3
CTCTAAGAAAAGTGTTTGAATTCTCACACCATTGTATAACATATTGAATAGTGTAACATTTCTTTCATATTGAAAACAAATCAAATCTACAATTTTATTTTACTTAACATTGTTTAATGCAATCATGCACTTGTGCTATTTAGTGGTTTCATTTTTATTAAGTTTGCATTGAATCCACTATTGCATTTGATTTATTAACTTACTCCATTGAGATCAGTATGTAACTGTATTTGATGTTTTTTTATTATTATTTTATGGATCAAAACTTGTGATATGTTTGCAGTTAATTTTTATTATATCATTATATAAAATATGAGGCTTGTTCAACAGTAAAGGATACAAATTGATCTAGATAAAAACAATTTATTTGTACAAAATGAAACTTTTCCAACTTTTTGACATACTCCTCTCCTCCAATTTTATGGTTGTTTGAACCATTTTCCCACAAATTCCTTTACCTCTTTGTTGTTCTGGAACTTTTTGCCATGTAATGCGTCTTTGAGTGGACCAAATAAGTGAAAATCAGATTGTGCCAAACCTGAGCTGTAGGGGAGGATGCAGTAGTATCTCCCAGCCCACTTTGTTTTTGGTTTTTTACATTAGTTGAACAGTGTGAGGGGCGAGCATTATTATGCAGGAGAATAACGCCTTTTCTTTGAGATCTGTAATGTTTCTCCCTCATTGCTGGCTTTGCTACATCTTTAATTTCATGACCATTAATCATATAGGGTTGAGTATTTAATACACTATTGGCTTTAATAATTCCATTATTCAATGCACTAACAA
>JBQMRR010000012.1:0-271 GCA_052174495.1 Arsenophonus sp. NC-TX2-MAG3
AAGAGAGAAGATAGAAGAGAGATAGAAGATAAAGCACGAAGTCAAGAGTGAAAATTGTAAAAGAAATGAAAAGCAAATCTAGGACAGAAACAATTGAAGACAACTGTCATGTACCGGTCCGAGGAACACTACCAAGCTAACGGTGACCCGCCCAATGAAACACCTTCAATAATTTTGCGACTATTTAATCCGCGACTATGAGAGTAAGTATCTAATTCATTAAAATAAGCCACTCGCATTGCCAGATAAGTATTGGCAAATAATTTTATTG
>JBQMRR010000013.1:0-807 GCA_052174495.1 Arsenophonus sp. NC-TX2-MAG3
CTTCTTTCTCTATCGCTTATTTCACTACAAGCGGATGTTTATTAATCAACTAATCATTTAAAAAGAAATTAATTCTCTCTCTACCTGATTTTTGCTTAATGGTGTTTTGAAATAATCTTAGTTTAGGTTATAAGTCATTTTTAGATTTTATTCTCTTCCTTTCAAGATAGTTATCATTATATCTTTTTCATTTTCCAATAAAACCGTAGACTGATTATCATACCTTTTCAGTAGTAAATGACTTATATGCCGTCATAGGAATAATCATGCTATAAAAACAAAAATTCCAAATTTAGCAGCGTTTCACTTTTGGTAAAACGAATGTGATCATTCGATACGCAAATACAGCAAGAATCAATCGCATCTTGCAATTCGTTGCTAATATAATAAGAATATAGGAAGTCATACTGGTCTGGTCTTATTTAATCTGATCCACCTATAAGTTTTTGCTATACAATAAACAATGGCGATTAAATTATTTAATTTTAGTGTAAAACTACTTCTTCGCCATGTAAGAATTACTCATCAAGTACATCTCTAATTAATCCCTGGGGGTAATATTACTATATCATGAGCAGTGCTAAATTGACCTTCTAAATCTAAGTCGTATACGATTTAAACTTAGTATTTTAATCCTAGTGAAGTAATATACTGGTTTATTAAAACGACAAAAACAGTTTAACTACATGCGAGGTAATCCGTGAATACAATACAAACATCATTATTAGATTGAATAACAATACCACGATTTAAATCCAGCACTGAAATTATATCTTTGAGTTTTAAAACATTAAAAAGATCTTTTCA
>JBQMRR010000014.1:0-55642 GCA_052174495.1 Arsenophonus sp. NC-TX2-MAG3
TTTTCTTGTACAGAATCCTTATTGCTGGAGCATCCAGTAATAAATAAACTCAATGTGGCTGCTGATAGCAGATATTTTATACTTTTAATCACGTGATTGTTTCCTCTAAATATTTTTGGAAGATTTCCATAAAGCCTTTAATGAAATATAAGTTACAATAGCACATATTTAATTAAAATGGCACTACCATTAAAATGTAAGCTTTACTATAGATAATTTATGGATAAACAATTACAACTCCAGGTAAAAACTTTAAAATTGCAACTTAGCCAACGTCTGGATCAGACATTAGCTGAATTATTTCCTGATTACTCTCGTTCACAGATTAAAAAGTGGATTTTAGATAATAGAGTGCAGGTAAATGGTAAGATTATAAATAGGCCGAAAGAAAAAGTATTTGGCAGCGAACAAATTGACATTAATGTACTTCTTGAAGAAGATATGCGTTGGCAACCACAAAATATTCCATTAAACATTGTTTATGAAGATGACGAAATAATTGTCATTAATAAACCTTGTGATTTAGTGGTTCATCCAGGAGCAGGAAATCTAGATGGAACGATACTAAATGCACTTTTATATCACTATCCTGAAATTATAAATGTTCCACGAGCAGGAATTGTTCATCGACTTGATAAAGATACTACCGGATTAATGGTTATAGCAAAAACAATACCTGCACAGATTCATTTAATTCAATCTTTGCAGCTAAGAAAGATTACACGTGAATATGAAGCAATAGTAAATGGTTACATGACTGCTGGTGGAATGGTAAATGAACCTATTGCTCGTCATCCAACTAAGCGAACACATATGGCTATTCATCCGTTTGGAAAACCCGCTATTACGCATTATCGAATCATGGAGCATTTTCGCATTCATACCAGGCTTAAATTACGATTAGAATCAGGCAGAACACATCAAATTCGTGTTCACATGGCGCATATTAATCATCCTTTAGTTGGCGATCCGGTATATGGCGGTCGTCCACACACATTAAAAGGTGTTTCAAAGGAGTTTTGTCAAATTGTGAATAATTTTAATCGGCAGGCACTTCATGCTACGATGTTACGTTTATATCACCCTTGTACAGGTATTGAAATGGAATGGCACGCAGATATTCCTGCAGATATAATTATATTAATTAATATGCTTAAAGCAGATTCAGTGATACACAAAGATGAAATGGATTGCTAAATAGATATTTTAATACATCCGGATTGGCAGAACCTAAAACAGTTATTCCTTGTATTACAAGGTGTATTAGTGTCGATAGTTTATCATCTTACGATAGTTTTAATCTAGGATTGCATGTCGGAGATTAATCACAATTAGTGAAATAAAATCGTAATATCTTAATAAAAATCGCACAACTATTATCACAGCCTTACTGACTTAATCAGGTTCATTACACGCATATTATTGATTTTGCTAAGAAAAAATTCTAATCAGTAAAGATAATACATATAGTTGTGAACGGAAATAAGTGTGTATCATGCTCTGATAGCAGACTGTTTGTCTGTTTTATTCTCTAACTAATAAAAGGCACGAAAATTGCTGCCGTACATCCTGCTAGAAGAGTTTGTATGATAGGATTCTGGGAAAAGGCAATAAAACAATTTAAATCACCGGTTTCCTCTATTATGGCCTGGTTTGGTACCAACTATTAGCACGAAAAAATTTGAAGTAAGTACCTGAAATTAGAAATGATTTTATCGTACATAATGCAGAATTAGCGCAAGGTTCTAAAGATTATGATAATGATAAATATCTAGCCAATCTTTACTTGCTTAGCGCGCTTGAAATTGAGTGAAATTAATAAAAAAGTATTTATGATGGAATCTATTTTTCAGTTTAGGGAGTAAGGTATTTTTCTTATTGTTGTGATAGCATAAACGAATGAATGGCATCATTGATTTTGTTAAAATAAATTTTTAACAATTAATTAATTATTTATATTAATAGCTATTATTGTAAGTAACTTGAATTATATCAAATAAAACTTCATTTAATCTATTAATCTATATGCAATGATTCTAATTATATTTTGGAGATATTATGCATTTAGAGTACTTTACCAATAAATTTCAACAAGCATTAGCTGATGCTCAATCTTTAGCAATTGGACGAGATAATCAATTTATTGAACCCGTACATTTACTCATTGCCTTCTTAGATCAAGAAGGCGGTATATTACGTCCTTTATTGACATCGATAGGAGTTAATATTAAGCAGTTTAGTAAAAAAGTAAACAATATTCTCAATATTTTACCGCAAGTGCATGGTACTACTGATAATGTCCATCCATCAAAGAATCTTATTCAAGACTTAAATTTTTGTAATAAGCTAGCCAAAGAGCGAGGTGATATATTTATTTCCTCAGAGCTGTTTTTGTTAGCAATTTTAAATACCAAAACCTCTCTAGCAGATATCCTTAAAACGATGGGAGCGAATAAAGTAAATATAGAAAAGGCGATAGAACAAATGCGCGATGGTGAAAATGTTAATGATCAAGGTGCTGAAGAGCACCGTCAAGCACTTAAAAAATATACAATTAATTTAACTGAGAGAGCTGAACAAGGCAAACTCGATCCTGTTATTGGACGTGATGAAGAGATTCGTCGAACAATACAAGTTCTGCAGCGCCGAACAAAAAATAATCCAGTTTTAATTGGGGAACCAGGGGTAGGTAAGACTGCGATCGTTGAAGGTCTCGCTCAACGAATTGTTAATGGTGAACTACCTGAAGGACTAAAAAATAAACGCGTTCTCTCTTTAGATATTGGTTCTTTGCTGGCTGGTGCAAAATATCGTGGTGAATTTGAAGAACGTTTAAAGGCCGTCTTGAATAATTTAACTAAACAAGAAGGAAATGTAATTCTATTTATTGATGAATTGCATATGATGGTTGGTGCAGGTAAGGCTGAAGGTGCAATGGACGCTGGTAATATGTTAAAACCAGCACTAGCCCGAGGAGAATTACATTGTGTTGGTGCGACTACACTTGATGAATATCATCAGTATATTGAAAAGGATGCGGCACTAGAGCGTCGTTTTCAAAAAGTTTACGTTGCTGAACCTACCGTTGAGGATACTATTGCAATATTAAGGGGGCTTAAAGAACGTTATGAGCTACATCATCATGTACAGATAACTGACCCCGCTATTGTTGCTGCTGCTAGTTTATCAAATCGTTATATTTCTGATCGCATGCTACCTGATAAAGCAATAGATTTAATTGATGAAGCTGGTGCTAGCTTACGAATGCAAATGGATTCTAAACCAGAAGTACTTGATCGTTTAGAACGTCGGGTTATTCAATTAAAACTTGAACAGCAAGCACTAAAAAAGGAATCTGATGAAGGCAGTAAAAAACGACTTAAAATGCTAGAGGAAGAACTATTAGAAAAAGAACGAGAATATTCAGAGCTAGAAGAAGAGTGGAAAGCGGAAAAAGCAGAGCTTACCGGTACGCAGCATATAAAAGCGGAATTAGAAAATTTACGTATAAATATGGAGAAGGCTCGACGTAGTGGTGATTTAGCTAAAATGTCAGAATTACAATATGGAAAAATTCCTGAATTAGAAAAACAACTTGAAGTTGCCACGAAAGCAGAAAATAACACCATGAAGTTATTGCGTAATAAAGTGACTGATGCAGAGATTGCTGAAATATTAGCCCGTTGGACAGGTATCCCTATTGCAAGAATGTTAGAAAGTGAACGTGAAAGATTACTTTATATAGAGCAAGATCTACATAAGCGTGTTATTGGCCAGAATGAAGCTGTTGATGCGGTATCGAATGCTATTCGACGTAATCGTGCTGGTTTATCAGATCCAAATCGCCCTATTGGTTCATTTTTATTTTTAGGTCCTACGGGTGTTGGTAAAACTGAGCTATGTAAGACACTGGCAAATTTTTTATTTGATAGTGATAATGCTATGGTACGCATTGATATGTCTGAATTTATGGAAAAACATACTGTCTCCAGGCTACTTGGAGCACCTCCAGGTTATGTAGGATATGAAGAAGGCGGTTATTTAACCGAAACAATCCGTCGCCGTCCTTATTCTGTTATTTTGCTAGATGAAATTGAAAAAGCGCATCCTGATATTTTCAATATTTTATTGCAAGTTCTGGATGATGGTCGTTTAACTGATGGCCAGGGAAGAACGGTTAATTTTCTTAATACGGTTGTTATTATGACATCAAACTTAGGTTCTGATTTGATCCAAGAGGGTTTTGGTAGTTTAAGTTATGATGAGATAAAAAAGATTGTCATGAAACTTCTCAACCGTAGTTTCCGTCCTGAATTTATTAATCGTATTGATGAAATTGTGGTATTCCATCCCCTCAATAAAAAGCAAATTACAGAAATTGCCCAAATTCAACTATCACGTTTATATAAGCGTATGGAAGAACAAGGCTATAAAGTAAAAATTACATCAGCGGTATTAGAAAAACTGGGACAAGCAGGATTTGATCCGGTATTTGGCGCGCGCCCTTTAAAACGAGCGATTCAACAAGAGATAGAAAATTTATTGTCTGAACAGATGTTATCAGGCAAATTAGTACCCGGTAAACAAGTGACTCTTGATATTAAAAATGCTATTATTATTGCTAAGCAATAAACAAAATAAAATTGTTAATCTTATTTTAAATAGATAAGATTTGACTCTTCAATAGTATTTAAAGAGTAATAATTTCGATTAAAGATCGTTATTAGCAATGTACATAGATATTTTTAATTAAAAATTAGCTCAATAAATGAGCACTTAAACAGAAAAATGTAAATAATAGTTGTTAGTTTCATAAAATCACTTATAATGCCATTATAATTAAAATGAATAATAAGTTTCTTATAAAGTAATAAAAGAATAACTGTAAATTCAAGTGAAAACAGTATA
Source organism: Arsenophonus sp. NC-TX2-MAG3 (assembly GCA_052174495.1). Classification (GTDB taxonomy): domain Bacteria; phylum Pseudomonadota; class Gammaproteobacteria; order Enterobacterales; family Enterobacteriaceae; genus Arsenophonus. The sequence goes on from JBQMRR010000014.1 coordinate 4,909, forward strand.
TAAACTATCTCGCGACGCAGATAGTGTGCTCTTTAACAATTAATTAGACAATCCATGTGGGCACTCACAAGACATCATCAAAATAAAATATTTGATTTTAAAGTCTTGAAGAGTAAAACAATTAGCTCATACTATGAGCTAATAAGCAGTAATGTTATTTTAGTAGGCAGCGGCGAAGGCAATAAAATGTTACAAAGTTAACTGAACAAAAAGACATTACTAGCTAGTAAAACATTCTTTGAGCATCAAACTTTTAATTGAAGAGTTTGATCATGGCTCAGATTGAACGCTGGCGGCAGGCCTAACACATGCAAGTCGAGCGGCAGCGGAAGGAAGCTTGCTTCCTTGCCGGCGAGCGGCGGACGGGTGAGTAAAGTATGGGGATCTGCCCGAAGGCGGGGGATAACCACTGGAAACGGTGGCTAATACCGCATAATCTCTAAGGAGCAAAGTGGGGGACCTTTTGGCCTCACACCTTCGGATGAACCCATATGAGATTAGCTAGTAGGTGAGGTAAAGGCTCACCTAGGCGACGATCTCTAGCTGGTCTGAGAGGATGATCAGCCACACTGGGACTGAGACACGGCCCAGACTCCTACGGGAGGCAGCAGTGGGGAATATTGCACAATGGGCGCAAGCTTGATGCAGCCATGCCGCGTGTATGAAGAAGGCCTTCGGGTTGTAAAGTACTTTCAGTCGTGAGGAAGGTGTTAGGGCTAATAACCTTAACAATTGACGTTAACGACAGAAGAAGCACCGGCTAACTCCGTGCCAGCAGCCGCGGTAATACGGAGGGTGCGAGCGTTAATCGGAATTACTGGGCGTAAAGGGCACGCAGGCGGTTAATTAAGTTGGATGTGAAATCCCCGGGCTTAACCTGGGAATGGCATTCAAAACTGGTTAGCTAGAGTTTTGTAGAGGGGGGTAGAATTCCATGTGTAGCGGTGAAATGCGTAGAGATGTGGAGGAATACCGGTGGCGAAGGCGGCCCCCTGGACAAAGACTGACGCTCATGTGCGAAAGCGTGGGGAGCAAACAGGATTAGATACCCTGGTAGTCCAGGCTGTAAACGATGTCGATTTGGAGGTTGTAATCTAGAATTGTGGCCTCCGAAGCTAACGCGTTAAATCGACCGCCTGGGGAGTACGGCCGCAAGGTTAAAACTCAAATGAATTGACGGGGGCCCGCACAAGCGGTGGAGCATGTGGTTTAATTCGATGCAACGCGAAGAACCTTACCTACTCTTGACATCCAGCGAATCCTTTAGAGATAAAGGAGTGCCTTCGAGAACGCTGAGACAGGTGCTGCATGGCTGTCGTCAGCTCGTGTTGTGAAATGTTGGGTTAAGTCCCGCAACGAGCGCAACCCTTATCCTTTGTTGCCAGCGATTTGGTCGGGAACTCAAAGGAGACTGCCGGTGATAAACCGGAGGAAGGTGGGGATGACGTCAAGTCATCATGGCCCTTACGAGTAGGGCTACACACGTGCTACAATGGCGTATACAGAGAGAGGCAAGCCTGCAAGGGGAAGCGGAACTCAGAAAGTATGTCGAAGTCCGGATTGGAGTCTGCAACTCGACTCCATGAAGTCGGAATCGCTAGTAATCGCGAATCAGCATGTCGCGGTGAATACGTTCCCGGGCCTTGTACACACCGCCCGTCACACCATGGGAGTGGGTTGCAAAAGAAGTAGGTAGCTTAACCTACGGGATGGCGCTTACCACTTTGTGATTCATGACTGGGGTGAAGTCGTAACAAGGTAACCGTAGGGGAACCTGCGGTTGGATCACCTCCTTACCTAGATAGGTGGAATGTGAGTGTTCACACGGATTGTCTAATAAAAATTAAGCAGGAGATATTATTAGTTTTGTAGCTTAGGTGATTACAAAACCACTCAAGCTTCCAATATTGCTGATGAAAGTTTCTGAAAGGAAAGGTTACAGAGGATATGTAGATATAAACAATCTTAATGTAACTATAACCCACATTAGTTGGGGAAGTCTCTATTTTAAACATATGATATCAGCGGTTCCATCATACTTACCTAAGTCTTTTATTTTGCAAAACAAAATATGAACAGATAAAAGGTTACTCAGAGTAGTCTACTCCGAGTAACCTACTGCAAATAATAATGCTATATAATAATTTGAAATAAGCTAAAAATTGAAACACTTTTTATTTATAAAGTAGTGAAGAGAACTCTTAAAACATCAATTAACTGTATACAGTCTATAATACATGTGAATACCTAGGCAGTCAGAAATAATAAAGGATTTGCTAATCTGCGAAAAGCATAGATTAGTTGATGTGAGGCACAATAGCTAGTAACATTTAAATGGGAAAATCCAGTATATTTATAAACTAGGTACACGAAAGTAGGTATTTGGTCCTGGATCATTATATACATCTTTCTCATGTAGCCCTTATCAAGAGGTTATGATGAATATAGTTAAGTAAAAATATTATGATGATGAAACTCCATCCTCATGATGCTAACTATAATACGTAAAAGCAGAGCTGCTATTCAGGCCAGAGCAGCAATCTACATCTACTTTAGCTAAGCGTTATGAGATTATCTTTTAAACTTACTTTCACTAAGTAAGTAAGTGAAATGATATTGATGATTACAGCCATATTCCCATCGTTTGCCGATATCGTTGTCGGCCGCTCATGGAGAGCCTATAGTCATTTTTATAAAAAACGTTTTTGCTTCTACTCTATATCGTTGCTTTTACATAGCCGCCGAAATAAGAATTTCGCGTGAAATAATGAAAGAAGCACTAAATTTGCAAGGACAAAGCATTTAAAAACTATGCGTCTACTTAGCTGCATATAGCTATAAGTATCTTTCAAAGATGCAAAATAAAAAATTCACAATATCGTCTTTTTATATTATAGGTTCCTTTGAGGAACCATATGGATTTTTATATATCCCTTACAAAGACAAGACTTAACTCTTAATTACATGATCTTAATCGAGCATATTGTTTATGGGTATCCCATCAGATACTTATACAATGGTAAAGAATTTATAGACCGCCTTCTAATCTAGAAAAACGTTCAGCCATCGAAAAATAGGAATTCAATTGTTTTGATACAGAGCTTGCTATAGAAAACCAAGCTTAGCCGTCAATGCATCCTTAAACTAATATGGGTATGAGCGATTTAATGACAGATAGAGGGCTAGAATATATCATTTTAATTCTATTCAATAACTTGAGACTATTCTGAATCGATATATTGGATTTATGATCAGAAATCATACCAATTAGTCAATTATTAGTCTTAGGTATCAAGACTTCATTAATAATCTATAAAGTCTTGTTTTAAAATTAAACTTGAACTTTTAAAAAAACTTACTACTATTCTGGAATAGTAGTAAATAGGTCTTAATCATCGTCCAATAGTTATGAATAAAAAGCATCACTTAACAGATAAAAGGTACTCCTATAATAACAATCAACTGATACCATCCAAAAGTTTCATATTAACGACGGTGTTCGATATATCAATATCGGCAAATCGATATCCTAGTGATGACTAGGTATCCTAAGAGTTAAGCTGTTTAGCATTAAAATCTTAATATGAGCTAAGTTTTAGAAGGTATTAAAACAAATTTCATCTCTACCTATCATGGTATGATAAGGTAATTATGTAGTGTGGCCGTTTCTACTAGGAACAGAGTAGACATAACACTGGTATACAGGTTTTCATGTCAATAGAAAACATTAACTGATAACTAAATCTAGAAGAATAAACGCTGAAAACATCTAATCGGGAAACTTGTCTCAAAAAGAGTTTTTACTGACAGAACCAATAAAGGGGCTACCTCAAGAGAATGAGGTAGATAGGATAGGTGTGTAAGCATATCAATAGGTTGAGATCTAACCTGCTAATAATCTAAAATATGCTTAACCTCACAAAACACTAAAGATGTTTGAGGCAAATAAAGCAGTGAAAATAAAATAGATAAATAAAAAAAAGAATTTATCTCGGCTGCAATATAGAGAGCAGCCGGCCCCCTAATCTGACTCCATTCTGAACTAAGAAGTGAAATGCTGTAGAGCCGATGATTGTAGTGTGTGTTCTTCCTATATAAAAATAGGGAGAAGAAGGTAACTTTTTTAGTATTTAATTTATTAAAAAGGTATTTTATTTTAAATAAATCACTATTAATTAGTAATTAAAATTGAATTAACTTATTAGAGAATTCTCCGTATTAGCCTATCAACGCGGATCCTTCGTAGACGACGAATAAGGGTTTTAACTTTTACTGGATAGCGCTGGATATTTTCAATCTCTTGATAATGATTTACAATATTAGTATTAGTTGTTATACATTTTAATTCTTTGTTTTTTTGCTGTAGCAAAACTTTTTTGGGATCATGAATTAATATTGCATTTTCTAAATCTAATCTCCATGCACGAGGATTGAGATTATTACCGGTTATTAATTGCCAGCTATCATCTACCCAAATACCTTTTAAATGGTAGCTATTTTCCCCGTCTTTCCATAATCTAATGGTTAATTGCTGATTATCTACGAAATCTTGTAATTGACAGATAAATCGCCGTAGGTTAATTTCATATAAATAAGGTAATGTACTGATAACTTTAAAAGGTTCTTCTGGTGGAAGATAAAAATCATTAGCTGTTTTATCACCGATAATAATTTCAATTTGTTTGCCGTCACGCAATAAATTACTAATTATTTTTATTAAAATAGTTGGTAAATTAAAATATGGTGTACAGATAATCATTTTCTTTTCTGTACTACGCATTAAATGTGTTATAGTTTTATTTAATTCATTTTTTCTTCCTAAACCAATTAATGGGGTTACTGCTAACTCTTTATTTGTGGCATTATTTTTCAATTGATAGTGACAATTTTTTAAATTATGGCGAAATTTTTTGATTAAACTTTTAATTTTAGTATTGTGTGGCCGGTGTGCTTGATCTAGACGCTGAATAGCAGGTGAAGATAACAAGCTTTGATCAATAAATCTTTTCATAGTTGCAGCTAATTGAATATTAGCTAATATATGATAACGGTCATAACGATAACGTTTATGTTGCTGGAGATAGATATCATTAATGCTAGCACCGCTATAAATAACGGTATCATCAAAGATAAAACCCTTTAGATGTAAAACACCTAAAGCTTCGCGTTTATTGACAGGTATACCAAAAGTAGCAATACTTAATCCTGGGTGGGCCATTGCCATTTGATAATACCAATCGGCATTAGTTCCACTGGCATTTGCACCAATACGAATACGTTGAGCACGATGCCAATCAACCATTATTTTAATATCTAATTCTGGTCGTGTCATTTTTGCTTGATAAAGTGCATTTAGTATATCTTGTCCTGCATCATCATGTTCAAAATAAAGTGCAATAATATAAATATACCGTTGAGCGTTGATAATATTATCTAACAGGGCTTCTCGAAAGCTTTCTGTTTGATAAAGAGTTATAACTCTAGTGGCAGACTGAGATATTTTTGGTAATTGTTCAAGATATTTTTGATGCTTTACTTTTTTTAATTTAGACAACATCACAATATAAATTTTCTCTTTTTTATTAAAGAAGAAGATTACTATACCCTGGCTTAGGTTTATTGAAAATAATTAATCATGATATCATCAGTTTATTTTTTCTATTTATTAATCTCAGCTATATTGACTAATTATTCAGATACTGTATAGCTATGTTAGCTAACCTATCTAATTAGAAAATTATTTTCTTTATGATAATAAATCAAGATTGACAATACTTTTTTTAAATTAAAGATCAAGACTAAAAGATAGTTTTATGCTAGCTATAGTATTTTTTATTTTCAGGTATGGTATTCCCCCAATAAGTCGTCGTGCACTCATCCCCCCTACAAGTTATTAGGAAATATGGTATGTTGGTGGTTAAGTTACATTCCATTCTGATACTTCCTAAATCTGTTTTTCATCCTTAAATTAAATTAAGCATTATTTAGCAGCAGTATCAGTACAAGATCATAAATTCCGTTAGCCAGAAGTCCTAGCTTTTCTGAGTAGGACAATATGTAAGCTTAAATATTATTAAAGGGGGGGTTGTTTTCTTGAAGCACAGTTCTTCCGTGTGTCGGCTTAATGGGTTCAAAACTATTGCAAAAGGCAATTTAATCAGGTTCGTTGTTTTTATTGACGCTAAGTGCGTTGACTGGAAACCATAGAATGCTAGTCATTCTTCTTGATTATTCTCCAGCTTCTTCGTTTGCTGTGGATATTTGTTGAAACCCCCCTTTTTAATAAAATTATATTTTATATAATTTTATTAAAAATATAAATGGATCATAAATATGATTTATAGCTTTTTGTTTCTTAAGGTTTATTCAATATATTACTAACTTCTTTATTTGACTTGAAAGAGAGTTACTTTTTTGAAAAAGTAAAAACAACATTCTTTTTAATCGATATCTTTATTTTTAATAAAAGTAAATAATTATTGAGTCTTGTTATACTTACTTCTTAGTGTATGGATTTTATAGATGCTGCCCTATCAATCTGATTTCTTTTATGAAATTATCTTAGATTGAACGCCATATTTTATCGATAGATGATCATGCCGTCATCTATAACCGTTTTTTCTACAGTAAACCATATAGACCACGGTATTGATGATGTTAAGATTAAAGTGCATAAGGTCAAGGAAATTGTAGCGATAATAGTTGAATATTCTTTAACAGCTAGTTGCCACTACTTTATCTGAATGGCATAAAAATGATGAAAAATTGCTACTATGACTATACCTGCGAGGTATCTCCACCGGAGATTTTTACGAATTTTTGAGGCGATTCTCGTTGAAAGCATATGGTACAATTCTTTCCAATCGCCATAAGTAGACTGAAACAGGAATGAGTTGAAGAGCGCAAGTAATATGATACTTTCTTAATTTAAGCGATACATGCTACATTTATTTCTTGGTTAAAGAAATACACCTTGTTCCTGTCATGCAAGCTGATCGTCTTTGCCTGCTTCTCATTATTGATGTTACTTTCATATAGATGAAAGTAACTTGCGTTACACCCAAAAATAATTATTGATAACTAAAAGCAAACTGAATTTAATCTTTTAAAAGAGGAACCAACTGAAAGTATAAAATAAATAGCAAGAAATTTTAACAATGCTTTTAATAAAAAGCATATCTTAAACACTGTTATGTTTATAACATAAGTAGATCGAATCATAAAGTAATATAGATAAGGCGAATAATAAAACTTTATGGCTAATAGTGAATTGATATAATCCATAAAAACGAACACTACTGGTTACTCAGCTCCCTCCCTCTCCCTGATATAAAACTAATTAATCACTCATTAATCAAAAGATTTTCTATGTTATTAATATCAGGTTATACTTTTATACTAATTGCATCTTTTATTAAGATTTGGTTATCATCATCTTCCTCAGGATCAACAATGCGTTGTAAACCAACTACTTTTTCATCTTTAGCAGTGCGAATTAAAATAACGCCCTGAGTATTTCTACCAACAATGCTAACTTCTTCAACTCGCGTACGTACCAAAGTGCTAGCGTCAGTGATCATCATAAATTGATCAGTTTTTTCTACTTGAATTGCTCCAATCACATTACCATTACGTTTACTAACTTTAATGGAAATAACACCTTGAGTAGCACGAGATTTTATTGGGTATTCACTCTCCTCAGTTCGTTTACCATAACCATTTTCAGTAACAGTTAAAATATTAGCTTCACTACGAGGTACAATTAATGAAACGATTTTATCGCCAGCTTGTAACTTAATACCTCGAACACCTGTTGCTGTTCGTCTCATAGGACGAACAGTATTTTCTACAAAACGAGCAACTTTACCAGCAGCAGAGAAAAGCATTATCTCGTTTTTACCAGTCGTCAAATCAACGCCAATTAATTCATCACCTTCATTAAGATTAACTGCTATAGTGCCAGCACTTCTAGGACGACTAAAATCTTTTAGTAATGTTTTTTTAACTGTACCACTTGAGGTCGCCATAAATACATAATAACCATTATCAAATTTACGTACCGGTAAAATTGCGGTAATACGTTCATTTTGTTTTAATGGCAAAAAATTGACTATTGGTCGCCCACGTGCACTACGGCTAGCTTCGGGTAACTGGTAAACTTTCATCCAATATAGACGTCCTCGACTAGAGAAGCATAGAATTGTATCATGGGTATTAGCAACTAACAAACGCTCAATAAAATCTTCTTCTTTAATATGTGCTGCCGACTTACCTTTACCTCCGCGTCGTTGTGCTTCATAAGCAGATACTGGCTGATATTTAACATATCCCTGATGTGATAAGGTTACAATCACATCTTGCTGGGTAATTAAATCTTCGATATTAATATCTGGGCTATTTTCAGTAATTTCCGTGCGACGGGCATCATGATACTGTTCTTTAATAGCTTCCAGTTCTTTACGGATAACTTCCATTAACCGTTCTGGGCTGGTTAATATATATAGCAATGCTGTAATTTGTTTTAGCAACTTACTGTATTCATCCAATATTTTATCATGTTCTAAGCTAGTTAATTTTTGCAAACGCAAATCAAGAATTGTCTGAGATTGTTGTTCAGTCAAATAATATTTATTATCCTGCACTCCGTATTGAGGTTTAAGCCATTCAGGACGAGCAACGTTATCATCTGCATCTGCTAACATGGCAGAAACATTACCTAATTGCCAAGGACGCGCAATTAAATCCAATTTTGCTTTATGCGGGGTTAATGCTTGACGGATAAGTTCAATAATTGGATCAATATTTGCTAATGCGACAGCAAAGGCCTCCAATATATGAGCACGCTCGCGTGCTTTACGCAATTCAAAAATAGTTCGTCGAGTGACCACTTCTCTGCGATGACGAATAAAAGCTTCAAGAATTTCTTTTAAATTTAAAATTCTAGGCTGGCCATCACATAAGGCGACCATATTAATGCCAAATGAGACTTGAAGTTGAGTGAGAGAATAGAGGTTATTCAGTACCACTTCCGCCACTACATCTCGTTTTAGTTCAATAACAATGCGCATGCCATCTTTATCAGACTCATCACGTAATGCGCTAATCCCCTCAATACGTTTGTCTTTAACTAATTCAGCAATTTTTTCAATTAAACGGGCCTTATTAACCTGATAAGGGATCTCATTAACAATGATTGTTTCACGACTATTTTTATCATCAACTTCAATATTAGCACGTGCACGGATATAGACTTTACCACGTCCCGTCCGATATGCGTCAATGATACCATGGCGACCATTAATAATTGCGGCAGTTGGAAAATCAGGGCCTAAAATATATTTTAGTAATCCTTCAATACTAATATTTTCATCATCGATATAGGCTAGACATCCATCAATAACTTCACTAAGGTTATGAGGTGGAATATTGGTAGCCATGCCAACAGCAATACCTGAAGAACCGTTAATCAGGAAGTTTGGAACCCTAGTTGGCATAACATCAGGGATCTCCTCAGTACCATCATAGTTAGGAATGAAATCAACGGTTTCCTTATCTAAATCTTCCAGCAATTCATGGGCAATTTTTGCCATGCGTACTTCGGTATAACGCATTGCAGCAGCAGAATCCCCATCAATAGAGCCAAAATTACCTTGCCCATCAACTAGCATGTAACGCATTGAAAAAGGTTGTGCTAAACGAACTATCGCATCATAGACAGCACTATCACCATGAGGATGATATTTACCAATGACGTCACCGACTACACGAGCTGATTTTTTATATGATTTATTCCAATCATTACCTAATACATTCATCGCGTATAATACGCGCCGGTGAACAGGTTTTAATCCATCTCGTACATCTGGAAGGGCGCGTCCAACAATTACAGACATCGCATAATCCAAATAAGAGCTTTTCATCTCCTCTTCGATATTAACTAGGGTAATTTTTCTTGCTATATCACTCATGGAGTCGCTTGTCCCTCATCCTCCTTATTTCATTAGGGAGGAAAATTATATCACAAAATCGCCATATTATAAAAACAGAAAACGTATTTTATTGAATAAACATGTATAGTGATCTAATAGCATTAGAGTCTATATTAATAATAAATTAAGGAGTAATTTCTGATGAATAATAAGAATTTGCGTGGTCAAGCAAATGTTGATCTAACTGAAATCAACAAATTTAGCTCTGTTTCGAGTCGATGGTGGGATGAAACAAGTGAATTCCAACTTCTTCATCGGATTAATCCATTACGTTTAAACTATATCCTGCACCATGCTAATGGTGTGTTCGGTAAAAAAGTACTTGATATTGGATGCGGAGGCGGAATCTTAGCAGAAAGCATGACTAAAGAAGGCGCACTAGTTACAGGAATTGATATGTCCGCACAGCTACTACAAGTTGCAAAGTTCCATGCATTAGAAAATAATATGAAAATCAAGTACTTACAGATAACTGCTGAGAGGTATGCAGAAAAACACCCTCAAACTTATGATATCGTTACCTGCATGGAAATGCTTGAACATGTTCCCGATCCTGAATCTGTTGTTCAATCATGCGCAAAATTAGTTAAACCAGGTGGTGAGGTATTTTTTTCTACTATTAATCGTAATAAAAAAGCCTGGTTATTAGCAATAATTGCTGCTGAGCATATTTTAAAAATAGTTCCTAAAGGTACTCATGATATAAAAAAATTTATTAAGCCTTCTGAGCTACTCAGCTGGATAGATAAAACGTCTTTACAAGAACAACATATCATTGGATTACATTATAATCCGATTATTGATAAATTTTCCTTAGGCTCAAATGTTGATGTTAATTATATGTTGCATATGTTAAATGCAAATAATTATTAACTTTTGCTAAAGAAAATAACAATCAGTAGGTTTTAATAAACTTATTTTCATGATTGATGTAACATAAATTATAATATATTCTTCTATTAGAGAAGTTATCAGTTAATTAACAAAATTCAGCACTGGATTATTGCAAAAATCATATTTTTATAGACTTGACAAAAATTATAATTTATCATTATATTATAAATATAACAACAATTATACACTATATAATATGCAGTGTATACTACGCTATAGTTTTAGTTCAAAATATAAACATAAAATGATATTAATCATAGCGTTTTATAGTTTGTTATTAACGATTGTTAAGTATAATGATCGATAAATATTTAGCTAGTTAATTTTAGGTATAACTACCAATGAACCAAAGTCTATTAGTCACTAAACGTGCTGGACATAAAGAACGTATTGATCTTGATAAAATCCATAAAGTCATTACCTGGGCAGCTAAAAACCTAAAAGATGTATCTGTTTCACAGGTAGAGCTACGCTCTCAGATCCAGTTTTATGATGGCATTAAAACTTCTGATATCCACGAAACCATAATTAAAGCGGCAGCAGATCTTATTTCTGCTGATACACCTGATTACCAATATCTTGCAGCTCGATTAGCTATTTTTCATCTGCGCAAAAAAGCCTATGGCCAATTTGAACCACCGGGATTATATCAGCATGTTTTACGTATGGTTAAAATAGCTAAATACGATAAACATCTATTGACAGATTATACCGAAAAAGAATTTAATCAGATGGATAGTTTTCTAAATCACTGGCGTGATATGAATTTTTCTTACGGAGCAGTTAAACAATTAGAAGGTAAATACTTAGTGCAAAACCGGGTAAGCGGGGAAATTTATGAAAGTGCCCAATTTCTATATATTCTTGTTGCTGCTTGCCTTTTTTCATGCTATCCAAAAGAGACGAGATTAAACTATATTCGTCGCTTTTATGATGCAATATCAACTTTTAAAATTTCACTACCTACGCCAATTATGGCGGGGGTACGCACTCCAACTCGCCAATTTAGTTCTTGCGTATTAATTGAATGTGCTGATAGTCTTGATTCAATTAATGCTACCTCTAGCGCAATTGTAAAATATGTTTCTCAACGTGCAGGTATTGGTGTTAATGCTGGCCATATTCGCGCATTAGGTAGCCCAATTCGGGGAGGTGAAGCGTTTCATACAGGTTGCATTCCTTTCTATAAACATTTCCAAAGTGCAGTAAAATCTTGTTCTCAAGGGGGAGTACGTGGTGGTGCTTCCACGCTATTTTATCCTCTCTGGCATTTAGAGGTTGAAAGCTTACTAGTACTCAAAAATAATCGCGGTGTTGAAGGTAATCGTGTCCGTCATCTAGACTATTGTGTACAAATTAACAAACTCATGTATGAACGTCTTATCAAAGGTAAAGAAATCACCCTCTTTAGTCCTTCTGATGTTCCAGGTTTATATGAAGCATTTTTTGCTAATCAAAGCGAATTTAAATATTTATATTTAAAATATGAACAAGACGAAAACATACGCAAGAAACGCGTTAAAGCGCTTGATCTATTTTCACTTATGATGCAAGAGCGAGCATCAACCGGGCGTATCTATATTCAAAATATTGATCACTGTAATACCCATAGCCCATTTGATGCTAAAGTTGCGCCAATTCGTCAATCAAATCTCTGTTTGGAAATCGCCTTGCCAACCCGACCTTTAAATAATGTTAACGACGAAAATGGTGAAATTGCACTTTGTACTCTTTCCGCCTTTAATTTAGGTGCTATTACATCATTAGATGAATTGGAAGAGTTAGCAATATTAGTCGTCCACGCCTTAGATTCTCTGCTTGATTATCAAAATTATCCAATTTTTGCTGCGCAAAAAGGTTCTATAGGTCGTCGTACTTTAGGTGTTGGAGTCATTAATTATGCTTATTATTTAGCTAAACATGGCGTTCACTACTCTGATGGTAGTGCCAATAATTTAACCCATAAAACCTTTGAAGCGATCCAATTTTATTTATTAAAAGCATCTAATGAATTAGCAAAAAAGCAAGGTGCTTGCCCATGGTTTCACGAAACTACTTACTCAAAAGGTATTCTACCTATTGATAGTTATAAAAAATCATTAGATGCACTAACTTCTGAACCACTACATTATGATTGGGAAACTTTACGTAAAGATATCAAGGAATATGGTTTGCGTAATTCAACACTTTCCGCTTTGATGCCATCAGAAACTTCATCACAAATATCTAATGCCACAAATGGTATTGAACCACCTCGAGGTTATATCAGCATTAAAGCATCAAAAGATGGTATCTTGCGACAAGTTGTACCTGAATACGAACGCTTAAAAAATAATTATGAATTATTATGGGAAATGCCCAATAACAACGGTTATTTGCAATTAGTTGGTATTATGCAAAAATTTATAGATCAATCGATTTCTGCCAATACTAATTATGATCCAACTCGTTTTCCAAATAATAAAGTTCCAATGAATCAATTACTGAAAGATTTATTACTCGCTTATAAGTATGGAGTAAAAACACTTTATTACCATAATACTCGTGATGGGGCAGAAGATACCCAAGTAGATTTAGAGGTAATTAAATCAGCTGATAGCGATTGTAATGGCGGAGCTTGTAAGATTTAATCTGAGGACGTATGGAATATCAATATACAACATTTTCGCAAATCAAAAACAATCAACTACAAGAACCGATGTTCTTTGGACAACCTGTTAATATTGCTCGTTATGATCAACAAAAATATCCTATTTTTGAGCAATTGATTGAAAAACAACTATCTTTTTTCTGGCGCCCGGAAGAAATTGATATTTCTCGTGATCGTATTGATTATCAAGCACTACCTGAATATGAAAAACACATCTTTATCAGTAATTTAAAATATCAAACATTATTAGATTCGATTCAAGGACGTAGCCCTAACATAGCACTACTACCACTTATTTCAATTCCTGAGCTTGAAACCTGGATAGAAACTTGGTCGTTTTCAGAAACTATTCATTCGCGCTCTTACACGCATATTATTCGTAATATTGTTAATGACCCATCAATTATTTTTAACGATATTTTAAGTAATAGGGAAATTTTAAAACGAGCAAAAGATATTTCCACTTATTATGATAATTTAATTAAAATGACAAGCTATTACCATATGTTAGGTGAAGGCAATCACATAATTAATGGTAAAAATATAATCATTTCTTTACGCTGTTTAAAAAAACAGCTCTATCTATGTTTGATGAGTGTTAACGCATTAGAAGCTATTCGTTTTTATGTCAGCTTTGCTTGCTCATTTGCTTTTGCTGAACGTAAATTGATGGAAGGAAATGCTAAAATTATTAAATTGATTGCCCGTGATGAAGCTCTTCATCTCACTGCTACCCAACATATGTTAAACCTGATGCAGTCTGGTCAAGATGATCCTGAAATGGCTATCATTGCTAAAGAGTCTGAAGAAACATGTTATAAATTGTTTGTTCAAGCAGCTGAGCAGGAAAAGGAGTGGGCCGAGTATCTTTTTTCAAATGGTTCAATGATTGGTTTGAATAAAGATATTTTATGTCAATACATTGAATATATTACCAATATGCGTATGCAAGCCGTCGGATTAAAATTACCCTGTGAAATACGCTCAAACCCAATTCCATGGATCAATTCCTGGTTAGTTTCTGATAACGTGCAGGTAGCACCACAAGAAGTGGAAGTTAGTTCTTACCTGGTAGGACAAATTGATGCTCAGGTCAATACAGATGAACTGCGTAATTTTGAATTATAACCTTTATGGGAAGTTATAAAATTACCCTGCGCCACGCGCAAGATATACAAATCCCTTTTTATTCTAAAAAACATATTAGCCTACTTGATGCTTTTGAACAGAATAAAATTCAAATTGAATTTCAATGCCGGAAAGGTTTTTGTGGTGCCTGTCGGGTTTATCTTAAAAAGGGAAAAGTGAGATATCATCATAAACCAATTGCATTTCTTGATAAAGGTGAAATACTAGCCTGTAGTTGCCTACCACTCACCGATATTGATATCGGTATCAATCAATAATATCATCAGGTGCCAACAGTAAGACTATTTATGTTTTTTAGAAATGATTCACTAAGTGATGTCATCAGACGCCGTAGTTTATCTCTTATGCCGCAATAATCTTATCTAACAGAATAATTAGCTTGCTGAGTCTAAATGAATTTGTTTAATAGAAAATTCGCTCATTAATAAACAGGTTAAGTAAGTTGTTAAAGTTTAATGATATTTAATTGCCACTTAGGAAGATAGATAGTATAATTTTTTTGAAAAATTAGGTTTAGCTTTGAATCAATCTGTTATAAACAGTAATAAAGTTTTACTACTGAATGCTGATTGGGGTAATTCTTGATTGTACAGTGAACATATTGATGTAGGGTGATCTTAAGCTCTTAACTATAATTAAGATGATGGTTTTGCAGCTGCATCTTTTATGCGACCATTGAATCTTTCGATTATACTATTCATTTAAGGATATCTCAGGGGGTGGGTGTCTCTGTACTAATCTATATATAAACAGTGGAATTCCGTTTTCCGGTAGCTGAATGTTTTTACAGAATAAAAACCGGTTTGTAAGTTCTTTGCTATTTTCTGTAAGTATCCAATGAATAACCATGAAACATGTTCGATTAAGATCACCTAAAAAGAGTTGAGCATTAACCCTGCTCCTGGCTTTAAGTAGACGGATAAAAACCTATCGAGTGCCATGATATTATACCTACAAAAATAATATCATGAAATTTCGTTTGGCATTTGCAGAAAATATTTCAATCTATGTAAAATAATCAGCTCATAGTTTTAAACTATTGATGTTTCAGCTTCAGGGTTTTCCTACCTCATTTCACGCAAATTACCGTTTATATCTGCATAAACAGCAATCCAGTTAAATTGAGATAAAGTGAGTTTTAGGATTAGTGTACGGGAAGACGAACTCTGCTGGTAGATTGTAGAAAAGGAAAAAATATTTTTCGCAGAAAAAACAACTACGGCCTCTTGAAGGCGTGGTAACAGGGTCCGAGTCCCATCGCTAAACGATGCGGAATATGGCTGTAATTATCAGACTATATTACAAAGTTTGTTAGTATAAATTCATAATACTATTATGAAGGGCTTTCGGTATAGCGGTTACAATGAAAAGTAATTCATGATACAGATAAAAGAGATTCTATGCTTAGTTCTTGCCAACTAAAGATAAAGCTGCATCTCATTAGTTGATTTAGCAACAATCTGATAATATCGATTTATGTGTTGAAGAATACTGATTTTTACTTTATTCTTCTCATATTGCCATATTAAACATGGTTTCTGCTGGAAACCAGTTCATTAGGATTACAACAATATCGTTGCAAAATCCCCTAATTTCAGGAAAATATTTAATAAAATGTACTGAAAGTCCTCTTGAAAAACTACATCACAAAGATAAAGGTTTAGTTATTTTCGATATATGTTGGATAGCCTGATTCTACAGGAGTCAAGTAAAATAAATAAGTATTGATTTAAAACAGCATTTAGATGGCGTCCCGCTTTCTTGCTTCAGCAAAAACAGTGAACTTAAGTGCACTAAGTAGTACTTATTGAAATCGATGAAACATTTTTCCATAAATCCTTTAAAGAAAGGCATTATATTCTATATAGGAAACATAGAAAATGCGGGAGAGGAGGAAGAAATAAAAGAAAAGCACAAATCGTGGCTTTAATCACCTTAGATTGACAAAGGTTATGTGACCACAAGATTCTTGAAAAATTTAATGTAGAGTATGTTAGTTGTTTTCTTTAGACAATCATCGATAAAAGTTCATGCTTAGTTCAAATGGAACTAAATAGTACAAAAATTTTGCCAACGACCATAAAATTATTAATTATCGATTAATAATATTAGTAATCAAAGAGTTATTAATAATATTAATTCTACATTAAAACTCTGAATAGTTATATCAATCGATTAAAAGATGACTGACTAGATTTTATAGTGTAGAGATTTTATTTACCTAATTATCTGTTCTAGAGAATATTATTCAATCTATAACAATTAAAATACAGACGTGGATACAAATTACTCTCCAAGCAGAGTAATAACTTTTGCAAACATAGTATTAAATTTTTTATTTCTATTCTGGTAACAGTTAATGGTACCTATCATCTTATATCATAGGTCATGGTGAGTTTAGTAAAGAGAGTAGGTGTTAAGCTCGGCTTACTGGGTAGTAATGTTTGATACTTTAGTCTCCTTTATCTAGTTTTAGCCCGTCCTATTTTACAATAAAAAGTTTTTTAAGAAAACTTAAATCAGTTACGTCAGAATATAATTAAAATTAGTTCATTTATAACTTGAATATTTCAATGAAGAATATTTATGCTAATCTTAATATGGTACATATATTGCACAAATTTATTCTAACGTATTACCAGTAGAATTGAATTATGCTCATTTCTGATATATGGAGTTTTAAGATTCTGGCGTATCCTGCTGATTGATTTCATAGATAATTTAAAGAATATAAAGATGATAATAGAATGGAAATTCTACTTTTATAAGTATCCATAAATAAGATATTTCCTCTGATCTCTTATATGAAGAGATTAGTAATGCTGCTGGGATCTGATAGCACTGTTCTATTAAGGCAAGTTCAAAGCCATATGTTCTTTTCCTTCAACATACTCTCAAACACTGCTTTCTTAACGGCAACCATCCCCTCAACCGTAATGGTTATTTAGCATAGAGAATCATAGAGACTGATATTAGAAATATTGAAATTAAAGTAGCTAAAGTAAAGTATTTAAAGTCAAGGGATATGACAGCGGAGGTAATAGTCTTCTAAATCTCCTTGATATTATCTTATCTAAAACCTCCAAAGCTACGAAGAGTTACTGCCAGTACCTGCAGAGTCATGTTCACCACTAATTCTTATGAAGCCTTGAGCTGTTTCTCGATGAGAAAGTACATAATCTCTCTCTAGTAGTATTATTACTAGAATAAAACAGCAATAGCTTGAAGCTCATAAGCAATGGTGAGCTGCCTGATTAAGCGATACGCATTTCATTTATTTCTGAACCAATGATGACATATACTGTTTATTAGTCAAGAAGATTCCCTTTAGCTGCTGCTTATTATTGACGTGTCACTGCATATGAATCTAAGGAGCTCGTTGTAGTTGAAGATGCTTATTGATAGTTAGAAATAAACTGGACCGATCTTCTAGATGGCCTGGAAGCACCGATTTAACCATATCCTACCAGGAGAATTCTCCTACAGGATACGCTGATTAGTTTTTGAAAAAATAGCAAAGATGATCCCCCCCAAATACGCAGCATCAATCCTGTTAAATACATAAACAGCTCATATTCTGACTTCACTCCACAAAGGTATAGAATCAAAAGTTAGGGGTTAAGCTGCGAGAGATTTAGCTAGCAAGAGAGAGCCACGATGTTGCTAATAAAGCTTTTTAATGTTTTGGGGTGAAGTTATCAAAATAAGTATCTCTATAGCGATGAAGAAGACAGGGCTGGCTAATTGTTTCGATCTTGTTAATCCTGGTGGTAAACAATATCTGATTTAAGGATGAAATAGATTCATGAAGCATTAGAATCAAACATAGCCTTACAAGGCGTACACTAAATTTACTAATAATTCTCGTGCAAAATTCAGATAGCCAATTTTTTATGAGCTTTTATATTATCAGTTAACTGTACTAAACTGTTACAATCGTGTACAAAGACAATAGATAACCATTAAAAATTGACTATAATAGCATTTTGCAAAAATAAAAACTGTAATAATAAAAACATTCTAACCCATGATGGCGATATCCCGGTTATTTTAATGAAAAAATGTATCTTGACGATTATTAAAAGGTTTTTGTGCCACGCTGTTATGTTACCTTAACAAGGTAACATTATCTGATTCTCTCTAGGTAATGAGAGAGGAGCCCGATCATGATACTGGCAAAATACTGCTTTTCCCAATAATAGCAATATCCATTGGTTGTGGATCTAACTTATTAAGCGAATTAGGGATTATTAGAGTAGAAGCTGCTGGTTTACAGGTAATTAACTGACTAAACAGTTCATATTTTATAAACAAAACTTTTTATTTTTTACTTAAAAACCGGCTTCCCTAATCAACAATAGACAATACAAGCAGAAGTGAAATATCAAAAATACAGCTATCACGTGCTTAATTACTATTGTAGTGAATAGTTATTTATTCTACAAATGAAGAATTTTTAGCTGGAGTAAAATCATCTAAAAACCAAATATTTATTTTATTAAAAAATTGGATTTTAATTAAGATAAATATATATTTATATCGCAAAGCTAGAGATCGAGAATGATTCTCTCAGTTTATAATTATTTTATAATGACCCGGTAATAATTGAAGTTATTGTTAACAAATTTGTTTATAAAAAACAACAAGCTCAGCGTTCATCAATGATGAACTCTTAATAAATCAGTAATGGACAAGAGATGTTTTTCAAAGCTTATATAGTGTAAAATTATAACTAGTTTTTCAGCGTTTGTTAGCGGAACTGCATAAATAACTAATAGACTGTTATAAATTTAATTTAGTTACCAAAACCGATTTTTTAATAACCTAGCATTAGCGTAGTGAGTGAAAAGCGATTTACAATTGATTACTAACTAAGAAAACATATCAGGATTCTTTTAAATCATTTTAGTTAGAAACCTAAACATGAATCAAAGTGTTCAAAGATAGAGATATTTGCTCATTTCAGCTTAATTTAGCTTGGTTGATCTAATTTATATTAATTAAATTATCTTTAATAGATTAAATAATCAGCTAATTATAAGGAATTTAACCTGAGTATAGTTTAGTTTTTGCTAAAAATATAAAAATGAATAAAGCTAATATTTTCTATAATTTTTTACCTGATCGGGCTTGTTCAGCTTACAAGTGTAAGCTAAAATAACAAACTAAGCTCCCAGTAAATGAATTTTGACTATGAGGGGTAATATAATCAATGAAGCGTACAGTCATCACTGGTCTGGGCATTGTCTCTAGCATAGGTAATAACCAGCAAGAGGTACTAGCTTCTCTGAAAACGGGTCGTTCTGGCATTAGATTTTCTGAAGAATTTAAAAAAATGGGTTTACGCAGCCATATCTGGGGTAATATTCAGCTAACGGAAGATGATATTAAACAAAAGATTGACCGCAAAATTCTTCGTTTTATGAGTGATTGCTCAATTTATGCCTACCTGGCGATGAAAGAGGCTATTCAGGACGCTAAACTTACAGAAGAGCAGATCTCAAATATTCGTACCGGTTTAATTGTTGGCTCTGGTGGCGGTTCACCTCGTAATCAGGTAGCTGGTTCTGATGGTATGCGTACCAAAGGATTACGTGGTGTTGGACCCTATATGGTGACTAAAGCAATGGCTTCTGGTATCTCAGCTTGTTTAGCTACCCCGTTTAAAATTAAGGGCGTTAATTATTCTATTAGCTCTGCTTGTTCAACTTCAGCGCACTGTATTGGCCATGCAGTTGAGTTGATTCAGTTAGGTAAACAGGATGTTATCTTTGCTGGCGGAGGTGAAGAACTAAGCTGGGAATTAACCTGTGAATTTGATGCAATGGGAGCATTATCTACTAAATATAATGCAACGCCAGAAAAAGCTTCACGTACCTATGATCAGGATCGGGATGGTTTTGTGATCGCTGGTGGCGGTGGTATGGTTGTGGTAGAAGAGTTAGAACATGCTTTAGCACGTGGCGCCGATATTTATGCTGAAATTGTTGGTTATGGAGCGACTTCAGACGGTTATGATATGGTTGCCCCGTCAGGTGAAGGGGCGGTACGGTGTATAAAAATGGCATCGGCTAATGTCAATCAAGTTGATTATATCAATACTCATGGCACTTCAACGCCAGTTGGCGATACAAAAGAGCTAGAAGCGATTATTGAAGTGTTTGGTATCAATACGCCAGCGATTTCAGCTACTAAAGCAATGACTGGCCATTCTCTGGGTGCGGCTGGGGTACATGAAGTTATTTATAGTTTATTAATGCTAGAGCATGGATTTATTTCTCCAAGCATTAATATTGATAATTTAGATGAAAAAGCGAAAACAATAAATATTGTTACGCAACCGACTAATAAAAAATTAAATACGGTAATGTCAAATAGTTTTGGTTTTGGTGGAACCAATGCTTCATTGGTAATGAGTAAATATTATTCGTAATTTTTACAATAAAAGCCTACTGATAGATTATCAGTAGGCTTTTATTTTTTTGATAAAACCAACTTATTTAATAAGTTATTGTTATTTTTATTAGTATAGCACATATGTTGATGATGATTGAAAAGTTGCGTTGGAGGTACGTAATTGTTGCGCTAAACAACACTAAATAAATATTATACTACTAATAATTAAATGATAACTATGGATTTTCATTTAAAAATAATACAGTGATAATAGCAGTAAATACCGACAATATAGATTCATAAACATTGAGGTTATATTAGTGACAAGCTAAAATATACCTTAGACCTCTAAATAAGGTATAATCAGAAATAGCGGTCAATGCCGACAACTAGGATTAAATTAATATGTGTTGCTGTAATTTCTACTGCGTTAACCAGTAGAAAATTAGAAAATACTAGGATTATATTAAAGGTAATATAGATATAAAATAATTATCAAACATTGGGTAATAGGATTGCTCAATCTTTGTTTAGAGCATATAGAAAATAAGAGAGAGTAGCAATAAATATTAGTAATGCTCCCCATTCATTTTCTGTATAAAAATATCATTGGGATCACATTGATTACTGATGAGTTATGTAAGCTCAATTAAAGATAAAAAGCTACCGATTATGATATTAATCGTAATAATAGTGCATAGCATAAAGATTTTGATTATCACTATTAATAATGAAATATTAAATTTTATACTTCTATAAAGGTTTTACTAATCGTGTTTTAGGATAATAAGAGGATAATAAGATAAATTTAAGTTATACTTATTTCTAGTATATGATGAGGTTTCGGAGATGGTAGCATATCTTTCTGATTGATTTTATAAATAATTATAATAACAGAGAGATCATATCTCATGAAAAGTCTACCTAAAGATATCCGCAAAATTAGATATCACCTGTAATTTATTATATGAACTTATCCGTATAATGGCAGATATCTGATAGCACCGCTCCTGAGGAAGCTTGAAGCCATACTGTAAGAGCATGATGAACGCTACATTTGGTGGCAGTTGAGAGAGACCTCCCCGACGATCGTAATGGTTTTGCTACAGCGAACCATATAAAAATAAGACTTGGACATATTGAGACTAAATTCTCTAAGGTGATCCAGAGGGGACCTTAGCAACAACAGAATATGTTTCAACAAGTCCTTACTGCCGACTTATTTGAAGCGTACAAATAAGTGACAAAGAGTTGCGACCATGGTTAGTAGCTGTTAGGCATCTCTATCAGAGATTTTACGAAGTTCTCTTTGGCGATTTCTTGCTAAAAGAGCACATGGTCTCCTACTTAGGACTATCAGCAGATTAAACATCGATGGCTTGAAGAGCATAGCCAATTTGGCGACCGCGTGTTTTAAGCGATATGCGCTACATTTATTTCTGAATCAATGATTGTATATACCGTCCTGTCAAGCAAGCTAATCGTCTTTGTCTACTGCTTATTATCAACGTTACTGAGAGCATAGATATAAGGAGCTTGTTTCAATCAAAGCTAGTTATTTAAAGTTAGAAGCGAACTGGCTGAACTTCTCAATAGCTTGTAAACGCACGGAACTTAATTATATCTCCTAGGCTTTCTCTAGAAAGTCTGGTTTCTTGGTTTTTGGAATTCAATACCAAAGATATTCCTGACATCTAGTACTAACGTCATTAACTACATAAAATAGTTAATGTATTGACTTCGCTCAACAAGTTATCTAACACTAAAAATTAAGATGAGTTTCGGAAGATTTGGCTAGCAGAGAGTTATGATACCGCTAATAAAGCCTTTAATATTTTGTTGGGAAGGTTATCAGAGATAAAGAAACTGGAGAATAATCTGAAAAACATCTGGTATTCTATGACTTCCCGTTAGTCAGCCGCACTGTGTCTCAATAATAACGACAAATTTGATTGAATTGGGTTTTGTGATGGTGAGGATATGAAGCGAAGTGTGAAGATTATAGTTTGCGAAAACAATTCTTTTAATGATATTTAAGTTGCTTCCGTTTACTAAAATCTGGACGCTGCTAAGGAGATTTTAGCTTCACAAACCCTGCTTTCAAACAACATTTAATTTAAGGATGAAGGATAGATTTATGAACCATTATAGCGAAGCCTAATTGTTATTCACCACATTTACTAATAATTTGATCTGTCACATTCGATCTTTGCTAATTAATTCTCTTCTCCCACGTTTTCTACTTTTCCTATACGATTGAATAACGCTTCATTTTAAAAGATTAAGGAAAATATTTCATTAACTTCAATAATAACAGTTAAGCACTTATGTTGGCTGTTACAGTTGAACCAAGGAAGAGCAGTACCGTCATTTAAGTGCTATTTCAAAATTAATGCCTATTTATTTCGCTAACTCTCGCAAAGTTAATATATTCAACATCTATCGCAGATAACTAAACTATTTATCCTTGTCGTATAGTTTTACTATAGGATTTTTAGTAAAATATTAAATCTTTTCCTGTAATTGGAGATTATTACAATGATATTTCTGTAATCATATAATAAATATTTCAGCAGATAGATAACATATTCATTGTGACAATATCGACAGGATAAAGTGCAATGAGTTGTTTCAACTTATAAATTGATATTATCAGATTGTCGCTGAGCCAACTAATAAAATTCAGCTTTATGTTATCAGGGAATTAGAAAAGAATTTCTTTGATCTGTATGACTGTTTATTTTTATGATAACTGCTATATCGTAAATCCTTATATGCAATATAAGGGATTTCTAGCAACAACTGTTGCTTAATATAGCCGATGATGAGTATCATCTCGTTTTGTCATTTATCAAGGGTAAGTTCGAATATGCCATAACGTTTAGTCAAAGTAAACGCAGACTCTTCTAGCCTGAAGAGTAGTATTCATTTTAGGTGTTGTAGTTATCTGATGATAAAGCGAATCAGATCAACATGATCTTTTGTCATCAACTATATTCTGCAATAGGTACTTTACCAGAAAAAGAGCTATACAATATATAATAATTTCAGACAAAACAACTAAGTCATAATGAAACTCCGGAAGAATTTTTATCACATTATTTTTCTATTAGAGAGTAAAAAATGTGATGTTAAAGTATATTGAAGAATTAGCAAATGATATTGTGATTGCAACTTTTAACGATAATGAATTATTATATTTTCATCTGTTTAGTATTATCAGTTATTTAACGTCATCAAGATATTGCTGATAAAGTAATAGAATTGATATTAGCAAGTTTAAGTGAAATAAAAAAACTAAGCATTACTGTAACACGTAATGCAGCGTGATATTTGCTGAGATGATGATAGCTTGAGCCGTATAACTTAATTTAAGTTAAAAATATTAAATCAAATTTAAAAAATGTGCTATTGAAATGGCGAATTTTTAAAAAAATCAATTTTTAACAATAAATAGTAATTATTCAAATAAATTTAACAAAATTGTTTCGACCATTAAGATTTATCCATAAATTTGTACGTTTTGTAATATAGAATATTTTCTATTAAAAGTGTAGACTTTATATGATTAACGATATAAATAATTACTGTATATTTATTATATATACAATATACTGATAAATAATATTTTTTATATAGTAAATAATTTTAAGAAAGTTTAACTAATTATTATTTATATCAACGAAGTGTTATTTTAAGATTAATTTAAAATGAAAAATTGATTGTATATTTAGTTTTTATTTCATTTTTTTTCGAAAAATAAGTTTTAACAAAAAATATAAGTATAAAAATTAATTTATTCAAATTTATCATAATGTTAATTAATTTTAATTTTTTACTCGTCAGAAAACTCATCCAATCATATTCCAATATTATTCTGTAAATAATACTAAATCTCTGTGCCTGTTGCTTGACAAGATTTTCATACCCTTCATAAACTCTACAGTATAAGTAGAAAATTGTACTGTAATGTGATGACTTTATAATATAAGAGTTGAAGAGATATGTTCGTTAAACAACACTCGTGAATCTTAATTATAAAGGATGGTTTTGTATCTACGCGCTACGTGATTTACTGAACTATAAGTCTTTGAAGGGCAAATAGTTTTTACTATCTACCATTTTCAGCCATGCCTAGCACTTTATACATTATCTAAATTAGAAATTATTAAAAAATTATCACAGCTTTTCTACTTATATTAAAAGTCCGGCTGAACGTCGTGTTCAGTGTTTATTATCTAGAGATGGAAGTAAATATAAGATGGATACTACAGTTGTTTTTGGTCGCTAATATCTTGTATCAACATGGGAGGAATTAAGAAGGCAGTTATGCTAGTTAATCAAATTAATAAATTTGAGTTATGGGGTAAATAGACTTGATATCAACAAATATAAACAGATATTGAGGCTGAATAAAACGTAAATGAACCGTTATCAACGCAGTTATAGGATTTATTTATTTATATGGCAAATAGTCAATTTAAACATATCAGTGTACTTCTTGATGAAGCAGTTAATGGATTGAATATAAAAGAGAATGGCATTTATGTTGATGGTACTTTTGGCCGAGGAGGGCATTCTCAATTAATTCTCTCTCGGCTAAGCAATAAAGGACGTCTGATAGCGATAGATCGAGATCCACATGCTGTGACAGCTGCTAAAAAAATAATTACTGATAATAGGTTTTTAATTAAATATGGTTCTTTTTCTCAATTACCAACTTTTCTTATACAAGAGGGATTAGTTGGCAAAATTGATGGTGTACTACTTGATTTAGGTCTTTCATCACCGCAATTAGATGATCCAGAGCGAGGTTTTTCTTTTATGCGTGATGGTCCATTAGATATGCGGATGGATCCGACAACAGGTCAATCTGCCGCTGAATGGTTAATGAAGGCGGAAGAATCAGATATAGCCTGGGTATTGAAAACTTATGGCGAAGAACGATTTGCAAAAAGAATTGCAAAAGCGATTGTGGCTCGTAATCATCATTCAATCAAAGAGCCATTAACACGGACAAAACAACTTGCAGAATTGATAGCACAACTTAGTCCGTTTAAGAAGAAACATAAACACTCAGCAACGCGATCGTTTCAAGCAATTCGTATTTATATCAACAATGAATTGGAAGAAATAATAAAAGTACTAGAGGGATCATTGAAGATATTGGCACCGCATGGACGGCTATCCATTATTAGCTTTCACTCATTGGAAGATAGATTAGTTAAGCGTTTCATCCGAGAGCATAGCAAAGGACCAAAAGTCCTGATTAAATTACCATTAACCGATATGCAATTAAAAGCAATTGGTAGCCCGATACTGAAAGCATTAGGTAAAATAAAACCGACAGCAATGGAAGTTATCAAAAACCCACGAGCAAGAAGCTCAGTTGTGCGTTATGCTGAAATGTTAGAATGATAATGACTGCGGAAAAATATAGTTTAATTAGAATCATTGCTTATGATATTTTTCGCTACGGAACTGTTCCATTAATTCTGCTGATAATGATTATTATATCAGCGATTTCAATTGTCAGCATCAGTCATCAAACACGGTTATTAACGGCACAAAAGGATTTAATGACAGAAGAAAAGGAATCTTTAGATATAGAGTGGCGCAATTTAATTTTGGAAGAGAGCTCATTAGGAAATCATAGTCGAGTTGAACGCCTTTCGATAGAAAGGCTACAAATGATCCATATAGATCCAACGCAAGAACATATTGTGATTGCAAAGTAGTTTTAGTAAATAGGTAAATAATATGAATCCTGTACGCTCAGGAAAATATAGAAGACGGTACGAAAAAAAAGTTAGCTATGTTAGCTGGCGTTTCACGATGTTGTGTACAGGTATAGGATTGGCATTAATTGGTCTCATTATTCGTGTTACTTATTTACAAGTTATTAACTCAGAAAAGCTTGTTAGAGAAGGTGATATGCGTTCGCTTCGCGTTCAGAAAGTGACAACCGCTCGCGGCATGATAAGTGATCGTGAGGGGCGTCAGTTAGCAGTAAGTGTTCCAGTTTACGCTATTTGTGCTGATCCGAAAATAATTTATAAAAATGGTGGATTAACCAATAATGAACGTTGGCAAGCATTAGCAAATGAATTAAGAATACCGCTTAAAGAAATGAATCATAAAATCAGTATTAATCCTAACAATCAGTTTGTTTATTTAGCTCGCCAAGTAAATTCATCTGTTGGTGAATATATTAGCAAATTAAAAATAGCGGGTATTTATTTACGTAAAGAGTCGCGTCGTTATTATCCATCTGGTCCAGTATCCGCTCATTTGATTGGGGTGACAGATATTGATGGCCAGGGAATTGAAGGAATTGAAAAAAGCTTTAACTATCTGTTAACTGGGGCACCAGGCAAAAGGATAGTGCGTAAAGATCGTTATGGGCAGGTTATTGAAGATGTTTTCTCCATTGATAGGCAGGTTGCTAACGATTTAGTATTAAGTATAGATGAACGTATACAGTCATTGGTTTATCGTGAATTAACACGCAGTGTAATGGAAAATAAAGCTGAATCGGGTACTGCTATTTTAGTTGATGTTCACACGGGTGAAGTGTTAGCTATGGTTAATAGTCCATCTTATAACCCGAATAATCTTGCTGGCACCCCAACTCAGGTTATGCGAAATCGTGCGATTACCGATGTATTTGAACCTGGTTCAACAGTTAAACCGATGGTAATTGTTAGTGCATTGAATAATGGAATTATTAAAGCCAATAGTGTATTAAATACTCAACCCTATATGATTAATGGTCATGAAATTAAAGATGTAGCAAAGTATAGTAAGTTATCAATTACTGGTATTTTACAAAAATCAAGTAATGTTGGTGTTTCGAAGTTAGCGTTAGCGATGCCTGCAGATGAACTGATAAATGTTTATGCTCGTTTTGGTTTGGGTAAAGCAACAAATTTAGGATTAATTGGAGAAAGTAGTGGCATATTTCCTAATAAAAAAATGCGGTGGTCTGAGTTTGAAAGGGCCACCTTTTCTTTTGGTTATGGACTAATGGTAACACCATTACAGTTAGCGAGAGTTTATGCAACAATTGTTAGTTTTGGTATTTATCGTCCACTATCAATTACAAAAGTTAATCCGCCGGTATCAGGTATTCGTATTTTTCCTGAAGAGATTATGCGCACAGTAGTTCGTATGATGGAAAGTGTTGTATTGCCTAGTAGTAGTGGTGTTCGTGCTGCAGTTAAGGGTTATCGAATAGCAATTAAGACAGGTACAGTAAAAAAAGTGGGCAATGATGGTCATTATATTAATCAATATATTGCTTATACGGCAGGAGGAGCTCCGGCAAGCAATCCTCGCTATGCTTTGGTTGTGATTATCAATGCGCCTACTGCGGGAAAATATTACGGTGGTGCTGTTTCTGCACCCGTATTTGGATCCATTATGTGGGGCGTTTTACGTTTAATGAATATAGAGCCTGATGCATTGATCTCAAATGAGAATGAATTAGTAATTAACAAAATAAAAGAGGATACAGGTGGGAGATCGTAATTTACACGATTTACTTACACCATTTGGTATTAATGCACCAGATAAGGTGTTACGAGAAATAATACTTGATAGTCGTAAAGTATCGACAGGAGACCTATTTTTAGCAGTTAAGGGTTATAAAATAGATGGACGACAATATATTTCTCAAGCGATAGCACAAGGTGTCGCCGCAATTATTGCTGAAGCACAAGGCGAAGCTGAATCTGGAACGATTAGATATATGGATGGCGTTCCTATCATTTATATTAACGATCTGAATAATCAATTATCATTATTAGCAGGAAAATTTTATCAACATCCAGCTGAAAAGTTAAGGTTAATTGGTGTAACAGGAACAAATGGTAAAACAACCACTACTCAGCTAATTGCTCACTGGCTAAAAGAAATTGGCGAAGTTACTGCCATAATGAGCACAATGGGTAATGGAATATTAGGGAAAATTATACCTAGCGAAAATACCACTGACTCTGCGGTTAATGTTCAGGCTGAATTGAAGTTGTTGGTTGACAAACATGCTACTTTAGTGGTTATGGAAGTTTCCTCCCATGGTTTAGTGCAAGGTCGAGTTTCCGCCATTCCTTTTGCCGCTGCTGTATTTACTAATTTAAGTCGTGATCACCTTGATTATCATGGTGATATGGAAAATTATGCAGCCGCAAAATGGTTATTATTTTCAACCCATAAATCTGATAAACAGATTATTAATGTGGATGATGATACGGGTTTGCAGTGGCTTAAAAGATTGCCACTGGCATGTGCAGTTTCAATGAAAAAATGTATACCAATTAATTGGCAAGGTGCTTGGGTGTTAGTAGAAAAAGTTAATTATCACGATCATGGAGCGACCATTTATTTTAATTCAACCTGGGGGAAAAGTTCACTAGAAAGTCCATTAATTGGGGCTTTTAATATTAATAATGTCATGCTAGCCATGGCAACACTTTTAATGATAGGTTACCCATTTGATGTGGTAATAGAATCATCGCATGCCTTACAACCAGTTTGTGGACGAATGGAAGTCTTCACCTCTTCAGGGCGGCCAACCGTTGTTGTCGATTATGCTCATACTCCTGATGCACTCGAAAAAGTATTAATTTCACTTCGTTTTCATTGTCGTAACAAACTTTGGTGTGTATTTGGTTGTGGTGGTGATCGAGATAAAGGTAAACGTGCATTGATGGGGAGTGTAGCTGAACAGTATGCTGATATTGTAGTAGTAACTGATGATAATCCGCGTACTGAAGAGCCGAAAGCTATCATTGATGATATTTTGAGCGGTTTTCTTGACGCTGGTCGGGCAATACCTATTATAGGACGAGTAGAAGCGGTCACTACTGTGATTATGCAGGCAAATACTAATGATGTCATATTAATTGCCGGTAAAGGTCACGAAAATTATCAAATTATTGGTGATCGTAGGCTCGATTATTCCGATCGCTTTACGGTAGCTCAGCTATTAGGGATGGTGGTATGATTCCTATTTCATTGAAGAAATTAGCTACTGTGACACAAGGTGCTCTACAGCACATAAAAAATCAACAGGCAGAAAATTTATGGCTTAATCTAATAACAACTAATAGCCGTCAGAAACCAATTAATGGTTTGTTTATTGCTTTAAAGGGTGAGCATTTTGATGGTCATCATTTTGCTAAAGAGGCTGTTATAGCTGGTGCTACGGCATTATTAGTTGAACGGCCATTAACTATTTACTGTCCTCAAGTTATCGTTAAAGACACGCGTTTAGCTATGGGAAAATTAGCCGCTTGGGTTCGATCGCAAAGCAAAGCTAAGATTATAGGGTTAACTGGCTCTTCTGGCAAAACCTCGGTTAAAGAGATGGTGGCTTCTATTCTATCTCAATGTGGTACAACACTTTTTACTGGAGGTAATTTTAATAATGATATTGGTGTGCCGTTAACATTATTTAGGTTAACTAAAGAGCACCAATATGCAGTGATTGAAATGGGAGCTAATCATATAGGTGAAATTGCGTATATCACTGATTTGGTTAAATCGGATAGTGTATTAGTTAATAATTTATTTGCCGCTCATCTCGAAGGCTTTAGTTCATTAGCGGGAGTTGCTAATGCAAAGGGAGAAATTTTTCAGGGATTAGCAGAAAAAGGAACGGCGGTTATTAATTTGGCTAGCCATGATTGGAAAAATTGGCAACATTATTTTAAGGAAGAACAAACCATTTGGCGTTTTTCTATAACGAAACATAAACAGGCTGATTTTTATCCAGTAAATATTATTACAAAATCAATAGTTAATGAATTTGAATTACATACACCAATCGGTGTTGTTTCAATAGTATTAGCCTTACCCGGTAAGCATAATATTGCTAATGCATTAGCGGCTAGTGCTTTAGCAATATCTGTTGGTGCAACGCTTGAGCATATTAGGGTTGGATTAGCAGCTGTTCAGCCGATATCGGGTCGTTTATATCCAATTTATTTAGCGCCAGGTAAACTTATTTTAGATGATACATACAATGCCAATACCAGCTCCATGATTGCTGCGGCTGCTATTTTATCTAAAATGCCTGGATATCGTATTTTAGTTGTCAGTGATATGAATGAATTAGGTGAGCAAACTAAAAAATATCATCAAGAAGTAGGCGTAGCAATTTACAAAATGAAACTTGACAGAGTGTTAAGTGTTGGTCAACAAAGTATCATTATTAGTCAACAGAGTAGTTGCGGCGAACATTTTGCTTCTAAAAAAGAGTTAATTCCGAAACTGATCTCATTAATAAGAGAACACGAAACTGTATCAATTTTAGTTAAAGGTTCGCGTAGTAGGGCAATGGAAAAAGTTGTACATGCCATACAGGAGTGCTTTTTATGCTAGTTTGGTTAGCTAAATATTTAGTTAAATATTTTTCTGGCTTTAATCTTTTTTCCTATTTGACATTTCGGGCTATTACCAGTTTATTAACGGCTTTGATGATTGCGCTATGGATGGGACCTCATTTGATTTCCTATTTGCAAAAATTACAAATAGGTCAAATTATACGTAATGAAGGTCCCGAATCGCATTTTAGCAAACGTGGCACACCTACCATGGGAGGTGTATTGATCTTATCTTCTATTCTAATTTCAGTCATACTATGGGCGCGGTTAAATAATCCCTATGTTTGGTATGTATTAGCTGTTTTGTTGGGATATGGCCTTATTGGCTTTATTGATGATTATCATAAAGTAGTACGTAAAAACTCAAGAGGGTTGATCGCTCGTTGGAAGTATTTCTGGCAATCTATATTGGCTTTAGGAATAGCATTTTCTTTATATAGCACAGGTAAAGATACGGCAGTTACTCAATTAGTTGTACCATTTTTTAAAGATGTCATGCCACAACTTGGTCTGTTTTATATTTTACTGATTTATTTTGTCATTGTTGGCACAAGTAATGCAGTTAATTTAACTGATGGATTAGATGGCTTAGCAATTATGCCAACTGTTTTTATTTCGGCAGGTT
Organism: Arsenophonus sp. NC-TX2-MAG3; assembly: GCA_052174495.1. Taxonomy (GTDB): domain Bacteria; phylum Pseudomonadota; class Gammaproteobacteria; order Enterobacterales; family Enterobacteriaceae; genus Arsenophonus. The sequence goes on from JBQMRR010000014.1 coordinate 36,997, forward strand.
TTGCATTAGTGGCTTGGGCAACGGGTAATTTTAATTTTGCTAACTATTTAAAAATTCCTTATATCAAGCATGCAGCTGAATTAGTTGTAGTTTGTACGGCAATTGTGGGTGCCGGGTTGGGGTTTTTATGGTTTAACACTTATCCTGCGCAAGTTTTCATGGGTGATGTTGGCTCGTTGCCATTAGGCGGCGCATTGGGAACGATTGCGGTTTTACTACGGCAGGAATTTTTGTTGTTGATTATGGGTGGCGTGTTTGTTATTGAAGCCTTATCGGTAATTTTACAAGTGGGATCATTTAAACTACGCGGTCAACGTATTTTTCGTATGGCGCCGATCCATCATCATTATGAATTAAAAGGGTGGCCTGAACCTCGAGTTATTGTCCGTTTTTGGATCATCTCATTAATGTTAGTATTGGTTGGATTGCTAACATTAAAGATACGTTAATAATGGCTAATTATCATGGTAAAAAGGTTGTTATTATCGGATTAGGTCAGACAGGTCTATCTTGTGTCGACTTCTTTCTCTCTCGCCAGGTTGTGCCACGCGTAATTGATACCCGAATAACACCGCCAGGTAAGGATAAATTGCCGGTGGAAGTAGCCTGTCACTGCGGTAGTTGGAATAGTGAATGGTTAATGTCAGCTGATTTGATTGTCGCAAGCCCAGGGATTTCACTTACTACCCGAGAATTAAAAATAGCCGCAGATAAAGGTATTGAAATTATTGGTGATATTGAACTTTTTTGTCGTGAAACAACTAAACCAATAGTTGCTGTCACCGGTTCTAATGGTAAGAGCACAGTTACAGTATTAGTTGGTGAAATGGCAAAAGCAGCCAACTGGAAAGTGGCAGTTGGTGGCAATATGGGAACGTCAGCGTTGACATTATTAGTAAAAAATTATGACTTGTATGTATTAGAGCTTTCTAGTTTTCAGCTTGAAACAACATCAAGTTTAAAGGCTGCAGTAGCAACCATATTGAATCTGACAGAAGATCATATAGATCGGTATCCGACAGGCATTGAACAGTACCGTGCAGCTAAGTTACAAATTTATACTGGTGCTAAAATCTGCATTATTAATGAACAAGATCCACAAACCTGGCCGTTATTTGGCCGTGATGCCCGTTGTATCAGTTTTGGTATTAATAGCGGCGATTATCAATTAAATACTCGTTTCCAAGAACTTCAAATAAAAGGGCAGCCGATTATCAATACTGGTAAAATAAGGTTAATTGGACAGCATAATCATCTTAATGGAATGACTGCCATAGCTTTAGCAGATGCAGTTAATATTCCACGCAAGGCTAGTTTAGCAGCATTAACTAAATATACAGGTTTACCTCATCGTTGCCAATTAGTTCATCAGCATCAAGGTGTTCAATGGATTAATGATTCTAAATCAACTAATGTTGCCAGCACAAAAGAGGCTTTAAAAAGTTTACAAGTAAAAGGAACGCTTTATTTATTATTGGGTGGATATGGAAAATCAGCAGATTTTTCACCGTTAAAACCATATATTTCAGCAAAAAATATTAAATTATACTGTTTTGGTTGTGATGGTTATCAACTAGTGCAGTTAAAACCAAATAGTTTGCTATTAGATACAATGGAACAATGTCTACGTGCCATTGCACCAGAATTGAAAGCTGGGGATATGGTGCTTCTCTCACCAGCTTGTGCTAGCTTTGACCAATTTCATAATTTTGAACAACGGGGTGATAGATTTAGCCAATTAGCAAAGGAGTTAGGTTAATGACGATGTTTAACTTAAAACGACTAACAAATTGGGCTGACGGTGAACTTAATAACGATATTCTGGATAAAATCCTTTATGATCGTACCTTAGTTTGGCTTACATTATGTTTGGCTATAATTGGTTTTATTATGGTGACATCAGCTTCAATGCCGGTTGGACAGCGTTTAACACAAGATCCTTTTTTCTTTGCTAAACGTAATATTATCTATCTGGTTTTATCATTTTGTTTAGCTTTATTAGTTTTAAATATTCCAATGGTGCGATGGGAAAAATATAATTTTTTATTATTAATAACTGCTTTAATACTGTTATTAGTGGTATTGGTTGCCGGTAGCTCAGTTAATGGTGCCTCTCGTTGGATTAATATCGGTGTTGTTCGTATACAGCCGGCTGAAATTGCAAAATTAGCCCTATTTTGCTATGTATCCAGTTATTTAGTTAGAAAAATCGATGAGGTACGAACACAATTTTTAGGCTTTATTAAACTGATGTGTATTTTAATATTAATGGCTATTCTGCTGCTATTGCAGCCTGATTTAGGTACAGTAATTGTATTAGTTGTGACAACTTTAGCATTGCTATTCCTTTCAGGTGTTAGATTAGCACCGTTTATTATCAGTATTGTTATTTGTGTAATAGGTGTTATTGGCTTGATCTATTTAAAGCCTTATCGTTTACGTCGAATAACTTCTTTTCTCAATCCATGGGCAGATCCTTTTGCCAGTGGCTATCAATTAACGCAATCTTTAATGGCGTTTGGACGGGGTAAATTATGGGGTCAAGGTTTAGGTAACTCTATTCAAAAATTAGAATATTTGCCTGAAGCACATACTGATTTTATTTTCTCAGTTTTAGCGGAAGAACTAGGTTATATCGGTGTTGTGTTAGTGCTTTTAATGTTATTTTTCGTTGCTTTTCGCAGCATGATGATTGGCAAACGAGCATTAGATGCGAAACAACATTTCTCTGGTTATTTAGCTTGCTCAATCGGTATCTGCTTCACTTTTCAAGCGTTAGTTCATGTTGGCGCGGCAGCTGGAATGTTACCAACTAAAGGATTAACACTACCGTTAATTAGCTATGGTGGCTCTAGCCTATTAATTATGTTTATTACTATAGCTATCTTATTGCGTATCGATTTTGAAACACGCCTTAAGAGAGCGCAAGCCTTTATAAGGAGAACGAAATGAGCCAACCAAAACGCCTCCTAGTGATGGCAGGCGGTACTGGAGGGCATGTTTTTCCAGGACTAGCGGTAGCTAATTATCTAAAGCTACAAGGCTGGGATGTTCGTTGGTTAGGAACCGCTAATCGAATGGAGGCAGATTTAGTTCCTAAGCATGGCATCGAAATTGAATTTATAAAAATTTCAGGTTTACGTGGTAAAGGTATCAAAGCAGTGCTGTTAGCACCGTTTAAAGTTATTAAAGCAATAAAGCAGGCAAAAATAATTATGCAGCGTTATCAACCAGATGTTGTATTAGGTATGGGGGGATATGTTTCTGGCCCAGGCGGTATTGCTGCATGGTTATCTAATATTCCAATTGTTTTGCATGAACAAAATGGGATACCAGGATTAACCAATCGTTGGTTGGCTAAAATTGCCAAGCGTGTTTTGCAAGCATTTCCAAGTGCCTTCTCTAATGCTAGAGTAGTCGGAAACCCAGTTCGTGAGGCGGTGTTAGCTTTACCTGAACCTGAAGAACGTTTTATTAATCGTGATGGTGCTATTCGAATTTTAGTTATAGGTGGTAGTCAAGGAGCAAGAATTTTAAATCAAATATTACCCGAAGTTGCGGGACAATTAGATGGAAAAGTGATCATTTGGCATCAAGCAGGCAAAGGTGCTCAGCAAATGACAGAAACTTTATACAAAAAGTTATGTGGTAAATCAGATATTTATAAAGTAACTGAATTTATTGATGATGTAGCTAATGCTTATGCCTGGGCTGATATCATTGTTTGTCGCGCAGGTGCTTTAACGGTTAGTGAAGTTGCTGCTGCAGGCTTACCAGCAATTTTTATTCCATTCCAGCATAAAGATCGGCAACAGTATTGGAATGCGTTACCGTTAGAAAAGGCTGGAGCAGCGAAAATTATTGAGCAACCCCAATTTTCAACGAACATCTTAGTAAAGCTATTAAAACAATGGTCACGCCCACAGTTATTGGATATGGCAAAAAAAGCACGAGCCATATCGATTACAGATGCAACCAAACGCGTGGCGGCAACATTAATTGAAGTTGCTAAATAAAACCGATTTTGTATTGAAAAATATTAAAATCATCGATAAAAATAGTGAAAAGTAAAGTGAATAGACAAAAATTATCCAAATTAAGAGCAACAGTGCCTGAAATGCGTCGAGTTAGGCACATCCATTTTGTTGGCATTGCTGGTGCTGGCATGGGAGGTATTGCTGAAGTATTGGTTAACGAAGGTTATGAAATTAGTGGTTCTGATTTATTGCCTAATATAGTTACTGAGCAATTAATAGAGCTTGGTGTAAAAATTTATTTTAATCACCAACCAGAGAATGTTACAAATGCTTGTGTTGTTGTCGTATCTACGGCAATAGCTGCTGATAATCTAGAAATTATTGCTGCACGCGAAGCTGGTATTCCAGTTATTCAACGCGCTGAAATGTTAGCGGAATTGATGCGTTTTCGTTATGGGATTGCTATTGCAGGAACTCATGGAAAAACAACGACTACCGCTATAATTGCTAGCATCTATGCACAAGCCGGTTTAGATCCAACTTTTATCAATGGCGGATTAGTGAAGGCAGCAGGGGTACATGCACGTTTAGGAACTAGTCGCTATTTAATTGCAGAAGCTGATGAGAGTGATGCTTCTTTCTTGCATTTACAACCACTAGTTGCTGTTATAACAAATATTGAAGCAGATCACATGAAAACTTATGATGATGATTTTGAGAAATTAAAACAGACTTTCATTAGTTTCTTACACAATCTACCATTTTATGGTCAGGCGATCTTATGTATTGATGATCCTGTGGTGCGTTCACTACTACCTCAAATAGGACGTTATATTACCACTTATGGCTTTAGTGATGACGCAGATCTCCGTATTACATCTTATACGCAACGCGGCAATCAAGATTTCTTTACTGTAGCACGAGAAAACCGAACTGATTTAGATTTTACCTTAAATATACCTGGGCGTCATAATGCATTAAATGCAACTGCGGCTATTGCAGTAGCAACTGAAGAAGGAATTGATGATAGCGCTATTTTAACTGCACTAGAAAAATTTCAAGGTACGGGGCGACGTTTTGATTTTTTAGGTAATTTTCTTTTATCTGATGTTAATGGAAAAAAAGGTAGTGTTATGTTGGTAGATGATTATGGTCACCATCCAACAGAAGTTAATGCTACTATTAAAGCAGCAAAAGAAGGATGGCCAGATAAACGTATCGTGATGGTTTTTCAACCACACAGATATACTCGTACACGTGATTTATATGATGATTTTGCTAATATTTTAGAGCAGGTTGATGTATTGTTAATGCTAGATGTCTATCCGGCAGGAGAAGAACCTATCTCTGGTGCGGATAGTCAATCATTATGTCAAACAATTCGTAATCGAGGCAAATTAGATCCTATTTTTATCTTTGAGCATAATCAAATTACCGAAACATTAGCGCAAATCATAGAAGATAACGACCTAATACTTATACAGGGAGCTGGCAATATCGACAAAATAGCCCGTAATTTGGCTGACACAGATTTACGGCCAATCCTAACAGATGAGAGAAAGTATTATGGCTGATAAAGTTGCCGTACTTTTAGGCGGAAATTCGGCCGAAAGAAAGGTGTCACTGCAATCTGGTAAGGCGATAGTAAATGCCTTATGTAATGCTGGAATAGATGCCTATCCAATTGATATTAAATATTTTCCTGTTATTAAATTAAAAGAAGCTGGTTATAATAGAGTTTTTATTGCTTTACATGGACGTGGTGGTGAAGATGGTACGGTGCAAGGTGTTTTAGAATTTTTAGGTTTACCCTATACCGGTAGTGGTGTTTTAGCTTCATCACTTTCAATGGATAAGTTACGTACCAAACAGTTATGGGCGGGCATAGATTTGCCGGTTTCATCCTATATAGCTCTAAATAAACAGCAGGTAGCAATGATGTCAGATGAAATGCTTTTTGAGTCTGTTTCTTATTTGGAGTTACCGCTTATTGTGAAACCAAGTCTTGAAGGTTCAAGCATTGGTATGAAAAAAGTAATAAGCTTGACTGAATTAAGAGCAGCTCTCAAATTTGCTTTTTATTATGACAAAGATGTTTTGATTGAGAAGTGGTTAAATGGACCCGAATATACCGTGGCAATTGTAGGAGAGCAGGTACTCCCATCAATTCGTATTCAACCTGGAGGTGCTTTTTTTGATTATAATGCTAAATATATTTCTAATAAAACACAATATTTCTGCCCTAGTGGATTAAAAACTGAAGAAGAAGAGAAATTAAATCAATTAGCGCTAGCAGCTTATAAGGCGGTTGGTTGCACTGGTTGGGGACGCGTTGATCTCATGAGAGATCACAATGGTATTTTTTATTTATTAGAAATTAATACCTCTCCTGGTATGACTGATCATAGTTTAGTACCCATGGCTGCAAAACAAGCAGGAATAAATTTTTCACAGTTAGTTAAAAAGATTTTAGAATTGGCGGAGTGTATATGCCGCAGGCATCACTGAACGTTCATAATAAAGAGCATAAAGAGCATCAAAACGATGGAGGTCGAAGTAATGGTTCTTATTTGGCAGGTATTATCTTCTTTTTGATAGTATTATGTACCATTATATGGAGTATATGGATGGTGTTAAATTGGATGAAAAATGTTAATAGATTTCCTATATCAAAACTAGTGATCACTGGAGAACGCCATTATACCCGTGATGATAATATTAGGAAAGCAATATTGACACTAGGTATGCCGGGTACGTTTATGACTATAAACATAAACGCGATCCAGAATCAAATAAAAACCATGCCATGGATAAGGAAAGTTATGGTACGTAAACAATGGCCGGATGAACTAAAAATTTATTTAGTGGAATATAAACCTTATGCTAAATGGAATGATACCTTTTTTATTAATGCAGAAGGCACTGTTTTTAGCTTACCAGCATTACTAAATGTTAAAAGTAATTTTCTGAAGTTATATGGTCCACAAGGTAGTCAGCAAGAAATATTAGAAATGTATCGTGCTATACAACAGCAGTTAGCGTCCTATAATTTTAGCATTAAGTCAGTATCAATGAGTACACGACGTGCATGGCAATTAGTTTTAACTAATGATATTCGATTAAATATAGGTAAACAGGATATTAAAAAACGATTAAACCGTTTTGTTGAGATTTATCCAGTATTAAAACAAATTACAGATAAACGTATTGGATACATAGATTTGCGATATGGTAGCGGTGCTGCGATAGGTTGGTTACCACTTTTAGACAAATCTTACACATTGAATTAAAGTAGTCTTGAGACTATTGACTGAACAGCTACAGGCAAATAATGATGATTAAAATGACAGACAGAAAATTAGTAGTTGGTCTTGAAATTGGAACTTCTAAAGTTTCTGCGCTGGTTGGTGAGCTCCTACCTGATGGGATGGTAAATATTATTGGTGTTGGCAATTGTCTATCTCGAGGAATGGATAGAGGCGGTGTAAATGATTTAGAATCTGTCATTAAATGCGTGCAACGAACTGTTGATCAAGCAGAATTAATGGCGGATTGCCAAATATCATCGGTTTATCTGGCGCTTTCTGGTAAGCATGTTAGTTGTCAGAATGAAATAGGTATAGTACCTATTTCTGAAGATGAAGTTACTCAAGATGATGTAGATAGCGTTGTGCATACAGCTAAATCTGTTCGGGTTCGTGATGAACATAGAATTTTACATGTTATTCCACAAGAATATACAATTGATTATCAAGAAGGAATTAAAAATCCAGTAGGACTTTCAGGTGTACGTATGCAAGCCAAGGTACATCTGATTACTTGCCATAATGATACGGCCAAAAATATTATTAAAGCAGTTGAATGTTGTGGCTTAAAAGTAGATCAATTAATTTTTTCCGGTTTAGCATCAAGCTATTCTGTTTTAACGGAAGACGAATGTGAATTAGGGGTATGTGTCGTCGATATTGGCGGTGGAACCATGGATATAGCCGTTTATACTGGCGGTGCACTTCGGTATATCAAGGTTATACCTTATGCTGGTAATGTCGTAACAAATGATATTGCTTATGCATTTGGTACCCCCCCCAGCGATGCTGAAATAATAAAAGTTCGGCATGGATGCGCATTAGGTACTATTGTTAGTAAAGACGAAAATATTGAAGTACCAAGTGTAGGTGGTCGGCCACCAAGGAGTTTACAACGCCAAACATTAGCTGAAGTTATTGAGCCACGTTATACAGAGTTACTAAACTTAGTAAATGACGAGATTTTAAAATTGCAAGAACAATTACGTCAACAAAATATAAAATATCATCTGGCGGCGGGTATTGTCCTAACAGGAGGAGGTGCTCAAATTGATGGTCTAGTCGAATGTGCTCAAAGAGTATTTCATACTCAAGTACGCATCGGTAAACCATTAAATATAACTGGGTTAACGGACTATGCACAGGAACCTTATTATTCCACAACTGTAGGGCTTCTGCATTATGGAAAACAGACTCATCTTGGAAATGAAACTGAAATAGATAAATGCACATCAGTGAGTAGTTGGTTTCATAAAATTACTAGTTGGCTAAAAAAAGAATTTTAATTTTGTAAGAAGCAAATCTTTCGCTTCTATATAAGGCATAAAACGGAGAGAGATTATGTTTGAACCAATGGAATTAACCAATGACGCGGTGATTAAAGTCATCGGCGTTGGTGGTGGCGGTGGCAATGCCGTTGAACACATGGTGCGTGAACGCATTGAAGGTGTTGAATTCTTTGCTGTTAATACAGATGCCCAGGCATTACGTAAAACAGCAGTAGGACAAACTATTCAAATTGGCAATGGTATTACAAAAGGTTTGGGAGCAGGAGCGAATCCTGAAGTTGGTCGCGATGCCGCTGAAGAAGATCGTGAAGCCTTGCACAATGCGGTTGATGGGGCGGATATGATTTTTATTGCTGCTGGTATGGGTGGTGGTACGGGCACCGGTGCAGCTCCTGTTGTAGCCGAAGTTGCTAAAGAGCTTGGTATACTGACGGTAGCAGTTGTAACTAAACCTTTCAACTTTGAAGGTAAAAAACGCATGGCATTTGCTGAAACAGGGATCTCAGAACTGTCTAAGGACGTTGATTCTTTAATTACTATTCCAAATGATAAATTATTAAAAGTACTTGGGCGGGGTATTTCTTTGTTAGATGCATTCGGTGCTGCAAATGATGTTCTAAAAGGCGCAGTGCAAGGTATTGCTGAGCTGATTACTCGTCCTGGTTTAATGAATGTGGATTTTGCTGATGTTCGTACTGTCATGTCAGAAATGGGTTATGCTATGATGGGATCAGGCGTAGCACAAGGTGAAGATCGAGCTGAAGAAGCGGCAGAAATGGCAATTTCTAGCCCATTATTGGAAGATATCGATTTATCGGGCGCTCGTGGTGTATTAGTTAATATTACTGCAGGTTTTGATTTACGGCTTGATGAATTTGAAACAGTGGGTAATACCATTCGTGCATTTGCATCAGATAACGCAACGGTTGTTATTGGTACTTCATTGGATCCTGAAATGAATGACGAGTTGCGAGTGACCGTAGTTGCTACAGGAATTGGTATGAATAAGCGACCAGAAATTACATTAATTACTAACAAAACACCACAAAAATCATCGTTAGAGCAGTGTTATCAGCATATGAAAGACTTAATACCGGCTGTGACGCCGTTAACAAAGGAAAAAACTGCTGCCAAAGTGATAAACAAACAAAATATGCAATTAAATAAGGAGCCGGACTATCTTGATATTCCTGCTTTCTTGAGGAAACAGGCTGATTAATTAACAACTGATGGGTTTCTCTGCTTTTTGTGCTAGAATATCTTGCTGATCTTGGAGGGAGGAAGATTGAGCAAGGTAGTTAACGATATGAGAAAAATGATGATCAAACAAAGGACACTAAAATGTATTGTTCAAGCGACAGGCGTCGGTTTGCATACTGGCAAAAAAGTCACTTTATCATTGCGTCCAGCACCGGCAAATACCGGTGTCATCTACCACCGTACAGATTTAAATCCACCAGTTGATTTTCCGGCTAAAGCAAAATCGGTACGTGATACCATGCTATGTACTTGTTTGGTCAATGAAGATAATGTACGTATTTCAACTGTAGAACATCTGAACGCTGCATTGGCAGGTCTTGGAATTGATAATATTATTATTGATATAGATGCACCAGAAATCCCAATAATGGATGGGAGTGCAGCCCCTTTTGTATTTTTATTATTAGATGCAGGCATTGAAGAGTTAAATAGTGCCAAAAAATTTCTTCGTATTAAAAATAGTGTCCGAGTTACAGATGGCGATAAATGGGCGGAACTAGCGCCTTATAATGGATTTATCTTAGATTTCACTATCGACTTTAATCATCCTGCTATTAATAGCAGTACTCAACATTACAAACTAGATTTTTCAGTAAAATCTTTTATTAGAGAAATTAGCCGTGCACGTACGTTTGGTTTTATGCGTGATATTGAGTACTTGCAATCTAAAGGGTTATGCTTGGGCGGTAGCTTTGATTGTGCGATTGTTATTGATGATTATCGCGTCTTAAATGAAGATGGCTTGCGATTTGAAGATGAATTTGTGCGTCATAAAATGCTAGATGCTATTGGTGATTTATTTATGTGTGGTCACAATATCATTGGTGCTTTTACCGCATATAAAGCAGGTCATGCATTAAATAACAAATTATTACAGGCTGTTTTAGCGACAAAATCTGCTTGGGATATGGTTACATTCGAAAATGAATCAGAAATGCCAGTTGCATTTAAAACACCTTTAACAATAATAATCTGAGATATCTTATCTTAAGCAAAATACTCTATTTATGTTACATTAGTGGATTATTCTCTCTATTATAATATTTCATCAATGCTTTTTATTCAGAACTAATCTTTATTTCTATAATCTTAGGTATTCTCTTCAGCCAATGCAGCTAGACGCTCTAATTTATCTTTTAATTTTTTTGGACTTCTTTTTGCTAGATTATAAATTGTCTTTGCACTTTCTTTGCTTAGCTTGTTTATTATTTGTTTTGATGGTTTTATAGCTATTTTATGAATTGATAAGGAATTTTTAAAATTTTTAGATGATAATGATGGATTAATCTTTATTTTAATTGAAGATAAAGATGGTAAAATGGTCTTACGTAATGTTAAGAGTAGTGCAGGAAGCTCATAGTTTAGTCGTACTTTTCGGTTAGCATTTGTAACTTCTAGAATAAGAATATGTTTACGATAATTGGCGACTCGACACCAAACATTTAACTCAATAGGAAGTAGACTGATAACAGCATTATTAAGTTTAATTAATGCCTGTGTGCGCTGTTGAATAGCTTGTAAGGGATTTGAATAAAAATTGTTTTTTTTTAATAAGAAATTTAAAGATTGGGGATAACTATCGCGCATTTTTACTCCAAGTCATATAATATATGATATTCAAATAAATATATTGGCACTTTGGCGATGTTTTGGTAAAGAATATTTTTGCCGTATCCACCTATTGTTAGTTATTATAATGATTAAGGTAGTATACCTAGAATTTTGTCAACAATGACTGAATATATCACATATTAGTAATTATTATTACATTACCGGCAAAATTTAACGCTAGATTATCTGATGGATATCAATAAATCTCATATTTTATAATTGGTGGACAAATGATTGGAATAAGCATGGTTTACGTAATATAGAAATTCCCTGTTCGCTGATTTTTGTTTTTAGACTAAGAGAGAGATAAAAAAGTTGCATACTAATTTAAGTAAAAACAACAAACCAATTTTGTTTTATAATATCTTTAATACTTTTTATTGTATAATTAATTCAAGTGTTTTTTATTCTAACGAGGATAATTTTATCTGTTCATTAACAAAATCTTCTTACTATATTACCCACCAAACTGCACTATAGGTTGCTTGTGTTCAAGGTATTTGAGTCGGGCTATAATAGAAATTTCATAGATTTTTTATTAATTCTTATAGCAACTATTATTCAACTGAATATATTAATTATATTAGTTGAAAGCAGATAATATAGGCGGTTCTAAATTAAAAATACCGCCTTAATTGAGAAAAAATATTTATGTTAACTAAGTTACTAAAAAAAATTTTTGGTACTAGTAATGATCATACTTTACATCGTTTAAGCAAAGTTGTTGATATTATTAATCAATTAGAGCCTAAATTTGAAAAATTTTCTGACCAAGAACTTAAGGCTAAAACTGATGAATTTCGGCAGCGTCTTAAATCCGGTACAACCTTAGATGATTTAATCATTGAGGCATTTGCAACTGTTCGTGAAGCTAGTAAACGGGTTTTTAATATGCGGCATTTTAATGTTCAGTTGATAGGTGGAATGGTACTTAATGAACGCTGTATAGCAGAGATGCGTACTGGTGAAGGAAAGACATTAACATCTACATTACCTGCATATTTAAATGCTTTAACTGGTAAGGGTGTCCATATTGTTACCGTAAACGATTACTTAGCTAAACGTGATGCAGAAAATAATCGAGTACTGTTTGAATTTCTTGGTATGACAGTAGGTGTTAATTTATCAGGTATGCCAGTGACATTGAAGCGCGCAGCTTATGCCGCGGATATTACTTATGGAACTAACAATGAATATGGTTTTGATTATCTTCGTGATAATATGGCTTTTAGTCCAGAAGAGCGTGTGCAACGTAAACTTCATTATGCATTAGTCGATGAGGTTGATTCTATTTTAATTGATGAAGCTCGTACTCCGTTGATTATTTCAGGACCAGCAGAAGATAGTTCAGATATATATAAAAAAATGGATAAACTAATCCCTAATCTTAGACAACAAGAAAAAGAAGATTCAGATATTTTTCGAGGTGAAGGTCATTTTTCTGTTGATGAAAAATCACGTCAAGTTACGTTGACAGAACGTGGATTAGAATTAATTGAGCAATTATTAGCAAAAGCGAATTTAATGAAAGAGGGCGAATCTCTATATTCTCCAGCTAATATTATGCTTATGCATCATGTTATGGCTGCCTTACGTGCTCATGCACTTTTTAGTCGTGATGTAGATTATCTTATCAAAGATGGTCAGATTATTATTGTTGATGAACATACTGGACGCACAATGAAAGGACGTCGTTGGTCAGATGGATTACATCAAGCTGTTGAGGCAAAAGAAGGTGTTGAAATTCAAAATGAGAATCAAACATTAGCATCAATTACCTTCCAAAATTATTTTCGGCTATACGAAAAACTTGCGGGTATGACTGGTACTGCTGATACAGAAGCTTTTGAATTTAGATCTATTTATAAATTGAATACAATTTCTATTCCAACTAATCGTCCGATGATTCGTAATGATTTACCTGATCTAGTTTATATGACTGAAGCAGACAAATTTATTGCCATTATCGATGATATTCGTAAATGTACTAGCAGAGGTCAACCTGTATTAGTAGGTACTATTTCCATCGAAAAATCAGAGCTAATTTCTCAAGAGCTAACTAAAGCTAAAATTCCGCATAATGTTTTAAATGCTAAGTTTCATGCAATGGAAGCAGATATCATTGCTGAAGCCGGGCAGGCAGGTTCGGTAACTATTGCAACTAATATGGCCGGGCGAGGTACAGATATTGTATTAGGAGGCAGCTGGCAAGCAGAAATCAATAAACTAGAGAACGCTAGTCAGGAGCAAATTGATCAAATCAAGACAGCCTGGCAAGATCGTCATGAGGGGGTAATTGCTGCTGCTGGTTTGCATATCATTGGTACAGAACGGCATGAATCTCGTCGTATTGATAACCAATTACGTGGACGTTCTGGACGTCAAGGGGATCCAGGTTCATCCCGTTTTTATCTTTCAATGGAAGATTCTTTGATGCGTATTTTTGCCTCCGATAGAATGACTAGAATGATGCGTAAATTGGGGATGAAACCTGGTGAAGCGATTGAGCATCCTTGGGTAACGAAAGCAATTGTTAATGCACAACGTAAGATTGAAAGCCGTAACTTTGATATTCGAAAACAACTTTTAGAATATGATGATGTTGCTAATGATCAGCGCCGAGCCATCTATTTGCAGCGCAATGATTTATTAGATGGTGATAATATTAGTGAAACAATTAACAGTATTCGTGAAGACGTAATAAGCGTAACTATTGATACTTATATTCCTCCCCAGTCTTTGGAAGAAATGTGGGATATTGATGCTTTAGAAAAGCGGTTAAGTAAGGATTTTAATTTAAAGTTACCTATTCAAAAGTGGTTGGATAAAGAACCAGAATTACATGAAGAAACCTTGCGTGAACGTATCCTAGAAAAAATAATTGCAGCTTATAAGGAAAAAGAAAGAATTGTAGGTAGCGATAAGATAATGCGTAATTTTGAGAAGAGCATCATGTTACAAACTCTTGATACTTTATGGAAAGAGCATTTGGCTGCAATGGATTATTTGCGCCAGGGAATTCATTTACGAGGCTATGCACAAAGAGATCCAAAACAGGAATATAAGCGTGAATCTTTTAGTATGTTTGCGAATATGTTAGAAACTCTAAAATATGAAGTAATTAGTACATTAAGCAAACTAGAAGTTAGATTACCAGAAAAAGTAGCTTTGCTTGATCAGCAAAAACATGAAGAGGCAGAGTTTCTTATAAAGAAACGGCACCTTATTCATAAAATTAAAAATGAAGCATTAATCTCAAAAACAGAACCTCAAATATCAGGCCAAGGCTATAAAATAGGTCGCAATGAACTTTGTCCATGTGGTTCAAGTAAAAAATATAAGCATTGTCATGGTAACTTGAATTAAAGCTTAATTGCTAAAACAATTAAAATAAGAGCAGATAATATTTTTCTCTTATTATAAAACTTTAAAAGTAATAAAAATTATTTTTATATAAAAATAATAAATCGTTTTACTTGTTGATATTATTAGAAAATTTATATTAAAAAATTTGGCTACTTTGCTTAATAAAGATAGTGGTAGAAATCCCTTATGCAGTATAAAAAATTTTGCTATAGTGAGGGTTATTATTATAAAAAGAAACCAGGAATATATCTTAAAAAAAGATTCTTTCTTTCACTCCTTGCCAATATAAATCTGATACTATTAGATTAGTTTAGCGATAATCTATCGGATGATATCGATTTATATATTGAAGCAACTCAATTCACTTTATTCTGTTCATATTGTCACAGTAAGTATGTAAACGCTGAGGGAGATTTATTAGGGCTACAGTAAGATCATTGAAAAAATTCACGATTGCAGGAAAAAATTTAACAATTTTATAGAAGTGTTCTGGTGAAACTAGAACAAAAGGATAAATAATTTAGTTATCTCCTATATATAGGATAGCGTAAATTTACGGAAGTTAGAAAACTAAATAAATTTTAACTTAAAATAGCCTTTAGATTAGTGTAACTATTTTTAATTCTGGTTAAAAACTTTAAATTACTCAACATCGGTATATTTAACTGCAGAATCAGAATTACCTAAATCAGTATTTGGTAGTAGAAAAATTCTATTGCAATCTATGAAAGGATTGCTCAAAGTTAAACCTTAATTTTTCAAAGAAAATACTATCTTCCGTGGAAATAAGAGTCAATTTTTTATTGAGTCATATCTATCAAACAGCCACAAAAATAACTGTATTATACATATCTCCCTAAAAGTTTTTATTCCAATTTTTTTAAAAAAATACAAAAGTAATAAAATAATTATTAATATCTTTACATGAAAAATTAAACAATTTTGCTTAAATAGAAATAACCGCTATGCTAATCAGCAATCCTGTTTCTATTACCATTTTTCAACATTTAAATGGCCGCTATAATAGCGATTAAAGAGATATTATAAATATTAAAATAAAGTAGTTAATTTTGTATTAAATGCATTATTTAAATTAAAAAAACGTACAAAACGTATATAAAATTTCATTACTATATAATATATATCAAAGTAATTATTGTTTTATTTTTTAATTTTTAATTTTTTAAAATAATAACTAATTGTTTGATACACTTGATACGGAAACCATTACGCTACTGAAATTAATTGCTTGAAAATTTTTGTAACCTTTAGATTAAAAACACTAAATTAAGTTGATGCGGAAAAAGTTTTACTTAATATAAAATAAATTTTACTATACAAAATCCTAAATAAATAAAAGTTATTAACTAATAATCGAATAAATCAAAATTTCCTATTGAAATAAAATAATAATCCCACCTAATAAGGTGGGATTATTATTTTATTGTTTTATCTATTAAGATAAGTGCCTCTACGTAAGGCTTCAATACGTTTATCAAGAGGGGGATGAGATAAAAACAACTCACTAAAAGATTTAGAACGCCCATTAATGCAAAAAGCCATCATACTGCCAACTTCCTCTGGTTCATAACTTGTTTTTAGACGCTGTAGGGCAGCAATCATTTTCTCTCTACCCACTAAACCAGCCGAACCTGCATCTGCGCGGAATTCACGATAACGTGAAAACCACATAGTAATAATACTCGCCAAAATAGCAAATACGATTTCTAATACCATTGATACTGCAAAGTAAATCATTGGATTACCCTGACTATTTTCATTTTCACTTTCATTTTCATTATTGCTATTTGATAAAAATCCAGACGCTAACTGAGCAATAGTACGTGAAATAAAAATAACAAAAGTATTTATTACTCCTTGCAATAAGGTCATTGTTACCATGTCACCATTAGTAATATGACTAATCTCATGAGCAATAACTGCTTCAGCTTCATCACGATCCATGCTTTCTAATAACCCTGTACTAACAGCAACCAGTGACGCATCACGACGAGCTCCGGTAGCAAAAGCGTTAATATCGAGTGCATGATAAATAGCAACTTCTGGCATTTTAATGCCAGTTTGATCAGACTGACGCTTAACAGTATTTAATAACCAATGTTCCGTTTCTGTTGTCGGGTTTTCAATTACCTTTCCACCAACAGAACGCAATGCCATCCATTTTGATATTAGTAATGAAATAAATGAGCCACCAAACCCAAAAAGACCAGCCATAATCATTAACCCCGAAACGCTTTGTTCTTGGATACCAGTCAAGCTCAAAATAATTCCAAATACAAACATTACTGCCAAGTTTGTAAGTAAAAACAAGGCTATTCGCATCATAAAAATTGCTTTCCTTTATTAATTAATAACGATTAACATTAAATTAGTAATATATAAATAATGTTTTTTAATTATTTTTCAAGCCCTTTCTTGTGCAGATATAAAAAAAACACTCAACTTTACATTTATACAAAAACTAGTATTTTTATTTTAAAAAATAATTGTTATATAATTTTTTATTTTTATAAAGCACTTTAGTTAAAAACTATATAAAAAAGTTATTAGTAAATCTGGTATATTTTTCTGTTAGCTACATTCTGCTTTGATACTTCGTAAATCTGTTCTACATCTTTAAATTAGACGTTGCTTACCTCATGGTAAGCGGGTGAATTCAGTTAACTGCTTTTACTTTTCTGAACAAACTGTAACAGCTTAAATGCAATTGAAATCCTTCTTTTTTTGAACTACAGTGCTTCAGGTATCGGCTTTGAATATTCACTATCACAAAAAGCGATTTAATTAACTTCGTCACTACTTATTGATACTTGTGCGTTGACGGGAAGTCGTGGAATGCCAACCATTATTGTTGAATTATTAGAAAATTAAATTACCCTTTAAGAGCAGAATAAAAAGCTCTGATTTTATTACTAAAAGCAAATTAAATTGGTTTAATCGGTTTATTGTAAGTTAAAATTTTATTGGAGTATGTATTCTTTAACCTAATATATTAATTTTAGAGATATTAACTCTAAGTTTGGCTTAATAACCTCTTTTTTATTTTATGTATTATTTCTAACAACAGTTATGTTACCTCAGCTTGTTAATCTGAGCGTTGATAAAAGTAGTCTGTCTGACGCGACAGGGTTCATTCTATACAAATCTGCGCACAGGAATCCTATTCATTAAAAAAGTAAATCTCTCCTCTCCTGTTATTTGCGAACTGTCCCTTCTTCAGCGCTTTATACATCTTCAATAAGAATGTACCTCATTAACATTTCAATAAGAAACCATAATAATGGATCATCTTAAGATGATTTGCTAAAATATAGCTAATATATAGTATCTGATTATCTTTTCTTGATTTAGGATCTGCTACCGATATCGCTTTAAAGTCTAGTAGTTATAGTAATGATGTACAACACTTTTCTCATTCAGTAATACCTCAGTTTTGGCGCGGATAATGCTAGTTATTTAAAGTAGTGGCACCAAGCTATTCCACATTATATTACTTTTTTTAAGGAAAGCGTATTTTCCAGTAACATCTCCGTACTGTGGCTTCAGATAACGCTATAACTTGATTCCTTGAGCAGATATATGCCAAAACAAAGAAAGACATTGAGATTTATTAGGTTATAGTTATAACACAATAGTTGGATGATAGTATCTCGGCATAGGATTTCCTCTTTTAGCGTTCTTTTTTAATAACACCTCATTAATCATACAGGAATTTAATCTATAGACTCCCAGGAGTAACGGAGATAGGAACATGCACATGTTGATTGAGTTGTCAACTATAAATCTGTAAGGAACAGATAGCATTTTAATACCCTGT
>JBQMRR010000015.1:0-97132 GCA_052174495.1 Arsenophonus sp. NC-TX2-MAG3
AAAATGGGAATTAGAAGATTTCTGTTTTCATTATTTATATCCGGATGAATATAAACAGATTGCTCAATTACTTCATGAACGTCGTATTGATCGTGAACGATATATTGATGATTTTGTTTTCTCACTAGAACATTTTATGTTACAGAAAAACATTACAGCAGAAATTTATGGGCGCCCGAAACATATATATAGCATCTGGCGCAAAATGCAAAAGAAATACCTAACCTTTGATGAGATTTTTGATGTTCGTGCCGTTCGTATTATCGTTGAACGTTTACAAGATTGTTACGCTGCATTAGCCATTGTGCATACCAATTTTCGTCATTTACCTGACGAGTTTGATGATTATATTGCTAATCCTAAAGCAAATGGCTATCAATCTATTCATGTTGTGGTATTAGGGCCAAATAGTAAAACGATTGAAATACAAATTCGAACTCAACAAATGCATGAAGATGCTGAATTAGGTATTGCCGCCCATTGGAAATATAAAGAAGGAGCAGTAATAACAGGTAAATGCAATAATTATGAAAATCGTGTTATCTGGTTGAAAAAATTGATATTCTGGCAGAAAAGGATGCCAGATTCAGGGAAAATACTTGATAAAGTTTGTAACTAGATTTGATAAGATTTATGTTTATTCTAGTCTATGGTATTTCAAAGATACTGCTAGGTTTTATCCTGCCTGATTAATTTTATTAATTATTCTAACAATAGAGAGATAATATGTCATGAAATTCTACTCTATAGCTATCCAATAAAGTAGATATTATTTGTAATGCCTTTCATAAATTTATCCAGAATGGTGCTAGATAACTGATAGGCACTGCTCTTAAAATGGAGTTCAAAGTAATGCTAGTAAGATGCTCAATACTGCCTTGTCGATAGACGGCTATGAAATTGAATCTAACAGTTATTTGCTATAAGGAACCATATAAACTGCTATTGGCAATATTGAGATTAAAGTTCCTAAGGTTAAGGATTGTAGCGGCAATAGAATATCCTTTAATAAATTATTATTACCGCCTTATCTAAAGAGTACAAAATCAACGAAGGTTAACCGTGGCTGTTCTACTGATATACATCGGTGACTTGACAAAGCTTAAGGGTATTTCTTAATAAAACACATTGACACTTTGCCAACAGTATTGTCAGCCTGAATAGTAATAGCTTAAAAAGCATAGGTTATTGCTTAGAAAAGTAAGAATCAGCTAAGAGCTTTGACATGTTGACCTTGATCTAAATAATATTTAATCTAAGGATAGATAAGAAATTTATGAAGCATCAGAGTAGATCCTGACCGTCATACATCAGTTTTCTGATAACTCATAAAAAATTAGATTAATAGTATTAATTTATTACCATTCACTGAAATATAACTTTTACTGAGGAAAATTTAATGTCAAAAATTATTAAAGTCATCGGGCGTGAAATTATTGACTCTCGTGGTAATCCGACTGTTGAAGCAGAGGTTCATTTAAAAGGGAAATTTATTGGTTTAGCAGCGGTACCATCTGGCGCATCTACCGGTTCACGAGAAGCATTGGAACTACGTGATGGTGATAAAGATCGATTTTTAGGTAAAGGTGTTTTAAAGGCAGTTGCAGCAGTAAATGACCAAATTGCTAATGCATTAATAGATCAAGATGCTAAAAATCAAGCTAATATCGATAAAATCATGATCGAATTAGACGGTACAGAAAATAAATCTAAAATCGGTGCTAATGCGATTTTGGCTGTTTCATTAGCTAATGCAAAAGCAGCTGCAGCTGCAAAAGGTATTCCTTTATATGAGCATATTGCTGAATTAAATGGGACACCAGGTAAATTTTCTATGCCATTACCAATGATGAATATTATTAATGGTGGCGAACATGCGGATAACAATATTGATATTCAAGAATTTATGATTCAGCCAGTAGGTGCAAAAAGCTTAAAAGAAGCAGTTCGTATGGGGTCAGAAATTTTTCATCACTTGGGAAAAGTATTAAAAGTTAAAGGTATGAGTACGGCAGTGGGAGATGAAGGTGGTTATGCTCCAAATTTAGAATCTACTTCTGCAGCTTTATCTGTAATTAAAGATGCTGTTGAAGTAGCAGGTTATGCATTAGGTAAGGATATTACTTTAGCAATAGATTGTGCTGCTTCAGAATTTTACAATCGGAAAACAGGTAATTATGACCTGAAAGGTGAAGGGAAAACTTTTACTTCACAAGAATTTACTCATTATTTAGAAGAATTAACTAAACAATATCCAATAATTTCTATTGAAGATGGACTCAATGAGTCAGATTGGGATGGTTTTGCTTATCAGACTAAAGTGTTAGGAGATAAAATTCAGTTAGTCGGTGATGATTTATTTATTACAAATACTAAGATTTTTCAAGAAGGTATAGAAAAAGGTATTGCTAATTCTATTTTGATTAAATTTAACCAGATTGGTACCTTAACTGAAACTCTTGCTGCAATTAAGATGGCTAAAGATATGGGCTACACTACGATTATCTCACATCGATCAGGTGAAACTGAAGATGTTACAATTGCAGATTTAGCGGTAGGAACATCAGCTGGTCAAATCAAAACAGGTTCAATTAGCCGTTCTGATCGGGTAGCTAAATATAATCAGTTAATCCGTATTGAAGAATTATTAGGTGAAAAAGCGCCTTTTAATGGTATAAAAGAAGTAAAGACTAAACTTAAATTTACATTTATTGATTAATTATATATTAAAAGAGAAAGATTTTATCTTGTCTCGTTTTTTATTAAAAATACTTCGACTTCGTTTATGTTTTTGCTCCTTAAAAAAAATCAAAAGCTTATTAATGTTATTAATTTATTTATTCAAGTTGCTATTGATTTTAGCAATCTTGAATGAGTTATCCTTATTTATATTATATAGAGTTTTATAAATGGCGGCGGTAATCCCCTGTAGTGATTGATTTTGTGAATAATGTTAATAATAGAGAGATGATATGCTATGAAAAATCTAGCATACAGAGATCTGTAAATGAATATTATTCTGATCTCTTGTATGAACGAATCCATAATGTAACTAGGAAGCTGATAGGTACTGCTCTTAAGACGCTGCTAAAAAGTCATACTACGATAATATCCTGAACGCGTCGGCTTGTCCAACAGATGTCAAGCCGTAATCCGTAACGATTATTTATTGCGTCTAACCTACAAACGGGTATTGAGATGTTAAAATTAAAGTACCTAAAGTGCAGAGATCACGACAGCAACAGAATATACTTCAATAGCTCCCTTACTATTGCCTTATCTGAATCTTGCAAAAAGTAGCGAAGAGTTACTGATATCCCTGTAACTCTGAGGATATACCACCGGTAATTTTCACTCAATTCTGGGGCAGTTTTCGATAAAAATATATCATCTTTTCGCCAGTCACCCCCATCAGAAGACTGAGATAGTAATAACTTGATGAGTATTAGTAATGCTATCTGCGCGATTTACCAATACGTACTATATTTATTTTTGTACCAATAATATATACCGTTCTGTCAAGAGACAGAAAATTGCTTTTTCCTAGTAGTTATTATTTGTAGCACTATGTATGGACATAAGAAGCTCATTGCAGCCAAAGATGCTTATCAAGAGTCAGAAGCACACTGTTTGCCGAACTTTTTAATGACTTATTTAGAAGGATGATTTAACTATATTTACCAGGATTGTTATGGGAAATGATGTTTGGTTTTTTTAGAATGTAATGGGCAAAGATATTCCCGCAGATGTGCCAGCAATGTTATTAGCTACACAAAATAGCTAATATGCCACCTTTGTTTCCAAAAGATATGTAATCAAAAGCTAAAACTTGAGTTATAGGACTCCAACTAACAAGAAAGAGCCCTAATGCCGCTAATAAAGCCTTTAATATTTTGTTAGTAAGGTTTTAGAGAAGTATCATCCTGCTTTGATGAAGAAACTAAAAAAAACGAGAAGAATTGTTGGCATCCTACCCCCTTTATCAGCGCATTGAGAGCATCAATAAGAATAAAAAATCTGATTTATCGATTTTTTAGCAATGAGGCTATAAATCTTATACGCGAAGCTCGAAGTTACTATTCCCCAATAAAAATAATCCTTTCAATGATATTTAAGTTGATTCCTATCTACTCAGAAAGATTTAAATCGGTTAAGGGGTTGACCTGTTTGATTCTAGTTGATAAACAATATTAAATTTAAGAATATAGGATACATTTATAAAGCATTAAAGTGAAATATAATATGACCACTCTATATTAGATTTACTGATAACTCTTCTGAATTTTCAAATAAACTATTTTGTATAGAAAAAATTTTGCGCATGAGTGCGTAGCGTTTAATTGGATATTATTATTTACATAAATAATTATTACTACATTGATAAGAATGATTTTCTAAAATAATTTTTCCTCTTGATAAGGCTTTATTAGTCAAAGTTTAAGTTAATTATGTGTAAATAAGTTAGATTAGAATCTATTTTGATTAGGTGCTTAAATTTAATGTTAGATTGGTGAAAAGTATAAGATATTGCACCAGTTAGAAGAAAGTAGTGTTGTTGTGTAATATCAAGAGAATTCTATTGTTTGATAATAATTTTATTGATAACAATATTAAGTTTAGCAAGATTTATTAGATTATTAATAAGTAAAGAAATTTTTCTATCGTTAGTTAAATTAATGCTTTTACCTATTGTGCTGATGAATTTTAGACTTTCATTTATTTTAATGGTTTTCCTGATGGAGTCTCTAGATTCCTACGATAAGCAGGATTTTAACATTATTTGTTTTATCAGTTTTAACTGATCTATCTAATTAGGATCAAAAATCATTCTTTTAATACAAGTAGTGTTTTAAAGATTAGTTTGTTTATTGGGTTATGTTTGAAAAGCTTATTGCTTTGCTCGCAGTGCAATTTGCAGTTACGTCTATATTCAATTCTTGTAGTTTTATACAATCTTTTCCAGGCCAGAGATTTCAATAAATAAAACTGGGTGACACTATGCCAGAATCTACTTAGACATTTTTAATCGATTGATATAACTTTTTCATATTTTAAATGTAGAATTCTTTATATATAAATGCTTAGTTATTAACATTATTAGTAGATCGTAAGCTAATTTCATACTCTATAGCAAAGATTTTATATCATTTACTTCTATCAAAATAAGGATCGACTTTGATTGATGATCACATCAAGAAAACGGCTAATGCATTCTGGATTAAATTCTCCAAGAAGTTTATAACTGGTACATAATTCCATCAATCTCAGACGATTAAAACCAAGATTTCTTTTTTCTTTTTATTTGCTCCTTTTCGAATGTTTTCTACCTTTTCTATATAAAATAGATGCTTCTCTTGAAGAGATTCGTAAAAAAATATTTCATCGATTTTAATAATACTACTTAGTGCATTTATATTGGCTGTTGCTGATAAAGCAGGGAAATAGCAATTATATCCCCATAATGAGAGTGCAATGTTCATTATTTAAATAATACTTTATATTTTTAATGTAAGTTTTGCTAAATATTATGTATGTCAATTGTACTAACTTCCATTCTAGTTCTTTATGAATCTATTCTACATTCTAAAATTTAACATTGTTTATCACTATAATTAAACAGGTCAAATCCTCTTACCTGGTTAAAGTTTTTGAGCAGATGGGAGAAACTTTAATACTATAGAAAGGATTATTTTTAAGCTAAATCTCTTCGCGGGTCAGCTTCATAACCCTCACGTTACAAAAGTTGATTCAATAGGATTAATAGTTCTTATTGACGTTTAGTGGCTAACGAAAAATCATAGAATGCCATGAATTCTTCTTGATTTTTTTCTAACTTCTTCATTGCTATAGAATACTACTGAAAACCTTACCAATAAAACATCAAAGGTTTTATTAGCGGAATCGCAACTTTCTACTAGCTAAAATTCGATTGTATGTCTTTTAGAATGAATCTAACACATCAGTTATTTATCTACTTAACAGTGTTAGTACTTCGGTGCTCAGGAATATTTTGCAATTACATTCAAAAACTAAGGGTATTCTCATCTAGTGGAAACATGGCCTGAGAGATACGGTTAAGCTCTATGCTTACAAGACATTAGGAGTTTACCTTTAATTTGTTTCTTACCTTTAATAAGAACATTATAGCGCAACCTAACTCTTTTATAGCTATGAGCAGTGCTCTTCTTTGACTAGAAAATGAAGACAATCAGCTTGTCTGATAGAATGTATTATTCCTTCCCCCCTAAAAATAAACGTAACGCATATCGTTTAAACTATGTAGGAACCCCCCATTGCCTCTGCTTTTTAAGCTATCCCTATTTCAGTCTGCTGATATTATTGATGAGAGAGGGACTATGTATTTTTAATCAAGAAGTGGATAAAGGCTTCATGAACTCACCTATAGATATATCTGTAAAATAGCCATAGTAGAACTTTCAATGATTTTTACGCTTCAGATAAAGGAGTAAGGAATGATCTGTCAAAACATATTCTGTTACCGCTGTAACCCATTTATTTTAGGTACTTTAATTTTGATATGTCAATATTCATTTTGTGAGTTAGATGTAGCAAATAACTGTTACGGATTACAGGTTGATGCCCGTTGATAAGCTGCGTTCAAGATGTTATCACACAGTCATGGCTCTCAGTTCCAGCTCCATTATCAACATTAGTGTTTATCACCTTCTAGTAGCATTATAGATGAGTTATACAAGGGATGAAAATAATAACTTATTTCACAGATCTATGTAAGATAGACTTTTCATGATATATCAACAATCTGTTATTGACATCATCCCCGAAATCAATTAACAGGAGGATACACATTGCCATTTTAAAACTCTATACAATATAAATAAGCATAACTTCTTTCCTGACAATAAAAACATCCCTCATTATCATGAGGTTTATATAATAATTCCGGAACTAAAGAAAATACTTGTTAACATTATATATATAATATTGAAGTTTTTAGATAAAGATAATACATTGATAAATCAATATTTTATATAGTTTTAAACTAAAAGTCTAATTTATTTTTAAGGAAAAATTCATCGTCATCATATAAATTAGTTAGAGGATAGTAACAACTTAAATTAATTATTATCTGTTATAATAATTAATTTTATAAGCAACAGGATTGAAAATTAAAAAATAAAATAGCGATTAATACAGCACATTAACACAATTTAATTCTCTAAATGCAACCTCTAAACGTTCAATCATAGAAATCTGACCTGCACGTAGCCAAACACGAGGGTCATAATATTTTTTATTAGGTTTATCTTCACTTTCTGGATTACCTAATTGAGTTTTTAGATAACCTTCATTTTTCTTATAATAATTTAAAATTCCTTGCCAAGTCGCCCATTGAATATCAGTATCAATATTCATCTTTACTACACCGTAACTGACCGCTTCTTTAATTTCTTCAGAAGTAGAGCCTGATCCTCCATGGAAAACAAAATTTAGATTATTTATCGTTGGCAAATTAAATTTTTGTGCAATGTACTCTTGTGAGTTCTTAAGAATTTTTGGTGTTAATTGAACATTGCCTTGCTTATAAACACCATGTACATTACCAAAAGATGCTGCAATAGTAAATCTATGACTAATTTTGCTTAACTGCTGATAGGCATAAGCGACATCTTCAGGTTGCGTATAAAGTAATGAACTATCTAAGCTAGTGTTATCGATACCATCTTCCTCACCACCAGTACAACCTAATTCAATTTCTAATGTCATACCAATTTTACTTATCCGTTGTAAATATTGAGAGCAAATTTCAATATTTTTTGTCAATGGCTCTTCAGATAAATCAATCATATGGGATGAAAATAGTGGCTTACTGTTGATTTTATAATATTCTTCACCTACATCTAGCAGTCCATCAATCCAAGGTAATAATTTATGTACACAATGATCGGTGTGTAAAATTACAGCAACACCGTAATGCTTTGCCATTTGATGAACATGATGAGCACCTGATATTGTCCCTAAAATCGCAGCTTGCATGCCTTCTGTTTTTAGACCTTTACCGGCAATGAACGAACCACCACTGTTAGAAAATTGAATAATTACAGGAGAACGAACTTTAGCAGCGGTTTCCAAAACAGCATTAATTGAATCTGTACCAATACAATTGACTGCTGGTAAGGCAAATTTATGTTCTTTTGCAATAGCAAAAACTTTTTGTAGATCATCTCCGGTAATAACACCTGGTTTTATAAAATCTTTATACATGAGATAAAGTCCTATTATTGGACAGGAAAATATAATATTACCTGTCATTTCTTTATGACATAATTATTGTTTTACTCGTTCTTCTAATACTACAACTGCTGGCAATTTTTTACCTTCTAAAAATTTAAGAAAAGCACCACCTCCAGTAGAAATATAAGAGATTTTATCTGTAATACCAAAAAGATTGATAGCCGCTATCGTATCACCACCACCAGCAATAGAAAAAGCGTTGCTTTCTGCAATCGTTTGTGAAATTACTGTGGTGCTATGACAAAAATTAGGAAATTCAAAAACACCAAGCGGGCCATTCCATAAAATTGTTTTTGCCTTTTTAAGGATATCAGCTAAATGTTTAGTAGTTTTATCACCTAAGTCTAAAATCTGTTCGTTATCTTTAATGTCATTGACAGATTTTATTACCGCCTCTGCCGTTTTAGAAAATTCTGTCGCTACACGAACGTCACTTGGTATAGCAATATAGCAAGTCGATAATAATTTTTTTGCTTCTGTGATTAAATCATTTTCATATAAAGATCGACCAACTTTATAACCTTTAGCAGCAATAAAGGTATTGGCAATACCTCCACCTAAAATGATCTGATCAGCAATTTTTGTTAAAGAATTCAAGATAGTTAATTTACTTGAAACTTTTGAACCTCCAACGATAGCAACCATTGGACGGGCAGGATCTTTTAATACTTTACTTAATGCGTCAATTTCAGCAGATAAAAGTGGCCCTGCGCATGCTATAGGTGCAAATTTTGCTACACCATAGGTTGATGCCTGAGTACGGTGCGCGGTACCAAATGCATCCATTACATAGATATCACAAAGCGCAGCATATTGCTTAGATAAGGTTTCATCGTTCTTTTTTTCACCCCTATTGAAGCGTACATTCTCAAGAACCACTAACTCACCATTATAAACTTCAACCCCATTTAAATAATCTTTTACCAAACAAACAGGATAGTCTAACTTATTTCGTAAATAGTCTACAATGGGTTTTAATGAAAACTCCTGATTATACTCACCTTCAATCGGGCGACCTAAATGAGATGTTACCATTACCTTTGCGCCTTGTTTTAAAGCAGTTTTAATCGTTGGTAAAGAAGCAGAAATTCGTGTATCAGACGTAACTTTTCCATCTTTGACAGGAACGTTTAGATCAGCTCGGATGAATATTTTTTTACCCTTTAGATCTAGATCACTCATCTTAATTATAGACATAGTAAATCCTTTTATTAATTTTTTAAATTATTAATCTCTATTTCGTATAGGATAAACGATATGGGGCTATATATGCTGTTTGTTAACAGATAAATTTTTTAAAACCAGTAGCAGCCATTGCTAATGTTGTATCAAGCATACGATTGGCAAAACCCCATTCATTATCACACCAAACTAAAATTTTAATCAGGTGTTGCCCACTAACTCGTGTTTGCGTGCTATCTACAATAGCACTATGCGGGTCATGATTAAAATCAGTTGATACTAACGGCAATTCAGTATAATCAACTATACCACGAAACAAACCCTTTGCTGCCTGTTCCAATATCTGATTAACTTTCGTAACTGTTACTTTAGATCTTACCGTCACATTAAGATCTATTGCCGTTACATTGATAGTTGGTACCCGAATTGATATTGCTTCAAAATGATCTTTGAATTTAGGAAATATTCGTGTAATTCCAGAAGCTAATTTAGTATCAACAGGAATAATAGATTGACTAGCAGCACGTGTTCGACGTAAGTCTGAGTGATAAGTATCGATAACTGGCTGATCATTCATTGAAGCATGAATTGTTGTTACTGTACCAAACTCAATATCCAAAGCATCATCTAATATTTTTATCACTGGAATAATACAATTTGTAGTACATGATGCGTTTGATACTAATTGATCACTATTTTTCAAACTTGTTTCATTAACACCATAGACGATAGTTGCATCAAGATCAGTACTCCCAGGATGAGAAAATAGAACTTTTTTTGCACCACTGGATAAATGCGCATAACCATCTGCCTTTGAGCCATAAACACCGGTGCAATCGAGTACTATATCAATATCTAGTGCTCGCCATGTTAGTTTTTCAATCTCAGATTGATGAAAAAGATGTATATTGTCATTATCTACTACTAATGAATCGTTATTCAACCGCACATCACAAACAAATCGACCATGACTAGAATCATACTTCAATAAATGCGCTATTCCTTCTGAAGCGGCAATTTCATTAATCGCAACAACAGCAATTTGAGCTCGATGATCTGATTCATAAAGCGCTCTTAATATACTACGTCCTATTCGACCAAATCCATTAATTGCTACTTTAACTACCATACTATTCCTTCAATATAACAACTAATTTATTAATAGTAAGAATACTGATAATTACAGATTTTGTACTTAGGATTTTTGTTATCAATCATAAAAATATGATTTATATCAATAAATCTTTTAATTTTATAAAAAAGAAACGTTTCAACTTAATTTAAGTGCTACGACCTTGAAAAAGAAAGATTAGAATACAGCAGAAGCATATTTTCTGTACTAAAAAGAGCGTATCTAATCATATAAAATTGTAATAATACGCTCATATCATTTTAGTCAATTAAGGCAATAAAGATTTAGCTTTTGCAATTATATTTTCTACGCTAAAACCAAATGTTTTAAATAAAACTTCTGCCGGTGCTGATTCACCAAAAGTGTGCATACCAATAACTGCACCGGTTGTACCAACATATTTATACCAATAATCTACAATTCCCGCTTCAATAGCAAGTCGTACAACTGAAGAAGGTAATACAGATTCACGATAACTGGCGTCTTGTTTATCAAAAGTATCCGTTGATGGCATAGAAACAACTCGTATTTTATAGCCTTCAGAAGTCAACTTCTCGTAAGCCTTAACCGCTAAACTAACTTCAGAGCCAGTTGCAATCAAAATAAGCCTGGGCGTTGTTTTACTATCTTTTAAAACATAACCTCCTTTAATAATATTATTTAACTGTTTAGTATCTCGTGGCTGCTGATCAAGATTTTGACGAGAAAATATTAAGGCACTTGGCCCATTATTACGTTCAATCGCATATTGCCAGGAGATGGCTGATTCAACTTGATCACAAGGGCGCCAAATACTAATATTAGGTATCATACGCAAACTGGCTAATTGCTCAACAGGTTGATGAGTTGGGCCATCCTGACCTAGACCGATAGAATCATGAGTATAGATAAAGATACTTCTAATTTTCATTAATGCAGCCATGCGTACTGCATTAGACGCATACTCAACAAACATTAAAAAGGTTGAACCATAAGGTATAAAACCGCCATGTAAGGCGATACCATTCATAATAGCCGACATACCAAATTCACGTACACCGTAGTGAATGTAATTCCCTTCTGGAAAATCTTTTATTGACCTAGAAGCTGACCACATAGTTAAATTACTGGGTGCTAAATCAGCGGAGCCGCCTAAAAGTTCAGGCAATACCTTACCGAAAACCTCTAACGTATTTTGTGAGGCTTTACGGCTGGCAATATTAGCAGGATTACGTTGCAAGTCCGTGACAAAATCATTCGCAATAGCTTGCCAATTAGTCGGTAATTCACCTTTGGTACGACGGATAAACTCATCTGCAAGTTGCGGGAAAGTCTGTTGATATGCAGAAAATTTTTCATACCAGGTAGCTTCTTTTTTCTGACCTATTTCGCGAGCATCCCAGGCTTGATAAATATTAGCTGGTATTTCGAAAGGTGGATATGACCAATTTAGTGCGGTGCGGGTTTCTGCAATCTCAGTTTCACCTAATGGTGAACCATGGGCTTCTTCAGAACCAGCCTTATGTGGCGAACCATAACCAATTATTGTTTTACAAATTAATAAAGAGGGTTTATCGGTAACCTTATGAGCTTGCTCTATTGCTGATTTGATTTGTTCAGGATCATGTCCATCAATACCATTGATGACATGCCAGTGATAAGCAGTAAAACGTTCAGCAGTGTTATCAGTAAACCAGCCTTCTACCTCACCATCAATTGAAATGCCATTATCATCATAGAAAACAATCAATTTATCTAATTTTAGTGTTCCTGCCAGTGAACAAGCTTCATGCGAAATACCTTCCATCATACAACCATCACCCATAAATACATAGGTATAATGATCAATAATAGTATGGTTTGGGCGATTAAATTGAGCTGCCAATGTTCGTTCAGCAATAGCAAATCCTACTGCATTTGCGATTCCTTGTCCAAGTGGACCGGTCGTGGTTTCAACACCTGGTGTATAACCATATTCAGGATGTCCCGGTGTTTTTGAATAAATTTGACGAAAATTTTTTAATTCTTTGATTGATAAATCATAACCGCTAAGATGTAGCAAGCTATAAAGTAGCATAGAACCATGACCATTAGATAATATAAAACGGTCACGATTTACCCATTTAGGATTAGTAGGATTATGATTCAAATAGTCACGCCAGAATACTTCAGCAATATCTGCCATTCCCATTGGCGTACCTGGATGCCCTGATTTTGCTTTCTCTACTGCATCCATACTGAGGAAACGGATAGCATTAGCAAGGATTTTACGAGTGATCATTATTTACCATATGAACGCGTCCCTGTTTGCAAGACAGTCGAATTTCAGACATTGATAAAACAAGTGGCAGCTCTATATCCGGGGTTCTTTTAGCCATTACAGTAGCCCTCCCCTATGTAATATTCTGACTTGCACCTTTATTTTCCTAACAAGATTTAAGTTTAAAAACAATATAAGTTTAGCAAGTCTAGATCTCATCTATTGATGTCATCACTACGATTGCCTAGGCAATCTTTTTAGCATTCACCCTTAATATTTAAAAGAGTTTATGTTTATCAAACACAGATTACTTAAAACAATCTGACGTTGACGTGTTTTTTTCGTAGCTCCGGATCATATGGCACCAAAGCAAACAACCATATGTACCGCACTATTTTTTTAGTTATTCAGTCATCAACTGCATTGCTTGGATAGTCTCCTTTTATTATAGCTGTAACCAGCTAGAGACAATTTTTTTGGCAGCAGTGCAGTTTGAAGACTATTGTGCCAAGAATAAGCAGCGTTCGTAAATAGATATATAGCACGTTTGCTGATACTCAGTAGTTTGACTTTCCAGTTAGTGCTAGTTTTTTTGGGTTTAGTTAAATATAAATAGAAAACTCTTCTTCTGACTGGAATGGATTAACACAATTCCCTATTGCGGCAACTACTAAACTACTATAGTAATGGTAATAAGCAGCTTAACAGCGGGGATTTGGATAATTTTCTAACAATGCCTTTCGTTCTGTTTTCTAGTAGAAACTAGTTACTCTTCAATCTTATAAAGAAGAAATGTCAGCAAGTTTTCCTTCAAGTGATCAATCACTTATGATATACTATTGTTGAGTAATGTCAGCTGTATTGTATTATGTATTGTTTTCAAACTCTACTAATAATCCATGTAGATCGTTGATCTGGGGTGTATAAAACTTTATTAGCTGGTGATAAATATTATATAGAGATAGTACAATCTATTCCTCTTCGATTTTAACAATTCCTTTACTTGGTTGTTGAATAGTAAGTTAGCTAGCGCGAGAATTCATAATGTTATTTTTGTTGCGATCATGGAATGTTTAACGAATTTACCTTTAAGTGATTAAACTTAAACTCCTAGTTCTCTAGTTCATGATCTCAACACTAATAATCCCTACATACTTTCATCCAATAATATAAGGGTTATGATTACTAAATATTCTAATAAAATATCTTATTTAACTCTTTTTATCGATAATTTCACTTGTATGATCATTAATAAAATGATCTTGGTATCGGATGTTTTTGATATCAATATTAATAGGGATATATTCATATCGTAAATCCTCTAGTTATCAGGGGAACTTTACATATCCCGTAATTGGATATCATGATGCCGCGAAAGTTTGCGGGGGGAGGAGATTTACATTTTACTTACTGAACTCTTCACTGAAGTTAAGTAGTTAGAATATCTTCATTAGATTATTTAAGTTTAATAAATAGGATATTTATATTGATTTTCTCAAGGTTGCTTTGTCAGTTTAACAGCTAGAATCTAATCTAGATATCTCCTATAACTAATAAGCGGTAATAAAATTATAATTAACAGAAAAAAATTAAAATAAGTGAATGAAAAATAATAACAACACACTTTTATACTATAACGAAATCAAAACATGAACCATAATTTTATAAATAAAAATACTGTGATACTAAATCTAATTTTCTAGAAAAGAAAATTCTTAAGAAGAAAAACCTAGAGGTTTATATGCTGAAGGTTTTGTAAAATTGGCGGTGCGGACGGGGCTTGAACCCGCGACCCCCGGCGTGACAGGCCGGTATTCTAACCAACTGAACTACCGCACCACGGTATAATTGATTTAAAACGGCCATAATATTACAAATCAATAATCTATACGTCAATATTTTTATAAAATATTACTGTTTGCATGTTTTGATATGGCAGTATATTAGTTAATATTTAATCTAATTATTTTTTCTATTACATGAACGCCAAAGAGAAATTTTTCTACTTTTTTTTTCAATTAGATCTAATTTTTCTTCATGGGCAGTAATTTCTTCTTTATTAGCATAAATTATGGATAATTCCATTGCTTTTTGTTCTATTCGTTTAATATCAGTTCTATAGAGTTTACTATTAGGTTCTAAATCAACTGGAAAAGGTAAAGAGGTTTGTCCCCCTGTCATTGCCATATAGACTTCGGCTAAAATTTCAGAATCAAGCAATGCTCCGTGTAATGTACGCTTTGAATTATTGATATGATAGCGATCACATAAAGCATCAAGATTATTCCGTTTTCCTGGAAAAAGCTTTCTAGCTAATACTAAGCTATCAGTAATCTGACAAAAGTTTATTATTGGTGGAATATCTCTATCTAATTTAGAAAACTCATAATCTATAAATCCAATATCAAAAGGGGCATTATGGATAACTAACTCAGAACCGCGAATAAAATTTAAAAATTTATCTGCTATTTCAGCAAAAGTTGGCTTAGTTTGTAAAAATTCATCACTAATTCCATGAACTTTAAAAGCTTCAGGATCAACTAATCGTGTTGGTTTTATATAAACATGAAAATGACGACCAGTTAAACGGCGATTAATCACTTCTACCGCGCCAATTTCAATAATATTATGTCCTTCATAGTGGATCCCTAGCTTATTCATACCAGTAGTTTCCGTATCAAGAACAATTTGTCGTGTAATCACTGTATACTATTCCTATAGTATTAAACTTAGGGTAATAAATCACAAATAAAATGAGTTTATAAAAAATGACGAAACATGTAGAAATTTTCACCGATGGTTCTTGCTTAGGCAATCCAGGTGCAGGCGGTTATGGTATCTTATTACGATATTATAAACACGAAAAAACATTAAGCAAAGGGTATTTTTGTACTACCAATAATCGTATGGAATTAATAGGTGCAATTATTGGCTTGGAAACACTTAAGCAACCTTGCTATGTTATTCTAACGACTGATAGTCAATATGTACGTTATGGTATCATGAAATGGATGCAAAACTGGAAAAATCGCCAATGGCGACGGGCAAATAAATCGCCTGTTTTAAATGTTGATTTATGGAAGCGATTGGACGTCGCAATTTCTCATCATCAAATAGAATGGCAGTGGGTCAAAGGCCATACAGGACATCTAGAAAATGAACTATGCGATGAATTAGCAAGGAATGCGGCAAATTCACCAACAGAAAAGGATAGCGGTTACCAAATAGAGAAAAATTAATCACGTTTACGCCAACATTTAACAACCCCCAATATACTACCTATTTTTATGTGAGTTCGCATGAATTTTATTGGTATTGACGTCAATGGTAATGTTCTTTTACGAGCAATGATAAGGTTAATGCAACCGGCAAAT
The DNA here is from genome assembly GCA_052174495.1 of Arsenophonus sp. NC-TX2-MAG3. Classification (GTDB taxonomy): domain Bacteria; phylum Pseudomonadota; class Gammaproteobacteria; order Enterobacterales; family Enterobacteriaceae; genus Arsenophonus. Next base: position 16,202 of record JBQMRR010000015.1, read on the forward strand.
TGTAGATTTTTATTGATAAAGTGATCAGGGCTTATCCAAGGTATAAATTGAAAACTTTGTTGCTGCAGTATTTCGTAATTCAATAAACTCAACCAATCAACTTGACGCCAGGTCGAAAACATATGACTATGATAGGGTTGTCGATTACGAAAAAGAGGAATATATTTCCCTATCCCTAATAGACTAAAGGGATTAAAATTAGATAAAATTAGCCAACCATCATCAACCAAAATCCTATCAACTTCACGCAATAACCAATGTGGATTAGTACTGTAAGATAGTTGTTGTATCAAAAGACAGGCATCGATAGATTTGTCCTCGAAAGGCATTTCATTAGGATCACCTAATAATTCACAGTTACTTCCACCTATATTCATGCTAAATTGATGGGTAATCAATGATGCTTGAGTATCAATCTGTAAACTTAATTGACTAATTTTTAGTAAATGGAAACCAAATATTTTTGGCCACCATGGTTGTAGATGCTGGTTCAATGCAATAAGATAATAATTTCCCCATGGAATATCTTTCCAGGAGTCAGGTATTTTAGACCATTTAGCAATACGAGCTGACTTCATTGTAATACGCCCTTTTTTAGATATGAGGCATTATTATATTATGGAGCTTATTAAAATTCCTTCTTTAGTTGATAATTATATATGGCTATTAATCTATCAAGGTAACTGTATTATTGTTGATCCTGGTACCGCTAAGCCAGTACTGAAATTTTTACAACAAAAAATCATAAAACCAGTTGCTATTTTACTCACTCACCATCATCATGATCACGTCGATGGTGTCAAAGAATTACAAGAATGTTATCCTGAATTAGTCGTTTATGGCCCAATGGAAACCATTGATAAAGGAAAAATATGTGTAATAAGAGGTGGAGAACGGCTAAATTTTTCTGATTTTTCATGGAAAATTTTTGCCGTACCAGGACATACATTAGGACATGTTGCTTACTATCAAAAACCCTATTTATTTTGTGGTGACATCTTATTTTCTGGTGGTTGTGGACGTGTTTTTGAAGGAACAATTGAACAATTGTATCACTCAATTGAAACGCTTAAAGCTTTACCTGATGAAACGTTAGTCTGTTGCGCACATGAGTACACAGCTGCAAATATGCTATTTGCAAGCTATATTATGCCTCATGATGAGGCTATAAAAGCTTATACTTTAGTCATAAATAAAAAACAAGCTCAAAAACAATCTACTTTGCCATCACAACTTAAAATTGAAAAAAAGATCAATATCTTCTTAAGATCTAATGATCCTTATTTACAAAAAGTATTGGGATTTTCTCCTCTTACTTGTTCAAGTTATGATGTTTTTGCTAAGATTCGCAATCTAAAAGATCGTTTTTAAATTTATGGTTGTTATAGCTAATAAAAGTAGTACCATTCCCCTATGGTATTAAACATTTGAATAAATAATAATATAGAATAGGTTATCTTAACTTAATGAAGATAAAAGTGATACTATTTGCTTCTATTTTTCTTGTTAGATTTTAAATAGTACTCAATAAGGAATTACTTAGGATGATCCGTCTTAAAACAATTGAATATTAAAATCACAGATTGATAAATAAGCTATTTAATAGAAAACGATTTATGGGGGGTTATATTAGTAATGAACTGAAAATAGATATTTCTGATATATAGAAGGATCAGAAAAAATCTTATTTATCCAAATAAGATTATCTGTGAAATATAATATTACGTATAGAGCCTTTACATGTACTGTTTTGTAAAAGGATTGATCAAAATAACCTGCTAATGGAGGTTCCCTGATTTTTATTATTGAAAGTGTTTTTAATTCTTATACTCTTGCAGGCATAAGAAATACGGTTTATAGCAGATTATTTTATTAACTGCTCAGAGTCATATAAATTAAAAATAAATATCTTAATAAATGCAAAGATATTGCTGACCGACCTATCTCAATGCTAAATTTACTTAAACTGTTAAATAACCAATTCAATAATAAATAATTTTTAACGCTTGCTGCATAAAATTATGGTAAAGACTCTCTACTTAATGCAATTAAGAAAATAAAGATCTTATAATTACCTACTAATTATTGGTTATTATCACTACTTAAAGAAATAATAAATTTTTATAAAAATTAAATTATGCTTATTTTTACTCTATGTGATTTCGGAAATTCTGACGTATCTTCCTGATTCATTTCATGAATAATGTCAAGAACAGAGAGATAACATGTCATGAAAAATCCAGCCTACAAATATCTGTAAAATAAAATATTACTCTGATCCATTACATGAATTCATCTGTAATATTACTAGGAAGGTGATAGGCACTTGCTTGTTAAGATGCTGGTCGAATTTATAGCTTCAATAACGTACTCAACCGTCGTCTTTTATTGACGGCGCCCTCATCGTTCATAACGGTTATTTATTATAGCAAGCTTATACAGAAGCTAGTTATAGATAATATTAAAATTAAAGTGCTTAAGATCAGTGAAATAACAGTTAAAACAGAATATCTTTCAACAGATTATTATTACCACCTTATCTCAAACCTGCAAAATGGCGAAAAGTTACTACTATAATAGCTACCAATCATACTAATTATAATAGTAATTCTTTGCTAGTTTTGCATGTTTTAGGTAAGGCGATAGTAAGAAATTTTTACAAACATATCCCCCTTTTTACTGCGATCCCAATTTTTAGCCTTAAGCACTTTATCTCAACATTAGCAATATTAATCTCTATAGTTGCTGTGCGGTAAATAAGTATGCGGACGAAAAGATGCCTCCATCGACTAAGGAGAGGTTGAGCATATTGAATAGTTATAAGTACAATTAATATGTATAAGGACATTATATCTTATATTTCATATACCAGAAATTAGAATAACTCTGTGATGAATAAACATTAACTTCAAAATTAATGTTTATTCAATAAAGATATTATTACAATAATTGTATCTTTAGCAACATCCATATTCAGTACCATTTTTGGTTTTAGTTAATGATTTTACTTTTTAAATTACTATACATCATAAAATAAGCTATGAAATAGAAATAAATTAAAATTTAAAGTAAAATTTTGGCAACTGGTGTTTGCTCATTATCACCATATTTATGGTGATTATCATCATCCTGTTAGGATCTTTTAAATATACACGCATGTTAATATTGATTGTAAGAATAATTCTGATCGTATTCTTGTTAAGCTTAGCACTTATTTCTTAAAAAATATATTAATTAAATAACATTGATAGTTAATGTGAATATGGTTAGGTTGTGAATATAATATCAAAAATAAAAGTGCTAAATTAGCATTTCTAGTTTTTAACTCTCTTAGTAAAACTATTTAATATTAAACTCGACAGAAATAGAATTATGATCAGAAAATTCAGTTTTAATTACTTCTGTATCGAGAAGCGTCAAATTATGATAAAAACATAATCTAATGGATAAGGAAAAATTAGAGTACGCTCATCAGCATCAAAATTAACTTCTTTCATTCGTAAACTGTGTGTAAAACGTTTAAGTTCTTTTATACGTAGTCGACTCCAAATATAAAAATCCTCAGCAAAAATCATTGGCCCTTGATGTTTTTAATACACTCTCTTATATTGAGTAACTGCTGACTATAAATATCAACACCAAACTAAAATTAACTGCATGAATATTAATAATCATTAAATTTTGATCATTATGTAATCGATAAACGGTAATTAACGCTGATTTTTGTAAACGAAATAACAGTTTTTTCCCGCAATGGACAACAATAAATTGAATCAGATCTTGCGTAACGTCATTACGCCGGAAGCGTAATGAGGAAGTGCAATTACTGGCACCTGATCAGCGATTAAATGTTAAGATACAATGAAATTAATGAGTTTAGATGAATTTTGAGCTTCTTGTAGTAAAATTAAATCATTATTAATGAATAATTTATTTAAAACTGAATGGCAATTTAGGCGTTGCTGCTTATAAATATTCCATGAAACGACGCCTAATTCATCACTTTCTGAGAATAAGGGCATCCCTCTATAGATAAATTATCATTAAGCGTATATTTAGATGCAGGAAAAATACGTTTTGCCGATTGCCCAGGAATGTAACGCACTGAATAATTTTTTGCCATCTAAAATATCCCTTAAAAATCAAATATTTTTATGTTTCTTATATAAATATAAGAGATAAAACTCTTCAGTTAGAAAGATAATTGTATCTTAATGCGACTTATTGGCAAATCTAGTGTATAGCTGGTTATATTATATTCCACTCTGATACTTCATAAATCTATTCTCCATCCTTAAATTGGGTATTCTTTAATACCAGTTTCAACAGGTTAAATTCCCTGATCTGGTTTCAGATTTTTTGAGTAAAGACGAGAATGAAAGCCAGCTTGAATACCATTAAAAGGATTGTTTTATTGAGTCACACTTATTTGTAAATTAGCTCCATAATCTATCTGATGTAAAAACTGATATTTAAATTGGATTCCTCATGCTTAATTGACGCCTAGCGCGCTAACAAGAAATTGTAAAATACTAGTAGCTATTTCTCGATCTTTCTTTAGCTTTTCATCGCTGAAGGATATTTTTTCTGAAACTTTTGCTAATAAAGCATCATAAATTTTATTAGCAACATGATGCTTTCCTATTAACAAAAGCTTCTTCATCTCATCTTAATTTTCGGTTGCATGCCTTCAGTGAGTAAAAGCAGAATATGAGCTATTTTGTATATCAAATAGAACTATGCTACGTATTCAGGAATATCTTTGCTATTACATTCTAAAAACTAAAGTAGCATCTTCTAATATAAGGAAACCCTGGAAGATACGATTAAATAACGCGCTTGGAGGCCTTTTATAAGTTCAACTTAAGTTTCCTTCTGATTCTCAATAACTATTTTAACTATAATTAGTTCTTTACATTCATATTTAATAATTCTAGTAATAACTGTAAGTAAAAACGATCATCTTGCTTTACAAATAGTATATTCCATCATCTACCTAGAAATAAACGCAGTGCGTATTGTAAAATCATACAGGTACTATTTCTTATAATCTTCAAATCATTCTTCTTTCAACCTGCTGATAGCTCTAGTAGAGAAACTATGTCCTTTCATCGAAAAAAGTCTCTAAATCCTCGACTAGAACTTTGTGAAAATTACCGGTATGATAAAGTCTTTCCAGTAATAGAGAGGGCGGGAACGAGCTGTTATGCTATTTGTTGCCACTGTTATCTCTTACCTTAAGCACCTTAATCTTAACATTACTAATATTTATCTTGTAACTTTGCTATGACTAATAACCATTATGATCGATGCCATGAATTCCCGTAGATAAGGCAGCGGTTGAACATGTTATTGCAATCATGCTTTAGATCTCACCATTAACGGTGCTGTCTATCAACTATCTCGAACTCATAATTATGAAAGAGTTCATATAAGGAACTAGGATAAATATCTAGTTTTTCAAATATCTGTAACCTAGACTTTTTATAACATATCATCTCTTTGTTATTTAAATCATCCACGAAATTAATCAGAAGGATATGCTCAATACATTAAAATCCCCATCATTAGAAAATGAATATAAAATTTTATGACGATCATTTTTAATAAATTAATTTGGATTTAATGTTGTTAAGGATCAATATTAATGTTGACTCATTTTTAGTCATGCTAAGATGATGTTATATTCTTTTTATATTTATTGAACAAAATTTCGGATCTTTAGTAAGAATGGTAAAGCTGTAGATTCTCCACCCGACGAGATATGGAGGAAATGTTGTTTGAGTTGATCCTGATATTAATAAAGGCTATAAAATTTAATTATGTAGAACTTAATAATATCTTTATATGATACTATTGTTATTTATTATAATATGGATAAGAAACCATATTATGGTGGTAAGTTTTTCTATGTTAGTTAAGATGTTAGGTATTTAATTTATATTATTATTGATTAATAATGAATGATAGTATTTTATAGCGATTTTATTATGCTTATGCTAGAATCTACGGTTTTTACTTCCATTAATGTGAATGCCTAAAGTTATGAAACAAATTGTAGAAGTCATGATCTCAGAGGCGGATGTTAAGCGACGTATTAATGAGATGGCAAAAGAAATTGTTAAACATTATAAATTATTACAAGATGAGTTGCTCTTGGTTGGCCTTTTAAAAGGCTCTTTTATATTTATGGCTGATTTATGTCGTAATATCAATATCCCACATGAAGTCGATTTTATGATGGTATCAAGTTATGGCAGCGGGATGACTTCAAGTCGCGATGTAAAAATTATTAAAGATTTGGATGAAGATATTCGCGGTAAGCATGTTTTAATTGTTGAAGATATTATTGATTCTGGTAATACACTTAAAAAAGTTCGTGAAATTCTAAAATTACGTGGTCCTAAATCTGTTGCTATTTGTACGTTATTAAACAAACCATCTAGACGTGAAGTAGAAGTTCCTGTTGAATGGATTGGTTATCCTATTCAAGATGAATTTGTTGTTGGTTATGGTATCGATTATGCACAGCAATATCGTCATTTACCTTATATCGGGCATGTTATTTTACTAAATGATTAATAAGAAGCAATATCATTTAATGAATGATAAAATCGAACGTTAGTTCAATTTTTTATTGTATTTATTTTTTCTAGTTTAATTTAGTAAAAATTTATCAATAACTGATTTCAAGCTGTTCATGCCTATTAGTGGCAATACTGTAATCATTGGTTTACTATACATAATAGAGATCAACTCATGGATAATGACGTTTTGAGTATATCGTTAGGCAGATGGAATTATTGTTAAATATCAAAATTATAAACTTAATAAAGATATTAATTTTATCCTTTAGTATTATTAATTTTCACTTTTAATATAACTACAATGATAATATCCATAAATAATAAAGTACTCAACTTTTTTGGAGTACGTTAACAACATGTTGGATAATAGATCGACAATTTAAATCAGTATGCATTATAAAATTAACGACATTATGATGAATAAATAGATAGTTTGGCACTGCTTAATTAATTTTGATTGAAACGCAGTTGTTATAGAACAGGATATCCAGAAAAACTATAGATTTTAAAATTTTCTGATTTTTTAAAAGAAAGAAGTTATTGCTAAATCTAGTATATGCTTCTCAGGCTACGTTACACTCTGATACCTCATAAATTTATTCTCCATTCTTAAATTAGATGTTGTTAGCATCAGAGTTAACAGGCTAAATTTCATTTAGCTAGTTATAGATTTTCTGAGTAGATGAGAACCACCTCTAATACCATTAAAATAGTTATCTTTCTTGAGCTGCAGTGCTCTGCGTCTTGGCTTCATAACCTCACACTGTTAAAAAACCAGTTTAATTAGATTCATCGTTCTTATTTGACGGGAAAGAGGGGGAACCACACACAGAGTAGACTGATAAAAAATCGTAGAATGCCAGCCATTCTACTAGATTATTCTCCAGGTTCTTCATCGCTGCAGAATACTTCGCTAAAAACTTTACCAATAAACATTAAGATTTATTAGGAACATTATACCTCTCTACACTAGCCAGGTGCCCCGTAGATCATCCTTAACTTTCGGTGCTGCATACTTTTTTATGGAGTGAACTTAGTTCATTAGTTATTTTCTGCTACTCAATAGCATTTATGTTGGTATCCTGAGTACTTATATCATTATATTCTAAAAACCAAAGGACATCTTCCCATAGCAACCTCAGAAAATATGGTAAAAATATATCGCTTGCGTGGTGATCCAGAGGTTCAGCCCAGTTCTCTCTTTACTCTTATAACTAGGTTCAACTTAAACTAACTTACTTACATCCATGCGCAGTGATGCCGATAAATGAACAGCAGACAAAGGTGATCATCTTGTCTGATAGGACGGTTATATGTTATCGATCCAGAAATAAACGTAGTGTCTATCCATTTAAATCACGCAGGCACCATCAATTACCTATGCTTTTTTAAGCCATCGATGTTTCAAGTTTGCTTATAACACTTAGCAAGGACCTGATGTGCTCTTTACCGAGAAACAGCATCATTAGATTAGTGAAAATAATCGGTGAATAATGCCTTGCAAATACAGGCAATGGTGACAACTCATAAATATTTTATGAACGTTTTATATAAGGGGGGTAGGAAGGGGGGTTGTTAAAACATATTCCGTTGTAGGTGAAGATTTTTAATCTTAGGCACTTTAATCTCAACATAGCCAATACCTTCTTATGGGTTCGCTGTAACAACTAACCGTTATAGATGACGGTTTATAACATGCCTGTCTACAAAAGCAGCGTTAATCACGTTATCGCAGCATGCCTTCAAGCTCTATCTCAAGGGCGATGCTATCAAGTTCCCTAGTAGCATTACGAATATGAGTTCATAGAAGGGAGATTAAAGGTAATATCTGGTTTCATGGGTACCTCTAGAGTAGACTTTTATGGTATATCATCTTTCTATTGTTAAAATCATCCACAAAATCAATCAAAAGAATAGGCCTTCTTCTTCGAAAGTGTGTACACCAGAAATAAGTATAACTAAAAAGGGAATTTTTTTTGGTTATCGATTCTGAGCGCTGTATATTTTTTTTAAATAGTTATTTAATTTTTTATCATAATTCACGTGGATTAGTTATATTTAACTGCGATAATAATCATATGCAACATTAATTTATTTTAATGTTTGCTAGCTGTTCAATTTTAATTTAATTAAAAAAAGCTACTAATGATGTGATTTATTATCATATGTGGAATAAAATAGATAAGAAAGGTTTTTATGACTTATGCTTTAGAGCTGCTCCAGCTTACAAAAACCTATCCTGGTGGTGTAAAAGCATTAACCGGTATTGATTTATATGTTGAGGTGGGTGATTTTTATGCCTTATTAGGGCCTAATGGTGCAGGTAAATCAACGACAATTGGTATTATCAGTTCATTAGTTAATAAAACGAGCGGTAAAGTGAAAGTATTTGGTTACGATCTTGATAAAGATGCGGTGAATCTTAAGCGTCAATTGGGACTAGTGCCACAAGAATTTAATTTTAATCCATTTGAAACGGTATTACAAATAGTGCTCAATCAAGCAGGTTATTACGGAGTTCCGCGTTCATTAGCCTCGTCTAGAGCAGAAATCTATCTTTCTCAATTAGCTTTATGGAATAAACGTAATGAGCCTGCACGAGATCTCTCCGGTGGCATGAAACGGCGTTTAATGATTGCTCGTGCATTAATACATCACCCAAAATTATTAATTTTGGATGAACCAACCGCTGGAGTTGATATTGAACTTCGTCGTTCTATGTGGGGTTTTTTAAAGACTTTAAATGCGCACGGTACTACTATTATTTTAACGACCCATTATCTAGAAGAAGTGGAAATATTATGCCGTAATATTGGAATTATTCAATATGGAAAATTGATTAAGAATAATAGTATGAAAAATCTACTAAATCAGTTGGAGTTAGAAACGTTTATTTTTGATCTAGCGCAAAAAAGTTCTATCCCTAAATTAGATGGTTATAAATTTAGGCTAGTGGATACTTTGACTATAGAAGTTGAGGTACTTCGAGATCAAGGACTGAATGGTTTATTTAGCCAATTCTCTGAACAAGGAATACAGATAACTAGCATGCGTAATAAGGTAAATCGTTTGGAGGAATTATTTGTTGGTTTAATGAATAATCAGCATTCAGTACCGATAAATCAAGGAGAAAATAGATGATTCAGTTATATTGGGTAGCAATGAAAACCATCTGGATCAAAGAAATAACACGTTTTTTACGTATTTGGGTACAAACTTTACTACCTCCAGTAATTACCATATCACTTTATTTTATTATATTTGGTAGTTTAATTGGTTCAAGGATTGGTAATATTGATGGTGTAAATTATATGCAGTTTATTGTTCCTGGCTTGATTATGATGTCGGTTATCACTAATGCTTATACTAATGTTTGTTCCTCTTTTTTTGGTGCAAAATTCCAAAAAAGTATTGAGGAATTGTTAGTTGCACCAGTTCCTACTCATATTGTAATTATTGGATTTGTTGGTGGTGGAGTTGCTAGAGGAGTATTAGTTGGTCTTTTAGTTACCTTGGTTTCGCTATTTTTTGTCCCATTACATATTTATTCATGGTGGGTAGTAATTATTATCGTATTAATGACAGTCATTTTATTTTCATTAGCTGGATTGCTAAATGCGATATTTGCAAAAACATTTGATAATATTAGTATTATCCCTACCTTTGTCTTGACACCATTAACATATTTAGGCGGTGTTTTTTATTCTTTGTCGCTTTTGCCAGAGTTTTGGAAAATTCTATTTAAGCTTAATCCCATTGTCTATATGATTAGTGGATTACGCTATGGGTTTCTTGGTGTTAGCGATGTTGAATTATCTATTACTTTATCGGTATTAGTAATTTTCATTGTTATTTTATATGCCATAACTTGGAATTTAATTGAAAAAGGACGAGGATTAAGAACTTGATCTTTAGTGCTCACAATGCGATAAATATATAGAGAATTATAATAATTTTATGGTTTTTGCTGCATTATTTATATGTGCATGTTATCATAAATTTTTATTTTTTCTAATAATGTTAGTTGTTAGTTATTCGGAAATAGTAAAAAGTTATGATTGGTTGTTGTATGTGCTACCATTCCTGAATTATTGTCTAAGTTACCCATAAAGTCAGCCTATTTTTAGCAACCTGCAACAATCTATCACTGAGCAATTCCCCATCGGGAAAGCGTAGTTTAGGGGCAATTTCTGATAAAGGATAAAGCATAAATTCTCGTTCTTTAAGGGCATAATGAGGGATAGTTAAATACGCTGTTTGAATAATCTGCTGGCCGTATAAGATAATATCTAAATCGAGCGTTCTTGGCCCCCAACGATTGGTTTTACGTATTCTACCATGCATCAATTCAATCGATTGGGTATGTTCAAATAGGATTTTTGGTAATAACTCAGTATCTAATGCGATAACGACATTGAGATAGTCAGGCTGATCTTGTGGTCCCATCGGTTTAGTTCGATAGAAAGAAGAAACAGCAACTGGCTTAGTATTCGGTAATTCTTGTAATTCTTTAATAGCAAGTTTTACTTGCTGTAAGGGATCATTTAGATTGCTAGCAATAGCAATATGAATACGTTCCATCTTTAATTTACTCTGTTGTTTTATTAGTTTATAGTTAGTGTGATTTCATCGCTGTGTCCAACTAGGACGATGAGTTAATATATTATCTACCTCCGAGATTATTTTGTGTTGTAGATTATTATTGGATTTTTGAAATTCAGACCACCAATAAGGTAATTCTTCTAATTCAGATTGTGGTTCCACGTTGTAACGTAGCTCTAATAGAGCAAACGCAGCGCAAAATTTTGGATGTTTAAATAGTTTATCTGTTTTTTTTCCTTGGCATCGAGGAAGCTGTAGTTGTAATTGTAGTTCCCAAATATCACGCATTATTGAAGTAAGCCGTTTAGGAATAGCAATAGAACGACATTGCTCATCAAGAATATCATTCATTGTGATAACGAATGCTTCGTAATAGGATAAGCCACTTTCTTGAGAAAGTCTTTTTGTGTGTTCTGCTAGAGGATACCATAACATGGTGGCAAATAAGAATGCAGAATTAACATGTTTATTATTTTTTATTTGATAATCAGTATATTGAAGTACATTATTAATGATAAGCTCCATCGGAGAATTATTATTAGCAGTGAATTTTCGTTCAATTAACGGAAACAATGATTGGAATAGTTTATAATATCTTAATTGTTGATAGGTTTTATAACCTATACCGGTCTGAAGTAATTTAAGTAACTCTTTAAATAGACGAGCCGATGGAATCTTTTTTAATAAAAATGCCAGTTCTGGAATAGGGTTAGCAGTTTCAGAATCAATTTGCATATTTAATTTGCTAGCAAATCGAATAGCGCGTAGCATCCTAACAGGATCTTCTCGATAACGAACTTTTGGATCACCAATTAGCCGAATGATACCTTTTTTTAAATCCTCAAATCCCCCAACATAATCACGTAGGGTAAAATCGTTAATTCGGTAATATAAGCTATTGATAGTAAAATCGCGTCGAATAGCATCGTCTTCAACATTACCAAAAACATTGTCTCTAAGTAATATACCGCTTTGTGCTTGGTGAGCTATATCCTTATGATTAGTATCAGTTGTTTCTTGAGAACCACGAAAAGTAGCAACTTCAATAATTTCGTAACCAAACATGATATGTGCTAAACGAAAGCGGCGTCCAACTAAACGACAATTACGAAATAATTTACGAATTTGTTCAGGTGTTGCATTGGTAGTAACGTCGAAATCTTTAGGTTTTTTACCTAATAGTAAATCTCTGACGCTACCGCCGACCAGATAAGCTTCATAACCAGCATTATTTAGACGATAAAGTACTTTTAGTGCATTATCACTGATGTTTCTTCTGGAAATAGGATGTTTATCTCGCGGAATTATAGATATTGAAATATTTATAGAAGAGACAGGTGTAAGCTTACTTGTTAATTGAGTACTTTTAATAGTTTTTATACTCTGATATTTTTTTGTTAGTAAAGTTTTTACCTTAGTTTTAGATTGAGTATCAGTTATAGAACTATCATGAAACTTTTGTTTATTTCGATTATTTTTTTCTTTTCGTTTTAATAAATTACGATAAAAATTAGCTACCTGTATAAAAATAGTACACCTCCATACCCTAATGCGATTTTAGTTAAAAACTAAATATTAATAATTAAATTAATCCTACCTTATAGGATCTTTTTTGAGAATGCCTAAGTAAGATAAAAATTGCTAATTAATTATAATTGGAATAATTTTCCTATCTGGTATATAAGATCTAATTGCTAATTTTATACAGCTTGGCTAAGTAGTTATTTACTAGAAAGATTTTTATAAAACAAAATAGTTATTTGTAATAAAATTTAGTACATCTATTGAAATAGATTCAAAAACTTTCATTGGAAAGATGTGATCTCCTTTAGAAGGCTTCTTATAAAAACGTTTAATACTAAAGGCAAATGTCTATAATTAGGTGTCAAAAAATTGAGATAATAATAAAAAACTTTATTTAATAGTAAGTGCAATGAGCATTAACAACTTCGGTAATATCTTGATCATGATCGTCAATAACGACAACAAGATTATAAGGAAATAATTATTTTTTCGAACAGTAATAAAATCTTTTTTGTCAAATAAAAAACTTTAATATCATCATCTTGATAGATGAGAAATTTAATCGTGCTTTAATTGAATACCAAAAGCAATCCTTTATTACTAAAAGTCAACGAAATTGGTTTATTAAGTCTCTTATAAATTAAGATTTTTTTGTATAATATCCTTTTAAGCTAACACTCTAATTTATAGAAATTAACTCTAGGTTTAAAGCTTAGTAAGCTTAGGTTTTCTCTATTTTATGCATTTTTTTCAGAAAGAATGGATTATCTGCTTATCAAGCTGATCGTTGATAAAGTAGCTGTTCGTCACACAAAATGCATTTTATAAATTTATGTGCAGAAATTTTTCATCAGTACATTCAATCTCTATTTTTCGGTTTTTTAGAACCCCCCTTATATCCAAGTTGCTTACTACACTTTAGTAGTAGTGTGCCTTCTTACGTTTGATAATAAATCATAGTAACGGGATCGTATTAAAATACCTCGACGGAATATGACTAATATAGCGTCTAATGATCTATTTTTGCGTTACGAGTTTCCGCTGCCGATATTCTTGAGTTCGCTGCTAATATTAATGATGCCAAGATTCCCTTCTCGATAATGTTCAGTTTTAATGCAGATACCAGTCTATTTAATGTAATAAAAGGTATTTCACGCTATCGCCACACCATAATTTTTATCTTTTTAGCAAAGTGAATTTTTCAGTAATGTTCCGGACTGTACCTTTATGGTGTGTTGATACTGATTGCTAGAGCGTATATATTATAATCAGGAAAGATAATGGAATTTATTAGATGATAGCTGTTTCATAGCAGTCGAATGAGAGTGCTTTGCTAGATTCCTTCGCCCACTATTTTTAAATAACAGATCATCTCATACGATATGCTTAATACTCAGATTGCTACGAGTAACGGAAAGATATAAACATACCGATATTGATTAAATTGTCAAGCATAAGTGTGCAAGAGATAGAAGATGCCAATTTCGATGCTCTGTTTATGTGCTCATTGGAGCATAGTGAAGAGTAGTAACGCAAAACAAAGGCATTGAGTCACGACAGTTATTATTGAAAGAACCAAAGAAGATATGGCTTAGTAAAAGGTAATGTGTTGTTTGTTAGTCGCAATCTAATAAAATACGAACCTGATTTTCTAACCATTTCTCAGTATATTAAAAATTGCACGAAGTGCAGGTCTTTATAACTCTATAAATTTTGTATAAAAATGACTGTTGCAATATTCAGAAGAAGCACAGTAATGGTGTTTGTATTACCCTTATATAAAAAGTCTTATAGGCAAGCTTCGCTCGATAGATGGATGGTTCTATAACTGGGCACTTTCATCGTATTTTTAAGGGATTTATTTTAACCATTATAATGGTAAAAGAAGCTTACTGGAGGAGGAATATATATTAGGATAATAATATTTTATGGTTTTCACTCTAGTAAAGCAAAAATACTTATTCTATTTGCATTATTCAGATCTATCATTTTAGTTATGTTTAGCTTTTGTCCCATAAAGAAAACAAATAAGGATAATCTCCAATTACTTATACAATTACTTATGATAATAAATTCATTAGCAGGCATATTTTAGTCATCAACCTCGCTACAATTATATTCAAGGTTATCGGCTTAGTCTTTGACTATTTTCTAATAAACATGGATAATCCTCACTGTGTGAGGATAAGGTACATGCAAAAAAAAATTGAAATTGAATGGAACACATTCTTACGTGACCTTTTTTTGGAGTGTTATAAAAAATTCAATCAGTCTATCCTTATTTATTTTAGAGGAAGATCATAAAGTGCTTTTAATAAATAGGCGGTTATAACACGGAAAGTCTGAGTATTTCTTTCTGACTTTCCGATTTTTTTATGTTTTCTGGGAAAACTTGCTTCGAGTTATTTAGATTAATTACTAAAGAAAATAGTTTATCTTGACAGCAAAGGTTGCTGCTTTTCTCATAGAGAAATTTATATAGTTACTCTATGCTTTAATTGTTCTAATTTCAACCAATCTTATTCAGGCTAATATTTTGATAAATAAAACGATCCTATACTATTAGGAGTAGTTATTTAGCTATCTTTTAAATCGGCTAATATAATTATTTACATTTTGAATATGAAATTTTTTACCAATAGTTCTCTGATTACCTAACCTTATTAGGCGATGGTGATCAATTTCATCCTTGCTAGCAAAGTTTTATATCATTTAACTCCATTCGAACAAAGGATGAGCTTTTTATCTATATCAACTAAAGCAACAGGCAATATACTTTGTATTAAAGTCTTCAAGAATCTTATCGCTTGCATGAACATTTTAATCTCTAGCGATTTTAAACCAGGATTTGTTATTTTCCTCTATTCTCTCTTCTCTTTCCTTTCTACCTTTTCTATGTTGGATAGGTTATGCTTATTCCTGATATATGGGGTTTCGGAGATGGCGACGTGTATTTTCATGATTTATTTTATGAATGATTTTAAGAATAGAAAGATATTCCATAGAAAGTACACTTTATAGGTAATCTGTAAAATCAGATATTACTTTCAGTCTATTACATGAATGCATTCATAATGCTGTCAAGGTAGCTTGATAGATGTTACCTGTTGAAACGGTACTCGAAGCCATACTGCGAGAATATGCTAGCACTCTCTTGTTGATGGGCGGCCTAATAACCATTCTATCGTAACAGTTATTTACTATAGCAAATTACATGCAGGCTGGTATTAGCAATATTGAGATTAAAATGCCGAAATTAAGGAATCATAGTAAGAAGGAAATATGTTTACAGCTTATTACTATCTTACCTGAAACGTGCAAAATATATAAGAATTATTAGCATTTCTGTATCTATGAGTTAAATTCAACAGTAATTTTCACGAAGCTCTAAGATGATTTTTGGTAAAAAGGACATTTATCTCTGCATATTATCAGCAGACTGAAACAGAAATGCCTTAAAGAGTATAAGTAAATGAATCCTACTTTATATAATTTACGTGATACGCCTATCTTTATTCTAGGTCGATGGCATATAATGCTTGCTGTCAGGCAAGCTGATTGCTTTCATCTGCTGCTCATTATTGGCGGTATTGCGGTATGGACATAAGAATCTCTTATAATTAAAGATAGTTATGAGAGTCAGAAGTAAACTATGACGAACTTCTAGATAACCGCGAGCGCATAGTTTACCAATATCTCTCAGACCTGGTCTGGAAGGAGCTCGGTGCTTGATTTTTAGAATGCAATGCCAAAGATATTCGTGGACATGTAGCACTAACGTTATTATTTACACAAAACAGTTGATACGCTAGATTTACTTTCCAAAGGAATATACCGAAAGTTAAGGACAGCTGCATGAGGTTTGGCTAGGAGAGAGACGAGATTCTACTTATAAAGTTTTTATGTTTCTATTGGCGAAGTTATCAGCGAATATCCTGCAGCGATTAATAAGCTGGGAAAAAAGCGAGAAGAACAGTTGATATTCTATATCTTCCCATCAGCGCACTTAGCATTATAAGAATCACAAATCCAATTAAATTTTACAATAGTGAGAATACAAAACCTTACACCTAAAAACTGTAATTCGATAAAATATCCCTTTAATAGTATTTAAGTTCCTTTCATATTTCAGAATAGTTATAACTGCGGTTAAGAGGGATTTAACTTGTTTTAATCATTCTGGTAAAAAAGGTTTAATTTAAGAATATAAATAAGATTCACGAAGTATTAGGCTGAATATAACTTAATTTACAATACATAATATTTTTAATAACTATAGGATGACTTACATCGATATATTTGACTATGCAATCAGAAATACCTCAATCAGTATTGTATATCAATATATTATTACAGTTTATAAAAGATTGGTTTAAAATTAAATCTAAATTATTTAATAATATACTAGCTTTTAGCATGTAACACCTAAAAACCTTAAAATTATGAATAATTAATAGAAAATAGATACAGAATAAACTAAGATAATAGAAAATATTGTTGAATCAAAATAACTTGAAATTTTAGGCTTTTTTAAAATAGATAATTTCTATCAGTCCATTAATTGTTAATAAGGACCCTCAACTAAAAATTGCTGAGTAGCTAAATATTATTTCATTCGAGAAACATATTCACCGGAGCGGGTATCAACTTTAATTACCTCGCCAATTTGAATAAATAGCGGAACTTTTATCACCGCGCCAGTACTTAATGTTGCTGTTTTTACACCAGCAACTGCGCTGCTCCCTTTTAAACCTGGATCGGTATAAACCACCGCTAATTCAACAAAATTCGGTAACGCGATGGAGATAGGCTGTCCATTCCATAATGTAACAATGCAATCAGTTTGATTAATTAACCATTTTGCATTATTACTGACTACTTTTTCATCAGCAGCTATTTGTTCAAAAGTCTTATTATTCATAAAATGCCAAAATTTTTCATCATTGTATAGATAGGTTAAGTTTAGATCTATAACATCAGCATTTTCAATATAATCAGTTGATTTAAATGTTTTTTCTAATAATTTATTAGAAATTAAATTACGAATCCGTACACGAGCAAATGCTTGCCCTTTACCTGGTTTGATAAATTCGCTTTCAAGAATTTCACAAGGCACGCCATCTAATATGATTTTAAGACCTGAGCGAAATTCATTGATATTATATGTACTCATAGAAATTCTCTGATATTTTTAATAAAAATAGCATAATCAAAAATGTTTAATATTATAACTCAAAAAATCCATTCCAGAGAAGTCTGGCTACAACAACTTGCAGAATCTGTCACTGATCCTAACGAATTGCTACAATTACTGGCGCTAAAAATAATCCGGAATTGCGTGCTAGAAGTGCTCCTCGTGCTTTATTTCCACTACGCGTACCCCCCTTTTTTTTAAAAAATATGTATTGATTGTACAAATGATCCCATTTTATGGCAAGTCATTACCGTGAAATCTAAATTTAATCTTACACCAACATTTTAACTGACCCACTAAACGAAGAAAATAATCCAATTCCTTGGCTATTGCATAAATAGCAGAATCAAGTCCTACTATTAGTGAAAGAGGATTGTGCTGTTAATTGTCGCTATTGGTTTCGGTATCACTTTCTGTATGAAGAAAACAAAGGCAATAAACAAAACCGGTAGACTGCGTTAAATTATATTCAACGGCATATTGAACTTAATGAAGTTATTTTCAGACGGCGATCTTTTGATGATAAAAGATCATGAGTTAGATTGGTTAATTTTACAGTGGAAGGTATCAATCATATCAAGCGGATTAGGATTCATAACCAATTACCAGTGGTTATTCCTGGTCGCATTACCACAACACTTCTCCAACACTTCAATATTTCTCAACTACAGATTATTATGGTGAGTCATATAAACCATCCAAATGAAATTAACAGCGAGTTTGGTTGCATAATAAAACAGTTAAAAAAGGTAAGTGTGTTACCTGATTAAAATCAAAGTGTGCTTTTGCGCAATATTAATAGTAATGCTAGCTATTTAGCTAAATTAAGTAATAAACTTTTTGAAAATGAAATAATACCTTATTATTTACATTATTAGATAAAGTTCAGGGTTCTGCCCATTTTATGGTAATAAATGATGATAAGGGTCGCATTGCAATGAAAGAACTTCTTAGCAATATCTCAGCTATCTGGTACCGAGATTAACTAGAGAAATAGTAGGAAAACTAAGTAAAATACCTATTGATTTGTAATTAAAATAACAAGTTAACTTTATATGATTTAGGATAATGCTTAGTATGCATTAGGAGCACTTATAAACTTCTCTAAGTATTTTACTATTACTAGAAATAAAACTCAAAACATAACGTTTCTATCAGGTTTATTGCTACTGTAATAACATTTTCTCCAATCTCAGTAGTTATGTAAATTATTTTTTACGATATGTAGTGAACTAGACTCATTATTTACGCTATTTAATTAATTACTTTAGATGTTGGTAACTGATCCTGAATGCTGATATTTACTTCTAGACTGGAGATTAACAAAACGAATTTTCGTCTGTAGTAGTAATTTATTGGTTATTAAACGGAAAGCTAATATGATCAGTGTGGCACAAAGCAATACTTTAATTCACATAGTGTTCCTCATTTATTTTGTCTATATATTAATATAAGTACGCTCTTACATTCCTGATTTTTTTTGCTTAATTAAGTTTAATATCGATAACAAGATGATATCTAACTAAATAGTTTACCATCAACGTTCTATACTAGTTTGTTAAAAAAATTTTAGACTATTCTACTAAATATAAGCTCAGTTAAATTTATATAAAAAATTAAATTTTTATATAAAAAATTAAAACTTAAAACCAGTAATTAAATAATAGCAAAACCTCAATAAAATTAGATAGCAAGCAGATAAAAATTTGATAATAAAAACCCTAAGTCAAAAGTTAAACTCAGGGTTTTCGTGATAAGGGGGAAATGTTAGGATTTTAATCCATTACATCATACCACTCATACCAGGAGGAGTACCTAGATCAGCTTTATCTTCTTTTGGTAAATCAGTTATCATAGCTTCAGTTGTGATCATAAGGCCGGCGATTGAAGCAGCAAATTGTAAAGCAGAACGAGTAACCTTAGTTGGATCTAGAATACCCATTTCAAGCATGTCGCCATACTCTTCAGTTAAAGCGTTATAACCATAGTTGTCTTTACCCTGCTTAACATTATTAACAACTACAGCAGATTCTTCCCCTGCATTTTCAACGATTTGACGCATTGGTGATTCCATCGCACGTAGTGCGATACGAATGCCAACGGTTTGATCTTCATTATCACCTTTCAACTTGTCTAAAGCAGTTGCAACACGAACCAGGGCAATACCACCACCAGCAACAATGCCTTCCTCTACGGCTGCACGAGTTGCATGCAACGCATCATCAACACGAGTACGTTTCTCTTTCATTTCAACTTCAGTCGCAGCACCAACTTTAATTACTGCAACACCACCTGCTAACTTAGCGATACGCTCTTGCAATTTTTCACGATCATAATCTGATGTTGCTTCATCGCGCTGTTGCTTAATTTGTTCGATGCGACCTTTAATCGTCTCTTTTATACCGATACCGTTAATAATTGTAGTGATATCTTTGTTAATGACGATGCGCTTTGCTTGACCTAAATGTTCTATCGCTGCTTTCTCTAACTCCATACCAATTTCTTCAGAGATGACAGTACCATTGGTCAGAATAGCAATATCCTGTAACATCGCTTTACGGCGGTCACCAAAACCTGGTGCTTTTACTGCAGCAACTTTTACGATACCACGTAGATTATTGACTACCAATGTTGCTAGTGCTTCACCTTCAACATCTTCAGCAATAATCAACAACGGTTTACCTGCTTTAGCTACACTTTCTAACAAAGGTAATAATTCACGAATATTAGAAATTTTCTTATCTACTAACAGGATATAGGGATTTTCTAATTCAGCAGAACCAGTATCAGGTTTATTGATAAAGTAAGGAGATAAATAACCGCGATCAAACTGCATACCTTCAACAACATCTAGGTCATCTTCTAAGCCTGAACCTTCTTCAACGGTAATAACGCCTTCTTTACCGACTTTTTTCATTGCCTTAGCAATTAATTCACCAACTGTTTTATCTGAATTAGCAGAAATTGTACCGACCTGTTCAATTTTTTCATTATTATCACAAGTCTCAGATAATTTTTCTAGTTCTTTAACTGCAGCAGAAACTGCTTTATCAATACCGCGTTTTAAATCCATTGGATTCATTCCAGCAGCAACTGCTTTTAAACCTTCACTAACAATTGATTGAGCGAGTACTGTTGCTGTTGTTGTGCCATCACCTGCTGCATCATTTGCCTTAGATGCAACTTCTTTTAACATTTGAGCACCCATATTTTCGAATTTATCTTCTAATTCAATTTCGCGCGCAACAGATACACCATCTTTAGTAATAGAAGGTGAGCCAAAAGATTTATCTAGAACTACATTCCGCCCTTTCGGCCCTAAAGTAACTTTAACTGCATCAGCAAGAATGTTCACTCCACGGAGCATTTTAGTACGTGCATCACTACCAAATTTTACGTCTTTAGCTGCCATATTATTCTTTCCTTTAAATTCTTTCATTAAGAAAATCTAAGCGAAAAATTATTTTTCAACAATTGCCAGAATATCGCTTTCTGACATAATCAATACTTCTTCGTTATCAATCTTTTCTGTTTTTACACTGTAGCTGTCGTTAAAGATAACAGTATTGCCAACTTTCACATCTAATGGTTTATTTTCACCGTTTTCTAATATACGACCGTTACCAACAGCTAATACTTTTCCTCGAGTTGATTTACTAGCAGCGGAGCCCGTCAGAACAATGCCACCAGCAGATTTAGCTTCAGCTTCTTCGCGCTTGATGATAACTCGATCATGCAATGGACGAATTTTCATTAATAGATCTCCTATAAATAAAATTCATATAAAAAGTAAATAAGAATGATACTAGTATGATTTTCTAAAACCAGTACCCTGTTTAAGGACATGGGGCCAATAAAAATTAGTTTCAAGGGGGTATCAAAAAAATTTTTTCATTTTTTCTTTTTACTTAAGAAAAAATTGTTAGCATTTTTATATCATCAAGATCTTTTTTATAAAATTTTTCTTCATTTTAATAAATAATTGATAAAAAATCAGATTTTCTATAAAATAGGAATTCTTCTTCAATAATGTGTACCGTTTTAAGGAACGGTTAGAATTATTGTTATCGGGCTACACCATCTGGTTCTCTCTGGGAGAGTAAAAATAAATATGTAGCATAATTTTCATGACTATTATTTTTTGGATTGAAAAATAGTAAAATAATAAACCTAAAAAATCAGTAAAAAGCCAGTAAGATTAATAAAATACTTGCAATCACTAAAACCACATTCTTAATTATTTCCTCATCTGGATTTTCCAAATTTATCTAATTTTACGTATTAATACTAAGTTAATAATGCATTGATTTTTTTACAAAAAATTTTAAAGCATGAAGTTAAAACGACTACTAATTAGAGTAGTTAGTACAATTATGTTCTCAGCAACTCTAACAAAGTAACTGTTTCGATATAAATTAAGAGGCATAAAAGTATGATTGGAAATCAACGTATATAATTTTTCTAATTATTTGCTAATAAAACGATACGTTATTAATTTATCTAGATAAATTGTTTAAAAAATGAATATCACAATATTTGTTTTATAAGCTGATAATACCTATATGATATATTTATTGTACATTATAAATGATAAAAAATTTTAATGTTTTTAATAAAATATGTGAATGTGATCATATAAATAATACTTAATTACTAAGATGCAAATATAGTATTCTATATTTATGACAGTGCTAGTATTTTAGCATAAAAATATCAGAATTATAATTAAAATCTTAGTTATTAACTTTAAATTATATATTAAAAATAATCTATTTATACTATCTGCATTGCAGATATTCAGTTAATAAATTTCTATTTAATTTTAAGAAGGTTTGTATGCTTTGAAATTATCTATTCTGAAGAAAGAGATATTATGTAAACATGATATAGCTATTAAAGCCTATTATGGTATTAGTACATTAATAGGTATGATCGAGAATTTTTCTAAATAGAAACTAATCTAATAATTATGTACATAAAATTTATTTATGAAATAGTAATGCTAAAAATCAGCAGCAATGCCAAATAAAGAATTAAAACTTTTCCTAAAAATAAGTAGATGCAATTATTAATGTCTATAACGAAATTTTAAATAAAGTCAAGTATATAGATCAATTTCCTATTGACGTTTTTCAATGGGAAAGACCTGGTACAAATCTTAAATTAAGAATACTAACTAAGTCCTGGTTCCATTAGTTTTTAATTAATAAATATAAAAAATGAATATAAATATTTAGATCTTAATGAGCACTTAAATAAAAGTCAATCAACTAATGATTAACCATCTTACTAGATCGAATTACGATTTACAATTCTATTGCTAACCTGATTAGATTAATTCTTCTTCTTTGAAGAATAATTTTAAATAAAAGCCAACTAATTAAAGATTTTTTTAAAAAAGATCGCACTCAATTTGCAAAATTGGGTTCCTTTTATAGGAACAGAAGAATTTTATTTATTTATCACTTCATTAAAGAAAAAATAAAAAATATACCGTGATAATAAATTATCATTAGCAGTTAATCTTGGTATAACCGCAATAGGGGCCAACCTCACTCAGAATTAATGCTACTTACCGGTTATCAAGAATTGGTGGTAAAATTGACTAAAGTAATGTAATTTTTCCTATTCTAGAAGAAGGAGATTTAGTTGAAGTAACTTCTGATTATGGTACTTATATTACTATATAAGTGAAATTAAAACGCTTATTCGTTCAAGCTATCAAAATCTGTAATGATCTTCATTTGCTCTCTTTCTAGCTTTCGCTAGTTTAAAAAAAAATTAATCTACCCATAGATTATAAAAAGTAGGGTCATCTATTTTATCTGATAGACTTAATCCTATTATTAATAAAGTTATTAAGTTATTAATAAAGTATGCCTAAAAATTATCGGAAATTATACTTTTGTTACCATCACGATGGAAACAGGACAATTGTAATTGAATGTGAGATAGAGTAAGTAATTAGTCAATTAATTTTAGATCTAGGTTATTAACGAATAATTTTATTGCAATTTATTAAAAAATATATTAAAAGTCTTTTTCTCAATAAAGAGAAAAACGAGAAATATGTTTTTAATTAGAGATTAGCATTATTATTTATCTTAACATTTATCGGTCGTTATAATGGTGATATTTTTGGTAAAATATGTATTGAAATAGGTAAAAATATTAGAGAACTAGTAGTTAGAGGGAGGTTTATTGATAGAAGATAAATTAGAGGATATTCTTTATCTGCTGAAAATCTAAAAAATCTTCAATACAAATCAAAATGCTTTGATGATTATATTAAGATATTAACTCTTATTTTCTCAGAAATAGATGGTTTTTAAATAATTCAGATTTATATATTAAATAATCTTTTATAGGTTATAAAATAACTTCAGTATCTACTGATTAGAGTATTCATAACTGTACAGCCAAATATATCGATATGAGTTATTCTCATTTCTGAGATATGGGGTTTTGGAGATGCTAGTGTACTCTGATGATTATTTTTGAATGATTTCAACATCAGAGAGAAAATATGCCATAAATGTCTACTTTACAGCTATCAGTGAAACCAGATGTTACCTGTGATCCCTTGCATAAATTTATTCGTAATTCTGACAGGAATATCTGATAGGCACCACTGTTGAGACAGTGCTCGAATCTATATTCTAATATCATGATTTAACAGTGTCATGATTTAACAGTGCATTTATTGATGGGTAGCCATATTGCCATCTACAAGTGTCTTTGCCCAAAAACCATATAAACTATAGTATTATCGCGATGTTGAGATTAAAATATATAAGGTTTAAGAGGTTGTAGCAGCAACAACGAGGGGGGAATTTTTAAATAGCTCATTGCTACCGTTTTATCTGAAGCGTATAAAAGCGGCGAAAAGTTGTTATTATGCTTGGTAATTGTTACACATTTCCACTGGTGATTTTTACGAAGCCTTAATCCGCTTGTCGATTAAAAGCGCATAATATATCTTATCAAGATATATTAGCAGATTAAAGCAGCAATATCTTTAAAAAGCATTGTCAATGATGCAACATGATTTAAGCGATCCCCATTACCTTTATTTCTGTGTCGATGATGACACAGACCGTTCTGTCAAGAAGCTGATTATCTTTATATGCTGCCCATTATTAACATTACTGCATGGATGTTAAGGAGTTCATTTCAGTTAAATATGTCTATAGAGAGTCAGAGAAGTGAACTGGGTTTAATTTCTAATGCCCTAAAAGCAGATAGCTTAATCGTATTTACTAGAACTTAATTACAGGAGCCGATTCCTTTAGTTTTGCAATGCAATGGCCAAGATATTTACAGACATCCAGCATAAATACTGTTAAGTGCATAAAATAATTAATGTTAGTTGGTTTCACTCTCAAAAGACATACAGCACCGAAAGTTAAATTTGTGATGCTAAATTGTTTTGGTAGCATAGAGATTTGACGTCCCTAATAAATTCCTTAATATTTTGTTGACAAGGTTTTAACCCTATCCTGCTAGTGGTGATAGAAAAACTAAAAAAAATCGAGAAGAATTATTAGCATTCTATGCTTTTCTACCAGCCTAATTGAGCATCAAAATAAGAATAACCAATTTGATTAAAGTCAGCTTTCATAAGAAAGAAACTATGAAGCTTACGTGCGAAGCACTGTAGTTTGGAGAAAACAATCTTTCAAATGGTATTAAAATTGCTACAGTTTACTTAGAATAGTAGGAACCGGATAAAAGGGGTTTTACATGCTTTATATTGATGGTAAATAAGATTTAATTTAAGAATAAAGAATAGATGTACAAAAGATTAGAGTAGAATCCATAGTCTAACCGTCATGCGCTGATTTGCTAATAAATTACTTAAATCTCCGTAATTCTTATATTCTAGTGTAGTTTTATTGTTAAAATCCGCTATAATTGTTAATATCCGCTATAAAAAAGATAACTTATAAAAGTGAGAAAACAATTAATATATTAATTAATAAATTCATAATTTATTTTTCAATTAAAAATAATAAAAACAGTAACAATATTAATTTTTAATTTAAACAAAGATTTTATTATTATAAATATAACAATATCTAATAAGTAGAAAACTTTTAATCTTTAATATTAAATTTACACCTATATCTTAACAAAGGTTATTGATAGAAATTTTCTATACTATATGAAGGATTTTTCGCAGAGTTTATCATGAGAAAGCAAGCAGCGATACAGATCAAAGAGACTCCTTTCCGCACTTTGCAGCAATATAAAACTGCATCTCATTATTTAGCTCGCTTGACTATCTAAATAGATAGTCTCGATTCATACATTGAATCAACTCTCTTCATTTTATCCTACCCATATTATCACAATAAACATATTTCCCGCTGTGGAAATTTATTAGGTTCAGCGATTTTCATTGAAAAATCCTCAATTACAGAAAAACTTAATAATCTTATTAAAAGTCTCTGACGAAACTACATAACAAAAATAAATAGTTTAGTTATCTGCAATATATCTTGAATAGTTTAACTTTACAGAATTCAGAATTCAGCGAAATAAACAGGCATTAATTTGAAAGCAGTGTTTAGATGGTATTACTGTTTTTTTGCTTCAGTGATGACAGCCAACTTAAATGTACTAAGTAGTATTTTTAAAGTCCACAAAAAATTTTCCTAAATCCTTTAAAAGGAAGTGTTATATACCACATAGGAAACCTAGAAAACATGAAGAGTAGGAGGATAAAAGGAAAAAACGAATCTTGCTCTTAATAGCTTAAGATTTCCATGGCAATGTGAGAAATGAGATTCTTGAAGAATTTAATAAAAAGTAGATTAGTCATTTTATTGAGCTGATCATCGATAAAAGTTTATTCTTTATCAGATGCAGCTAAAGAGTACGAAATCTTTTCTAGTTAACATGAAATTAGTTACCATTGTTTAATAAAATTAAATAATCAGAAAGTTATTAATAAGAAATTTCAGATTCAAATTGAACAGTTATATCAGACGATTAAAAGGATAGATGAGTATTTTAGAAGGTATAGAGTATTATTTATCGAATTATCTGCCTCGAGAAGATTGTTTAAAATCCCAATAATTAAAATTCAAACATGAATACAAAATCGCTCTACGAACAAATCAATAATATTTCCAATATTAGCCGTTTTCATGTAGTTTGCGTTAAAATCTAAAATAAAGCGGATATCAATTTGATTAAATAATTTTATGATTCTCATTTAAATCCGTAAGCATGTAGGATATTTTTATGAGTCAAGTTATTAGTAAATATAATATATGACTACTAGGTTACGTTCTACTCTGATGCTTCATAAATCTATTCCATTTTTAAATTTGGTGTTGCTTATCATTAGTGTCAAAAGGTCAACTTCTTTATCCGGCTTTATCATTTTCTGAGAAAATAAAAATAGCTTAAATAGCATAAAAGGATTCTTTTTTGAACTATGCAGCGCTTATGTATCAACTTCATAGCCTTATACTGTCACAAAATTCGACTCATAATCAGATTCGTTATTCTTGTTGATACCACTGTGCTGACATGAAGCCATAAAATGGCAGCATTCCCCTCAATCTTTTCCAAGTTTCTTCTTCTATGCAGGGGGTGTGCTTTGCTGATAACTTTACCAACAAAATATCAATAGCGTTATTAATAGAATTACAGTTTTCAGCTAATCCAACTTGTGGCGGCTGCCTTAACTTTCGGTTACATACCTTTAAGGGAACCAAACTAGCATATTAGATGTTTTATGTACCACCAAGCAACGTTGATGGTATATGTCAAGGAATATCATTTTTTGCCGCCATTGCATTCCAAAAATTAAGCACCGGCATTTCTCTCATGCGAAGTCTAAGAGATACAGTTAAGAAACGCATTTACGTTCATCCAGAAGTTTGGCCCAGTTTGTTTCTGATGCTCAATAACCATTTTTGAGTACAGTTGTCTCTTTACGTCCATGGATAGTAAGGTTGATTTAACTAGCAGATAAAGAGATTAGCTTGCCTGACAGGACAGGTTCATCTCTCCATAGATCAAGAAATAAACATAGCACGTATCCGTTTAAATCACGTAATCGTCATTGCCTTATCCTCTTTAAGACATTGCTGTTTCAGTCTCCTGATTGTCTGCAGACAGTAGAAAGCCACGTGCTTTTTATCGAGAATCGCTTCAGAGGCTTCCTAAAAATCACCAGTAGACCACATTTCTAGAATGTAGGAGAATGGCAGCAATTTTTCGACGTTTTGTACTATTTATATAATGGAGTGATAAGGAGCTCTTGAAGTATATTTCATTACCCTTCGATTCTCTGAACTTTATGTACTTTAATTTTAATATTGTCAATACCCGTCTTGTAAGTTAGATATAATAAATAAGTGTTACGGATTTCGGATTAGCAACACGTTGATAAGGTGGTATTTTATCAGGTTATCGAAATCATGACTTCGAGTCGAGCTCATGCTCAAGAACGGTGTCTATCAGCTTTCTGATAATATCACTAATGAGTTCATGCAAAGAATTACGATAATATCTAGTTTCACGAATACCTATTAAAGAGCAGGCTTTCATGGCATATGATATCTACGTAATTAAAATCATCCCCGAAAGCAATTAGTAGGATATGTGGTTAGCATCTCTGAAATCCCATATATTAGAAATGAGTATAACTCTATTTAGTCTATGGTAGTTATAAATTGATTTCATTTAGTTTTTAACTCTCATTTAATTAAAATTCTAGATGGAGAAACCATTACCTTAAAATTAAGATAGTCTTATGACTTTTTGTTATGTGGAGGACATATACTACATTTAAGTATTTTTTATGATAAATTAATTAACATAAAAATAAATTATCTCTATTAATGGATATTAAAACTATTAATCTCACTTATCGAAAATAAAAATAACAGAGAAAATAGAAAAATGTATAACATACAACTAATATAGAATTTAACGCTAGGGAATGAATTAACGCTATTAACAGGAAATCCTAATCACTATCTTTTTAGTTTAGCACCGATGATTGAGTAGACAGATTGCTATTGCCGTTATTTTATCGGTTTTGACTAAAAGCGTTATTTGGATACAAAAATGGTAACAACTATCGCGCTTATTTATAGTAAGGGTGATTATCTGGCTTATTATTGAAAATGAACATACAGTTGCTTTCCAACTGCTGGTAATTAACTTGTAGCTTTAGCCAATTATATAAAATAGCTCAGAAAGTGATTATGATGAGGTTAATTTAAATATTGATTGTCCTTAAGATTGGGTCCAAATACTCGTTTTGTATTTATTTAATGCTTGAAAGCGCACTAGTAATGAATTCTATAAAAGCAATGTAGGATGCTTACTATGATCCAAATAACAATAAAAACCAAAATCGGCGTTGATGATAATACTTATGCTTTTTTGAGCAATTTTTTGATAAATTCATGTTAGAAAGTGAATGTTATTTATTTTTTATTCATACTCAAAAAAGTTTGGTTATCGTGGTTAAGTTAAAAACAGAATCAGAAAATACTACCTTTAGACTATTCACGTCTGTATCAATTAAAAAAGATTTTCCTCAGTTAACCATTGAGGTTAATGGAAATATGAAAAACGTTAATAACGCTAAACAGCATTTACATCATTTTGATGATATTATGATAAGTCAAAAGTTTATCAATATCTTATGTTATTAACTTAGGTTTATTTAGAGTTTTTAACTAAGGTAATCGGTTGCTGATTCGATTTTATAGTACAAGCAATATATTCATATATTAAACGAGAGTTGAAATAAGGAATTTATTTAGGTAATATTACTGTTATATATTGAAGATATTTAAAAATATTTTCGGTTCCAGCTAGAGCTGCGTCGTTATTTGAGTGAAAATTCCAATAAAAATGTGTTGATCTAACTTTTGTTAAGTAAATTTTAAGTTTATCAAGAATAAATAATTGGCTAACTTGCTTATTTATCTTATGCTAGACTTGATAATGAGTTAATTTAAGGGTAACTAAAATATATTCAAGTATAGCATTTGATTAATAAAACAGTTTTTATTTTATTTTTTACTTGTACTCTCTATTTCTCTATTTCTCTATTTCTCTATTTCTCTATTTCTCTATTTCTCTATTTCTCTATTTCTCTATTTTTTCTAATTTTTCTAAATTATTTTCATTAATATTACAGAATTATTAATTAATTTATGAAATTTAATTAATTTATTATTTTATCTAATTGTATTAGAAAAGTATTAAATTTCTGATTTTCAGAATAATAAATAATTAAAAGTTCATTCTTTGAAAATCGGTTTTTGTCATAAATATCATTAATAAATATATTGATTTCTTCATAACTATTCCATAGAGAAATAAATTCTATTTAATTAAAAATTTCTTTGTTAAGGAATAAATAAACTAACTAAATATTCGTAAATAAAATAATCTCAAAGTGCAGTTTATTAAAAGATTAATTATAGAGTTAATAGTAAATATACTATACAATATTTATTAGTTGAAGAAAAGATAACTTTAGAAATTTTTCTCCATCTTAAATTAAATGTTATTTATACAAAAATCAGCAAGTCAACTTTACTTAGGCAGTTTCTTTTTTTAAGAAAATGGGAAAAAGATTAGATACCGTCAAAAGAGTTCTTTTCCTCGAATCAAAGTTTTTAGTACGTTCTCAGCTTTATATCTTCACTATTGCAAAAGCTAATTCAATTGGATTCGTTGGTCTTATTGACACCAAGTGCACTGATGAGAAGTTATGGAAGAGTGCCAGTTGTTTTTCTTTATTTTTCTTCAATATTCTCAGTACTACAGAGAAATTTATGATGAAAATCTTCACAACATAACATAAAGAGTTTTATTAGCAGCATCGAAGTTCTCTACTATTTAAAAATCTCCTGAGGCTCAAGCTTTAATTTTTGATTATCTACCTTATCAGTAAGGTGTCGCATGAGTTATTTTATGTAGCAAACGAGATTATGCCGCATGCTCAGAAATATCTTTACCATTGTATTTCAAAAACTAAGCATAACATCTAAGTTCTAATCACTAGGGGTATAATTAAATCACGCATTTTCGGTCTCATTGAGGAAATGTAGCCCATTGCGCGTCTGATTCTTGATAAGCACTTTGACCGAAAAAAGTTCCTTATGTCCATGAAGCAGTTACGCCAATAATATAAACTATCAGGCAAAGGCGATCAGGTTTCCTAACAAGACAATTATGCTATCATCTGACCAGAAAAAACGTAACGCATATCGCTTAATCACGCAGTCGCCATCGCCTGTGTTCTTGAAGCCAATTCAGTTTTAGTCTGTTGATGAGTACTGGTAGAGAAATAATGTGTTTTTATAGAGAAGCGCCAAAACAGAGGAGAGCTTTATAAAAATTTCCGGTATATATGGTTTTCTAGGTACTACAGGAATAGAGTAGAAACTCTTCATCATCTTTACACGTTTTAGATAGGGCAGCAATAATGAACTGTTAAAACATATTCTGTTGTCACTGTAATCTCCTGATATTAGACGCTTTAATTTCAGCATCACAAGTACTCGTTTTTTAGGTTTTCTATAGCACAAATAACCATTAAATACGATGGCATGGGGAAGGCGTAAATAAGGGGGGGTGGTTTCAGTATGGATTTGAGCTCATTTCCTTAACGGAAGTGCCCTTACATCTGCCTAGCACCTATCCATTCACTATAAAAAGCATAATCCTGTTTATTTTTAACTAAACGATTTTTATCCATAATTATAATATTTTATAAAGTTCAGTTTTATTGTCAATAAAATGCTATTTTCTTGATAAGAATCCTAAAACATTTTCAGATTTTATAAAAGATAATAGTAAAAAGTTATTAAGGTTTTATCTTAGATAAAATGATTAAGTTCCCATAAAATACTAGTAAATAACATATCTTGTTTATTTCCAGATCATTATAGAGAAATTCTTGTCGCACATACCTATATTCATGATAAAATAGCTATTGAGAGATTATAGCTAAGGTGAATATCATTATGATGGGCTCCATTATCAGGCAACTATAACATTTAAAATCAGTGCTGGCTTCCAGGCCAATAAAAAGTTTGCATCTACTTTTAGTAAGTGTTACGGCATAGTCGTACATTTATTGATTATAAACAGTAAAATAAGATGATGTTGATGATCATCTCTATACTCATATTCTATGTCGTTTGCCGATGATGCATTCTGTCGTCAGCTGCTTAGAAATCTTTACTCATTTTTCTGAGAAAAATAGTTTTCTTTCTTTCGTTGATCTTCTGGATAGTCACGTAAATTCCAAAACCTCGTTATATTTTGATCTGATATGAATCGCTGTTTACGTAGCCTCATACAGGAATTTATGTAAAATAAGATAGGAAATCCTAAAGCTAAGCATAAACGTTTAAAAGTTACTAATTTGCTTATCTGTACGTAGATATAAATATATTCCACAAATGCTAAACAAAACTTCACGACATTATCTTTTTGTAGATATATATCGCAATACTTGATGAGTTTTATCTATTCTTAAAATATTAAAATTTTGGTTAATGCTTGACATTTCTTACGTGATTTTAACCATGGCATTTCCATAGCTATCCATCGGATACTTATAGATAATGGAAAAATAGATAATGGAAAAGAATTTTAGTAACTTCTAGTCTAGAAAAAGGATTCAACCATCGAAAAGCAAGAATTTTACAGTTTGTATACAGAGCTTGATATAGAATGAACTTAGTCCTCTGATATATCCTGAAAGGAATAATCTGGTTGATCAATTTATAATGTGCGCATGGGAAGGATGCGCTACAAAGTTATCATTTCAATTTTGTTAAAAATTCAAGATCACTACTCTGGATAATATTTTGACTATACAATCAAGAATTACTCAATCAGTATTGAGTAGTAGTAAAACTTCATTACAGTTTATGAAAAATTGATTTAAAGTTAAACTTAAATTATTTAAAAAACCATACTATCTTCCTGTATGTGACATATACTGATATGCGACTCTATTGATTAATGGGTAAATAAAGTATTATGGCAAAGAAGTATTCCGCAGAAACCGTATTTATTGGTCAGAAAGATCCTCAAATAGAAGGGCTAAAAATTCCACCTCACTCATTAGAGGCTGAGCAATCTGTATTGGGTGGATTAATGTTAGATAATGAGCGTTGGGAGTATGTCTCAGAACGTGTAACAAATACAGATTTTTTTAGTCGACCACATAGAACTATTTTTTCTAAAATGCAACGTCTGCTTGAACAAAGCAGACCAATTGATTTAATTACTTTATCTGAATCGTTAGAGCAGCAAGGTGAATTAGATAGTATTGGTGGCTTTGCCTATTTAGCGGAATTAGCTAAAAATACTCCAAGTGTTGCTAATATTAACGCTTATGCAGATATTGTGCGAGAACGTGCTGTTGTTCGTGACATGATTGCAGTGGCAAATGAGATCGCTAATGCAGGTTATGATCCTCAAGGTAGGACAAGCGAAGAGTTACTAGATTTAGCTGAGTCACGTGTTTTTCAAATTGCTGAAACTCGTGCTAATAAATATGACGGTCCAAAAGGAATTGAAGAGATACTATCGGAAACAGTGGAAAAAATTGAACAGCTATATCAAAAGCCTCATGATGGCGTAACAGGTGTTTCTACCGGTTATCAGGATCTGGATCGAAAAACAGCAGGATTACAAAATTCTGATCTTATTATCGTAGCAGCTCGCCCTTCCATGGGTAAAACAACTTTTGCGATGAATTTATGTGAACATGCGGCCATGATAGAAGAAAAACCAGTTTTAATTTTTAGTCTAGAAATGCCAGCAAATCAAATCATGATGCGTATGTTAGCTTCTTTATCGCGTGTTGATCAAACGCGTATTCGTACTGGCCAACTGGATGACGAAGATTGGGCGCGAATTTCCAGTACAATAGGGTTGTTGATGGAAAAACGAAATATGTACATTGATGACTCTGCTGGATTAACGCCGATAGAAATTCGTTCACGTGCTCGCCGGGTTTACCGTGAACATGGTGCTTTAAGTTTAATTATGATTGATTATCTTCAACTTATGCGTGTTCCTTCCCTATCTGATAATCGTACACTTGAAATTGCTGAAATCTCTCGCTCACTTAAATCGTTGGCGAAAGAGTTACAAGTGCCAGTAATCGCATTATCACAACTTAACCGTAGCTTAGAACAACGAGCAAATAAAAAACCAGTAAATTCAGATTTGCG
Organism: Arsenophonus sp. NC-TX2-MAG3; assembly: GCA_052174495.1. Lineage (GTDB taxonomy): Bacteria > Pseudomonadota > Gammaproteobacteria > Enterobacterales > Enterobacteriaceae > Arsenophonus. The sequence goes on from JBQMRR010000015.1 coordinate 50,350, forward strand.
GGAATCCGGCTCAATTGAACAGGATGCGGATTTAATTATATTTATTTATCGAGATGAAGTTTATAACGATAACTCAGATCTTAAAGGGATAGCAGAAATTATTATTGGTAAACAGCGTAATGGGCCGATTGGAACAGTACGTCTAACTTTTAATGGACAATGGTCACGTTTTGATAATTATGCTGAGTCAATTATTTATCATGACGAATAATTTATCTATTTAATTTAATATGGAGAGTAAAATGAAAGCGGCAACTGCTGTGATTTATCGCTGCGCTCTACGTCACAATTTACAACGGGTTCGGGAAATTGCAGTTAATAGTCGAATAATTGCTGTCGTTAAAGCTAATGCTTATGGGCATGGTTTATTAGAAATAGCGCACACAATTAAAGATCTGGTTGATAGTTTTGGCGTTGCTCGTATTAGCGAAGCAATCGCATTACGTAAAAATGATATTAGCAATCCTATCTTATTATTAGAAGGTTTTTTTGATCTATCTGAGTTACCTATTATTACCAGGTATGCAATTGACGTGGTTGTGCAAAGCATTGAGCAACTTAAAATTTTAGAGCAGATAAAATTAGAAAAAGCAATAAAAGTTTGGATGAAACTTGATACTGGTATGCACCGTTTGGGATTCAGACCTGAAGAGGCAGAAATGTCTTATACTCGCTTAATGGCATGTCATAATATCCAAAAGCCTATTAATATTATGAGTCATTTCAGTTCCGCTGATAAACTTAGTTTACCAATAGTAACTGAGCAGCAATTAGCTTGTTTTAATGATTTTATAAAAGACAAAGCTAGTGAAAAATCAATCGCTGCATCTGCTGGTATTCTATTATGGCAGACATCGCATTTTGATTGGGTGCGTCCTGGTATAATGATGTATGGTGTTTCAGGACAGGAAGGTAAAAAAGGAAAAGATTTTGGTCTGCTACCGGTGATGACACTTAAATCTAATTTAATTGCTATTCGTCAACATAAAGCCGGAGAGTCGGTTGGTTATGGTGGAATTTGGGTTAGTGAACAGGATACTAATCTTGGTGTGGTCGCGATTGGTTATGGCGATGGTTATCCACGTAATGCCCCGTTAAACACGCCAGTACTAATAAATGGGCGCAAAGTGCCGATTGTTGGTAGAGTCTCTATGGATATGATTTCAGTAGATTTAGGAATTGAAACTAACGATAAAGTCGGTGATGAAGCAATTATATGGGGTGATCTATTACCTGTTGAAGAAGTAGCTGCATATACTGGTATAAGTGATTATGAATTACTGACAAAGTTAACATCACGAGTGACAATGGAATATATTTAGACAAATAAATTTGCTATCGGTTATTTAATAAAGATTAACGTGAAAATAAAATTAATCTTAGTATTGGTTTTTATTATAAAAGCAAAAGTAATATTCTCCAATCTGAAGTTGCTGATAAAGCAAATACTAAGCTTAATCAGTTATCAGCCATCTGCGGGTTCCATCTATTTAATAAGGGAGGACTATATAACTATAGTATAGCGATTTAAAAACTGCTTTTTGTGCTATGATAGGCAATTAAAAGGAGAGTTATACTCATTTATGGTGATGAGATTTCGAAAATTCTGTGCATATATTATCCTATTGATTAATTTCATGGATGATTTCAAGAAGAGAGAGCAGATATACTATAAAATCTATCCCTATAATAGGGGGGGTTAGATCCCTCACGAAATTTCATATCACCTCTGGCTCTTTATATGACTCATTTATAATTCTAACAGGTATCTGATAGCACCACTGTTTAGGATGAGATTGTAACTATGTGCTGCAATAAGATACTAAAATACCGCCTTGTTTACTAGTATCAATCATCGATCATAACGATTATCTGCTATAGATAATCATACAGACTAGTATGAGCGATATTAAAATTAAAATATCTAAAGTATAAGATCGCAGTATAAACAGAATATTCTTAAAGAACTTATGCTACCGTTTTATCTAAAGCGTGCAAAAGTAGTACGATATCTGTATTAGTAAAGACATGTCACTAATAATTTTAACGAAATCTTTTATGGGAAGTTGGTTCTAGATAAAAAATAGATAATCTCTCTATCAAGTACATCAGCAGACTGAAACAGTAATGGTTTAAAAAGTTAACAGGCAATGGTGTCTGCGTAATTTACGCGATACGTATTATATTTATTTTTTGACCGATAATGGTATATATCATCTCGTTCTGTCAGGGAAGCTGATTGTTTTTACATGCTGTTCATTATTATGGTACTGCGCATGAACTTAGAGAGCTCGTTATTCTAAAAAATGATTATTAATAGTCAGAAGTGACTTGTCTTAACTTCTAATTCCATTTAAGCACGGACTTAATTATATCTCCTAGGCCCATCCTAGGATGGACTTAATACCATTAGTTTTAAAATGAAATGTAAAATTTTTAAGACATACAGCGCTAAATCCTGTTAAGTTGTATAAAATACTTTTTGTACTGGCTTCACTACCGCAAAAGTGAGGATATGTAACCAAAAGTTAAAACTTAAAGTATAGGAACTTCTGCCTACCAAAAAAGAGTCGCAATGCCGCTAATAAATCTCTTGATATTTCATTGGGAAGATTTTTAGCGAAATATTATCCTGCAGCAATGAAGAAACTGCAAAAAATTAAGAAGAATTTTTTGCAATCCTATCCATTCTCTATCAGCGCACTGAATATTAAATAAGAATAAAAATCCGGTTAATTAACTTTTTACGACAGTGAGGATATGAAGCTGATGCGCGAAGCGATGTAGTTCGAAAACAATTCTTTTAATGATATTTAAGTTGCTTCCGTCTGCTCAAAAAAAACTGTAACTAGCTAAGGGTATTTATTATCTTGTGTTAATATTACTAATAATAACGTTTAATTTAAGGATAGAGAACATATTTACGAAGCATTGGAGTTAGAGAGTAGAAATTAGCCTAACTGTCATTTAGGATTTACTAATAACTCTCTAATGTAGTTTAGATTGCATTTTGCATAGGAATATTAGTACAAAGTCGCATGGAGCATAATATTCTAAGTCTTAATATATATAACTTTTAGAATTTCTTCTTTTGACCATTAAGAACTATTAAGCATTGATAGTTAAGAAATTAAATTCCCCCTTTAAGTGAAGGGGGAAGCCATTCATTTTTGTTAAATGAGATAGAATCCATTTACTGGATCTATTGTAAGTTTCAATTTCATTGAAATGTGTATTCTTTGAATTAATTTACTAAGTAAAAATACCTTAACTATAGGTTTAACTTAGTAACGCTTGTTTTTCTCCATTTTATTGCATTGTTGTTGAGAATAATTTTATTATCGGGCCAGCCGACCTGAGTTTCGATAAAAATTAATCTCTTCACATACAAAATGCATTTGTATGGATTTACGCACAGGAATCCTTTTATAAGCAGAGCGAACCTCGGTTTTCGGTTATTTGCTATCCCTTCTCTCATGCTGTGCTTTTATACCTTCGATAAAAGTGTGCCTCGTTTACAATTTGATAAGAAACCATAGTGATCTAATATCTTAAGCATGCCTTTCCGTAATATAGTTTTATGGGTAGTATCTAATTATCTTTTCTTGCGTTAACATCTGCTGCAGGTTCTACTTAGTTATATGATCATAGTAAATGCATAATTACTACAAACTCAGTAACTCCGGAGTTTTAATATGAAATACTGGGTATTTAAGGTAGTGCTAGAAATATTTTATGCTATGCTACGCTCCATTTTATTTTTTCTCTAAATGTAACGTGGGCTCTGTACTTTGCACTTTCAGGTAACGCTGCACTTCTTTCTTGCGCAGAAGTGTGTCAGATAAGGAAGATATTGAGATTTATCAGGTTATAATTGTAATGCAATAACTAGATAACAGCGCATCGTAAAATAGTTTTGACGCTTTTTTTTAAGAACAGATCACGCAAATATAGCATATTTAATATCTAGAGCGCGACAGGGTAACGAAGATATTAATAGGCGGATTTTGATTGAGTTGTTGACCATAAATCTGAAAGGCACAGAAGATACCAATTTTGATACTCTGTTTCTGTGTCCATTATAGCATAGGGGGTAGATGTGGAGCTCCTGGTGTAAAACGGAATATTGAATCGCAGCCAGTTATTGTTGAAAAGGCCAATAAAGATGGGCATAGTGTGAAAGTAATATATTAATACTTGCAGTCGGGTAAAATATGAATCTGCTATGTTCTAACCATTGCTCTGTAGCTTTAAAGTCGTATGAATTACGAGCTTTTAATCTTATAGTTTAGCAGAAAATTACTGTGGGAACATTCAGAAGAGGCACAGTAGCAGCCGTCCTGATACCCCAATAACACAAGTGTTCTAGGTAAAAACATTCGTTCTATAAATAGATGCGTTTCTAAGCTGACGCTTCGAACCTGTTTTTAAGAAATTTATTTCAGCCGTCATCAATGGTAAAAAGCAGCTTAATTAGAGCATATATATCTAGGTAAATTACGCCATCTTAGTTCCTTATAAAAAAATAGAAATCGTAATCCTGTCCCAATTTGTTAGTTCTATTTATCTAGTTATTTTTGTACTACTTTATGAGATGAAGCAGAGAGGAATTATTCTTAGTTCTCTATAAGTAATAAATTTATTAACAAGCATACTTTTATTAAGTTCTTTTCAATGTAAGTTATATTCAGCATAATCAGATTAGCGCCTAGGACGTTGTTTAAAGCTCTAAATAATCATGATTAAAGGAGGATAATATACTTGGAAGTCTCAAAAAAATAAAGATCGAAATCTGCGAATTTTATAATGACCTCTTTTGAGGTGTAATAAAAATTCAGTCAGTCTCTCATCATCAATTTTGCTAAAATAGATCAGAAAATATTCTGGATAAACAATCGATTCTAATACGTGACTATGTATTGTCTTCTTGATTTACGTAATTTACGCTTTCTAGGAGGATTTATTCTAAGAGCCATATATCTGAATTTCTAAAAAAAATTCATATATCGCATAGTATAAAATAGTACTCAGATCATGATATTATGAAGCAGGATATCTGTGTTACTCACAGACCATAGTGAGTTATGTTCGTGGTATTGTATTATTACTTTTGGGTGGAGTAATTTTTAGAATCATTATAACCTTTGAATGAATAAGATTCCGTAGAACATAAAAATTTTATCCGGTGTTTTAAGAAACTAGAAAGATCTTGAATTACCAAATATGAAGCTTAAGAACTTTATGGCTTCTTCTTTCAAGAGACTTGATTTCTTTAAGAACTTGCTCTCTTATATCGCAATATACATTATCCAATTTATTGAATCTACTTATAATATTCAATTACTCTATTTTAACTTCAACGTTAAAAGAATAAAAAAATTTTTTGTATATTTATCTATAGATACCAAACTCTTAATTTGAAAATATAAATATATACTCTAATTTTTTAGAAAGGTTAGTTAAAATAATTGAATTAGATTAAATAAACTTTTATATCTTTATAAGATTAATGGATTTTAAATATGATTTAATATTAAATTTATATTTTAGTCATAGATGATTTTAGTAAACAAAGAGTAAATTACTTATAGATTTATAGCAATATATTTTATTACAAATCATTTCTAGTTTCATAATATAAATATTTCTTATATAACATATAATTAAAGTTAATATGTTATTATCATGCCTGTATAAAAAAGTTTATACTGATTTTTGATTTATAGTTTTTCTTAATCTGCATCATCTTTTATGATTATTTTATTTAGAAAAATGCATCCACTCTCGGTTATAAAATCGTTATTTGGAGCAGAGATTTTGAATTAAAATTATTCTAATAAAAATGAGAAGATAAGCCATGCTATTAGCATTTTGCTTGTCAATAGGTAAAACATGCTTATTATTAAACAATTTAAGTTAATAACTGTATATAGATAGTAATAAATATTGAATTTATAGAAATAAATTTTAATATAAAAGGTTTTATCTTTATTTCTTTAACTATCAATATTTTAAATATCTATTGAATTCGTAAAAATACCAGGATGATATAAGAGAATAAAATGATAAATTTAAATCGCTCAATTATAAATCTCGATCTTGATTTACTTAGAACTTTCGTTGCCGTTTCTGATCTTAATACATTTGCTGCTGCTGCAGCTGCAGTTTGTCGTACTCAATCAGCCGTTAGCCAACAAATGCAGCGTTTAGAACAGTTAGTAGGCCGTGAGCTTTTTGAGCGACATGGTCGTAATAAATTATTAACAAATCATGGTTTGCAGTTATTAGGTTATGCACGGCAAATATTACAGGCTAATGATGATGCTTCAGCTTCACTAACTTATAATGGTATTGAAGGTGAATTTCGAGTTGGTGTTTCTGATGATACTAGAAATACTTTATTACCATTTTTGCTTAATCGTATCGCATCAGTATATCCGCGCATGGTTGTTGATATTTATATAAAGCGCGCTCAGTTTATCAAAAAAATGCTTGATAATGGTGAAATTGATTTAGCACTAATGCCGATAGAATTAACTCAATATCCAAGTACACTTTTTCGTTCTGCACCAATTATTTGGCAGTGCGCACCTGATTTTCAGTATCAATTAAATGAGCCAGTTCCATTAGTTGTTATGGATGAAACTAATCCATTTCGTCGAATAGCAATTAATATACTTAATGCTGCCAGTATTAAATGGCGTATTGTTTATGAAGCCGCTTCATTATCGGCAGTGCTTGCAGCAGTTAATGCTGAAGTCGGTATTACTGCGCGCCCATTGGAAATGGAAACTGGCAATTTAAGGACTTTAAGTGAAAGTGACGGGTTACCCCGCTTACCTGAAATTTTTTATTGGTTATATCGTAATATTAATGAGCAAAACGAGGTTATTTTAACTATATTTAGTGCAATTAAAAATAAGAAAACATCTTATATATAGTGCGGTCGATTAAAAAAGTAACTAATAAAGAAATATTATATTTCTGATTATTAGAAAATAAAAGTTATATTTCAGTTAATGTTCTTATTTAAGTTAAATATTGCGAGGGATTATATTATCCAAGCACTGTTTCTATATTTTAGATAGTTTATATCAATATTTTATAAAAACTTATTTTGTTTAACTGATTAAAATAATATTATATATATAATATTTATCTTTATTATAAAGAAAAGAATTTTTAATAAAAATTATTTAAATTTTCTTATCAAGAATAGCAATTTTTTAGATAAAAGTTGTTTGTGATTTATGATATGGTTTAAATTTTTATTTAAAAACTAATATTAATTTAGATTTGTGAATAATAATAATCGTTAACATTATCAATAAAATTAATTATTTTATGATCAATTATGTTTTTTAACATAATTTAGACGTATGATTAATAATAGCGGAAGCAAAGTGCTTCTAAAATTGTTTTTCCTGAGATAATGATATATAAAACGAAATATCAGTTATATTAGTTGCTAATTAATAGTGTTAGTTTAATGAGTTATCATTTTTTTAGCTAATGATATTTTTAATTTACAGTTTAAAGTAAAAATGTCAAGAGAGCATTATTTTATATAAATAGTTATTAGAGAAATTAAGTTTAATAAAATTAATGTTTATCTATTTATTTTTATCTTTTCCTATTATTAGGATTTATATTCTTTATAAGATTTCGCTAATTTAAAAGCGATGAAATGATATTACTTTTATTTATAAAAAGTAATCAGTGAGTATATCAATATACATTGATATATTTGCTCATCATTAAGCTTTTCCAATATATTTTATTGGTGCTCTTGGTCTGTGTTACTTAATATTTCTTATAATGCTTATACCTTGATGATAAGTCCACAAAATATAAGTAAAGCATATCTCTTATGAATCGGATATTAATTATGCTGGTACTGTCCTGTTTTTGTATTTTAGCGAAATTTTACTTGATTGTAATGTTTTTGTTATCTTGATGTTGAAGCGTTATTCCTTTATGTGTGGAAGTCTCTATTAAAAAGAGAGACTCGTTAAGTTTTATTGAATAATATTGTATATTATTACTATTATTTGTGCACTTATTCTACTTGGTTTGTATTTGCAATACTTAATTAAACGCCAGTGCGTTCATCTTTGTTATGTTAAAACCCAAGTGAAACAATTAAAACCAATAATTATTACCCATAGTAAATTGAGGCATTTAAAGATAAGATTATACGATCATTTACATTAATTTAAATACTGAAATAACCTTTGTTTTTGCAAAGGCAGGATATTGTTTTTGGGTAATCCCAATCATAGGATAGCATGTTCATCTCTATCTTTGTATGAGTAAATTAGAATATGTTTTACATAAAATATTGTATTTAGCAGAAAAAATTCTTTGCTGTACAATTTTAACCTTTTCCCATTTTCATGTTAGAATGGGGACTTTTTCCCCTGTAGCGAAAAAAGTCTCTCGATTTTGTTCTGAGGTACCAAGAGCATTATCGCGATAGGTTAATTTATAATTGTTATCGGAACCTATCTCATAGGACAGCTTCTGTTATTCAGTAACTTTATGATTAAATATTAGCCATTAAATAGGCAACCTCTATGAGATAGTTGTTAACTTTAGTTGTATGTACGGTATTTATTCGATTGTTTAGGGAGGTTTATAAATTTTTCTATTGATGTCTATAGAAAGATACCAAATTACGTCCCCTCTCGGAAACTTATATGCAGCTTTATTATGATAATAATAAAGCAGTAAAGAATGTTATTCATTAACATATAAATGGCAGCAATTAAAGTGTTTACATTACTCTAAATATGCAATCTGGAAAAATAGCGTAAGCGTGGTATTGGTATAAAGAATGATGGTTAAAATGCCATCGTCATAATGCTAAATATAAGATTTAAAGTATAAATCATGCAGCTTAATAGAATTAATGTGTTGCAGTAGTCGTAATAAACCTGATCAAGCGTTGTTTGGTGCACAAAATAACAACAGATTATATAACACAAAAGAGTATTCAGGAAAGCATGGTAAACTTATGATCATTGTAATGATTGAATAAGTTTAGAACTATATAACCAATTATCTATTCTAGATTTTTTGATGATTGAATCAACTCTTATGGAAATTAGTTATATGGTTTAAACGTAAACAACTTCTTTCCATAATAGATTTTTTAAAAAAAAACTTAAATCTTATATCATATTGTTTGTTTTATAAAACTTTTATGATCGGAAAAGAGTAAAACTACAAAAGTTTATTTGAAGCGAATTTTTCTATTTTTTATCTTTTAATTTCTATTAAGCGTAACTGCGATATTATGCTGAAAGTGGCGCTTAGTAAAAATATCTTAATATTCTATCTATCTATTTCTTTTTTCTGAATTTTAATTGGTATGAACGTAATGTATGGGATATATTTGGCGTAATATTTAATACCATCCAAATTTCAACAGTTATTACTGCCAATGATCTAGTAAGGAGATTCATTATATAAAGATTATCCAGATAGAGCTATTGAATTTAATCCTTTTCTTTTAACTAAATAAAATTTTGATTTAAAGATGAAGTTACTGAGATTTAAATTTAAAGAATAGAGAATGACGATAGGAGATGAACATGAAAATTTTATATTCTTGAATGTAGCTCTAAATCATTCCTCATATTATAGAATCTTTCGTATTTTACTGCATGCAACTTAATACCTAAGAGATTATCAATTGTGTACATATATTGATTATTACCAATAAGGTATAAAAAGAATAGGTAAGAGTTAATCTTGATACAATTATATTCCATATATAACCTTATAGGGAATTTAGGTTACTGTATTAATGAAATGCCTTATGTATTAGTAGTCGAAAACTAGCAGAAATTGATGTATCAGATCTCATTGAAATTACTATCCGTGTTATATTGTTATGGTTATTTCATATTAAGATTCATTACTCTAATTAGTATAGTACTTCTACTCAAGAAGTCGGTAGTAGAATACCGATTTTTTTACATTTACTAATTATTAAAAATATATGACATTATTGAAGTAATCACTGATTTCCGTATGGATTTAATCCGGCTTAGTTTTTAGGATCGGTGGTGTTGCTTATAATTTGCTGAAAAGTTAGTAAAAGGTTATTACAAAAGTCTTTTATTGGATGCTAACATGCTTGAATTCATATATCAAAGTAACATTGAATAAAATTAGTATTCTTAAATTGAATCTAATTGGTATAGCTGCTTACACTACTAAAAAAGCATTAGATTTGAGGTGAGTGATACTTAACTACTGCCGATAGGATAGGTCTTAATTCGATATTTGTAAATATTGACCCCTATTTAAGCTATTAAAATTTTAAATTTGATATTGCTGTTGAAAATAACGGTGATTATTATAATCAAGTGATATTAAAAGTAAAAGATCTACGGAAAAGCTGCCGTATTATTAAATAATATTTATGTAGACCATTTAAAATCAATCATTCATTAATGAATCCACTCCTAAAGTGTACTTTCAGTGCAGTATTAAACAATAATTAGCTATTTTATAAGTTTCATAGAAGTTAGTTATACTAACAAATAAGGTTTTCAGAGGATTAAAACAACGAAAGGAATCAATAATTACTTATTTGACCTATGATACTAATACTATTAGCTATCACATCTGGGTTCGTATATAAATTGCTTATTTATAAAAATAACTACTCTGATCAAATGGAACTTGCTATCTAATCTTATTAGTCTGCCTTTATAATATTGATTTTTTATATCAGATGTAGATCGTTAATCATGCAAGATAAATTTAATCTCAATTAAGAGTAAAATCGGCTAGATATCCGTTAACATAGTAGTAACTCACATCAAACATGATTTGGATTTAATAAAGAAAAGTAAAAAGATATTAAGCAAGAAAAATGAGTATAAAAATATTAGAGCCGATTTAATTAAAGGATTAAAAGTATATAAAAATCGCTATTAGATAGAAGATGGTGCTATTTATGCGATTTTGCTGATCTGTTAAGTATTTTTTATTAGTCATGTAAGAGATATAGTGATCGATCCTTTTTTGCGGTTAAATTTATTGTAAATCTTATTAGTTAGTATATTATTTGTTATTGTGACAATATGGTTTTTATATTGCGAGTTATCAAGGTATCGAAGGATAAAATTATCAAATTATTGAAAATCGCGATTTGGTAAAACAACTACTGATGAGCAGTTTTACCTTTTTTAGTAAACTTCTTATCTGAATAATTGTAACAAATGTCCTTCCGACTATAATAATTGATCATAATAACTATAGTTATATAAATTTATCTAATACTTAATGGCTATTAGAGGCAGCATCCATGCTAATATAGTGATAAATTACTTGTAGTGCGCAGATACATTTATTAATTTTCAGTTACGTAAAGATCATCAATAGATCTGATTAGACTAATATTTAAGTAAAATAATTATCAAAAGTTCTAAAAAATACTTAAAACTATCACTCAAATATTAAATTCTTACCTTAGTTAAATCTGCTAGTATTAAAGATCGTGGTGATATTGCTTTTCTACCAGTTTCAAATGAAGTTTGATGCCAAAGTATGACAGGATTAACATTCATTATCTACTTTGTAATGCAGATTAACTAGAGTGTGAAACTTATAAAAATTGTTTTTAATAGAAAACAACCAAATTTATTGATTTAAGGAATGTTAATTAGCGTCTTTGTATTGAAAGCATACATGGATATATATCCTGAAAGGAGTGAATATATCAAAAAAACTAAATATTTATTTAAGATTAAATTAGAGAATCGAAAACAGCAGATTTATTAGAGAAAAATATTATGGGTACTGATTTTTAACTTTGACCTTTTTATGAATATCGGTGCTGGGGCCTATATTTATAGTGAAGAAACAACGCTAATTAACTCAGTTTAAGAGAAGTGAGGGGCAAATCCTCGCTTAAAATTACCTTTTCCAGCAATATTCAGCGCCTAAAAGTAACCGAATTAGAATGTAAAAACATTATATTAATGTAACGACGATTATTAAACATGGTAAATAGTGTATTCTGTCTTATAGAAAGTAAATGTAAAGATATCGGAATTAACCTAATGGGATTTTTCAGTTGAGTCAATAATTTAGACCTGTAGGAATTATCTTTTTATATTACTGCTTGAGAGATCCTGGATGGTTATATATCTAGGATGTATGAAGATTTAATACTTAAATCCTTCCAACCTCCCCCCAAAAAACCAACAAGGCAGATAGGAATAGGTATTAATTTTCTAACAAAAGCATATTTTGATTTAGTTATAGATTTTAATAGTATTCTAAAATAGAAGTGCCGTTTAGGTGTACTGTGTCTCCATGTCAGTTAATATTAAAATGAATATGGTTTCTTTTAACTAAAAATTTATAGTAATTTTTTGTCCGCGAATTGTGTAGTTGCTGTGCATTTTATTATAATGGCTTATATGAAGTGTGAAATTTATAGATTTTATAGTCTGGTGAAGGATAATCAGGTGATATCTAAACATTAAAATAACTTTGTCGATTTTTGGCAGGTAAAACTTTTTTTTGTTCATCTACCTAGATTGCTGAGCTTATACAGAGTGGTATTAAATATTTTTTGCTGAATTTGAAGCTGGTATTAACTAACAGAATTTCGCAATTTCAGTGTAATTGCTTACATTTAACTAAATTTGTTAAAGAAGCATTGATGCTAACTTAGCTAATATGAATAAAAACATATTTAATTTAACTGAATTTTTAATTAAGATCTCCTAAAAATGAAGAGATGGAAGGATGTTAACTATGTCTCTAAAATAGAGACGAAAAATGATATGGTGTAAATGGGATAAAATATATTGTAGGATTGTCTCTTTCTAGATCTCAAGAATCCTATTTTTCCTAATATTCAAACTTGGGAAGTGTTAATATTTGTCGTTTATATATAAACAATAGCAAATGTTGACGATACGCATGGTCGTCAGATAATGTTCTGGATGATACTAATTTATAATATAACCTATATTTCTATTGATGATGAAGCTAAGTAGTTTCATGCAAGTATTCTTAAGTGGATTGATAACGAATTTTATATTTTGCCATTTTTATAAAGAAAAATAGCAATTGTCATTTATATAAAATTTATAATTAAAATCTATGTTGGTTCTTTGATAACAAAATAAATTATTTTATTGTTTTCTATCGTTGCTTTCTTTTTTTGAAAAGAGAGTTCTGATTCAGAAATCTAGATGTTTATAATGGCCATGAACATGGCTGTTTTACCTGAATGGAAGATAATTCCAGTAAAGAGTAAATTTCTAGCAATTTAGTTAAGATCTTATTAAATGAGTTTTTATTAATAAAACTAATTATAACCATTACAATCACAACTGAGATATGAAATTTATGCGAGGAATGTATCTATATTTAGTATTAGTTTTAATACTAGTTTGGTAAACGTTATTATAAATTATGCCGGGTGAAAACTATTATAATAGTGTAGTAAATCACTACTTTTATGTGATTGAGGGTTGTTTTAATTAAAATTATATTAATCATCAAGATTGTTTTCGATAGTTTTAATTAGTTAAAAGAAAGTAATACATTATTCCGGTTGGAAATAATGCCCTGATCTAAACTTTTATTAAATTTTATAATAAGCGAAAAGTTATCGATATCATTAGATAATCTTGAAGTTAATATCGAGAGCAATTATGTGTTATCTGAACTGGTTGTAGAAGGAAATTTTTATTCAGATACATCAACAGCGGAATAAGGTAATTTCAAGCTAATATTAATATTTTAAAACATGTAAGTAAGTTTACATACTAACATTGCATGAGATTTAAAATTATAATGGTGTGGTTTTGGAAAAGGATTTAACCCAAATGTGAGCATGTATAGTATTAGAATTTCTTATTCTAGTTAAATCTAAATCTAAAACTAGATTAATGGCTAAATTACAAAAAAGTAGAAAATTGATAAATTTATACCGTATTAAATATTGGCTAACCTGGTAAATGCATATTGTTTATTAACAAAAAATATGATAGCTGTTTAGATAATATTACTGGATTAAGTTATAAGGCGCCGGTTGATAATCAAGCTCTCTTTGGTTTTAGCATTGATTATACTTTGAATAAAAAGACGATAGCAGTGAATAATTTGTCAGCGGATATTAAAGTAAAGATTAAATTAGTTTCTGAAGCGTTTTGTGATCTAAAAATTACTTATTATTAGTGATAATAATATGCTAGTGAAGCACTTAGCTAGGCTGTCGTTAATATTTTTTCAATTAAAAGCAAAAAATCTGAAATCTGGAATTTATCTATATTGTAACGAAAGCTAATAGCTTTGATTTATCCTTAATGAATGCTAAACCGTTACTATGAGATAGAGCGTATTTTATCCAATGAAGTTGATAAATTCCGTAGTGATAAAAAATAATATTTATCAAGATTGTGATGTTGATAGTATTAATATTGATTTACATAAGCTAAATAGATTAATTATTACTGATCATGAACGTACCGCTATTATTGATTAAGCAGATCTTAATTTACCTGCTGCCAACTTCTCTAAAAGTGCTGGAACATTAATTAATAAATGAAGATAGTATATGCAACGTTATTTTTAGATGTTTGATCCAATTTATTACCAACCTATTAGTTTAATTAAAAAAATTGCTGTTGGTTATATTTATAATAAGAAAATATCAAAATTTATCAGATAGATTATTACAATTAGATCATTTTATACAGTGATTACATAATAGCTATCCTGCAATTTGCAACTATTGTTGATACGATACACCTAATTCTACATTCTGAATTCGTGGATAAGAATTACCCTGCTTTTCATCGCTATACTGTTCTATTTAAATATTAGTTGATATAGAGATCAGTGAATCTGATTAACTATGTATAGTAAAATGCCATTTCTTTTTTAGATACAAATAGGTTTCATAAAATTTTAAATTTCATTTATAAAATTTAATTCTGGGATAAAGCTTATTCAGATTTGGCCAAATATTACCATCAGAGTGCTCTAGTTCTAAAATAATTTTTTTTGGTGTATTAATTTCAATTTTGGATAAAATCTCTTAAAATTATTCCTTCATATCAACTTCTTTTAAAGAAGTTAACTCGTTTTTTGTTTTCTATTAGTTCAAGTAATAGATTGGCTATCAGGATCAAGTAAGTCTAGAAGATATATAAGTATTACTTATCATTTATTTTATATAAACAATTTAGTTAATTTTTATTGTTTTAATGATTCTAGCGCATTCAAAATGCCATTAATAGCTTATAAGATACTTATTTAAGTATAGATATAATACTTCTTAATCTTTTTGTGTTGTATAAAACTCTTTACGTCTATGAGAATTGAAATCTATGCAAAAACTTTCTTTTTCGTCACTGAAAGAAAGATAATGATTCATGTATTTTTTTTGTTTTTATGCTGATTGATTATTACATTTAATGGTTAAATAAGATCAATATTTCTTTTTAACTCTATATATATTTGTATATATAACTTGTCTAGCTAATTTTTAGAAAAAATATTTGAAATAATCTAACTTATACTTAGAAATAAAATTCTAAATCGTGATTAGTACCGCAAATATATTGCGGTTGCGGTATATTTAAAAAAATTCATACTGTATCAACTATCGATCTAGTAACTCTGGTCTAAAACTTAATTCACTGAAAATAAGCTTAATTACTCTTGTAAAAATATGAATCTATTATTTGTTGAAGTGATGAGTTTTGTATCTGAATAAACTTGGCTAAGTTAATATCCTTAATTATCGTAAAAGAGCCTGATTACGTTTATATTAGAAACTGAACTAATTGGAATCTCACAGTGTTGATTGAGACAATACAATTCACGACTAACACTGAATAAGTATAAGTGAAGGGGTAGCTCTAAATGAATGAAATACAAGCCTTAATGCATCAAAGTTTACGAGCAATATTTATTGCTTCCTTACTGCCTGAACCTCAGCACATTATTCGTTAGTTTTTATTTTAAATAACTAATGATCATTGCACCTGTGGATGATCTTGTTAAATAATTTACCCATCAAAGATACCTGTAAATTCTAAGAAGTTTAGTAAGCTAGATATTTAACTGCTGTTATCGATAATAAATTGGCCGATCTGACCGATAATTAGCGCCAGATTACTGATATATGTATAATGTATATTATTTAATTAATATACCTCACTATT
This sequence comes from Arsenophonus sp. NC-TX2-MAG3, assembly GCA_052174495.1. Classification (GTDB taxonomy): domain Bacteria; phylum Pseudomonadota; class Gammaproteobacteria; order Enterobacterales; family Enterobacteriaceae; genus Arsenophonus. The sequence goes on from JBQMRR010000015.1 coordinate 66,561, forward strand.
AGCCAACAACTCCGTTATAGCTCTGTGCACAGGCTATTTTCTTATATAGCAGGCAAAAAACTAGTTTTCTAAGGGAAAACTCGTTAAGTCCACTAATATCAATGAAAAGTTAGTGCTTTTAACATACTGAAGTCACCCTTGTACTGACTTGACCTACTACAATAACTGTTATACTCGTCTAGCGTCTGATAGTGTTAGTAACGGAAAAAAGTGATGCGACTAAACCGTAGAAAATCCTCCTGATTATATGACTATCTATTGTACTATCAAATTATATCAAGAATAAAACTTTTAATAGAACTATCTGCTGTTTTTTATACTGCTTTTAGCAGATAATAGTTTTAATTGGATATACTATAAGAGTTATTAGCAAATTTAATGTATGGACGGGTTAGATTACACTTTACTCTGATGCTTAAGAAAATTCTTCTCCATATTTAAATTGTATGTTGTTTAGAAATAACCAGAGGGTCAGCAGATTAACTCTCTTAATCCGGTTCTAGCTTTTCTAAGAATACTGAAGCAGATTAAATATCATTAAAAGGTTTATTTTTCGAACTACAGTATTTCATATGCCCTTTATGACTTACTGTTATGAAATTTGATTCAATAGGATTTATCGTTTTTATTGACATTAGTGTGCTAACGAGCAGAACAGAATGTTAGTTATTTTCTGGCTCTTCCTCCAATTTCTTCATTTCTTCAGGATGCTTATGCTGAAAATCTTGCTAATAAAATATCAAGGGATTTATTAGGGGGCATAACAACTCTCTGCTAGTCAGGCCTCCGCACTTCACCTTAACTTTCGGTTGCATGTCTCTTTTAAGGAACAGAGAAGGTAGAATATTAGTCATTTGTATATTCAGCAGCATTGGTATTACATGCCCGAAAATACCTTTAGGGGATTGTATTAAAAAAAGGGAATCCCATCCAGCGTAGCAATCCTGGGAGATATAGTTAAGCCATGTTTCTCATAGAAATCATTAATAAATTTGCCCTAGTTTTCTTCTGACTTTCAATATACATCTTGAATCGTAATTAGATTTTTATATCATCCTTGGTGTCACCAATATAACTAGCAGAAAAAGACGATCAGCTTCTTGATAGGACACGGCATATGGCTTCAGCTAAGAAATAAACGTAGAAGATATTGTTTAAATCCCGCAGAGAGCACCCACTATTACTATTCTCTTCAAGCCATTGCTATTTCATCAGTCTTCTGATGAGTATTTGCACAGAGCATGATGTGTTTTACTGAGAATCTGCAGAGCTTCGTGAAAATTATTAAATAATAAAAACTAGTTTAGTTGTGCGGGAGATATATATCTTGGTATTTTCCATAGAAATAGAAATTATCATTCTGTCCTCGAATTAGTTAGGTTTATTAGTATAGCCATCTTTATATTTGTCTTAGATGGTAGAAGGAGATAGAGTTATTTCTGGTTCTCTATAAGAGATAAATTCATCAGAAAGTATATATTATTCAGGAATTGTTTTCTCAATGCAATTATAGCTAGCATCATCAGATTTATCTTGGGCATTTTACTTAAAACCCAAGGATAATCGTGATATAGGTGGATAAATACTTTTATATCGAAAAAATTAGAGACTGGGAGTTGGATACAATGTTGTATGCGCCTCTTTTCAAGAGTTATAAAAAATTTTATTCGATCTCTGTTATTATTAATTTCGAAAAGAAATCATCAAGCACTTCGAATAAATAGGCAGTGTATAATACCTGAAGTTGCGTATTATCTTCTAATTTGTCAAAATTACGTTTTAGGAGATTTATTGTGAGGCCATATCTATATAAAATTTAAAAAATTAATATCTCTACTCATAGAGTATAAAGAAATATTCAGCTAATGAACATGCATATAGCAGTATAGCTTTCTCTTGATCACACTTTAATAAGATTGCTCTATATTCAAAGTTTAATGTAAAATGTTTTAGGAGTTTTCTTTAGCTGATTATTGATAAGAGTCTATCTTTTACTTTTAGATAGAGCAAAATTCTACGAAACCTTTGCCAGCAAATATAAAATTAATTACTATCGCTTAATAACGATGAGTAATCAGAGAGTTCTTGGTAAGGAACTCTACATTTAAAATATAAACAATTATATCAACCAATTAAAGGGATAGCTAAGTAGCTTCAATGGTGTAGAATTATTTTATTTACTAAATTATCTGGACTAGAGATAATTGTTTTAAATCACAACAATTAAAATACAGTCGTGGCTAAAAATTGCTCTGCGAGAAAAGTAACAACTTTTGCAAAATAGTCGATTTAGAATAGTACCAGTGAATTATCTAATATATCAGCCTAAACACCCCTACCCGTCCACAGGCATAAACCTGACATAACTGCGCTACTATCTTTATTTATAATATCTACGCTAAAATACGTTTAATAACGTGGTAGTGGAAGATATAATTTAAAATGAGTAATGCAAGGGTTTATTACTGGAGAATCGATGAAGAGAAAGTAAAAATATCAAGTTTAGGCTTGTTTTAGTTATTTGAAAATATTGCTTATTGCTTATTGCTATTATAAGCACATAATAGGAATTATTTTATCCTGAGTAATTCAAGAAGAATCAAGTTATTATGAAACTAGATTCATGTAATATCTAAACTAGTAATTAACTTTTAGATTCATCTATAAAATTTAAAATTATTAATTATTATTTATTATTTATAATATGATTATTTATCAACGCTTCTTTTGCCTTATAGTTAGTTATGTTAACTTCTGATTTATTAGTTTTAGGAGGATCCTGGCGTATCCCCTCTTCTAATTATTTTCATAAATTATTCTAATAATAAAAAGATGATATGCCATGCAAAAACTACCCTGCAGCTATTTGAAAAACTAGATATTATTTTAATCCATTGCATGAACTGATCCATAATGCTAACAGATAGTTGATAGGCGCCACTGTTTGAGACAGACTTAGACTCGAAACTATGCTAGATAACATAGTTCAACAGAGCTTTGTCTACGGATCTCATCGGTTGTCCGTAACGGTTATTTGCCCCCAGTGAACCTCATTATAGACTGGTTTTTCAGATGTTGAGATTAAAATGCCTAAGATTATTAAATGGAATCGGAGTGACAATGGAATATTCTTCAAAAGCTTAGTGCTATCACTTTATTTCAAGTGTGTAAAAATCGGCAAAGAGTAGCTATCCTGCTCTGTATATGCAGGACATTTATATACTTGTGATTTTCACGATGCTATAATGCCGGTTTTCTCGATAAAAAAAATACTCTCCTCTGGCCGCTAGAGTAAGGAGACTAAAACAACAATTTCTTAAAGAACGGAGGAAAGATCATACTTTTGCGTGATTTAAGTAATACTCCTAATGTTTATTTCTAGAACAACGATATTATACCCCCCTCTTGTCTTATATGATAATCGTCTTTACCTTATGATCAAATCGGCATCACTGCGCATGGATGTAAGAATCTCATTTTTTCTCTAAGATGATTATTGTAAATAAAAATCGAATGTAGAACACTATGGTATGTCCGTACTATCTACGACTATTCGTGGATGTTCATGATATTAATACTGTTTTATACTATACAATATATTATATTTTATAAATTTAGCAGATTGCTCAGAAGAAATTTTCTAAAAAGCGTAAATTGATAAATCAGAAATAGACAACAGACGATTTTAGTTGTTATACTATCTTTTACCTAAAAAATTTTATGATCTTTCTTCTAAAATTAATAAAGACAGACTGACTGAATGTTATTATACACCAAAATAGGTCATATAGCAATTATTGACTCTACTCTTTAATTTTCCCAATATACAAGTGTATTATCCTTTTTTAATCACGATTATCTAAGATTTTTAAAAACGCTCAAAAAGCCGATAATTCTGGATACAACTCGTATTAAGGGGTAATGTATGAAAGTATGGTTTTCGATGAATTCATCACCTGTAAGAAATTACAGAATAATTTACATCTCATTAGCTCCTAAAAATAAATATAAAAATAACTGGGTCGATAGACTTTGACAAATTCAAACAGGATGATAATTTTCATTTCTCTTGTAAGATACCTAGAGAGTATTTTATCAAAAGATGTATATCTTTCTCCAGGTCAATTAAAGTAGTTTTCACCATTGATATTGATAGCTGAAATAAATTTCTTGAAAATATAGTAAAAGTATTAACTTGTAGATCTGTCTCTCTGTAGAGCGAAGATATGTACTACAGCATTTTGGATAAAAGAGTTTTATCTTATTACTCTATTGCTATACCTCTCCTGAATATTTCCATCGCTGTTTTCAAAAGTTGTAAATAAAAAAATATTCGAGTTAATTTGGCTTCAAAACTACTGAGTATATACTATTGGCATAAGAACTTCATATTTTATACGATTGCAACTTGCAACATATTACTTTTACTATTCCTCATTTTCTTTATCCTTTTTTAATAATAACTATTCACTCTCAACGCTTCTGTTTTGTACCCCCCACACCTGCACTTATACTGCACTAGGTATATGTACAAATAAGATATTGAAATTAGTATTTTCTATGCTTCATATGCTTATCTAAAAAATTCAATTAACATCTGGATGTTCATGTCTGTGTCACTTATGATGGTTTGGATATTAAACATCTTACATGACGTGATCTATTTTTGGAAAAATAGCAGTCAAAAGGAAACATCCATGGAGAGACGCTTTGTCATCTAGCTGATGCGTCATAAGATGACTTAATAAATTTTAGTATCTTCTTAGTCTTGTGGTATATCCGTGCCAGAAATCAGTATCAGGATATCATAAAGGTTAGAGTGCGAATCTTACTGTAAAAAGTACACTTCGATAAAAAGAAGAAAGGAGGACATGGTATAGTCTAAATTATATTAATCGCTAATTTAATTCGGTATTCGTATTAAAACTACAGCATTTATCGAAGAGGAGAAGAGTTGTATATGATCATAAGATCAACGGATTAAGCAGTTGCTGGCAACAGAGTGGATACATAATGGAAGAAAGATAATCAAGCGCTATATTAGTTTATATTTCGACTATATATTCTAAGATGATGAGTTATTATGGGTTTTTCTCGAATCCTCAGCAAGGCATATTGTTACTGAAGGTGCATAAAATACTGTAAATAATTTATAAAAATTGAGAATTTAGTGTTAGCCGTTCTAATAAAAAAATTCTGTATACAGATCCGTAAAAATACATTTTATATAGCGGGCGACAGGATACTTTTTTATCGACAGCAGCTTGACTAGAACTAGATATCGAAATTGTTGTTAGAAAGAATCCATAAAATAAAAAACGGGAGTTATTAAACTGGAAACATACTAGAGTTAACGTTTCTAAATTAATATATTAAGTTAAAGAATACACACTCCGATAAAATTTTAACTTTTTAATAAGCTAAATAACTACTTTCTATCTATTTTTGTTAAAAATAGATGGCTTTTTTCTTAGATTAAAGAGAGATTCAATTTTTCTAACCATGAATTAGATGGAACTCTTCTTTAATAACTGGCAAGTACGTTGCTTAACTGTATTTTCCAGGCTTCTTACTGGAATAACACGGTAATTAATTTTAAATATAATGACAAATATATTTCAGGACACGCAGCATAAATGCTGTTTGATATACAAAATGGCTCATATCTTGGTTTCACTCCTTAAAGCCATGTAGCACTGAAAGTTAAGATGAGATGAAGAAGATTTAGTTAATAGAATAGCGCCAATGTTCCTAATAAAGCTTATGATGTTTTATTGGTAAGGATTTTAGCGAAAATCTACCGAAACGATAAAGAATCTGAAGAAAGATCAAGAATAATAACTAGCATTCTATAACTTTTCGTCAATGCGCTGGTGTCAGTAAGAATGATAAATCTGATTAAATCGGATGAAGAATAGAATTTTAGCCTGCTGACTATGTTGTTAACAACTCCTGATTTTAGGAGGTAGAGCAGATTCATGAAGGATCAGAACAAAGAATAATCATAATATACTAGATCGCTAGTAACTCAAATTTATGATTATTATATTAAATAATATATGTTATATATAATCATGATTATGAGAAATCTTCTATTTAAGATATTGGTATAAAAAATTAAATTTAAAGGAAGCTTACTTAATTTATATGTATTAATGGAGTTCTATTAAACTAGATTATTTAATAAAATAATGATAAAATATTTGTTTTTTATCAAAATAGCAAAGATGATTTAGCATCATAAATTTATAGAAGATAAAGTGTATTATCTTAATATTTAATATCCTAAGTTTATGGTTATAATAAAAGAAGTTATAAAGATAAAAACTTTTTATATTACATAAGAATATATTAATTAATATAGGTAAATGCAGTAGTTACGCGTTTAACGTCATCAGTTTCACTGGCAATTTTTGCTGCAATAGTTCCTTCTTGTTGAGTTAAAATACCAAGTAAAAACACCTCCCCATCTTCGCTAATAACTTTTATAGTTGATGATTTAACCGAATTACTGATAAGAATTTGCGATTTTATTTTGGTAGTTATCCAAATATCTTTAGAGGTCACACCAAAATCAACTGGCATAGCCTGACGGATCTCATTATAAACAGCTTCAACACCTTCTACTTTAATTGCTATTTGTTTTGCTTTTTCAGCTAATACAAGATCTGGCGCTTGTCCGGTAAGTAATATTTTACCTTCATAAGCTGTTGTAATAACACGTGCATTGCAGGTAATTTCTTGATCTTTATTGATAGCAGCACTAACACGTGCTTCTAATGTTCCATCATCGACCTGACGACCGATACTTCTTGGATCCGTTGCACTTTTTGTGGCTACTGCTGCTGTCCCTATTACAACAGCACTAATGCATCCTTGTAATAAAAGGATAGTGCATATTATGGTAATTATTAAAAGAAGTAGTCTCATTATTCTATATTCTATATGAACGCATTTCTGTTTTGAGGATATCTTAAATTTAGACATTAATGGCATAGTTGAAGCTCTATATCCAGCTTTATTTCAGCCATTACGACTGATCTCTATGTAATTATTCACTGACTCATACTCTATTTTTCTAATGAGTTTTAAGCTAAAGAAACAATGGAGGTCTAGCAAGTTCCAGATCTTATTTATTGTTAATATAACTACGATTGACTATGTGACCTTTTATCATTTATCTTTAATCTTTAAAAGAGTTAGGTTCATTAATACATATTATTCAAAATAGTTTTATGCTGATGTATTTTTGTTAGCTTCGATTATTGGATATAAAGAAGCTATATCAGATAGGCTATCTTGTTAGCTATTCTGATCACAGCTACGCTGGACGGCTGCTTTTTATTATAGTTATCATTTAAGAGGACAGTTTTTGAGAAGTAGTATGGCTAAGATTCCCTTGCGTCATGAATAAATAATATTCACAGATAAATATCACTACGTTTACTAATACTCAGTAGTCATATCTTTTCTGTCAGTGCTAGTTTGTTTTAGCACTAGTCCGATATAGGGAGAGAAGTCTTGCTCTGCCTAGAACGGTATTACCATTCCTCATTGTTGCAACTTCAGAAGTGAGTAATAAGCGGCCTAATATTTATAGATTTGTATAATTTTTACTGCCACTCGTCCCTCATTCTTTTTCAGCTAGTCACTGTTATTCTATTCAACCATTTGAGTATCAAGGTCAACTAGTCATTGATATTGAGTTTTAATCTAGTAAATTAGGAATGACAGCAAGTTTTAAGCGATCAAGAATTCCTCTTATATTATTATTTAATAACCCCCAATTCTTACTGTACTGTTTTGCTAAACTCTAATAATCGATGTATAGATCATTGATCTGAGCTACATGAAGCTTTTCAAGCTGATATAGCTAGTCTTATATGGAGTAAAAGATAGTCTATTCTCTTCGTTTTTAATGGGAAATTTCTTTACTTGGTTATTGAATCGTCATTTGAATAGTGTAAACATTTTATAATATTATTTTGTTGCTTATTAGTAACATTTTTAATGAATTTACATTGAAGTAATCAAATTTTATGCCCCAGTTTTAGTTACCTAGCCTAACCACTGAGAGAGAGGGATTTTCCTTATAGACTTGCATGATAATAAAACAAAGTTTTTAATTACTGAAATATTCTAAATAAAGCATCTCGTTTAAGTTGTTTATCAATAATTTAACTGTGTATTTTAATGAAATAGATATATATTGGATCTGTTGCAATATCAATCTCAACAGGGATATATTTCATATCGTAGATCCTCCAGTTATCAAGAAGCCTTACGTGTCCCATATTGATAATCTGATGCTAGAAATATCTACAGGGAGACACATTTTATCTACTAAACCCTTCGTTGTGGTTAAGTAGTTGGAATGCTTTCATTATATTCTCCTTAGTTATCTTGATACGGAAAAAGTATATTATCGATTAGGTCAGATAAACAATTAACTGTTAATAGGTGAACTTCTTGAATTCTGATACTCCTTTGGGAAGGTATTCGAATTTCTACATCTTGTGTACCTAATAAGCCGGCTAATTCTCCGCCATCATGACCAGTTAAGGCTACAATCGTCATATCCCGTGTAAGTGAAGCTTCAATCGCTTTTATCATAACGTGACTATCGCCTTTAGTGGCAATTGCAAGGAGTACATCACCAGATTGCCCTAATGCACGAATTTGTTTTGCATATACTTCTTCGGGTTTTTGGCTATTAGCGATCGAGGTTATAATTGAATTATCTGTGTTGAGAGATAATGCAGGGAGACTTGGACGTTCAGCTTCAAATTGATTGATCATATTGCTTGCAAATCTTTGTGCTATAACTGACGAGCCGCCACTGCCGCAACATAAGATTTTATTACCATTTAGTAATGCGTGAACAATCATAATCGCTGCACGAGAAATAGCATCAGGTAATACTTCAGCAGCAGCTATTTGTGTTTGAATACTTTCGGTAAAACAGGCTTTAATTTTCTCCAACACGTTAAGACCTACTTACATATAATTAATGGATGGTATCATATAGTCACTAAAGGAATTTGATAACAATTTAAATTGATTGCCGGTAATAGCATAAATATCAAGGTTTATTAACAAATCTCGTATATGCTAATCATGCTCAACTCTGATGCTTTGTGAATCTGTTCTTCGTCCTTAAATTGGATGTTATTTACCAGCATGGTTAAAAGGTCAAATTCTTTTATCTCATTCCTGCTTTTTTAAATAGACGGAAGCAGAGTAAATACCATAAAGGGTTGTTTTTGAACTTTAACTCTTTACGAGTTAACTTCATAACCTCAATGTCACAAAATCCGCGACTCAATCGAATTTCTCGTTCTTATTGACGCCCAGTGTATTTATTGAAGAGAAGGCATAGAATTCCAACTGTTCTTATCGATATTTCAGGTTCTTTATCGCTGTAGAAGTCTTCGCTAAACCCTTGCTAACAAAATATCAAGGGATTGATTAGTGACATCGCAGCTCTTTACTAGCAAGACTTCTCCATAAACTTAAACCTTAACTATCGGTTTCATGAACTTTATGGAGTGAAGGTAGCATATTATTTATTTTGTATACTCAACAACATTGGTGCTGCGCACTGAAAATATCTTTTCCATTACACTCAAAATTAATAGTAGGGAACCCCATAATGGGCTTGAAAATACGGTTAAGCCGCGCGCTTTCATGCCATTGATAAGCTTGATCCAACTTGCTTCTGACTCTTAATAAGCATTTTTATCGCAAGGAGCTTATTATCATAGATGCAGTGCGCGATAATTAAGTAGCAGGTAAAAGCGATCAGCTTTCCTAACAGGACGGTATATATCATTGCCCAAAAAATAAACGTAGCGTGAATCTAGTTAAATCATGCAGGCACATTACCTATGCTTTTCGAGGCATTGCTATTTTAATATACCGATACTACTAAGTAGAGAGATTATATGCTTTTTATCAATAATTATACCAGGACTTCATCAAAATCACTGGTGAATGTGTCTCGCAAGTAGAGGCATGAGAGCGTCACTACTTTGTTGCTTTTATACGCTTCAGATAGGGCAGTAATAATGAGCTGTAAAAGTATATTCCGTTGCCGCTGAGATCTTTTAACCTTCGACAATTTAATCTCAATATCAGCAATATCAATCTATATGGTGGTTCGTTATAGAAAATAAGCATTATTGACGAGACGACATAATACTAGTCGATAAATCGGCATTCAGCATGTTGTTCCAGCCATGCCTGCCATGCCTTGAATCCTCCGTCTCAACAGGGGTGCTATCAGATACTTACTACACCATTACAGATAAATTCATGCAATGTATCAGATAATATCTGATTTTGTGTCTATTTTGTAAGTAGAATTTTTATGATATATCATCTTTCTGTTGTTAAAATAATTCACAAAATTAATAATTAGGATATGTTTCATTTCTAAAACTCCATATACCAAAAGTGGTATAACTCAATAATTTTATTGCAACAATTTTAAATATTTGCTAAAATATTAACAGTACAGTACATAATCTGAAACTACTAAGATTAATGATACAGATAAAGTCAATGTTATTTTATGTTTTTTGAAAAACGTTTTTCTGCTTCATCCCAGTTAATAACTGACCAAAAAGCTTTAATATAGTCAAAGCGACGATTTTCATATTTAAGATAATATGCATGTTCCCAGATATCAAGCCCTAAAATAGGGTAACCAGAAACACCAGTAATAGCCTCACCCATTAGCGGGTTATCTTGATTAGCTGTCGAAACGACCGCTAGTTTCTCATTCAATCTCAATACTAACCATGCCCAACCAGAACCAAAATGAGTTGTTGCTGTTTTTTCAAAGATTTCTTTAAAATCTTTAACGCTACCGAAATTACCTTCAATCGCAGATTTCAATTCACCATGTAGCTCAGTACCTAATTTCAAACCATTCCAAAACATGCTATGATTAGCATGCCCACCTGCATTATTGCGTAAAAAAGTACTCTTATCGGCAGGTATTTTTTCTAAATTTTGAATTAAATCATTAATATCAAGCTTAGCAAGCTCAGGAAAATATTTTAACGCATCATTGGTATTGTTGATATATGTTTGGTGATGCTTGGTATGATGGATCCTCATTGTCCTTTCATCAAAATATGGCTCTAGTGACCAATATTCATAAGGTAAGGAAGGTAATGTATAGTTCATGTGTATTAACTCCTATTACTTATTACTTAAATATAAAATGAATATTCAATTATTCTTTATTTTACAAGAATTTTAATAATATTGAAAACAATTATAAACAATATATTTTAAGGGTTTTATTTTTTTTACATATAATATGTATGTATTAGTTAATTAAATTGAAATAAACTTTTTTATAAAATTATCAATAAAAATTTAAAAAATAATTAATTAAGAGTTATTAGTAAATTTAGTATATGACGATCAGATATGTTTCATTCTGATGCTTTCTGAATCTGTTTTTCATCATTTAATTAAATCTTGTTTATATCAGGGGGATCGGTCAGCAGGTTAAATCCACTGAGGCGCAGTTCCAGCTTTTCTTGGCAGATAGGAGCAACTTAAATACCATTGAAACGGTTGTTTTTCTCGAACTGCACCTCCTTATGTATCGACTTAATATCCTTAATGTCATAAAAAATCTAATTTAATTAGATTTATTGTTCTTATTGATGCCAAGTTCTGCCTAACAAGAAATCGTAGAATGCCAACAATCTCTTTTCGATTTTTTTCAATTTTTTTTTCACCGCTTATAACATTGTTATAAATATCAAGGGTTTTATTAGTAGTATCGTAATTTTCTGTAGTATAATTCTAACAGCTCACCTTAATTTTCAGTTGCATACTTTTAACAAGTAAAGCCAATATATCAGATATTTTATGTTCTAATAGAATTTGTGCTAGATGTCTTGAGAATATCTTTATTGTTATATTCTAAAAACAAAAAGCACCATTTCCAGATACCAAGCCTAGAGATATACTTAAGGAACGCGCTTATAATCTATTAAAAAGTTTAGTTAAGTTTACTTCTAATTTTTAATAACTCTCTTTGAGCATAACAAGTTCTTTATCTCCATGCGTAGTGTCGTCAATAATGAAGCAGAAGGCAAAACCAATCAGCTTGCCTCACAGAAAACAGTGTACGTCTTAAGCCAAGAAATGAATGTAGATATATCGCTTAAATCACGTATGTGGACACCATTGTGGATGCTATTCAAACTATCGGTGTTTAATCTGCTAATGGTATTTGGTAAAAAAGACCATGTTGCTTCTCATCAAGAAGTGTATTAGGGCTTAGTATAAATTCTGGTAGAGAAGAGATACCTTGCAGGTATAATTATGTCAGTAACCGTTTCCACCGTTTTTACATCTTTAAAATAGATAAGACGAAACAACGAGTTATTGAAAATATTCTATTGCTGCGCTATGATTCCTAATCTTAGATATTTTAATCTTAGTATTGCCATACCAATCTGTATTGTTCTCTGTGGCAAATAATCGTTACGGACGACAGTCTCAATATTTATTGAAAGGCGACGGTTCAGTATATTATCGCAGCATGACTGCGAGTTTATATCTAACAGTAGTATTTATCAGATACCTATCACCATTACAGATTAGCTCATGAAATAGATAAGAGAGTAATATCTAGTTTTGGATACCTGGTTATTCTAGACTTTTCATAGCATATTTATCTCTTTGTTATTTAAATCATCCAGTAAATTAATTAGTAGGATACGACAGCATCTCCAAAACATCATATATCAGAAATAAGCATAACTCAGGAGCGCAGGCAATGGTACTTGCGTAATTTAAACGATACAAGCTACCTTTATTTTTATTCCGATGACATGTTATCGTCCTGTTTAAGTATGCTGATTACCTTTGCCTTCTACTTATTATTAATATTACTGTATAGATCTAAGAAGATAATTGTACTTAAAATAAGTTATTGAGAATTAAGAGGAAAACTGGAGTTAATTTCTAATGTCCTATAATCGCCGGTACTTAACTGCATTTGCAAGATTGCTACTGGATCAGATGTTTTTAATTTTTTTAAATTCAAAGGTAAAGATATTTCTGAACATGTAGCACCAACGCTGCTAGCTAGCTAAGACAGCTAATGTGCTAGTTTTACTCCCCAAAGGCATCCAATAGAAATTAAGGTGAGTTGAAGGAATTATAATTAGCAGGGAGTCACGATGCCGCTAAATAAAGCTTAATACTTTATTGATAAAATTTAACTAAGTACTATCCTGCAGCGATGAAGAACCTGAAGAAAGATTTAAAGAATGGCTGATATTCTATACCTTTTCGTCAGCACGCTGGTTAGCGTCAATAAAAATGAAGAATCCAATTTAGATATCGGTTTACGATAGTAAGACTATGATTTAACGTGAAAGAACTGTAAGTTCGAGAAAACAATCATTTTAATGCTATTTAATCTGCTCCAGCTTGCTCAGAAAAGCTAAAACTAACTAAAGGAATTTTGAACTGTGATCCTAGTGGTAAATAAAATTCAATTTAAAGATGAAGAATAGATTCATGAAGGATCAGAGTGGAACGTAGCCTGCTGCTGCCATATACTAGATTTACTAATAATGTAAAAGGTATAATTCTTATTAATTATTTAATATAAAAAAATAAAAATAAATATTAATTAGTTCCTTTCTTTATAGAAGATTACCAATTTTTAATTATAAATAAATATTAATTTATTAATATATTTAAATCAATGTTTTAACATAAATAATTTATTTTTAAAATTAGTCTTCTTTCTCTAGTTTTTCTGGAAGAGTAAATTATTTTTTATAGATAATAAAACCAATCGCATCATAAACCTTATTAAGGGTTATTTGAGCGCGGCCTTCTGCTCTGCTAGCACCTTCAGACATAATATTATTCAACAATTTTTCGTTATTACGAAATTCATTAAAACGAGTTTGGATATTTATTAACATAGTTGAAACAGCTTCAGCAACGGTATTTTTAAGATCACCATATATTTTCCCAGCAAATTGTTTTTCTATATCTAAGGTAGATGTATCTGTTACCCCAGAAAGGATATCTATCAAATTAGAAATACCTGGTTTGTTTTCTAAATCATAATAAATTCGTGGTGGTTTATTGGAATCAGTAAGGGCACGTTTTATTTTTTTAGCTGCTGATTTAGGATTTTCTAATAAAGTTATTACATTATTGCGGTTATCATCTGATTTTGACATCTTTTTTTGTGTTTCTTGTAGAGAGATAATCCGCGCTCCTTTTTCAGGAATAAGGGGACTTGGTATGGTGAATATTTCACCATAGAGAGAATTGAAACGTTTAGCAATATCACGGCTTAATTCTAAATGTTGTTTTTGATCAATACCAACTGGAACTTGGTTTGCCTGATAAAGTAAAATATCAGCAGCCATTAATACTGGATAATCAAACAATCCAGTATTAATATTTTTAGTATGACCAGTTGATTTATTTTTAAATTGCGTCATGCGCCTTAATTCATTAAAATAGGTATAACAGTTAAGTACCCAATTAAGTTGGGTATGTTGAGGAACATGGGATTGAACAAAGATAATACTTTTTTTAGCATCAATGCCACAAGCTAAGTATAAGGCTAATGTATCAAGCGTACGCTTTCTTAATTCTTTGGGATCTTGATAGACTGTAATGGCATGTTGATCAACAATACAATAAATACAGTCATAATTATTTTGCATCTTGACCCATTGGCGTAATGCACCAATATAGTTTCCAATGGTTAACTCCCCAGATGGTTGAGCCCCACTAAATACAATTAGTTTTTTATTAGTATTAATTAATTTTATAGAGGAGATCTTCATATTATTATTCCGGAATTGTTAAATATAGCAATTCTAACGCAGGAAGTTGATTGGTAAAGTTATCTAAGATATAATCTTATTTATTATAATAGTAAAGATTCAATGTAGTTATATCTACAAGTTTAAAACTACACAAGGACAATCTGCAACTTTAACAGCTAAGATATCATTATGATAATTCCCGATAAATAATAGTTGATCTTTATATAGGGTAAATTTCCTTTTGTAGGAAATAGTGAACTGAATTACTGAATTAAGGGTTTCTCTTTTACTTCATCACTTCGTAATTTTAAAAAAAATTAGAGGTCAATGATTAATTTTTAATAAAAGATCAATAAATGTTGTTAACTTGTTTAAAAAGGTTATTTATCTATTTTTGCTAATCTGATAAGCGCAGTCCATTAATAGTACGATACAATCTAAATTAAATGTGATAGCTTAATACTAGTTAATTTTTAAATGTAATAAGTTGCCTTAGTTAATTCTTTACGCATATCATCAATAACAGATTTGTAATCTGGTTCATTAAAAATTGCAGAGCCAGCGACAAAAGTATCAGCACCTGCATTTGCAACATTAATGATATTATTAATGTTAATCCCACCATCAACTTCTAATCGAATATTATAACCGTTATAATCGATCATTTTACGAACTTGATGTAATTTATTTAGGGTTTGTGGAATAAAAGTCTGTCCACCAAAACCAGGAATTACTGACATGATTAGGATCATATCTAATTTATCTATCACGTATTCTAAATAGTTTAACGGTGTAGCAGGATTAAAAGCTAAACCAGCTTTACATCCGTTATCTTTAATTAATTCTAATGTGCGATCAATATTCTCACATATTTCAGCATGAAAGGTAATATAGGTTGCGCCAACTTTAGCAAAGTCAGGAATCAGTTGATTTACTTGTTTTACCATTAAATGGACATCAATTGGTATCTTAATACCGTAATCTCGCAATGCTTTACATATTATTGGACCGAAAGTTAAGTTTGGAACATAATGATTATCCATAACATCAAAATGAATGATATCAGCGCCAGCTTTAATAACTTTCTTTATATCTTCGCCTAAATATGCAAAATTTGCGGATAAAATAGAGGGGGCAATTAAAAAATTTTTCATTATTATCTCCGATTTGTTTTATCTTTTATGTTTTTAAAAATTGAATTATAAAATGCTAAAAGTTTATTGACTTCTCTATAAGAGAGACTATTACGACTAATTATTCTACGTACTATAGTAATATTTAGCTTAGAGTGATGATACCATTCTCTAGTCCTTGGTGTATCATAATTTGATATTAATACAGGTGTTCCGTGTGTTGATGATAAATGATAAGCAATTTTAGCCAGATTTTATTCTTCTTTGTTACCAAAACTATTTATATGATTTTAGATAAAATTAGCCGCATTAAAAAGCGATGTTATAGGTGTAGATCGTATAGTAAACGATAGAACTTTTGTTTGTTGATAGTAATGTTTTTGATAGGTTTGGCAGCTAAAATAGCTTTTTATGCTTTTTTAGTAAACCGATAGAGTTCATGTTCAGAAAATAAGGTTTATTATAACGCTCAAGTGGAACGTTATAATTCCCATTTTTAATTGTAACGACAAAGACCATTATAACAATGACAATTAAGATATAAAAATAATTCACTAGGCGTTTAGAATTATTACATAAGTTAAATTCTCTATGTAAACAATAATATTACTAGGTATATTTAACTTATTATTAAAAAGTTGATATAAATGCTGCATAAATATTATCAGTATTGTATTTACAGTATTATATAAATTGATAAGATCATTATTTATGTCAGCTAGGATGTAAAGCATTACAGTTAGTATTTAAAAATACTGAACCTGGTCCGATAAATGGTTCTACCAGACAATTACCTTCTCGTAGATATTTTAACTTATTCTACCAGAAGAAGTTTGCCGAGAACTAATTTTAAAAAACGCGTTTTTCTTCGTATCGCCATTTTTATCTAAATGCTGCAAAGTTTTTGGTATGTTCTGTTTATAATAGAGCATTTTCTCTTAATAATTCTTTATTTTTGATCTTGCTTTACTTGTTGAAATTTTCTAACCCATGGTTTTTTTTTCTGAACAGAAGGAGGCAAAATTAAAGTCGCATTTTTTGCTTCACTGACTGAGCGGTAATTACCATGGATAAGAACATACCATGGTTGCCCATTACGTGTGGACTTATATATTTTATAATTAATTAAGTGATTATTTTTAGCAAATGCTTCTAGAGAATTTGAACGGCTTGCGCTACTTAATTGTAATGTGTAATTGCTTGCTGGAGCCGATAATAAATCAGCATTTTCATTTATATGTCTTTGAACTATAGGTTTTATTTTTGTTTCAGGATTAGTTTTAATTGGTTCAACAATCTTTACTAAAATAGTAGATGAAGGTTTTATTGATAATGGTATTGATGTTGGATTTTCAGCTAGTTGTTGCTTTATATTAGGTAATGTTTCTCCTTGTCGTAAAGCATCAATAACCTTACTAGGGATTTCAATACGTTTATCTTGACCTTGATTAGGTAAAGGTAAAGAACTTTTAGTTTGTATATTACTAATTAAAGGCATCATAGTTTCACTTTGTGGTTGATTATGTTCTTTAGATAAAGGTAAAGAAGATTCATTTAATAGTGATGTTGATTTATAAATATTGATATTACGTTTATTTATTGCTGTAGAAGTATGTTGTTTCTCATGATTAGTTGGTGCTTTAAGTGCTGAGCTAATTGCAATAATAAGTAATAATAGAACCAAAATAGCAATACCAATCATGACATGTTGTCGAGAAGCTAGATGGTATTTAGATTCTTGCTGACGTGAACGTAATACAGGTCTATCTGAAGTATCTGGTCGGAAGTTACTCTGATCTTGTGGATCTCTTTCTGGTTTAAACTTGTCCATTCTCCCTCCATTTAAGGTTGATCACCTTAAATCATGAATAAAGATGATTTTGGTAGTTTAATTCTAATTATACGGATATTTATTATAGTTCCACTAATGACCTATCCTTACCTATCTTAATCACGGTTTAATTTGTATCTAGGCATTGTTTAATTGCTTTTAAAACAATATTATGACTTACATTAGTGTATAATTCTGCATTACCAATAGATTTGGGTAACACTAGATTCAGTTGATTATTAAATACTTTTTTATCTCTCATCATGTGAGGTAAATAAGCTTCAGCAGGCATTTTTGCTGGTCCTTTAGTAGGAATATTTGCTTGTCTCAGTAAGTTTAAAATGCGTTCAGTATCATTTTTGTTAAATTCACCAATTAACTCTGCAGTTTTTGCTGCCATCATGATACCTGCAGAAACTGCCTCACCATGTAGCCAGGAACCATAGCCTAATTCAGTTTCAATAGCATGAGCAAAGGTATGCCCTAAGTTCAATAATGCACGTTGTCCACTGGTTTCTTTTTCATCTATGGCAATGATTTTTGCTTTTAATTCACAGCAAATCCGGATACAATAAGATATTTTTTTTTCATCAAAATTAAATAGTTTATTAATATTTTTTTCTAACCAACAAAAAAAATCATTATCTAAAATAATACCATATTTAATAATTTCTGCTAAGCCTGAAGAAAATTGACGTGCTGGTAATGTTTTTAGACTATCTAAATCAATAATTACCGATATTGGCTGATAGAAAGCACCAATCATGTTTTTACCTAATGGATGATTAACTCCTGTTTTTCCTCCAACAGATGAGTCAATTTGAGATAAAAGCGAGGTTGGTGCTTGAATAAAACGAACGCCTCTTTGATAGCAGGCGGCAGCAAATCCTACCAAGTCACCAATTACACCGCCTCCAAGGGCAATAAGAGTGGTGCTTCGAGGATGATTTTTTTTTAATAAAGCAGTAAAAATAGTATTAAGGGTAGCTAATGATTTATACTGTTCTCCGTCAGGTAGAACAATCTCATCAACTTTGACGCCCATTTTTGTAAGAGTAGATTTTACTCTTGCAGAATAAATAGAATGTAGCGTTTTGTTCGTTATAATCATTACATATTCGCCACTTTTAAGTGGTAAAAAAGCATCAGATGAATTAAGTAAACCAAAAGCGATATTAATAGGGTAACTCCATTTACCAAGTGTAACTATCAATTTTTCCATATTAATTTTACCTTTTATGAGGTAGTTAATCAGTCATTATTATTCATTTATTAAAATTAAGTATTTTTTAATAACTCAATTATTTGATTAGCAACTACTTTTGCACTTTGATCGTCAGTACGAATAATAATGTCTGAGATTTCTTCATAAAGTGGATTACGTTCATGAGAAAGTTTTTCTAAAATTTCACGAGCATGGTGATCTATTTGCAATAAAGGTCTTTTTTTATCATGTTGAGTTCGTATCATTTGTTTTTCAATTTTAGTTTCAAGATAAACGACTACCCCACGAGCAGATAGTCGGTTTCGTATTTCTTTTGATTTTACCGATCCTCCCCCTGTTGCTAGAATAATGCCTTGTTTTTTTGTAAGGTCATTGATAATTTTTTCTTCACGTTCCCGAAAGCCTTCTTCACCTTCTAAATCAAACACCCAACTAACATCAGCACCAGTACGTCGTTCAATTTCTTGATCGGAATCAAAAAACTCCATTATAAGTTGTTGCGCTAGTTGGCGACCAATAGTACTTTTTCCGGCGCCCATAGGCCCAACCAGAAATATATTGCGTTTTTCTGCCATGTTTTTGGTATTACTAAAATTAGTTGTTAATGATAACCCACCCCCCGCTAATCAAACTAGCAACGGGACCTATAATTAAAATCTTATGAATGTTAACATCTTTTTTACATATAAAAGAAAAATCTAAAATACATTTAGTTTTTTAAATTATATAGAAATCGTCTGTTTTTAAAACAAAACTAATAGTAATATTCTTCACAGTTTAAAATTCAGAATATTAAGTAATGCGTGATATACCGTATTACCAAGATCAAGTGTTTGTTTTCAAATTTGTTTGCACACTAAGTTTAACATCAATCAATTTGAAAACTACATTAATATTTCTTACGAAAAATATATTATTTGCTACCAATTATAAATGATATTAAATGGGATATAAAAATTATTGCAATATTTTATAGTTAAAAAATGCGATTCTAATCGTACATATAAAAGTTTTTTATCAAGTGTGTGCTATTTGACTTATATTGACAAAAGTTATTGGTAAAAATCCCTTATACTATATGAAGGATTTTTCCTACAGGAAGTTGCTATAAAACAAATAGCATACAGATCAAAGAGACTCTTTTATTACTCCCTATTATCATAGGTTGGATTTTATTATTTTGGGACGGTGAGAATTTATTGAATGATGATATTAATTAATATATTGAAGTAAATTATTTCATTCTATCCTGCATTACTATAAGTGAACATCTTATCTCCTGTAGACATAAATAAGTTGCAACGATATCATTGCAAAATCCTAGATTCTAGGAAATTATTTGATAATATTATTGAAAGTGGTCCTCTGGTAAAACTAGATTACAAAGATAAATTATTTAGTTATTGTGATGTATGCTAAAATAGCTTGAATTAAAAAATTAAATTGCTATTTAATTAGATAGCAGAACTATCCTTTTCTAAGGGGGGAGAAGATTAGGAGAATTAGTTTACTGTTCTACTAAAATAAGTTAAAATTTCATCATTAGTCTATATTTGACCTAGTACACTAATTTTATAGACATTAAATTCTATGAATTAACTTAAAAAGTATTCTTTTTCTATTTTTTATACATTTTTCTGACAACAATTTAGTTACTTTGCTCGCTAGTATGAGGGTCGGTAAAAGTAGCCTGTCGACACACATAGAATGCATTTGTACGTATCTGTGCGGCAGAAAATCCTTTTATTAAAGCAAGCAAACCATGGTTTTCCGGTTTTTTTTGAGCTGTCATCTTTGAATGCCTTATACACATTTTCGGTAATAGTGTACCTAATTTACGATTTAATAAGAAACTATAGTAATGTTAGTAGCTTAATCTATTGCCCAGATTATCGCTAATATAGTTCTAAATCATTTTTTCTTGCAACAAAATCTTTGCCGGTACTGCTAGTTAAGTGGTTATAGTAATGATGTGCAATAATATTTCTATTCAGAAATGACATAAATTTTAACGCGGATACCAATGATCATTTAAAGTAGTACCGCCTGAGTTATTTCATACTGTATATCACCTTTTCTCTTTTTTAGAAAACTGTACTTCTCTAAATAACCATCTGTACGATACTTTACAGAGTATTCAATATTATTTTTTGATTCGGATATATCAAAAACTAGGAAATCTAGGATTTATTAGGTAATAGCTGTGACGTATAGCAGCCGGATGACAGCATATTAGCAGGGAGATTTCTCTTCTGCCGCTCTTTTTTAAAATAGCTCTCTATCATACAGTATGTTTAATATCTATGCCGCTACGTGCGACGAAGATATGAAGATGCCGATATTGATGAAGTTTTCGATCATAAATACTCAAGGCATAGAAGATATCAATTTTTGATACCCTGGTTTGAGTACCTACTTTAGTATAGCACGGATACTAGTCTGAAATAGATCTCTGAGTATCAACGAGTTATTGTTGAAAAAAGCCAAGGAAGGTAGGAATAGTGAAAATAATGTTTCCCAGTCGTAGTTGAGTAAAGTATAAGCCTGCTATATTAACGATTACTCGATAGCTTTAAAGCTGCATAAACTGTAGATTTTTGACTTACAGATTTAGTACAAACAGCTGTGAGAAGATTTAGGAGAGGTATAGTAGTAACGGCCGGAATTACTAGACACATTTAAGATGTTGTTACAGATAAACATTTATTCGATAGATAAATTTGATCCGTAAGTTAATATTTTTATTATATTTTTTAAGAAATTTATTCTAGATATCATCAAGAGTTATTAGTAAATCTGGTTTATGATGATCAGGCTAGAGTTCTATTCTGATCCTTCATGAATCTCTTTTTAATCTTCTTAAATTAGCCGTTGTTTATCACCAGGATTACCAGATCGGCTCCCCTTCTCCTCCCACTCTTCTACTTACCTAGTTCCAGTTTTTTTAACTAGGTCAAGGGTAGCTTAAATACCATTAAAATGGCTGTTTTCTTTAACAATACTTCTTTTGGTATATCAGCTTCATAGCCCAATTGTCATAAAACTAATTCAATCGAATTTTTTATTCTTATTAATGCTAAGTGGGATTAACAGGAAGCTATAGAATGCAAGCAGCTCTTCTCAATCTTTTCTAACATTCTTATTGTGCTTGAGGATATTCTGATAATTTTTCTAACAAAGTATCAAGAGATTTATATTAGTGGCATCATAGCTCTTTGCTAGTTATGCTATCCAGCAAATCATATTAATTTTAGGTATTGAATGCTTTTATAGAGTTAAGCAAGCATATTAACTATTTTATGTACCCAACACAGCCTTATTGCTTCATATTCTAAAATATGTTTATCATTATCTTTTTAAGACTAAAGCACCAGCTCCCATAGCAAGATCAAGAGATATGGTTAAGGCGTCACCGTTTGCACGTGCTTATCCAAAAGTTCGATTCAGTTGCTTCTAATTTTTAATAACCATCTTTAACGCCAATCTAGCTCCTTTATGTCTATGCGCAGTCCAGCGGACAATATAAGCGGTAGGTAAAAAGTAATCAACTTACCTACCGCTTATATTGTCCGCTGGACTGCGCATAGACATAAAGGAGCTAGATTGGCGTTAAAGATGGTTATTAAAAATTAGAAGCAAAATTAGCTAAACTTCATTTCCAAAAGCTATTCAATACAGAAAGTTAAAGTGAGCTGCGGGAAGGTACCTGACTAGCAAGGATCCGCTACGTTGCTGATAAAGTCCTTGATATTTTGTTGGAAATGTTTTTCAGCGTATCCTAAAAAAGATATGAAAAATCTAAATAAAGAGCGAGAAGAGCTATTGGTATTTTATAGCTCCCCATCAGCATATTGGCATAAATAAAAGTGAGGAATTGAATTGAGTCGAATTTTTATGATAGTGAGGTTACGAATCCAATGTACGAAGCACTGTAAGTTCAAGAAAAACAACCATTTCAAGGTTATTTAGGATTTTCTTCAAGTTGATTATAAAATCTGGAGCTGGATAAGAGGATTTTACTTATTGACCATACTAGCAAAACAACGTCAAATTTAAGAATGGATGGATAGCAAATTCACGAAGCGATCATAGCAAAAAATGACCATAATTATACTAGATTTGCTAAGAATTCTATTATTCTTAAAATTACTTTAATAATAAAGATAAAAATTACTTAATTTAAATCAAAAATTAGTATTTAATACTATTAGTTAATAATTAGTACTTTATATATTTCAATACCATTGAAACTATTAAATTTTATAAAAATTTAACCTGGAATAAATATAGAAAGATTTAAGTGGGCAAATTATTTATTAATATCACATAGCTAATGTTTTAACATAATTTATTGCCATTTGACGTGCTTCATTATCAATTGCTAATACTGCATCAATGCTATCAGGTTCAGCTAAACTTAACTTTTCTACTGTATCTATATTAACTTGCGCAATATCAGTAAATTGAAGTTTTCCTGCTAAAAATGCAGCAACAGAAACTTCATTCGCAGCATTTAAAATTGTGGTCGCTGCTTGCCCATGTTGGGAAGCATCAATTGCTAATTTCAAACAGGGGTAACGTTGATAATCTGGAGCAATAAAAGTCAATGAAGATAATTGTTTAAAATCGAGCGCAGCTGCACCTGAAGGAATACGATCTGGATAAGCCATACTATAAGAAATTGGTGTTCGCATATCAGGCGTACCTAATTGAGCGATCACACTTCCATCTTGATAGCGAACCATTGAATGAATAACAGATTCTGGATGGATGATAACTTCAATTTGATCGTCTGAAGCATTAAAGAAATACCGTGCTTCAATATATTCAAGCCCTTTGTTAATCATCGTTGCTGAATCAACCGAGATCTTACGCCCCATAGACCAATTAGGGTGATTGCAAGCCCCATTAGGTGTCATCTTCTTAAGAGAAGCGAGCGGAATTTCACGAAAAGGGCCACCAGATCCAGTTAATACTATGCGCGTTATTCCGTGTTTTTCAAGATTGGAAAAACCCAAATTACGTTGAATTTTAATTGGTAAACTTTGGAATATAGCATTATGCTCACTATCAATAGGCAGCACCTGAGCACCATATTTTTTAATTGCGTCAAAAAAAAATTTCCCACTAGTAATCAATGATTCTTTATTGGCTAATAAAATACGCTTACCTTGACGGATTGCAGATAATGTTGGTATTAAACCAGCAATTCCAGTAATTGCTGACATAACTTGGTCAACATTATCAAGTGCCGCTAGTTCACAAACTCCCCTTTGACCTGATAAAACTTTAGTTTTACATCCTTGTTTACTTAGTAAACTTCTTAGATTATTGGCTGATTTTTCATCTGACATAGCAGCATATTGTGGCTGGAATTCTAAGCATTGTTGAATCATAGTAGCCACATTTTTATGTGCAACTAATGCTATAATTTTAAATTTTGCTAGATTTTCCTTAACTACTGATAGTGTTGTTTTGCCAATTGAACCGGTCGAGCCTAAAATTGTCAGACGTATCATCTTGATATATATGCTCTACTATTTAATTAATAAAGAATTATAACTAATTCAGATATATGCATAAAGTAATAAATTAAAAGATATAATAAACCCATACTTACTTTATACACATCTTATAACTTTATTATAAAAGGTTTAAAATTCCATCAATTCTTTTTCTTTTTTTTCCAGAGATTCATCAATTTTCATAATATAATTATCAGTTAATTTCTGAATTTCATCTTGTGCTCTACGTTCATGATCATCACTAATTTTTTTATCTTTTAGTAAGGTCTTAATCTTATCATTCGCATCACGCCGTCCATTACGAACAGATACACGCCCCTGTTCAGCATTATTACGGACAACTTTAATTAAATTCTTACGTCGTTCTTCCGTTAACGGTGGTAAAGATAGACGTATAATGGTTCCTGCTGAAGAAGGATTAAGACCTAGGTCTGATGCTATAATGGCTTTTTCTACTGACGGCGCTAACGTACGATCAAACACACTAATGGCAAGTGTACATGAATCCTCAGTTGTAATATTCGCTAACTGATGTAATGGGGTTGCAGAACCATAATATTCAACCATTATACCATCCAATAAACTTGGCGATGCCCGACCAGTACGAACTTTATTAATTTGACTTTTGAATGATTCAACGCTTTTTCTCATACGTTCTTGAGCATCTTTTTTAATTTTATTAATCACATTTAAACCCTTATAAGTGGTTATAAATATTTAGGCTATAACCGATACCCAATTCAATTATTTAACGATGCTAATAATATTATATCGCCAAAATCATCTATGTTTCTTAAGAGATTAATCACGCGAGATTAACGTGCCTTCATTTTCACCCATCATAATTCGATGTAACGCACTAGGTTTATTCATGTTAAAAACACGAATAGGTAAATTATGATCACGAGCCAAAATAAATGCCGCTAAATCCATCACTTTTAATTCGTGTTCTAATACATCTTGATAAGTTAATTTTTTATAAAAAACAGCATCTGAATGGTTTGATGGGTCGCCGGAATAAACGCCATCAACTTTGGTTGCTTTTAAAATAATATCTGCTTCAATTTCTATTCCTCGTAAACAAGCTGCTGAATCTGTTGTAAAAAAAGGATTTCCAGTTCCTGCTGAGAAAATAACAACTCTGCCATTACGAAGCAAGCTAATTGCTTCAGCCCAACTATAATTATCACACACACCATTTAATGGTATTGCAGACATGAGTCTGGCATTAACATATGCACGATGTAAAGCATCACGCATAGCTAATCCATTCATTACTGTCGCCAACATTCCCATGTGATCCCCAACAACACGATTCATACCAGCTTCAGCTAGACGTGTACCACGAAATAGGTTACCACCACCAATAACTATACCAACCTGTATCGCTAATTCTACCAGTTCCTTAATTTCATATGCCATACGATCTAAAACGCTTGCATCAATACCAAAACCTTCTGAACCTTGCAAAGCTTCGCCGCTAAGCTTAAGTAAAATACGCTGATATACGGGTTTTGTATTAGTTGCCATGGTATTTCGTCCTGAACAGATAAATTATTGAAGATTTAAAATTCTTAGTTTAAAGTATAAGTATAAAATACTTGATTAGTTATCACTTCTCAGAAGATAATATGGTTTTTTAAATAATTTAGATTTAACTTTGAATTTATATTTTTATAAACTATAATGGAGTTTTACTATTAATTACTAATTATACTAATTCCTGATTGTACAGCAAAGTATATTGATGCAGAGTGATCTTAAACTATTTACTAGAATTAAATAATGGCTTTGCAGCTCATCTATAACTATGCGATTAAATCGTTCAACTATAGCATTTTCAGAATGCCTAATCGAGCTGTGTCAGTGTTCTATACCAAATTCTGCACAGAAATAGGTGAATTCCTGTTTTCCCGGTGGCTAAATATTTTCATAGATAAAAAGGTGTTTTATAAATTCTTTGTTATTATCTGTAAGTATCTAATGGATAGATGTGTGGAGATACTCGATTAAGATCACATAAAAAAAGTTGAGTGCAGTCCGCGCGGTCTCATAATTGTAAAAACCTATAAGACAATTGAGTGCCATGATATATGCCTAGAAAAAGATGACATCGTGAAGTTTTATTTGGTATCATCAGAACGTATTTATATCTAAGTGTAGGATAAAAATAAGTTTGTAGCTTTTAAATCCTTTACGCTTTACCTTGACGAGAAGTGGGAAACTTTTCCTCTTTATTTTACGCAAAGTACCGTTTATATCTGCATAAACAGCGATCTGACTAGATAAAATATTATGTGAGGGTTAAGGAATTCAAGTGCTACTGTCAGTATATTATTGAGGGGGCAAAAAGGTTTTTCGTCAAAACACGATAGTAAATATAGCTATGATCATCAACATCATCTCATTTTCACTATTTAGGAATTATAAATTGGTATATGCCATAACGTTTACTTAATATAGACACAGGATCTTTATCTACCTGAATAGCAGGAGAGATTTAGGTGTTGTAGTTAGCTGAGGATAGAGCGTCAGCATCATGATATTTTACCTTAACTATATCTCTCAGAGTCATCGTAGCATAAATAGAGTTACCTACAACGACAAGGATCTAAGGATCTATATAATGATCAGGAACCAAATAATTAATTAAGTTTTTTATTTCTTTAGTAAGAAGAAAATTTAGTTTAATATTAACTTTAATCTATTGGATTAAGCATATGTCAAATAAATAATTTAATAGTAAATTTCATTTATAATAATTTAGTTTTAAAAAATTTTTAGAGTTATCTAAAATAAAACTGTTTGTTATTGGCTAATTTTAATAAATGGTATTAATATTTACTTATTGCCGATATTTCAGGAATAAAATCAGTTTATAGTTTTTCAATACCTTCACCAACTTCAAAACGAATAAAGTTAGTCACTGTTACGTTTTTCTCTTTTAGTAACGCACCAACTGTTTTGCTTGGATCTATAATAAATTGTTGACCAGTTAAAGAAATTTCATTAATGAATTTATTCATACGGCCAGTTACTATTTTTTCCGCAATTTCACGAGACTTACCAGATTGCATTGCTATGTCAAATTGAATTTGATATTCATGAGTAAGAATATCGCTTAGCACATCTGCTGGTGTAACACATTCAGGTTTGCTCGCTGCGATATGCATCGCAATATGCTTAATAAGTTCATCATCTGCACCTTTAGCAGATACAAAAACGCCAATACGAGAGCCATGTAAGTAATAGCCGATTTTTCCACCTTCTATAATCTCGATTCGACGAATATTAATATTTTCACCAATTTTGGTGACAATTGTTGTACGTTGTTCTTCAAATTTCGTCTTTAATTCATCAATATTTGAAGATTTATTTTCAACAACGGATTTCAATATTTCATTACCGAATGCTATAAAACTTGCATCTTTAGCTACAAAATCCGTTTCACAATTTAATTCAAGCAATGCTCCAAATTTACGATTATCAGAAATTTTTGCCATTACTACGCCTTCGGTTGCTACTCGACCAGCTTTCTTAGCAGCTTTTGCTTGACCTGATTTACGCATATTATCGATAGCTAATTTAATATTTCCGCTAGCTTCAATCAATGCTTTTTTACACTCCATTATACCTGATCCAGTACGTTCGCGTAGTTCTTTTACTAAAGCAGCACTAATTCGAAACATCTGATTTATTCCTTAATATTCCTGATTGAATAGGGAGAATCCCACGCAGACAATTCCTATTCCAATAAGTAAAAAGAAAGTAATTAGGGCATATAATCAATATATTATAAACCTGGTCTCCATAATATTTTCCCATCAATGACGAAGAGATGTCCTTATTATTCAGGATCTATCAAGATTTCTTTTAGTTTAAATTCTTGATCTTGATGACGACCTTTATAAACAGCTTCAACAACAGCATCTAAATATAATTTAACTGCACGGATCGCATCATCATTACCAGGAATGATGTAATTAACACTATCTGGATTAGAATTAGTATCAACAATCGCAAATACAAGGATACCTAAGTTATTTGCTTCTTTAATAGCAATATGCTCATGTTCTGCATCAATAACAAATAAAGCATCAGGTAAACCATCCATTTCTTTAATACCACCCAAACTATTTTCTAGCTTGCTAAGTTCACGGGTACGTATCAATGCTTCTTTTTTGGTTAATTTATCAAAAGTGCCATCCTGAGATTGTGCTTCTAAATCTTTTAGACGCTTAATAGACTGACGAACAGTTTTCCAGTTAGTCAACATACCACCTAACCATCGGTGATTAACAAAATACTGATCACAATTATTAGCCGATTTTTTTATCGATTCGCTTGCTGCGCGCTTAGTACCAACAAACAGAATTTTTCCTTTTCGTGAAGAAATTTTAGTTAATTCATCTAATGCTTCATTGAACATTTGAACAGTTTTTTCCAAATTAATGATATGCACTTTATTGCGTACACCAAAGATATAAGTTTTCATCTTTGGATTCCAGTAACGAGTTTGATGACCAAAGTGAACTCCTGCTTGAAACATATCGCGCATGGAAACAGTTGCCATTTAAACCTCTATAATTTAGTAAATTTAGGCTATGTGTCTCTACAGATCTTATTCTCTCCGATTCATTAATTGAAGATTTTCTGCAATTAAGAGCACCCTGAAAAGCTATCTAACTCTGTATTATAACATAATTAAGTTTATATTAGAGCTAATTAATATTTTTCTATATTAGAAATGCAAAATAATCTCTACATTTTATGTCATAAAATGACAAATAATACCAGTTATAATTATATTTCTGAGCTTAATTCTATTTGAGGATTAAAAATAATGCTACTGATTAAGATATTATTTAGGTTGTAATGAATATTACATCTCATTTCTAAGTAAAATTTACTTTGACACAATTTTATTATATGTGATAGCTAATGGCATCAATTTATAATTTTATGTGACTCAGTCATAATAATTTAAGTTAAAAAGCTAAATACTTTCAGGCTATTTGTTTAGTCTAGGATTATTATATAAATGCTCGTCGCACATCCCCCCTTATTTATGGTAATATAGTTACTGAAGGATATAAGTTAGGAACAAAATATCATAATGATGAAAAAAGGAGGGGGGAGTACACACCTCCTCTTCCATCATCAAATAAAACTACAATACCTAAAAACTAATGCTACTCTTTAAGTCTAGAAGAGTTTCTGTCTATTGACTAAGACTTAGAGCATTTTTAAGCTTATTGTCTCTAAAAGGTAAAACGAAATAATGTTGATAATTATAGACATTTTCTGTATTATTTGGCGATGACGCTGTCACTTGTTCAAGAAGCCATAGTAAGCCATAGTTTTTTCTGCGAAAAATATTTTCTCCCCTATTAACGATCTATTAGTAATCGTATCCAAGTTTTTAAATTCAGTAAGTATTCTTGATCTAGTAAGATCGCTGTTTATGCAGTCCTTAAGAAGAAATTTACGTGAAATGAGGCAAAGCACCCGAAGTTGAAACCATAAAGCGTTTAAAACTACTAGCATTATTATCTATACCTAGTTTTAAATATCTTTCGTAAATGACAAACAAAACTTTACGACATTATTTTTCATAAATATAGATCACATTACTCAATGAGTTTTATTCGTCTATTCAGGGCCAAGATCGTAATATAACGCTCAACTCTTTTTATATGATCTTAACCAAATATGCTCAATGGTTATTTATTGAATACTTACAGATAATAGCAAAGAATTTACAGACCGCATTTTATTCTGTAAAAATGTTTAGCTATTGAAAATATAAATTTCCATATTTGTGTACAGAGTTTGGTATAGAATACTAAATTAATGCGCCGATATATTCTCGACTATGTATAGTCAAGCAATTTAATTGGCACATGGAAAAAGATGCGCTCTTCAGAGCTATTATTTAATTTTAGTTAAAAATTTGAGATCACTCTGCATTAATATGGTTAGCTGTGCAATCAAGAGCTACCTCAAATTAATATTAAGTAG